>JBEKKX010000007.1:0-73067 GCA_050010515.1 Bathyarchaeia archaeon
CCATCGATTCACCATTTTTCAACAAAGCTAAAATTCGCCTATCAAAAGAGTCCATAATAGACCTATAATAGCGAAAGAAGGATAAAAACCATTTTAGACCAATTTAGCAACGGGCTGGCGCGATTCTTGCAGAACATGCGACGCATGTAAAGACGGTCTTGAGCAATACTGCGAAAATGGTGCTACGGTAACCTTCAATTCCAAAGACAAATATGGAGATATAACAAAAGGCGGATTTTCAAACAACATCGTTGTAGATCAAGATTTTGTCCTTAGGATACCGCCAAAAATAGACCCTGCAACTGCTGCTCCGCTTTTGTGCGCTGGAATCACAACATATTCGCCATTAAGACACTGGAAGGTTGGAAAAGGACAAAAGGTAGGCATTGTAGGTCTTGGCGGGCTTGGTCACATGGCACTGAAATTCGCACACTTATTCGGTGCCTACACAGTCCAATTCACGACATCTCCTAATAAAGCGCAGGATGCAAAGAAACTGGGTGCTGATGAGGTAATATTATCAACAGATCGGGAGCAGATGAAGAAACACGCAGGAACATTTGATTTTATTTTAGATACAGTAAGTGCGAAACATGATTTCAACGCTTTAGTTGGAATGCTTAAAAGAGATGGCATCTCGTGCTTGTGGGTTTGCCTCCGGATGCACCGAACGTAATTCCGTTCCAACTTATTTTCAAAAGACGATCAATCGCTGGTTCGCTTGTTGGCGCGCGCTAGGCTTAAATAAGCTTTATTTTATGAAATAATCCCAAATGAAGGTTTTGGTGCTCCGGCCGGGATTTGGACCCGGGTCACCGGCTCGAAAGGCCGGAATACTTGACCGGACTATACTACCGGAGCCCTTTGTTTAAAAACATCAAGCTGAATGCTTTTTCACTCGAATAAACCTTACCCTTCAAGAATCGGGCTTTTAGCTAGCTTGCGCTTTATTTTTTTGGCTTTTTTGGCTTAAACAAAAATCCAGTTATTTGCTCAACAAGCTTGCCCTGGTTCTTGGCCGTTTTCTCGAGTTCCTCTATTCTTTTTTCTAGGTCGTTTGAGATGATTTTGCCTTCGATTCTGTTTGCTGAGCGGAACATTAGCAGCATTTTGAAAACTTCTGAAATTGCTTTTTCTTGCTCGTCAACGGATGCGGGTTTTGTTCCAGCAATAATGGATAACTGGTCCACATAGTGTTCTTTAATTTTTAATTCCGCGTTAACGGAGGGGTCGGTTGGAAACGCAATGCTAAACGGCGTCTTCTTCGCTAGTTCCGCCGCGGTTGGAAAGCGGATTATGATGTCTCCTCTAATCCATGAAGAAACAAATTCAGTGACGAATTTTCGGATCTCTTTTTGGCTGAAAAGGGTAGAGGGTTCTGTTTTTGGTTCAGTTTTCCTTTTGATTCTTACGTTTATGACTTTTTTGTCTGAGTTGTTTTCCATTATATTCCCCTTCACAGCCTTCGAGTTCTTCACTTTTCTTCTTAAGCGTGACTAGTATTTAAGAAAGCGTTAAAAAGAGATTTTTGCTGCAGACGGAATTTTCCCCAAGATTTTCGCTGTTGCCCTCTCTACTTTTTCACGTTCAGCTGCATCAGTGTAAACACGTAGTATATTCATGAAGCCTTTGAGTGTTTCGAAAATCTTTGAAATCTCACTTAGCCGCTGCGGAGTTTTGTCGCCCGCTTGGCTTCTTGTGAAAACAGGAATCTCCATAGACTCCATAAGTACCGCATGATGGTAAGGTACAGATGGCACCGTGGGCACGTCAATTATCACTGATTCAATACCTACACCTGCTTCCTTAGCAATTTCACTTTGCATTTGGCGCCTGTATGATTCGCGACCGAAAATATTGGAGATCATTGTGTCCTTCTCGTAGAAAGTCCGTTCATAGGCGCACTTTAGCATTCTGCGTCTTTCTAGATTGCCAATTATTCCTTTAGATGCTTTACAGTTTTTTAGGGCTGACCAGACGGTGTAGTCATCCAGCGCCAAATAGTCTTCAGGCGTCTTAAACGCCGTTAACCCTAACTCGCCGTTTGCTTTTTCCATGGCGGTTGCCAGCATAATCTGCGCTGCTCTGCCAACACGGTGAAAATAAATGCTTTTAAACGATTCAATCCTAGCAATCATGAACGCTTCCAACGCTGATAATGCGCCTAGTTCGACGGCTAGATTTTCGCCTAAAACATCAAGCGCATGTATAAGACGGAAAACATCGATGAAACCGTACTCGGCGCCCGTGTGGTAGGTATCTCGGACGATGAAGTCCTGTTTGTCAACGTCCACGGCGCTGCTTATTATCTGGTCAAGAAACGCTTTGCCAGGTTTATGGAGTTTCCCAACGGCGAGTCCAGCTACCTCTTTAGGCTTGTAACCCATCTTTGATAGTTTATCGCCTACTTCGCTCTTCTCGATAATCCATGAAGTGATGTCTTCATGCGTTTTTTCCAAGTATTTTATCAGCAATTGCTCAAAAACATGCGAGAAAGGTCCATGTCCAGCGTCATGGAGCAACGCTGAAATTCTGCACATGTCCACTTCTTCATCATTTACGACGCGTGAAATGTTAGGGTTTTCCAAAACTTTGCCTGCCAAGTACATGACGCCGACGCAGTGTTCGAAACGTGTGTGGTTGGCTCCTGGGTAAACGTACTCTGAACCTGCCAGCTGTCGCAGTCGCCTGAGCCGCTGCATCGGATACGAATCAATAATGTTTTTTTCTGCTTCGGTAATGTACACGTACCCATGTACGGGATCCTTTATTTCTCCCCAGTAAGCCTTAGGCACAAGCAAGCCTCACAGTTTGTAAGTTATATTTATCTATCTCCCTATAATGTCTAACGCTAACCAGCCGAGTTGAAAAACATGGGCAAGAACGGCGTTTTCATCTGCATCGAAGGCTTAGACGGAAGCGGAAAAACCACACAGGCAGAACTACTTACCGAAAGGCTGTCCAAAAGCTACAATGCAGTTTACACTTCAGAGCCCAGCCATGGCAAAACGGGCACTTTCATCCGAGAATGCTGCCTTTACGAAGAAAAACGGTTGCCAACAGCCGCTGAAGCATTACTATTTGCCGCAGACCGCATAGAGCACGTAGAAAACGAGATAAAACCAGCTTTAGCCGAAGGGAAACTGGTAATCTGCGACCGCTACATTTACTCTTCTTTAGCCTACCAAGGCAGCGCAGGATTAAGCTTAGCTTGGATCAAGAAAATTAACTCTTACGCCTTGCAACCTGATTTCGCAGTTTTTATCGATGTGCCTCCTGAACGTGTGCTGGAACGTTTGCAACGAAAGAAGTCTGTGATGGAAACCCTAGAAATACAGCAGAAAGTTCGAGGAGTCTACCTTAAGTTCGTTAAGAAAGGTGAGCTCATCCTCATCGACGGCGATAAGCCTGAGGATGAAGTAGCTGATGCTTTGTACTCAAAAGTTTTGAGCTTACTTCAAGCTTCAAAGTAGCGCTTGAAAAAATGAAAGTAAAATTTTTGGGCTTTAGTCTTCTCTCCATTTGAACAGTCTGATGGCTGCAACGAAGATGATGATGGTTATGACCGCGACGACTGCGAGGTCGATTGCCGCTCCCATGTAGTTTGCGTAGACCATTACGTTGTTTAATCCTTCAATGACGTAGAACAGTGGCAGCACGTGAGCGATGGTCTGTAAGTATTGTGGCATGATGCTGATTGGGAAGAACGTGCCTGAGAGGAACATCATTGGAAAAGTCACTATGTTGCCTATTACACCTGCCGTCTCCGGGTTCTTTGTCACTGTTCCGACAAGCATGCCGAGTGAAGCAAAAAGCGTTGGGCCGATAAGCAGGAAGGGTATGAGCCAAGGGGTCAATGCGATGTTTGCGCCGTACAGCAAGATTCCAACGGCTACCATCAACACGAAGCTTATTGTGGTCAAAACAATGTACCAAAGTATCTTTGACGCTAGCCACTCCATTTTTGTCAGCGGCGTCAGCGAAAGCTGCTTGAACAGTTTGGTCTTCTTGTAGTCTGAGGAAATATTAACCAAGCTGAACATTGGGCTTATAAGTATGGCGAAACCTATCAAGCCTGGAACAAGAAAATCAATGTATTTTGTCTGATGAATGTTAACCGTAGTCGGGGTTATGCCGAGGATGGGTACCGCGTTCTGCTTGTAATAGTTAAGGTTGAAGTAGTTTATGACTCCGTTCACCGTTCCGCTTACGATGCCGCTTGTGCTTGACGTCGGGTTCCCGTAAACTGTCACGTTCACTGGGTGACCCGCCAAGTAGTCAGCGGAGAAGTTTTTAGGTATTACGATGCCGTCAGATGTTGAATGAGCAGCAAGGTACTTCGAGAAGTCCTGCGTAGGACTCACCGTTATTACCCTGATTGTGCTTGAACTGTTAAGCGCAGCTAAAAACTGAGTTGAAACAGGTCCATTGTCTTGGTTTTGGGTATAAACATTAATTACTCCTGAACTGTTGCTTGAAAAAATAGCGCCGAAAATCAAGATTAATATGACTGGAAATATCAGTCCGAAGAAAAGGCCAAATCTGTTTCTCAGGTACCCGCGGCTAAAGACCTTGAAATCTGCTAGAATTCTTTTTCCACTAGACATCTTTCAGTCCCTCCCCGTGTTCATGCTCATCTAATATTTCGCCATGTTCACTTAACTTTCTGCTGACAAGCTTAACGAAAACGTCGTCTAAGCTGTCACGGCGCGTCTGGATTTCTCCCCAGTCCATTTTTGACTGTTCAGCGGCAGCCAAAGCCGCGAGCGCATCAATTTTCTGTTTAATCGGTACGCTGATTATTCCTCTGGAGTTGTCGTAATCGACGTGTAATTCTGTATTTGCTTTAATGTACCTAGCCAATTGTTCGGACCCGCGGATTTCAAGTCTTTCTCCCGAGCCGTGATGCTCAATGATTTCGTCGCTTGTTCCCATAGCCACAATTTTCCCATGATCCATGATGGCTACTCTGTCGGATAACTGCTGTGCCTCATCTAAGTAGTGGGTTGTTAAAATGATTGTTTTACCCTTAGCTTTCAATCCGCGGATGACATCCCAGATTGCTCTTCTAGCGTTCGGGTCCAGTCCAGTGGTGGGCTCGTCAAGAAATAGCAGTTCAGGCGTTCCCACAAGCGAAAGAGCAAGTCCCATCTTCTGTTTTTGCCCGCCAGAAAGGCTGTCAAAATTGGTTTTAGCTGAATCCTCAAGCAAAACTTCTTTCAGAATTTCATCGGGGTTGACTTTAATGTCAAACAGATCCGCGTAGTAAATTATTGCTTCTCTAGGGGTTACTTTCTCAATAAAATTAAACTCTTGAGGTATGACGCCGATTTTCTTGTGAAGTTCATAACCGTTTTTCCATGGGTCAAGACCAAGAACTTTCACGTCGCCTCCGTCCTTTTCTCTCAAGCCTTCTAAAATTTCTATGGTGGTGGTTTTGCCTGCGCCGTTTGGACCCAGAAGCCCGAAAACTTCACCTTTGTTAACTGTGAATGAGATGTCATCTACAGCTTTCAAGTCTCCATAGCATTTCTTGAGAGCAGAAACTTCAATTGGAATCAACTAAATTTTGCTCCTGTTTTCTTGGTTCTTTTGTGAGTCTGCCTTTTTCTGTTGGTTCGCTTTTACGGAATTACTGTTGTTAGAAATATGGCTTTCGGATATAGAGTTAATTTCTCCCTCATTAGTCTTTACATTATGAAAGGGTTTTTTTCAAAATTTTCCTGTTTGAGGCTTCATTTGTTTTGTTAAAGATGAACAGTGTTAAATCTTCTGGCGATATGTATCTTGGCCCTTTTTTGTGGAAAACTTGAATTTCCAAAATGTCTCTGTTGTATACAGTTCGGAGAAGGTAATAATCAAATTTTAGCGCGCTCTTTTTTTCTCCCTTGTAGTAACGTATGGCGCAGAAGAAATCCATTGTACGCAAATTCTCTTTTCCCAGCAGGTTTCGTACTTTTTTTACCTCTTCCTCATCAACGTAGTTGAAGCCTTCAGCGTCCGCCAAACCGAACTCGAAAATTAATTTACATTCAGGTATAGTTGGGTTAGCGGCTTCTTCAAAACTGAATTCCTTTCTGTTTATTTCATAAAGAACTTGGATTAGCCTTTGTTGAAGTTGTTTGCTTGAGAGAGTTGAATTAAAGCTCTCAACCATGTGAATGTTTAAGGGGAAATTTTCATAAAAACCCAGTGTCAAGATAAGTCCCGCTCAGGCTTTCTTCATATTCTTAATCTTTTCCAGACTGTTTAGTAATTCAGATAGTGCAACGCTGAGTTTTTGCAGTTCTTCTAAGTCTTCGGTTTTTTCGATTTTGCCTTGTAATTCTTGCATCTTCGCTAAGAGTGTTGCTTCGAGTTTATCGTAGGCTGTGCTGGCTGCGGCTTGCTTTGGCGGTTCTTCGCCTTCTTTAACTATTACTACTTTTTTTTCATCATTTGCGCACCATAACGTGCCATCTTTTAGTCTGAAGAGTGGGGAAGCGCAGACCGGGCATGACAGGTCGGTTAAAGTGTCGCCTTGCCTTAGCAAGTCAGCCATGCGTTTAATAGGTGTGTTTTCTTTTTCTTGCAATTAGAACCCCAAAGTAAATACGTATCAATTGCTTATATAAGCAGTTACTGCGTGACGTGCAGTAGGCAGTGCCGATTTATGGTTCGAAAGAAAAAAGCTGAAGAATACGAAGCTAAGATTAAGCAAGCGTTAGTAGTGCTTGGAGAGGTCTCTGAGGACAGCACAACGCCAAGAAACATCAGGCGTTCCGCAAAAGACGCTATGAATTCCCTGCAAAGCTCTGAATATACGCCTGCAGTGAGAGCTTCAAACGCAGTGTCGCTTCTGGATGAAATTTTGCAAGACCCAAACATGCCGCCCTACACGCGGGTAAAACTTTGGAACGTTATGAGTTTTATTGAAGCAATAAAAGACTAGTCAGTCTTCAAACTTTTTGTTTTCAATTATTTTCTTAAGAAGTTAGCATCGCTCACGCTTGCTTCTTAGTACCAGTTAGTTGTTTTGCCAGTTTCTTTGCTTCCTTATATGAGTAAGCGCAATGTATGCAGCAGAACGCTGTCTCTCTGCCATCGATGACTTCTCGGTAGCCGCCTTCATAGACTTTGCATCCACAGTGGGCGCAAACGTAAAGGCTTGGTTCAATAGCGATTGCTACTAGCTCGGCAAAGCGCTTGAAAAGATCAGTGCATAATTCTCTGCCTGCCTGTGTTAGTTCGAAGATTTTTCTTTCTTTCTCGCCTACCGGTTTTATTGTGTGTTTAACTAAGCCTTTTTCTTCTAGTTGCTGCAGGAACGGGTAAACTAGGCTTGGGCTCACTTCTTTTTTGACTCTTTTTCTGAATCTGCTGATTATGCTGTAGCCGTGTGAGGGTCCCTCGTACAGTATGGTGAGTATGTAGAAGCGTGAGAAGTCGGAGATTAATTCATCTATGTTTTCGGATTGTGTCTTACTGGACATGTTTTTCTTCATGCACTATTGGAGTTTTTGTTATTATAAATGTTCTTTAATATAATTTGAAAATACCTGTGCAATTCCCAAAAAACCATCGGCAATCTGCTTCCATAATTAATGCACTAACAAATATATGGCACCTGTTACATGTAGTTCTGGGTTCCACGGGGGCAGTGCCTATGAAATATGACGTAATAATCGTGGGTGCAGGACCAGCAGGCATCTTCTCAGCGCTAGAACTAACAGAGAAAACAAACTTAAACGTCCTGATACTCGACAGAGGACCCGACATAGACAAACGCAAATGCCCATCCAGCCGAGGGCTCGAATGTGTCCATTGTGAACCATGCTCAGTTCTTTCAGGCTGGGGTGGAGCAGGCGCTTACAGTGACGGAAAACTAACTTTGTCAACAGAGGTTGGCGGTTGGCTAAACCAGTACGTTTCAACCAAAGAGCTCCAGGCGCTGGTGAAATACGTAGATAGCATCTACCTAAAATTCGGGGCAAGCGAGCAAGTTTACGGTGGAGATAGCGAAAAAGTAGATGAAATCGAACGTCAAGCGTCGCTTGCGGGTTTGAAGCTTATCAGGCAAGAAGTTCGCCACATGGGCACAGAAAAATGCCTAGAAACGCTACATCGAATGCGTAAAGAACTTAACGGCAAAATCACTTTCCGACCAAAAACAGATGTGAAAGGCTTAATCGCTGAAAACCACCTCATCCAAGGAGTGGAAACAGTAGACGGCGAAAAAATCATAGGCAAATACGTCATAATTGCTCCTGGCAGAAGCGGAGCAGAATGGCTCCAAACAGAGGCTCAGGTCCGAGGATTAAAAACCATAAACAACCCAGTTGACATCGGCGTACGCGTTGAAGTTTTAGCTTCAGTCATGGAAAACCTGACCAAAGAGCTTTACGAGCCAAAACTAGTTTATTACTCACGACTTTTCGACGATCAAGTCCGCACTTTCTGTGTGTCACCTTACGGCGAAGTCACTACGGAATCATACGATGGCGTCTTAACCGTTAACGGCGGAAGCTACGCTGAAAGAAAAACCGACAACACAAACTTCGCCATTCTAGTCAGCACCTCCTTCACAGAACCTTTCAAAGAACCTATTGCTTACGGCAAATATGTTGCCAGACTTTCAAACCTCTTAAGCGGAGGAGTAATGGTTCAGCGGTTAGGCGATTTGGTTACTGGACGCCGCTCAACTCCCGAACGCCTTTCCAGAAGCTTGGTTGTACCAACTTTGAAGAACGCCACGCCAGGCGATTTAAGCTTCGTTTTGCCCTACCGTTATTTAGCAGACATACGTGAGATGCTTCAAGCCTTAGACGTGATAGCGCCAGGAATCCACTCAAGAGATACCTTGCTCTACGGCATAGAAGTCAAGTTTTACTCTTCACACTTGCAACTAAGCAATGCGTTGGAAACAAAAATCCAAAACATGTTCACCATCGGCGACGGTGCAGGTGTGACACGCGGTTTAATTCAGTCTTCAGCTTCAGGCGTCATAGTCGCTAGAGAAATTCTGAAACGTGAACATTTGGGGGCTTAAACTTGACTAATGTAGCTCAAGAAATCAAGTGCAGTCACTGCGGCGCTCCAGTTGAGTTTAAACCAGGAGAAATAATTGCTACCTGCAAATACTGCGGCTTCAACACTGTCATCGAGACGGGGCAAGCATTCACGTTTGAGCATTCGCTTATTCTCAACAGGTTTGACCTAAAAAGTATAGACGAGCCGATTCAGGATTGGATGCGCGGCGGCTTCTTGAAACCAGGTGACCTCGCTAGGAAATCAAAGATTGCTGAGCGAGACTTGGTTTATTTGCCATTTTGGGTGGTTTCAGTGGAGGCTAAAAGCACTTACAAGGGCATATTCGAACGCATAGCTCCAGCAATCGTTAAAGAGGGCACAATCTCCAAGGAATATGAGTGGCTGGTTTTGGCACGTGAAGCTTCCGGTTTCCCGACACGTGAATACTTGGTTCCTTTGGAAGGGAAAATCCCCTTCGACTTCCGCAAAATCGAAGGCTTTGCCAAGCTATTAAACAGTGAAATGGACCGTGATGCTGCTTTAGAAATTGCCAAGCAACAAATCGAGGATCACCATCGCTTTCTTCTCGAGCAAGACGTGGATAAAATAGTCGAGATAAAAACCGAAGTCACCGCCAAACAAGAGGTCTATTTGCATGCGCCCATCTGGTTCATCAAATATGAATACAAAGGCAAAGTTTACCAGTTGATAATCGAAGGAACCGGTGGAACAGCCCTGAAGGGTGATATTCCCTCTTCAAGATTCTAAGCTTGATATGTTCTAACAAACTTTAAAAGCGACCTTTTATAATCAACGAATAATAAAAAAGGCGGATATGTAAAATGAGCGATACAAACGATGAATTATCAAACGTTCAAGGTCAAATGTCCCTCCCTGAGAAGATAGCCGCGTTTGTTCCAGGTTTCCGCGGTTACAAAGAGAAGGAACTGCGCCGCGAAAGCGATAGGCTGATCAGGAATCACCTGTACCTGAAACTGTCTATTGAAAAGACAGATTTGAGGGAAATTGAGCAGAAGTTGGCTGACCGCCGCTACTTCGATGTCCTGACAGACATGGATCGCCTATTAGCTAAGATGGATCGTGTTGTTGAGAAAATTAATCATGCCTCTTACGGGTACAGCGGGTTCTTTGACGCTGTCAAAGTCAGAGAAGAAAATCTTGACCATATGATAGATTTCGATAATAAGCTTCTAGACGGAATAAACGCATTGACAACTGAAATCGACGCTTTCAAAGCAGATTTAGCCAGCGGCGTAACCACGAACCTGAAAACCAGGGTTCAGAATGTAACTGACAAACTTGAAAGTTTAGAAAACACGTTTGATCAACGTAATGAAGTAATCTTAGGAGCGAGTTAAAATGCCGCAAGTAATAGAATGGACAAATGCAGGCCCAGACGCCATAGTTTGGAGGTACCCAAATGAAGATATCACATGGGGTGCCCAACTTGTCGTGCATGAGTATGAGATGGCAGTGTTCTTCAGGGATGGCAAAGCCTATGACGTTTTCAATGCTGGCAGGCACACGCTGACAACGTTGAATCTGCCTTTGCTTACAAGTTTGCTAACGCGTATAGCAGGGTTCGGTAGCAACAAGCCGTTTAAAGCGATGGTCATCTACATCGCTACTAAAGTTTTCAATGGCAAATGGGGTACAAGTGCACAAACTACAGAGCTGGCTCCACTTAAAGTGTTTGGGCAATTCCTGTTCAAAATCGAAGATGCATCGCTGTTCGTGAATGAGGTTGTAGGTGGACAAAATGCTTTCGACACCGACGGTGTCAACGACTTTCTCCGAGGCTTCCTAAATGAAAAGATAATTGCAGAACTCTCTCACTACGACTTGATTACAGTCTTTACTAGGCTCCAAGAGACCTCTATTATTGTTAAGAACACGGTCTTAGACTACTTCAAACGCTTAGGCATCGAACTAACAGACTTACGTTTCGAAGGCATCGACACCACACCTGAGTACCGTGAACGGCTGTTTTGGCTTAAAACTGGAAGCACCCCAGCAGACACAGTCTTGCGCATGGAAACAGTGAAGAGTGCAGCGGCATCACTAGGAGCATCAGGCGGTGGCGGCGGCGGAGCAGGCTTAGGCACAGGCATGGTGCTCATACCTCAAATTATGAATTCAGCAGGTCAAGTTCAGGCACAAGCACCTACAGCTGCCCTTGTGATATGTCCTAAATGCGGCGCGCATGTTCCAGCTACATCCAAGTTTTGCCCTGAATGCGGAACTACTCTCACGCCTCCATCAGCTGCCACAATAAATTGCCCGAAATGCGGCCACTCGATCCCTGCGAGCTCCAAGTTCTGTCCCGAATGCGGCGCAACAATATCATAGGATGGCAGGGTAATGTCTGAAAGTAGACGACAACTGCTCTCAATAGGCGCTTTATTCATAATCGCAGTAGTCGCCATACTTCTTTATGCGGCAAAGTTAATCGGTCCATGGCTAAACATTTTTCCCACAATCTTCATTCTGTTCGGGGCATGGGAACTGGTTATGGCATTTATGCGTGCTCAAAGCCCTCAGAAATACGAGCGCACACCATTCGGTACATTGGAGATGGGTATAATTATCGTGGCTTTAGGCGTCGCTTGGCTCGTTTACAGCACAAACTGGCTTTACTCCCTTGCCTTGCTAATTCTTGTGCTCGGCGCGATAGCCATCGCTTCGGCTCTAAGGCGAAAGAAACCTTAAGCCATTTTTCTCTAAACATTTTTCTATCTCAATGTGCAGTCACAATGGCAGAAGGCTCGAAGCTATGACTGAAGAGATTATCGGGCGTGGCACATGGTACGACATGATGGCCAAGAAAGTAATCGACAGGGAGCGCCAGCTAGGCAGAAACATGGGTAAAATCAGAACTGAGATGGGTCTTGGCGCCTCTGGTTTTCCGCACATCGGCAGCTTAGGTGATGCTGCACGCTCGTATACTGTTACGCTTGCTTTGAAGGGTTTAGGTTTCGATTCTGAGTTGGTTGCTTACTGCGACGACAAGGATGGCTTACGGAAAGTTCCGGTTGGGTTATCAAAAGATTTGGAGAAGTATCTTGGTTACCCAGTGTCCAGTATTCCTGACCCGTTTGGTTGCCATGAAAGCTACGGTAAACACATGAGCTCGCTTCTGCTTGAATCCCTGGACAAGTGCGAGATAGAATACCGCTATTTTTCAGCTAAGGAAGTCTACGAGAAAGGTTTACTGTTAAACGAGATTAGAACCATTCTGTCCAATGCCAAGGCAGTAGGCGAAATTGTTAAAGAAGAAGTTGGTCAAGAACGCTACACTGAAGTCTTGCCTTTCTTCCCAGTCTGCCGCAACTGCGGGCGCATCTATACCACAAAAGCCTACAAGTTCGACCCAAAAACTGACAAGGTCCTCTACAAATGCGAAGGCTTAGAGATACGTGATAGACTCATCGAGGGCTGTGGCTATGAAGGCGAAGCAGACATAAGTAAAGGTGAGGGAAAATTAACTTGGAAAGGTGAATTCGCCGCCCGCTGGAAAGCGCTGGACATACGGTTTGAAGCTTACGGAAAAGACATCGCTGACTCAGTAAAAATCAACGACCGAATATGCCGCGAAGTCCTATGTTTTGAGCCGCCTTCACACGCAAAATACGAAATGTTCCTCGATAAAAGCGGAAAGAAAATATCCAAATCAGCTGGCAACGTTTTCACGCCGCAAGTGTGGTTCCGTTACGGTTCTCCTCAGTCGCTGCTTTTGCTGATGCTTAAACGGTTTGTTGGGACACGAAACTTGGACATGTCAGATATTCCACTGTACATGAATGAGCTTGATTTCCTCGAAGACGTGTATTTCGGCAAAAAACAAACCAGCGAAAAAGAAGCCACGAAGCTTAGGGGTTTGTTTGAGTACTGCTATGTCCTGAAGCCGCCAGCTAAGCCAAGCGTTCACGTGCCCTATAATTTGATGGCGTTTCTGGTTAAAATGGCGCCTAAAGAATGCGTAAACGATTATGTGGCTGAGAAACTGCAAAGCTACGGTTACCTACAAAAGGGTCAAGCCTTAGATGCTAATTTGAAACAGCGTATTGAGTACACTTTGAATTGGATCAGAGATTTTGAAGAAATCAGAGAAACAGATGTCACTCTAACAAGCGAAGAGAAAAAAGCAATCAGTGAGTTAATCACAGAACTGGAAACTGAAGAAGAACCAGATAAAATTCAAAACGCCATCTTTAACGCTGCAAAAAACAACGGCATACAGCCCAGCGGCTTCTTCAAAACGCTATACAAGATTTTGATGGGTGCACCGCAGGGTCCACGTTTAGGTCCATATGTACTTGCCATGGGCAAACAAAACGTCATAGCCGCTCTCAAAAGGGTCGTAAGCAAAAGTTAGCAGTTTAGGATTAAATTTCTTTTTTGAATTACAAAACTGTATGCTATGACCAGCATAAAAAGGGTTGTTTGAGAAGTTGATTTACCCGCAGGGCTGCCGCTTTTTGCTAGTTGAACAACCAAGCAAAAAGCATACCCCTCTTTAGGATAACAATATTGCGTTACCCTACCGATACCTCAATTTTAGACATAGTTTTTATTAGCTAAAATTGACCGACGAATGTTACATGAAAACTATAACTAATATTGGCACAACTAGTTTTAACGCTGCTCTTGCCAAATTGCTTTTCCCGTTCCGCATTTCTTTAATTAGTTAAAAGGCTTTTGGCAGCCACAATGCTGCCATTATGCAACCAAAGTTTGATTTTAATTAGACCAAAAGGCTTAACTTATCTTTTTCTCTAATAATACTTAGAGAATTGAGTTTTTTAGGCTTTGTTGGAGGAATTTATGGTTGAGTTATCAAAAAACTCTACCAAACATAAAACCAAAAAAAGAAACGCCCAAAGTAAACGTTAAAGAAGATAAAACCCCAAATTATACTTCTGCATCTTGCGATTTAGCTTTAGATAAAGAACGGCTAAAAAATATTTTAGAAAATATTCCTTCGGCTGTGATGGTTATTGAAAAGCCTGAGGGCAAAGTAACCTACGCCAATAAAAGGGCTATTGAGCTTAATGGCATAAACCCGTGTGGGCTCGAATTAAAGAATCTTGCAGTAAAGATATACAATCTGGATGGTAAGATTTGCCCAACCGAAGAACTGTATACATACAGAGCACTGTTTAAAGAAGAAACAATGCGTAACGCACCGCCGCAAATTATTGAGCACATTAATGGAAAACGTTTTATAGTAAACGTAAGTGCAAAACCGCTCTACGATAAAGAAGGCAAAGCCAATGCTGCCGTAACTATTTTTGACGACGCAACTGAACGCGTCAAAATTCAAGAGGCACTTAAAGAAAGCGAAGAGAGGTTAAAAATGGCGCAGAGGATTGCTCATGTAGGAAATTGGGAGTACTATGTTAAAGAAGATAGGGCAATTTGGTCTGAAGAGCTATTTCGCATATTTGGCTTAAAACCACAACGGTATGGCCCAAATACCACTTATTATGTCGCTCGAATTTATCCGCAAGACAGGGAAGCAATAAACAAAATAATGGAGCAAATGCTGTTTAAAGGTGTGATTTCTAAAGCAAGTTTCGATTACCGAATTATTAGAGAAGATGGCTCGGTTCGCACTATACATTCTGAACGGATGATCAGAGAAGTTGATGATGATAAAAAGCCAAAAAGGCTAGTCGGGGTAGAACAGGACATAACTGAGCGCAAGCAAATAGAGCAAAAACTTGGAGAACATACCAAGAATTTAGAAAAGCTTGTTGAAGAAAGAACAAAACAACTGAAAGATGCTGAACGCTTAGCCACTATTGGACAAACCGCAGGTATGATTGGCCATGATATTCGTAACCCACTGCAAGCTATTGTCGGAGAACTGTTTTTGATAAAACAAGATGTCGATAGTTCACCCGATAGCCAATTCAAAAGAAATACGCAAGAAAGTTTAGGTACTATACAAGAGCAAATAGATTACATAAACAAGATTGTTTCTGACTTGCAAGATTACGCAAGACCCCTCAAACCTGAACTGGTTGAAGTTGACCTTCGCCGTGTCATTCCGCAACTGCTTTCAACAGTGAATGTACCAAACAATATTCACGCTTTTGCAGAATGCGATAAGAAATTATCAAAACTGAATTTAGACTTAACTTTCCTAAAACGCATCCTTGTAAACCTTGTAACAAACGCTATTCAAGCCATGCCAAACGGGGGCAAACTAAAAATAAGAACTTTTGAGGAAGGTGATAATGTTTTCATAATCACTGCGGATACTGGCGTTGGAATTCCAGACGAAATAAAACCAAAAATCTTCCAGCCACTCATGACCACCAAATCTAAAGGGCAAGGCTTCGGATTAGCCGTTGTTAAACGCTTAGTTGAGGCACAGGGCGGCACAATAACTTTTGAAAGCAGAGTTGGCAAAGGAACAAAATTCAAAATAACCTTCCCTAAACAAACAAAATAACACACGCCATCTTAAACCACTATTTTTAAGTTTAAGCAAATTATTTACTATTCTGCCCTCATTTTCTGGGTACAAAACAAGCGTTGGGCTCGTCGTCTAGTACGGATTATGCCATCGCTGGCGATATCGCCATACGCTAATTTCTCTGCGGCTTTTCTCTCTTTTTTTGCCTTCTTAATTTTAAGGGGTTCTCTGATGACCAGCGCGCTTTGATGATTTTGGATAGCTAGCCTTGTAGAATTTTCCCGTTTATTCTCTTCTTTTTTGCGACGATTACAGCAAATGCAGCACATGCCATAATGGCAACTAATGAAAAATCGAGCGCTTGGTTAGGAAACTCTGGAATTGTTGGGGAAGGCACGGGTGGGGATGGTTGAGGAACCGTAATTGCACCAAAAGCGTATACGCTGTCGTCGTTTGAGCCGACGTAGACCACGCCGTTGGCAACCGCAGGAGAAGAATCTACAAGATTAACGGTCCCGTAAGTCCATATTGTGGTGCCTGTTGTAGCGTTCAAAGCGTAAACATTGTCGTCGTCTGAGCCAACGTAGACTATGCCGTTGGCGACCGCGGGAGAAGACTCTACCTGGTTACTTGTGGGGTAGCTCCATATTTTGCTGCCTGTTGCGGCGTTTAAAGCGTACACGTTGTAGTCTTCTGAGCCAATGTAGACCACACCATTGGCAACGGCGGGACAAGAATCCACATAATTGCCTGTGCCGAAGTTCCATATTTTGCTGCCTGTTGCGGCATTCAAAGCGTATACGCTGTTGTCGTCTGAGCCAACGTAGACTATGCCGTTGACAACTGCAGGAGAGGAATCCACTTCGTCGCCGGTTTCATAACTCCATATTTTGCTGCCTGTTGCGGCATTCAAAGCGTAAACATAGTCGTCTTCTGAACCAACGTAAACCACACCATTAACAACCGCGGGAGACGAGACCACGGAACTACCTGTGCTGTAGCTCCATATTTTTGTGCCTGTTGCGGCGTTTAAAGCGTAAACCTTGTTGTCGTCTGAGCCGATGTAGACTATGCTGTTGACAACTGCAGGGGAAGACTCCACCTTGTCGCCGGTTGTGTAACTCCATATTTTGGTACCGGTAGTAGCGTTTAAAGCGTAAACCTTGTGGTCCTCTGAGCCAACGTAGACTATGCCGTTGGCGACTGCAGAGGAAGAATCCACAGAACCGCCGGTCTTGTAACTCCAGATGTATACACCGGTTGCAGCGTTCAAAGCGTAAACATAGTGGTCATCTGAGCCAACATAAACCACCCCGTTTATAACAGCAGGAGAAGAATAATCTATAGAATTGCCGGTCGGGTAACTCCATAGGAGTTGGTTTGTAAGTGGCGCTGTTGAAGTGGAGTAGCCTGTGTGCGTTAGGTCATGACGGAATGTGGGCCACCAGTCCACCGTAGATTGTTGCGCCTTCACTTTTGGCGCGAAAACTGAAAACATCGATAAACACAAAAGCCCTATAAGGATCACAATTAGTATTCTCTTCATTTCCATCCATCTTCAAGAAATTCGCGGTTAACTTACTTACCCAAAATAAGCTTTTAAAATTTTCCATTTAGAACACCCGAGTTGCTGAAGTTCTGCGTTCAGATGGCTGCTTTTTTTTGCAGACGCTTAAAGAAAACGGAGCGAGACCAGGCGAGCATGGAGAATCGGATAAGGATGGCGTGAGCCTTTTCAGGAAACTTAAATAGCAGTATCGCCATGTCCGTAATTCATCCAAAACCATGGGAAAGGGCTCGTCGTCTAGTACGGATTATGACACCGGCCTGCGGAGCCGGAGGTCCTGGGTTCAAATCCCAGCGGGCCCGTTATTCTTTTGCTTAAATCAGCTTGATTTGCGCTCGGATTGCCATTACTAAAATCTGTAACGGCGTTACAATTTTCCGTAACGCTTAGCCCAGCGCCCTGAAGCAACGTCGCCTCGTCGCGCAGTTGTGCGCTTTTAGCCTTTATACGGCAACGTAGCACACGGCCGTAAGCTTTGTCAAATTTTTCAGGGGACTTTATGAATTCAAGTTCTACTTTGCTTAACATGCTTTCGCCTTAAAGTCTTAAAGGTTGGCTCACACTTAAAGCTTACCGTATAAATTATCAGATGAATTATAGCATAAAATTTATAACTGCCTAAGCCTTTAAGCATTTAAGCGCTATAAAGCATTGTCCGGTGAATATTCACCGTGCAAAAGCATGGCCCAGTTGCATGATTCCACGGTGATTGAACACCGTACAAACAGACATACGTGCAACGGGCTTTAAATCAAAGCCCTTCCACGGTGATCGAACACCGTGTAGGACTGGAGCCGGGCTCAAAAGCGCGTAATGGAGTAGACTAAGAATGCGAGAAGCAATAGGCAAGTTAACGTGTGGCCCTAAGAGTCGTACGGGCATACTGTACATTCCATCCGACTTGATGGTTGACAGTGCGTTTCCGTTTCAAGCGCCTGCAAAACTCAAGGTGATAATTGAGGGTGATAAGCTGATTATCGAAAAAGCTTAGGCTGAGCGAGAGTTTAGGAGCTCTAAAAAGTGTGATAATGCTCACCACTAAGTTAATATAAGCGCTAAACATGCAAATTCTTAGGGCTAAAAAAAAATTAACTGAAAGGTGTATGAGTTTTGATGCATTGTAAGTATTTGAACAGAATATTCCCTCGATGTTGGCTATCCGATTTTAACGCCTTAGAGGAGGGAAAGCAGTAATGCTTGGTCTGAACCTGACTCCGGAACAAAAGTTCTGCAAGCCAGCGGAAAGCAAACGCTTGAACGGGGAGAAGGTGCCATAACATGGCTAACAAATGGCACATGAGGATAATCAGTCCTAAGCCGAATGGACTTAAAGGCATAGAGCTCGCAACGGATGACGAGCTTAAAGAGATTAAACCATATTTGGCAAAATTGAACATTCCATATGATGGCAACCAGATTTTCTATAACCTAAATCCAAAACCCGAAGAAAGCAAAGTTCTTGAGGACAAGTTTCCAGAGTTTAAAGCTGAAGTTCAAGAATACGGCTTTCTATCGCCTGCTGTGATGATTATTGAAGCATACGTTAACTTTTTTATGACCCGCTACGAACGCGAGGACCCAAAACTGAGAGACGACGCTGAGTGGCAGAAAAAACTTAAGCAGCAAAGGGATGGATTAAAGGCAGAAAAAGCGTTTGATTTAATCTTGCAGGGTATGGCTTTGCCCTTTAATTATCTAGAGCCTATAACTGATTGGCGCAAAGGTCATGGAGCACCGTTTCCTCAAACAAGCGATTTTTATGTGCCAGCACTTGGAAAACTTGAGGTTAAAAGTGTTACCAGATGGAGTGGTGAAAATAGAGTCAACGTTAACAAGGCAGAGTGGTTTGATGCGGCGCCAAATTACTTGGTTGCTCTCACTCACATAGGTGGAAAATTTGTTATGCTTTGCGGAGCGATGCGTTTTTCTGAAGTTAATAGCTATGCTGGCGGACCTTTTGACATTGCCACGAGCAAGCCTTTTCTAAGCATACCCCTTGAAGACCTTACAATTACAGCTATGAGATTGTACCAAGTTTTGTTTGACGTGGAGATTAGACTTGACAAGTTGGATAAAGTCCAAATTTGAATTTGCCCAATAGCTGAATTAGCGTTAAAGTTAAGCATGCCTTTAGAAGAACAAGGTTTTAAGCGTACATGCGTCAGCAACTATTAGTCTATCCAGTAGAATCGGGGTACACGTTGAATATAACATTGCATGGCGGAAATTGGTTATATTCATCAATTGGATAATAGCGCCAAGGTAGGTCCAAGGGTAGGACTATTGTGCCGTTTGCTGATAACACAGCAGTTGAGTGAGCATAACTTGGGTCTACTTCAAAGTAATAATCTCCATACGATAAAGGTACCGTATAATTTGAAGATGTAATTTGTGTTAAAGTCGTCTCATATGAGTCATTATACATTGTTAAAGTTACGGCCGCATTACCCACACCGGTGTTATTTGCTGCGTACAGTAAGTGACCGTAGATAACATACTCAGCAATATAATATGAACCATAAGCTTCCATTGTTATATTTTCTGCAGTAATAGGTGTAACGTTAACAGTGCCAAATACAACTTGATTGGAAAATGGAAGTGTGGGTGTTAAGTACGGTGTTGGCGTGGACAAGAGTGTTGGCGTGGGAGTGGGCTTTATAACATCTACATTATTGACATTTTGAGCATGCGAGTTAAATGTTAAGCCCGATTACACCTGCAGAGCACACAATCGCAATTAATGCGGTGATGCATACGTACATGAGGCGACTGCGCTTTGGGCTATTCAACACGCTACACCTTTACTTGCTTTAACAGCTAAGTTAGCGCTTCCTGCTTAAAGCATTTGGGTTCGAAGCGCTTTTGCACATTAGGCTTTAAAATAGGCTCAGACTGCAAATCCCTCGCTTGTTGTCTGCGAGTACGCCATAAGATACAGCATATAGCAAATTAGCTTAAAGGTGCATACGCATTTCCACGGTGTTCAATCACCGTACAAAAGCATAGCTTCCAATGGGTAAAGCGCTACAGATGCACGGTGAATATTCACCGTAAGGTCATGGAGTACACCGTACAAAGGGGCAAAGCGCTGCAGAACCAAGCGATGGTCGAATTGGCTGTTAACCTTGAGCCCAGTTGGCTTACTCAATTATTCGACAGAATTTTCGGTATGGAATTTTACTAAGAAAGCATGTAAGCGACAAAACCCTATTAAGTCCAAACATATTATATTGTAAAACTATCATACTTGCCTACAAGGCGAGACTGTTGATAGACGCAAAAATTAAAGAACTTCTGGGTTTTGATATCGATACTCCGGACAAAAAAGTTTTAGCTGCTTGGAAGGCTGCTTCATCGCGGGTATGCAAACCTTGTTGGGAACTCAAATATTGCCCATACGGACCCTTTGTTGAGGAGTCGCCATTGCTACCTCCATTACGCGAGGAAATGGTTAAAGAGATTAAGTATCTAAAAAATTGTCTCAAAACAGGTAAAATGGCTGATGGAAAGCCCTTAGATGTAAAGCGCAAAAAAATCTTCCAAGACGAGATAGATGGATTCAAACCTGAGGATTACCCAGAAAAAATTCCACAAGAAATTTTAGAATCAAGCTGCAACGTCTTTGGTCATATATGTCCTGTAGTATTTGTTGCTGAGGGATTCACTGAAACTTCTGAAAATCGTAGAACTGGAAGATACATACCTTTTAAGGTAAAAATGCGTGTAGCTCGAAGGGATAATTATGTTTGCCAAGAATGTAAACACCAGCTTTTAGATGACGAATTAGAATTTGACCATATAATACCTGTTTCAAAGGGAGGCAGTTCAGAGGAACACAATATTCGATTGACCTGCTATGACTGTAACCGAGACAAATTGGACAGAGTAGACCTCTAACCGAACTTAATCACTTAGAAACACTCTTCTCAATCAATCTTGAGTTAATATCTTAAAGCCTCTAAAGGCATAGTTTGCTCTACACGGCGTTTGAAGGCCGTAACGGGCACGTCAAGTTTAAGCACCGTGTCATAATACATTAAAGGGCGAAACGTGCGTCTGCAGTTTGTCTGGATAACGGTGGTACGCTTCCTCACGGTGTTCAATCGCCGTAAAAGCAGCTTTATTTGGGCTCTGATTGGCATTAACCTTCAAGCAGACGGCGCTATGCTTCTGCGCGGTGTTCGATCACCGTGGAATTGTGCAAGGTAAGCTATTAGCTTAGGCTTGCTTTGAACGTGACCTGACCAAATAATCGGCATACTTGCCATAAAACTTGTCCGCCTGTCAGCTGATCACTGCACTAAGATTATCTGTGTACACACAGTTTACACAAAAAACTTATATGTGTAAACACAGTACACACATATTCAGAGAAGCGATTGCTAATGCCAAAAAACATTACACTCTCAATGCCCGATGACGTGGCTGCGGATATGGAAGCCATGCCTGAAGTAAATTGGTCAGCTGTAGCGAAGGGAAGCATTAAGACGTACATTGAAGCTCGGAAAAAACCCGATATCACACCATTAATTGAAAACCTTCTGCGACAGAAAACCGAAGAATACGTTAACGGAAGAAAAAAGGCAGACGAGATCGCTGAAAAGTCAGGATATCGATTCGTAGACATAATCGTACGCAAATGCTTTACAAAATCTTCAGAGATCCACGACATGGAAGAACAAAACTACCCACCATGGGAAATACCAGATCTTGATCAAGAATTTGAAAAAATACTACTCGACCTCAAGGTAATCACAACGGAAGCTTCAGGAGAGTTCTTAAAAGGCATTAGGGAGCGATTAATCGAGATATATCACGTGCTCAACCAGCAAGAATAATGGATGGATAGCTTAGCACGGACTTAAAGCACCCGCCCGCTAAGCGGAAGACCGTGGGTTCAAATCCCACCCCATCCACCAATTTAATACTATTAGTCTGTTTAATTAATAAGTTTTTGATCCAGTCTCTGGAACTGGAGGCTTATTTGTAGTGGTATCCGATTGCATTTTCAGCCTTAAGCTTGTTAAGTACTCAGTATATTTACCGTAGAACTTATCCGCTTGTCGCCTTAGCACCATATAATGCTTTGCACCTATGCGCTTTGGCACCCTGCCTTCAATAAAGTCTGCAACGCTTTCTGGAACCTCAAGCTCAACCATCTTGTCAAAGGCGAACTTGCGCAGATATTTGGGTGCAATCGCCTTATGCTTCCTGCAGCGATGTGCCGCTGTTCCGGGTCTAAACGCTTTTTCTGAGACTTGGCTCAACAGCTTAAAGGTGTACTCGGTAAAGTATCCGTAGAACGCTTGCTTGTTGCCCCTAAAAGCTCCAATCTCAACGCGGTAAAATCCATTAACCGTCGCAACCTTGTCAGCCTCAAATTCGCTTATCACCTTAAGCGCCTCGACTAAACGCAACCCGGAGTCAACCAGAAGGTTATACAGAGCCCAATACTTTAGGGTCGCATTTTTGATTGAGCTTAGGGAGCGTACAATCTCTGGCTCGTCTGGAACTTTAAGGTCTATTCCGGTGCAATTAGCTTTAGGCAGCGATTTTCTGAGAATGTTGACTACCCAGTCATCATATCCGAGCGCTTCCAAATAATTAAAGAGAACTCGGAAGCCAAGCCAAAGGTTACGCCTACCTTTCTTAACCTTACTGAAGATACCAATAACATCTTGGGGATAATTTATCACCTTAAAGTGCCAGTCAAGATAGCGAAGAATATCAGTGATGTAGGTTGAGCTATAGCTTTGAGAATCCAAATATTGCCTAAAGCCCTGTCGCAAATCAGCCCAAATCAAGCTTATTTTTAAATTCTGAGCGCTTTTGACGCCTGCGGAGCCGGAGGTCCTGGGTTCAAATCCCAGCGGGCCCGCCATCTTCCCATAAAAAACTAATTTTTTCAGGGATTCAATTAAAAAGTAATTTAGCCTTTTTGAGCGCTAAAATTAAAATGTTAAAGAAACGGTTAAGGGTTTTTATTCTCTGCTTGAGAGTATCAGGATGTAGTCTGCTGTGTCTGCGCACATGTCTGATGCTTGCTCGATGAATTCTATCAGGTCGTCGAATATTACCATGGCTCCGCAGTTTATGTTTGCGCCGTATTTCACGAATAAGCTTTTAGTTTTAAGGTATTCAACGTCTATTGCGTGTTCTATTTCGCCGACTTTTTTTGCTTCATTTATGGCTTCTGTTGGGTTTGATGAGATTTTTTCTATGCTGTTTCTTAATGTCTGTGCTGTTTCCACAAGTTTTCCAGTCATGAAAACGGTTTTTTCGCATAGCTCTTGTGGGATTTCAGCCTCAGAGAGCATTTCAAGGCATCTTGCAGCATCTTTAGTGTGGTCTGCCAGTGTATCTAACCGTTTAACAAGGTGTAAGAGGTCTTCGCGGTAATCGGCTACAAGAGCTGCACCCTTGGATAACTCCATGAAGACGTCTGTTCGAAGCTGGTCAACGCCTTCCTCAGTTTTATATAAGTTTTCAATATACTTTTGTGCTTCTTTAAAGTTTTTTTCTGAAAAGCTTTTGGTTGCTTTATGCAACCATGTTACAGTATCAAAAGCCTTTGTTATTTGATCATGAGCAAGTTCTAATCCTCTGGTTTTACGGCGCTGCTCAAACCAATCGTAACTTTTTTTTTCCACTCTCATCACTACTGTTACATTATTGAATGGGTTTCAGATATAACCCTTCTCTTAATACCGCATCCAAAGATAACTTTAACATACTTGTCTTTTCTTGCGAAATGCTTACTTTTTAGGGATGTCACGCTTAGCATGCATCAATCGCCAAGAGCCAATCCACAAGATCACTCTTTTTAGCTTGTGATTGCCTTTTGCTGCCTGCTTTTCCCTTCACATTTTACCCCCTCAATCAACTATTAAGACGCTTAACCATGCATTACACATGGATGAAGTACCATGGCGCTTCGAGTTCTGTGCATCGTTTTTTTGCTTTCTTCTTCTGCTGCATGGCACTCTTATGTAGTCAATCTTTTTTTGCCTTATTTATGCTATCCAAATAGTATATAGAGAGTAACCTAGTCTATATATTGCAGACTTTTATGTTAGTCTTCCAGAACAGTCTTCGCCAACCGCACTTTATCTTCTAAACTCTTCATCACGGTATCTGTCACTTTCACCTTGATTCCAAGCTGTTCTATCTGGTTCTTCTCCCCAGCATCCTTAATGTCAATCACAAAAGTATCAAGAAAATCCGCATAAAGCTTAGCAACAGAAAACGCTGAAACCTCAAAACCTAAACCACGCAGCAGTTTATCTGCAGGACCCTTAATCGGAGCACCAGCAACTATTGGACTAACCCCGACAACTTTGGCACTTGTCCTCTTCAATGCGTCTCTTATTCCATCAACCGAGAGAATGGTGCCAATGCTAACCACCGGATTGCTTGGACAAAGAACAACCATTTCCGCATCAACAATTGAATCTACAGCTTTAGGCGAAGGTTTCGCGTGAGCAGCGCCAGCAGCGCCAACAAATTCTACACCTAAAACCTTATCCTTGGCTTGTCTTTTAACAAAATATTCTTCGAAATGAACTAACCCTTCCTCGATTTTTATCCAAGTCTCAAACTTATCATCCGTCATTGGCAAAATGGTAACCTTAAGCCCTAAGGCATGGCAAATCTCGTCGGTCACCTGCGAGAGCGTGAAACCTTTGTTTAACAAATTCGTCCGAAAAATATGAGTTGCAAAATCCTTATCACCCAAACTAAACCATGTTTCTAAGCCCAATTTTTTGATCATTTCGAGACACTGAAACGTGTCGCCTTTTATTCCCCAACCTTTTTCCTCGTCAACGATACCTGCTAAAGTGTACGCTACAATGTCGATGTCCGGCGAAATGTGCAAACCGAACATTTCAATGTCGTCGCCAGTATTCACAATTACCGATAAATCTTCCTCTTTAACAAGTCTCGTTAAGCCAGTGAGAAATCTGGCGGCGCCAACCCCACCTGCTAAAGCCGTAATCATAAACTTTCATACCATCGAGTTAATGGTTGTGTTTTTCTGAAACCCAATATTCAACGGCAGAACCTTTTGCATCAACGATGCGTTCTTTTTTGAAAACCGGTGCTTCGCTTTTGTACCTTTCTACAGCTTCTCGCAGGACTGGAAAAATATCTGTTCGGTGAGAACCAGCAACTGCAACATAAACTAAATCGTCTCCAACATTGAATTCGCCGAGTAAATGGTGAATTTGAACGTTAACTATTCCTGGCTTTTGGGATAAATCATTACATATTTTGCCTAAGACTTGATTGGCTTTTTCTTCATAAGCTTCAAGTTGGAGTTTTTCAACTTTTTGCCCCTTGAAAGTTTCCCCTCGAACTACACCTATAAAAAGCCCTATCGCCCCAGCTTTGTGGTAATTGGGGTCTTTTTTAATGTTGTCGATAGTGTCTTGAACCGTAAAGGTTCCCTTTTCATGAACTCCCGCCTTTGCCGACAAATACAATGCACCCTTAAAGTTTCATTAAAGAAATTTTTAGATTATCGTTTCTAAAGTATTTTGCCCTAAAAAAGAAGAATTTGAAAATAAAGAATGGGTTATGCTTCAGCTTGAACTACTGGAGCTGCTTGGGCTTCTTGCGTTTGCGCCTGCGCTTGTGGCTGCGCTATTAGTTTGGATTTTCTTATGCCAACATGTCTTAATGGCGCCACTTCTTTAGCTTGGTTGTAGATGTCTGAAGCAATTTTGCCGAGAACCATTTCTTGAACGAACTGATCAAGCGATAACGCAATGGCTTTTTCGTGGATTGTTTTCTCCATTATTTTGCGGATTATCTTTTCTTGAGACGTTTTTATTCTTGAAAGCGTCAGCGCTGAAACTGCAATTCTAAGCTTGAATCCGTCTTTTGTGGTTAGGTTGATTAATGCATCAACTTTTGTTGTTCTTCTTCTAACCAAGCTTCGAAGGTAATCTCGCGAGTACTCATGGCCTTTAAAGAGCGTTTTGGCGGTTTTTCCGTCAACCTCGTTTATTTGGAAAAACATTTTCAGGTAATGGTGGGAAAAGTCGCTTGTTATATCATATAAGGTTGTTTCAACAACTCTGCCGATTAGTTGTTCCGGTTCTTGCGCTGGTATGGAACCTAACTCATAGTTGCCAAAGAAGGACGGCGCAACAACCATGTACCATCCCTTTCCACGCCACTTATCACGTATATGTTTTGTTTTTGAAGACAAATTTATTTCTCCAAGCGTGCCTCAACATTCTCAAGGAAATATTAAAAGGTTTAGCGTTTTTTGTCAATTTTTTCTTTGTTGCCCATGTATTTTTTCAAAGCACTTGGTATGTTAATTGTGCCGTCTGCTTGCTGATTGTTTTCTAGTATGGCAACTATAGTTCTGCCTGAAGCTACGGCTGTCGAGTTTAATGTATGAACAAATCCTTTCGGCGGTGCGCCCTCCTTTTCCCTGTAACGAATGCCTAAACGCCTTCCTTGATAATCAGTACAGTTGCTGCACGAAACAACTTCGCGGTACCCATTTTGCGCTGGCATCCAAGCTTCAATATCGTATTTTTTAGCTGCTACGGTTCCAATGTCGCCTGTGCAAACGTTGACAACACGGTATGGCAATTCAAGCTTTTGAAGCAGTTCCTCAGCGTTCTGCAGCAGTTCCTCATGTAGCTTAGTTGAGTCTTCTGGCTTGCAAAAGATGAATTGTTCGATTTTGTTGAATTGGTGGGTTCGGAATATTCCTCTTGTGTCTTTGCCGTGTGCGCCCGCCTCTTTTCTAAAGCATGTGCTTATTCCAGCAAGTTTTAGCGGCATGTCCTGTTCTTTTAACACTTCGTTCATGTACATTGCAGCCATAGGATGCTCAGAAGTGGCGATTAAGTATAGGTCTTCGTTTTCCACTTTATAGAGAACATCAGCAAAGTCTCCAAGTGCCGTTACGCCTTCATATGCTTCACGCTTCATCAAATACGGCGGAATGATCGGCGTGTAGCCCTTTTTTGTTAGTTCCTCTATAGCGAAGCTCATCAGCGCCATGTCTAATTGTGCGACTTGGTTTTTTAGGTAGAAGAATCTTGCGCCAGATATTTTTCCAGCTCTTTCCATGTCAATCTGGTCTAATTCTAAGGCTAAGTCGATATGATTTTTTATTGGAAAATTAAATTTTGGGATTGTTCCCCAAGTTTTTACTTGCACATTGTCGTTAGAGTCTTTTCCAAGTGGAACACTTTCATCCAGCAGGTTCGGAAGCTGCATGAGGTAGTCATGGGTTTTCTGTTCTTGTTGGGTTACTTGCTTTTCGATGTGGGTTATTTTTTCATCGATATCCTGTGCCCTCTCGACTTCGCTGTCGGCTTCCTTGCCAGCTTTTTTTAGTTTGGCGATTTCTATGGTTACCTGCTTTCGGTTGTGACGCAGCTCGTTTAGTTTAGTGAGGTTAAATCGCCATTCCTTGTCAACAGCAATTAAATCCTCTAGCATTTGGGTGGTTTCAGGGTTGCCACGCTTTTCCAAATTATTTTTTACTAGCTCGGGGTTTTCACGGATAAGCTTGATATCTAACATTGTTCTCACACGGAGTAATTCTCTAACTAACAAAATTAGCTATTTAACTTTGCGATACGGTAGCGGGTGCCTAAGTGCTAGTAGAATACGTAAAGATATAAAATTTCCGCGAGAATTTATTTAAAAAATAAAAGAAGGTTTGAAGTGGTTTCTTGGTTTTGTTGGTTGTGTCCAGTTTTACTTTTTGCTTAGCGTTATCTCCATCGTCGAAACCATTCTGGACTTATTCTCTCCCTCACGTGGTGGCATCTCAGCCGTTCCAATAGCGATTTTGGCAACTTTGAGCTCTTTAATGAACCTGTTTCTTGTTATCTCAGCGACATCAACAGCGGTAGTTATGGCTTGGCCTCGAGCTTTCAAAGTGACTTCTTTCATGGTTCCTGAGGAGAAGCTTGTTATGATTGCCAGAACATAGTTCATTGGAGGTTTATTCCCGACGAAGATAACGTCTGAATTTTCAGTCATTTTCTTTACTCCTTTTGTGTTTGCTTTGTGTAACGTCACTGTTACTTGCGTTTGACTAGTAACGGAAACGTTACTGCCCCACTAATACGAGTTCTTCCTAATAAGTCCATTGAAAAACCGTCTATATGAAAAATTGTTCAACATTTGATGGCAACCTAACTGGAAAGGCTTTTTTACACCCGACCCATAATGAGCTTTAACACTCAACAAGCTCAGGATGTTAACTTGCTAACTAAACTGAAGAAAAAAGTTCAGCAAATGCTAACTTCACAAGCAATAGCCGCACATAAAATAGGCTTAACTCCAAACAAAGTAAGCCTCATCGGATTCATACTAGCTGTCGCATCAGCCGGCGCATATGCAATGGCTCCAAGGTACCAGTGGCTTCTTCTTTTGGCAACAGTTTTGCTTTTAGCGTCAGGATTCTGCGACACACTTGACGGCATCATCGCCAGAACTTTTCAGCAGGTAACAGTGTTCGGAGGCTTCTTCGATTCCGTTCTTGACAGGTATGCAGATGCAATAGTATACGCCGCCATAATAATCGCTGGATTATGCAATCAAGTTTGGGGCTTAGCGGCTTTGGCTGGTTCAATACTGGTAAGTTATAGTAGAGCAAGAGCGGAAGCAGCAGGCATAAAAATGGAGTCAGTTGGTTTCGCTGAAAGAGCTGAACGCATGCTTATTCTAGCCGCTGTCAGCATAATCGCGTTTTTCTGGCTACCAGCCTTGGGTTATGGTATAGCCTTGTTAGCGGTGCTTTCAAACTTTACCGTTATACAAAGAGCATTTCACGTTTACAAGGAATTAAAGAAAAAAACAGTATAAGCTACTTAGTATCTTCTTTTGGCCCGTGAGTGACGCTCACTTTCGGCTCTAACATTAACGATTCCACGGTGAACGGCACAGGATATGCAGTAGTATTTCGTGTCCACCCACGAAGCTAGAAACGTGCCTTTCTGCCTAAGCTCCTTAGCTAACTGAGGCTCAACAAACGACACACGACGAGTATTTCTCTTTGCCTTATCACGCGGCACCATGGCTCCACAATTAGCGCATTGAACAAGGCTGCTGCTTCCTTTGTTTCCTTTCGATCTTCCTCGGCTCTTTCGCTTAGATGGCAATTATTTTTAACCTCTTTCTCTCTTATTTTCCAAATATGCATTAACCTATCTTATATATATGCTCTTAACTTTAAGATAGAAGCAATGTTAGCTTTTTTATTTATTTGAGGGATAATTTTTCCATCAGGCGATGTCATTAAGGTTGTAACTCCCGGTCCGTGTCCTGCTGTAACACAGTTTGTGTGGATTACTACGCCTACTGAAACAGCGCCTTGGCGGTAAATTCTACCAAACGAGTGGTCCGCGTCAATAATAGCTACTAAATCGCCAATCCTTAAACTTTCAAGCCCATATTGCTCAACGACTCCCTCATCGAACAATTGAATATCATAATCACCCGAGTTAACCTGGTTAGCTCCTAAACCTGAACCCATTATGGCTGCTGGCACAATATGCGTAACAGGCACCTCAAGTTTGTCACCCTTCGGTTCGATACTCCAAGCATCAAGCAACGCTGGATCCATATTCAAGACTTTAATTTCTTGGAAATCAACCAGTTTTAAACCCACACCGAAAGCTTTCACCAGAATCCTATCTCCAAGCACAAGCTTCTCCAATACCTCAGAGGGAAAATCAAGCAGCACATGCTCGATTCCACCGTGTTTGCCTGTGACAGTTCCCTCAGCGCCCTTAGCGTCACCGTTAACTACGGTAGCTTTGTTTCCAACGCATGATAGCACATTGAGCGCGGTATTAGCAGCTTGACCTGAGCGGGCATCGTTTTCCTTGTTTTCAACGCTAACGCCCGGCTCCACATGGTCAGCTTCCCAACCGCATGCTGGATCGCCGACTCTTAGATTATACGTTATGCCGCCTACTCCAGGCAAAACCAAGGGTTTCCCTGTTGCTGAGACATTGTAAACTGATCTGATTATTGGGCTGGCTATTTCACCCATGACTGATATTTTTATGAGTTTTTCAGCGTTTGTTCTAAACATAAGTATTACTCATCAGGCATTTGTCCTATCTCAAAGGAGTCTAATAAAACTTTACAGAAACACTCCTTTCCGTTTAAGCAAATCTTAAATTATGCGGCTCTTTATTGTTGCAGTAAGCTAACCTCATTTAAAATTGTCAGAGGGAAATTGGCGATGTCTGAAATCGGATTAAGAACAAAAATGCTAGTAAAAGACGTAATGAGCAGCCCAGTTGTAACCCTGGATGAAAATGAAGCTTCAAACAAAGTTGCATTTTTCATGGACAAGAACGATTTAGGCTGCGTAATAGTTACAAATAGCGTTGGAAATTCAATCGGCATCATTACCGAGCGAGACTTAGTGATTCGGGTTTTAGCAAAAAACCTCAAACCTGATACAGTTAAAGCCAAAGAAATCATGACAACCCCTCTGGTAACAATTGAACCTGATGCGGCAATAACTGAAGCGGCGCGCCGAATGAACAGGCTAGATATCAGACGACTCGGCGTTATTTACAAAGGCAACCTTGTCGGAATAATCTCAAGCAAAGACATCCTTGGCGTAATGCCTGAACTGATAGAAATAATCCAAGAAAGATCACGCATTGAAGATGCAAACCGAACTGAAGAAACCGAAGAGGCACCTGTGTCAGGATACTGCGACCGCTGCAACACCTATTCTGAAAGCCTTAAGGAAAGAAACGGACAAAACATCTGCGACGAATGTCGAATAGAACTAGAGCAAGAAAAATAATATTTTCTTTTTAAGCTTGTTCTTTCCATAAATCGATGAACACGAAATTTTAGCTTTATTCAATACGTTTTAAATAGCTTTGAGTTGTTCCCCTAAGCAAACTTCTTTGATCATATTTGAAATTGGTTCTCAGGCAGGTGAGAACTTCTCCAACAGAACCTATCTGGGCGATAAAATCGCTTCTTAAACACCAACCTAAACTGTCATTGCGTGGCACTAAAAATAAACTTTAATTAGCAAACCACTCGCTATTCACTGTAGACCGTGAACTGATTTGATTGTTGATTCTGTCCTAACAAACGCCAAAGCCTACCTCAACGACCAAATTGTCGATTGCAGCATAGCCATTGAAGAAGGCAAAATCTTCAAAATTGGCAAAGAAACTCAAATGCCAACCGCTGACCAAAAAACTAATCTAAAAAATCTTCTAGTCCTGCCAGGCTTGATAGATGAGCATGTTCACCTGCGGGACGAGGGAAAAGCGTACAAAGAAGACTTCCAAACAGGAACAGCCGCCGCAGCCGCTGGGGGCTTCACCACAGTCTTAGACATGCCTAACAACGAACCAGTAACAATGAGCCTGGAAACTTTAAGGAACCGCATGGCAATCGCCGAAAGAAAAGTTCTCGTTAACGTAGGATTCTATTCTGAATTTCCAAAAAAATTGGCCGAAGCAAAAGGCATCATTTCCGAAGGGGCAGTAGGCTTCAAGCTTTTCATGGGTTGCCAAATCGGCGGATTAAACATAGATGACGACCAAGCCTTACATGACGCATTCAAAGAAGTCGCCGAGGTGAACGTGCCACTGGCGGTGCATGCTGAAGACAAAGCATTGCTTACAAAAAACGAAGGGAACCTTAAGCAAGCCAAAAAAAGCAACACTGCCGCTTTTCAAGAGGCACATTCAGAAACAGTTGAACTAAAAGCCATCGAACGCCTACTAAAAATAAGTGCGCAAACTGATGTGCGGTTGCATTTTTGTCATGTTTCAACTGAAGAGGGCTTAAACGCCATTGTTGAAGCAAAAAAATCTGGAAGAAAAGTAACATGTGAAGTTACCCCTAACCACCTATTATTATCAACTGCTGATTTGGAACATTACGGGCAATTGCTGATTATGACGCCCCCGCTTCGCAGCAAAAATCATGTTGAAGCGTTATGGAAAGGTTTGGAAGCAGGTTGGATTGATGCTTTAGGTTCAGACCATGCGCCGCATGCTTTAAGCGAGAAGTCCGCAAGCAGCGTTTGGAATGTTAAAGTTGGCGTGCCCGGTCTAGAAACCACATTGCCCCTTATTTTGATGCTTGTAAAGAAGAATCGGTTGTCCTTAGCTCAAGCGGTTCAGCTTCTAGCGGAGAAACCAGCAGAGATTTACCGTTTGAATGACCGTGGTCACTTGGAGCAGGGAAAGAATGCAGATTTAACTGTAGTAGATTTTAACCGCAAATTCAAAATTGATGCTTCAAAATTCAAGTCCAAAGCGAAATATTCCCCGTATGACGGGTGGGAAGTTCAAGGTAAGCCAGTAAAGACCTTTGTTAACGGATTGTTAGTTTTCGATGAGGAGGGGGAAATAGTTGCTAAAGCGGGTAGCGGCTCAATTGTTCGGAGAGGCAACGTGTGAAGTTCATAGTGGATGCTATGCTGGGAAAACTGGCACGTTGGCTACGTATGTTGGGCCACGACGTCATATACTCCACTCAGCTGAGTGATTCTGGGCTTCTTGAACTGGCAAAAAAGGAAAACCGCGTTTTATTAACTAAAGATTTAGAGCTTTACCAACGTGCCATCGCCAAAGGCATAGATGCCCTCTACCTTGAAGGCAAATCGGAATCCGAACGGCTGGCAGAAGTTGCCAAGCGATACAGCTTAACATTGGAGATAGATATGGAAAAGTCCCATTGTCCAGTATGCAACACAAAACTTAAGGCTACGCCAAAAGAGCAACTTTCAGGTGAACTAGAGAAAAACACGTTCACTTATTACGATAAGTTTTGGAAATGCCCAAATTGCGGGCAAGTCTACTGGCAAGGAGCACACTGGAAACAAATCAGCAATACCCTTAAAGAAGCGCAAGCAAAACTGGAAAAATTAAAAGAAAAAAATTGAAGCTTAAGTTTAAGTTAGCCATTTTAATGGAATATCTTGATAAGTTCCGTCTGGCAATGTCCTTCTGATAGTTATCGGTAGTATTCTAGCCTCAAGTTCTTTTAGAGCGATGTCAATCGGGTTTGTATTTTCACTTGCATCCACCAAAATCGGTGCTCCCATCGAGATTTGAAGCGCTCTAGCTCCAACTATTCTTGCTTTCTCAAAGCGAGTAAGTTTTGGTGGTCCAACAGTTATTTTTTGTTCTGACGTATTTTAATACTCTCCAGCGCCTGGATATCCGCCCATACCGCCCATACCGCCCATGCCACCCATGCCGCCTCTTGGTGGAGTTGGTGGTCCCTTCATTTTGCCAGAGGCAATAACATCGTCAATTTTGAGTATCATGGATGCTGCTTCGGTTGCTGATTTGATTATTTGTTTTTTGACTGAGAGCGGTTCAAAAATGTTTACTTTTGACATATCCTGGATTTTTCCTTCTAGGACTTCTATGCCAGCCCAGGTTTCTCCTTTTTCGTGCCTAGCTCGTAATTCTGAAAGTATGTCGATTGGGTCTAAGCCAGCGTTTTCAGCAAGCGTTACAGCTATCGATTCGAGGGCTTCTGCGAATACTCTGACTGCAAGTTGCTCTCTTCCAGGCATGGTTTCAGCATATTTTCTGAGTGCACTTGCCATTTCAAGTTCTGGAGCACTTCCTCCAGCCACGATTTTTGGCTCTTGGATTAGGTCTCTGATAACGCAGAGTGCATCGTGGATCGAGCGTTCTGCCTCTGCAGCCATACGTTGAGTTCCAGCCCTAATCAAGATGGTGACTGCTTTGGGGTTCTTGCAGCCTTCAATGAAAGTCATCTTGTCGTCGCCAATTCTGCGCTCTTCCACTAAAGCAGCATACCCGAGGTCTGATGGAGAAATGTCATCCAAGCTAGATACTATTTTTCCGCCCGCGGCTTTTGCAAGTTTTTCCATATCGGATTTTTTGGCTCTTCTAATGGCGATTATTCCTTTTCTGGCAAGGAAATGCTGAGCCATGTCATCTATGCCTTTTTGGCAGACGACTACGTTTGCGCCTGAAGCTAAAATTTTGTTAGTCATGTCTTTTAGCATAGTTTCTTCTTGCTTGAGGAACGCTTCAATCTGGTCAGGGCTTTCAATGTTTATTTTAGCGTCTAACTCGGGTTTTTCAATCTCTAACGAAGTATCGATTAATGCAATTTTTGCGTTCTCTACTCGCTTGGGCATTCCTGAGTGGACAATTTCTTTGTCTAAAACTATGCCGTTTATTAGGGTGGTGTCTATGAGGGATTCGCCTGTTTTCTTTTCAACTTTTACGTCGTCAACATCTGCCTTGTAGACTCCGTCGTGTTTTTCGGCGACTGCCAGCATTGCCTTAACAGCTAAATCCGCTAAGTAATCTTTGTATTCAGCAACGATTTTGCTTCCCATCGATGTTGTTGCAGCCTTCTTCAGGTAGTCCTGAGATTTCAGGTCTACGGGTATAGCTATTTTTTCAAGGGTTTCTAGCGCTTTTTCAGCTGCCATCCTATAACCATCAATTATGATTGTTGGGTGAATATTTTTGTCAATTAATTCTTCTGCTCTGTTGAGAAGTTCGCCTGCAATTATAACTGCAGACGTTGTTCCATCGCCAGCTTCGTTGTCTTGTGTCTTTGCAACTTCCACCATCATTTTGGCTGCTGGATGCTGAATATCCATCTCATCTAAGATGGTTCGGCCATCGCTTGTTATTGTGGTGTCTCCGAAGCTGTCAACTAACATTTTATCCATGCCTTTTGGGCCTAAAGAGCTTCGGATACTTTCAGCTACAACTTTAACGGCAGTTATGTTTCCGTGTTGTGCTTCTCTTCCACGGGACCTGTTTGAACCTTCTTTCAAAACGAGAACAGGTATTCCTCCCGCTTGTGTTGGAAATGATGACAAATCAAGTAATCTCCTTTAATGCGAACAACAACAAAATGTTACTAGCCATATAAGTTTTTCTAGTCAGTGCATAATTAATACTGCTTAGGCTAGCGTTTTTTGCATCATTTATTCTGTTTTTATAGTTTTCTTTGTTTCATTTTTGCCTGAGGTTAGTAGACTGAAACTTTGGCTATTCCGGGTATTTTCAGTATTTCAGGGATTAGTTCTCCTGGGATTTTTTTCTCAACTATCAAAGTGAGTTTTGGTTCCGGTGAGAGTTCTGGGTCATCTACGATAGCTTGCCTGATGCTTAATCCTGCCCTGTTGAGAATCATGGCTGCGTTGGATAAGATTCCTGGCGATTTTGCGTTTACAGGGGTTATTTCTAAGACTCCGAGGTTGATGTGTTTGGCGATTTCTTTTAGTGAATGCCCTGCTGGACGTATTTCTTCAAAAATCAATTTGAGTTCTGGGCTGGCTTTGATTGTGTTTAATGTTTCGTTTACTGTTCGTCGGTCTACTCCGGCGGCTCTTGCTATGCGTACTGGTGGGATTTCGATTTGGTTTAGGTGTATTTTGTTGTCTTGGATGCTTAATCCGTTTTCTATTAAGACGCGTGCTACTTTGAGTCGTTCAGGGTATTGTTGCAGTTGAGTTTTTATGTTGTTCCACATTTTCTTTCGCTTTTGTATGTTTTTGTTCGTCTAAGTATAAATGTGTTGTTTAATGGTCACGGTGTTTGATGGACAAATCTGTACACAAAAGCCTTAAATAAAACTTAAACGTACATTTCATAGCTTTAAAGATAAAAAGGCGAAAGAAATGCCAAATAGAAAAATCTTACTTAAAGAAGATGATATACCAAAGCAGTGGTATAACATAGTTCCCGACTTGCCTAGGCCGCTCCCACCATTCATTGATGCAGCAACAAAACAGCCAGGAGTCGGAATTGTCCCACGAATATTCCCAAAAGCAATTATCGGTCAAGAAATAAGCCAAGAACGATGGATAGACATACCTGAAGAAGTCCGAGAAGTCTACAGAATGTGGAGACCATCACCACTTTTCAGAGCTATCGGTCTAGAAAAAGCACTAAAAACGCCAGCAAAAATCTACTACAAATACGAAGGTGTGAGCCCTGCTGGAAGCCACAAACCAAACACTGCCGTACCCCAAGCATACTACAACATGAAAGAAGGCACAAAACGCCTATCAACAGAAACAGGCGCAGGCCAATGGGGATCAGCCTTAGCATTTGCAGCCATGATATTCGGGCTCAAAGCTACAGTTTACATGGTTCGTGCAAGTTATGACCAGAAACCCTACCGAAAGATGATGATGAACGCATTCGGCGCAGAATGTTTTGCTAGCCCAAGTAGCAGAACAGAGGCGGGAAGAAAAATCCTCGCTGAAGACCCAGACAACAAGGGCAGCCTCGGCATAGCTATCAGCGAAGCCGTCGAAGACGCTCTCGTCAACGAGGAAGAAACCAACTATGCCATAGGCAGCGTCTTCAACCACGTATGCTTACACCAGACAGTTGAAGGATTAGAAGCAAAAAAACAACTTGAAATGGTTGACGATTATCCTGATGTGGTTTACGGTTGTATAGGCGGAGGCAGCAGCTACTCCGGACTTATGTGGCCCTTCTACCACGACAAGGTCGCCAAGAAAGCACCTAAAGAAACCAAATTCGTCGCCACCGAAGCCACCGCATGCCCCAAAGTCACCAAGGGATGGTACCAGTATGACCACGGCGACACCGCAAAACTAACACCGCTGGTTCCCATGCACACTATAGGTCACGACTTCATTCCAGCGCCCATACATGCAGGCGGGCTCCGCTACCACGGCATCGCCCCAACCATAAGCGTGCTTGTTCAAGAAAAGCAAATGACAACAGAAGCATTCAACCAGCTAGAAGTCTTTGATGCAGCTAAACTTTTCATTCAAACAGAAGGCATCATCCCAGCGCCCGAGCCATCACACGCAATCAAAGGCGCCATTGACGAAGCTCTACGATGTAAAAAGACAGGTGAAGCAAAAACCATCCTGTTCGTGCTCTGTGGACACGGCTACTTTGACATGGCGGCGTACGACGAATACTTCAGCGGCAAACTGCAACCATACGAGTACCCGACTGAGAAAGTCGAGGAATCAATGAAGAAACTGCACAAGCTGTACCCGTGGCTAGACGAGGTTAACAAGAAATACATAAGCTGCGAACCACTCTAAATCACATTCCCTCGTTTTCCCTTATTCTTTTATTCTTCTTTTTATCTTAGCTAGCTTAATACTAACTTAGGTTATTCTTATTGAACGCTCCTGAAAAAACTCTGCCAACAAAAACAATTGGATTCATCGTAAACCCTATTGCTGGAATGGGCGGAGCCGTCGGATTAAAAGGAACAGACGGCAAAACTATCCTAAACAAAGCTATATCTTTGGGCGCTAAACCCATAGCGTCACAAAGAGCGGAAACGTTCCTCTCAGAACTGTATCCAGCAAACAAAAGCCTACGCCTAATTGTTGGCGCTGGCAACATGGGTGAAGCTGAAGCTAAAAAATGTGGGTTCAAATTTGAGGTTAGGGGCGAAAGCAAAAGCGAGACCACTTCGCAAGATACGCAAAATATCGCTAAAGAAATGGCGAAGGCTGGTGTTGATTTGCTTGTTTTCTGTGGCGGCGACGGAACAACCCGCGACATACTAAACGCCGTTGGCTTGAAGGTTCCTGTGCTTGGGGTTCCAACAGGTGTCAAAATGCATAGCGCTATTTTTGCCGTAACTCCTCAAGCAGCCGCAAGAGTAGCCGTCCAGTACCTGTGGGGTGGATTGCCGCTGCGAGAAGCGGAAGTTATGGATGTGGATGAGCAAGCCTTCAGGGAAGGTCGCCTTTCTGCCGAACTTTACGGATACATGCTCAGCCCATTTGAACCTCACTTGATTCAGGGGAACAAACTTGAAAGCCCAATGACTGAGAATGAAGTGCGCAATCAAGCGGCAATAGCAATTTACTTCATTGAAGAAATGAAACCAGACATCATTTACATTATAGGTCCAGGAACAACCACTCGCACAATCGGTGATCTTTTAGACCAGAAAAAAACGTTGTTAGGAGTAGACCTCTTTCAAGGCAAGAGAATAATTGCAAGCGACGCAAACGAAAAACAAATATTGGAAGCCACAAAAGGACAAGCTGCTAGGATAATTGTGACGCCGATTGGGGGGCAAGGCTTCATTTTTGGCAGAGGAAACCAGCAGATAAGCTCCAAAGTAATCCGTCAAGTAGGCTTAGACAACATTGTTGTGGTTGCGACTAAAAGCAAATTAGACAGGTTGAAAAGTTTAAGGGTTGATACTGGCGACCTAGAGCTGGATAAAGATCTTAGAGCACATGAAATCAACGTCGTAATCGACTACAAAAGCATACAAAAAATGGCTGTTGAATAATCGTATTACTATTAATAGTCGGAAAAAATGAAATAGTAGCACGTGACCAGTATCCTAACAAAATGAGGCTAAAAAATGATACCGATCAACATGCCGAAAATCGGCGAAGAAGAAGTTCAAGCGGTAGTTAAAGTTCTGCGAAGCGGAATGTTAACAAGCGGGCTTGGAGCTGGCCCAATGGTAACAGGGTTCGAGAAAAATTTTGCCCAATTCGCTGGCGTGAAGCATGCTGTAGCGGTTAACACTGGTACTGCCGCCTTGCACTCTGCCATTGTAGCCGTTGGTATAAAGCAAGGTGATGAAGTTATTTTGCCCAGCTTCACCTTCGTAGCCACTGCTGAAGCTGTCGTGTTAGCTGGCGGAAAACCAGTTTTCACTGATATTGATGCTGAAACTTACAATCTCTCGCCCAGTGCGGCTGAAAAGTCAATAACAAAAAAGACTAAGGCTATACTGCCCGTGGACTTGTACGGTTTTTCAGCTGACATGAAAACTATAAGGGAAATCGCCGAGAAGCATGAGTTAGCATTGATTGAGGATGCTGCCCAAGCGCATGGAGCAACATACGCTGGAAAACCTGCGGGAAGCTTTGCTGATGCCGCCTGCTGGAGCTTATACGCAAGCAAAAACATAACCGCAGGCGAAGGCGGAGTGATCACAACAAACAACGACCAAATAGCTGAAACATTGCGGATGATTAGGACTCATGGAGAAAAAGCAAAGTACGCATCACTTATTCTTGGAAACAACTATCGCATGTCCGAAATACAAGCTGCAATAGGTAACGTGCAACTGGAAAAGCTGCCGTCTTTTTTGGCTAAACGCCGCCAAAACGCGCAACAACTAACAAAAATCTTGGAAAAAAATAGCAGGCTTATTTTACCCTGTGAGTCAAAAGATCGACAGCACAGCTGGTACCTATACACCGCGAGACTGAAGGACGGCACAGAATCAGAACGGAACAAGATTGTGGATGAACTAAAGAAAAAAGGGGTTGGCGCCGAAGTTTATTACGTTAACCCTGTTCATCAGATGCCGTTTTACCGCGAAAACTTTGGAAGCGCTAAATTGCCTGAAACGGATAAAGCGTCGAAACAGGTTTTCTCTTTGCCAATTCATCCAGGAGTCACAGCTGAACAAGTTGATTATATAGGAAAAACTCTTCTAAGCCTCTTATAACCAGATTGGCGCTGGGTTTGTGCGATTTGCCGCGTTGCCAACTGTAAGAGTTAAATTGAACGTTGCGTTATGAATAGCCTGTTCTGTGGGGTTTATTAGATTTTATTAAAGGAGTATGAAGTAGTTGAGTAATGAAGCAGCAGACGTTTCCCGTATAAAAGTTAAGTTTGTCATAGAAGGCTTAGGTGAAGCTGAAGGTGAATTAGTCAGGTTTTTAGCGCCAAGAACCATTGACACGATCGTTCGGAAGCTTCCAGTTGAAGGCAGAGCTGCATTATGGAAAGAAGAAGTTTATTTTGAAATACCAATTAAAATGGGTGAAGAAAAAGCTAAGCCCACTGTGGAAACTGGCACTATCGCTTTTTGGCCTATGGGCAGCGCTTTGTGCGTATTTTATGGCAAGTCACAGCCCTATAGTTCCGTGAGCATACTTGGCAAAATAACAAGTAATTTGGATGTTTTTAAGCAAGTTAAAAGTGGAATAACGATAAAGGTTGAATTGTTAACGGCTTAAAAGGCTAATGAACTCTCTTTCCACAGTTGAAGCAGCCGTTCGCATTCTTCTTTTACTTTTTTGTCGCCGCTTTTATCCTTTAAAACCTGCAGGAACTCAACACGTTTAGCAACTGAGCGTTTTTCCGCGTTGCCGCCATAGTATAGTTCACCTTCCAAGTACTCTTTCATGTGATAGGCTTTTTGGATGAATAGGCTAGCGGCGTCAACGGGGTTTTCTACAGCGAACTTGTTTGCCCAGATGGCTACTTCTGTTTCGCGCAATTGAGTTATGCCGTCGATTTCCATTATTTTCCTAATGTAAGCTCTTAAAAACTCGAAGTAACCTGCCGTTTTGATTAGTTCAAGGGCTTGGTTGATTTTTTCTTTAAAGTCTGGTGAGCCTTCAATTGTTAGGTTGTGTTTGTAGCCTGTATCGATTAGCTCTTTAGCGGTTTTTACTTCTTCAACTGTGTAAACTCTTTCTGGAAATTCTGCCATATGAAAACTAACTCCGAATCTAGATAAGATTAGAATAAATAATTGGTCGTTAGCAAGTTTAGCTTGCTGCAGGCTTGTAGATTTTGAGGTTATGGCTTCCGGAGACGAGTTGAACTGCACCGTTTGCTTCAAGTTGTTCTAAGAAGTCTTTGGCTGTGCTAATTCGAATGTTATATCTTGTAGCTACAGCGTATGGCGTTAGAACGTTCATTTTCTTTATTTCGCCGACGATTTTTTCGTTTTTTGCGTCTGGAGCCATTATTCCTGTAGCTCTTCTTTCTTTTGGCGGTCCAGCTTTCTCTTTCTTCTTAGCTTCTTTCGTCTCGTCTTCTTTGACCTGCTGCTTCTCCATCTGCTTTATGCCGACCTTCTTTTTTCCACCCATAATTTTCACTTTACTTTTTTTTGGTTCTCAACATCTAGAATGGCTGACTTATTTCAACGTTATGTTTTTCTTTCCACTCTTTGATTGGAATGCCAAGTTTCTTTTCAACTTCAGTCCTGTGAATGGAGTTCATGGTACAGAATGGAATTATACGCCCATCTGGCACGGCATAGTGAATTAGGCAGCGTTGTACTCTTTCAAGGTCAAAATTATATGGGTCCATGAAATGCATGGATGAAAGCAGAATTGCCTTTCTTTGCAGGTCGCCGAGGGATTTGTAATCGCCATTTGTTATTACGCCTAAAACGTACTTTCTTAAGAAACCGAATTTTACATGACGCATTGAAGTAACCAAGTACAGTTTAGCCTTGTTCTTGCTTCCCTTTGACGCGGTTACGTAGACTTTGTTCATTACCCCGATGAATTTGTCGATGTTTCCGTAGCGCGTGATTGGAACGATTTTTCCCTTTTCAATTAAAAGGTAAGTTGCCATACCGCAGTGCGGATGCGCAGTGAACTCTAAATATCGCCTGTCTTTTAGTGCGCCAACGGCTTTTGAAACTGGCACAACCGTGGGCACGGGGTAAAAGTCTGAAACTTTTATTACTCCGTTTGTTTGCTCTTCAACTTTTTTCATGAAGTCCGGGATTGTAATACGCATTTTTTCGCGATCTTTCTGTGGCAATCGCCCGCAGAGGCTGACTGGTTGAACGTTTACGCATCTTACCACGTCGAAGTTTTTGGCAGCAAAATTGATTATGTCGCCAAGTTGGTGATCATTAACCCCTTTCACCAATGTGACGACTAATACTATGCTGTCTATTCCTGCTTGGCGAAGGTTTTCGATTGCCTTCATTTTTATGTCAAGAAGATCTACTCCACGAATGAACTTGTAAACGTCAGGTGTTAACCCGTCGAACTGCAGGTAAATGGTGCTTACTCCCGCCTCTTTGAGGTCTCGACAGTAATCTACGCTTTGCGAAAGTCGAAGACCGTTCGTATTAATCTCCACGTGGCTGAAGCCGAGCTCTTTTGCTTTTCGAACAAAGTCGAAGAGGTCTTTGCGTATCGTGGGTTCTCCACCAGAGAACTGAAGCGCCGTGGCTGGCACTGGCTTGTTGGCTCGAAGGTTCTCTAGCATTCCAGTGATTTGCTCTTCAGTAGGTTCATAAACGTATCCTGCCGCTGAGGCGTTCGCGAAGCAAATAGGGCAGGTAAGGTTGCACCTGTTTGTGACATCGATTATTGCGAGGGCGGTGTGAGATTTGTGTTCGGGGCAAATGCCGCAGTCGTATGGGCACCCGTTCTTTTTCTCGGTTCGAGGGTTGCTTACTCCTTCGCCGTCATAGCGGAATTTTTCTGCCCGCATGTATTGATCATAATCCGACCAGTAAAGTTCTTGAAAAGCCCCATGCTCAGCGCACTCTTTTTTGATAAAGACTTTGCCCTCGTCTTCAAAAATGGTTGCATCTATAACCTTTAGGCATTCAGGGCAAATGCTTCTTGTGGTTTTGATATCTTTCAATTTTTTTGCCTTCTTGCATCTAAACGTTTTTCGAAGTGCTTAAGAGCATAAGTGTTGATAATAAGGTTTCCAAACGTTTCCTAAGGTGATTGAGGGGGAAAAGATGTCAATTAACGAGAACACTCGGGCTACTTTGCGAGAAATGGGCCTAAACGCCTACGAAATTGATGCTTACATAGTTTTGCTGGAAGGGGGGCAAATGACAGCGATGGAGATAAGCCAAGAAGCCAAAGTGCCCTACAGCAAAATGTATGAAGTACTCAACTCGCTTAAAGAAAAGGGCTGGATTAAAAGCAGCGAAAGCCGACCATTCAAGTACTATCCAGTACCGCCACTCGAAGCAACAAGGTTCACGAAGTTGCGGCTGGAAGACAAATACTTGAACTGGGAAAACACCGTTGCTCAAGAACTACAGCCCCTATATGAAAAACGAGAACTCGTTGAGCGACCAGACATGCTGATACTGCGCGGGCAACAAGCAGTTTTAACTAAGGTTGAAGTGGTTCTAAAGAACGCTACAAAAGAAATCGTGATTGCAGCACCAGAATTCGCAAAACCAATAATCGCCATGGTTGAACCGTTGCTGGGGAGCGGTTTGAAGAAAACGGTCAGGGTTAAGCTTATGGCGGCGGGAAAAAAGGAAGATTGGCTTTTCATAAAAAAATACCCTGGCTTAAGTGAGCTGCGAATCAGAGATCATATGTTCGGCGGCGGCATAATTGCTGACGGCAAAGAAGCCATGCTTTTCCTAGGGGAAGACAAACCAAGCCTCGTTATATGGAGCAATCACGTAGGCTTGATAGGTTTCGCGCGAGAATACTTCCAGTTCCTCTGGGACTCCTCAGCAACCGCTTAAAAAAAGCCTTTCACTCTTAACAAAAACTAAACTGCCTGCCATAATAAAGCGCTTTATTCAAGGAGGCTAAAGTTCCTTCCGAGCACTGGAGCGCAAACAACTTTAACAAAAAAGAAGAAAAGGGAGAGAACTTGTTATTAGATTACTATTTTCCCATGACTTTTCTAGCGGCGATCTCTATATCTTCTGCTTTGATGGTTTTTCTTCCAGCATGCATAGCATAATCCAGTGCTTCTTTAGCAATCTTTACGCCGATTTCTTCAAGTGCCTTTGCAAGTTCCTTTGCTGCTGCTTCGCTCACCCTGTCAGCACCGGCTTTCTTACATAACCTGTGCATGGGAGCTACGGCTATTTCTAATTCAGTCATAACGACTACTCCTAGCCTCTTTTTCTTTTTAAAGAAATATTTAACCTTTGTTATCGCTTTTTCCTCTAAATATTGGCTTACATGGAACTTGATTTAAACAAAGAAAATTATAAAACGTCCAATCGTGATAATAGCGCTGAGAAAAATGAAGCTAATAGACGCCCACATCCACCTCTCCGACGCAGATTACAACGGTCACATTGATGAATTGATAGCGGATGCAAAAAACGCAGGCGTAACAGCACTTGTAACAAATTCAATTGATTTAAAAACCTGTCAAAGCGACCTTAAGCTAGCAGAAAAATACCCAGACTTAGTTTATCCCGCTTTAGGGATTCACCCATGGAACGTAAACGTTCTTAAAGAAAATGAACTTGAAGAAACTATAGATTTAATTCAAAAACAAAAAAACGCAGTTAAAGCCATAGGTGAAATCGGCTTAGACTGCAAGTATGAAACCATTTGGGAAAAACAAACGATGGTTTTCGACGAAATGCTTCATCTTGCCGAATCGCTTGACCTTCCAGTAATTATACATTCACGCGGAACAACCGACAAAGTAGTAGACATGCTTCCCTCATACCATCTTAAGCGGGTGCTGCTGCATTGGTTTAGCTACCCGATGAGCGCACTTTATAGAGCTATGGACAATGGATACTTTATCACTGAAGGTCCGCCAGCAACCTATTCTAACGGCATCCGCGAAGTCATAGAGAAAGTGCCACTAACAAACCTTTTAACAGAAACGGATGGTCCAGTGACATATTGGAAAAGCCCTTACAATGGACAATTAACCAAGCCTTCATTCATACGTAACGTAGTTGAAGCAGTAGCTGAAATCAAGAAAATGCAAGTTGATAACGTTGCCGAGCAAATAGCAAAAAACTTTGAAGTTTTCTTCAACATAAAACTAACTTAACTCTTTACTTTACCCTCAACAGTTTACCTCACGATTTATCGGTCAGTTAAAAGGCTTAATTAATAAGCGTAAACTTAAATTAAACTTATCATCTATTGAGAATTGTTCCTACGTTTTCAAGCGTCGGACACTAAAACATTGATGACTCGAGGAATTGAAATTTGGGAAAAGTTAAGACTGACCAGGTTAAACGAGCCGGCAAAACACTAATGGAACGTTTTCCAGAAAAATTTACCAACAAATTTGACGAGAACAAGCGTTTAGTTGACTCTTTAACGCAGGGAACAACCACGCGAGTGAGAAATCAGATTGCTGGATACATAACCCGCACCTTATCATCAGCTCAAGCTAACTCTTCAACTGATTCTGCCGTTGAAGAAGAAGAACCAGAATAAACAGTCAATTTAGGATAAGAAACCTCATGATGGATGAATATAGGAAAGGATGGGCACTAAGGTACCTTCGTGAAGCAAAAGCCGAATTGGAAGCTGCGCGAAAAATACCTTACATGGCACCAGGCTTGGTTTTGGAAGCAATCAGAAAAGCACGAAACGCCATATACTACAGTTTTGGGGAACCCGCCTTCATAGAAATACTCCTCCGAGAAGAGGTAATGAAAAACCCGCTTACGAATGATTCAATTCTGCGTTTTCTAATTGAACTCGAAAGCGTCATACAACAAATATCACAATTAGAAGAAGTAAACAGTGACGCAATGATGAAACAGGCCGATTCAATCGTTGAAATAGCAACCGACATCGTAGAAACATTAACAGAAGAAAGATTCCAAAACTTTTAAGCTTAAACTAAAAAGCGCACAAAAAATTTTTAACCAAAAATAATTTATAAACATATGAACGGAAGAAAACAAATGCCCTTAACGTTAAAGTTCATCGGTGCACTTCGGCAAATTTCAGGAAAAACACAATTAACTGTTAACTTCCAAGAAGGAATGTCACTAAAAGACTTAATAACAAAAATCAGCCGAGAAATGCCACAGCTAGATAAAACCTTCAGCGACCAACTCAATGATTCGAGATCAAACGCACTGGTGCTCATTAATGGCAGGGAAATCAGTGTTCTAAACGGTTTAGAAACCAAATTAAATGAAGGAGACGAAATCGTCTTTATCCCAGTCGTTCATGGCGGTTAACTCTAAATGATAACTTTGACTAGCGACTTTGGGCTAAAAGACCCTTACGTTGCAGAAATGAAAGGAGTAATTTTAACCATAAACCCAAAAGCAATGCTAATCGACATAACACACGAAGTTGAAAAATTTAACATTCGAATGGCTGCTTTCATGTTGGCGTCGGCTACACAATACTTTCCACAAGGCACCATTCACTTGGCAGTTGTAGACCCAGGGGTTGGCGCACAAAGACGCGCCATATTAATACAGACTAAGAAGAGCTTTTTTGTTGGACCTGATAATGGCATTTTGATTTTAGCCGCCCAAAATCAGGGTATTGAACATGTATACCAGCTTACAAATCACATGTTTATGCTTGATAAAATTTCCAGCACGTTCCATGGCAGAGACATTTTTGCGCCAGCAGCAGCTCACTTAGACAAAGGAATACAGCCAAGAGAATTTGGACCAGAAATAAAAGACCTAACCAAACCTGAATTCGTCTCTGTCAAACAAACAAGTAGCTCTCTAATCGGCGAAGTCATGCACATAGACGGCTTCGGCAACATAATAACTAACATAAACGAAAAATACATGGTCCAAAACCATGCTGAAAAAGTCAACGTAGATTTACTTGACATTTCGCTAAAACTTACGCTCGGCAAAACCTACGCCGAAACAAAGCCTAAAGAACCTATTGCTCTAATTGGAAGCCATGGTTTCGTGGAGATAGCCCTAAACCAAGGTAACGCAGCGGAAAAGTTTCATGCGAAAGCTGGAGATAAAATCGTAGTTACGGCTGCTTAAAACTGTCTACAACTTTTTCGATTACATCAACAGGGTCCTCTAATTTTGCTAGCTCGCTTTGCACATCGAATCTTTTGCCAAGATACTTCTTCGCATACCCAAGCACTTCTTGCTCTGTTGTAGCAAAAAGTGGAAAGCCTTTCTTAGTCAGATACGCGTTAACGTAAGTTTTAGCCATATCAGAAATAGCTATGCTGGGAACACCTTGAAGGGCTGCTTCCCTCGCGATAGTTCCTCCATAACTGACAACCAAATCAGCATTCGCAACCAACCTTGCTGAATCCACAAAGCTTTCCTTAACTCCGAACGTTTTGCCTTGGCCGCTGTATCTTTGGATAAAATGTACATTCCCCAACTTGGAAAGTTTGTCTGCAAGGACCTGTGCAACATCTTGCTTTCCCCTTGCATAGGCTGCTTTTGTTTCGATTTGTCTAATAACTATCAAAGGCTTCTCTAACCCCTCAATTTTTGAAGGCTTAAAATCCTTGATCCAGGCAACTTCGTCTACTCCTTTGAACTGGGCAATATTTTTGGCGCAATGTTCCTTCACAAAACGCTTAGGCAAAGCCTCAGACACAACAACCGTGTGCGCAAAAGGTATCGTTAGCCTGTTGACCGCTGTAGCGTAAGGTGTATCGGCCGTCAAAATTATTGGGATTCCTAAACCAAAAGCGGTTCGGCAAAGCTCAACCGATTGATGCGCTATGGCAATGTCCGGAGGATCATCCTTGAAGAGCTTAGAAAACTCTATTATTCGTTCAGCGCTCTCTTCCAGCCTTGAGAAAAGCGTTGACGGGTTGTATTTGCCCACGACGATAGGTTTTTCTCCAAGAATCTTCGCTAAAGGTAACGTGTCGGGGTGCTCACGGGTTGTAAAAACAAACTCGTGCCCTGATTTCCTAAGGCGCTGTGCAATAGCTGTGCCATACCTGACATGCTTGCCGGTGCAGGCGTCATACCATATTTTCATTTGTTCACCTTGCGTTTTGCCGCTATGAAACCGTCGCGTTTTGCTTCATATTCTTCTAAAGTCATTACCACAGTAGCTGGAACGCCGGTTGCCACTGTTCTCGGAGGCACATTTTTGGTGACGACGCTTCCTCCGCCAATCACGGCTTTCTCTCCTATAGTCACGTCTGGTAGTACGGTGACGCCTCCGCCGATTACAGCGTTGTCTTTGATGATTGGTGGCGTCATGAAAGAGCTCTTTGGATACTTGTCATTTAGAAGTGAACTGTTGGGAGCGATAAACACGTTGTTGCCCAGTACGCAGCCGTTCGAAATGGTTACGTGCGCTTGTATATTGCAGTTTTTGCCTAAAACTACGTTTTTGCCTATATCACAAAAGCTTCCGATGATGGTTCCGTCGCCGATTTTTGTGTTATCGCCTATTACAACATAATTCCAAATGGCGACGTTTTTGCCTATTTCTACGTTGGCGCCTGTAACTATGCCCGTGCCCTTCTTTGGATTCAGCATAAACTGTTCTTTCGGGCTCCAGATTTAAATAGTTTAACTTTAATTTGACTTCCAACGATGGAGGCAAGCGTGTTGACTAAAGAGACAGTTCTGATTATAGGTTTAGGCGAAATCGGACACACCCTTTTTGCGTTGTTTAATGATGCGAAAAAGAGTTTTGATGTTTACGGCTTGGATTTGGATCAAACAAAAATGCAAGAGCTGGGTCAAAGCAGAAAAAATGTTCCAGACCGAATAGACACAATGCACATTTGTCTTTCATGCAGTAATCAACAAAACTTTGCAGACATAACTGTTGGCTACGTTGAAGAGTTTAAGCCAAAACTCACAATCATTGACAGCACTGTTCCTCCGGGAACAACAATGAAAGTTGCTCAAAGATGCAAGTGTCTTGTGGCGCATTCGCCATCGCGCGGCGTGCATAAAAGTGCTGTGTATATGAAGTGGGAAATGAGGCGTTGGACCAAATATGTGGGCGGCGCGAACCCGGAGGCCGCAAAAGCAGCACGTGCCCATTTTGAGAAAATAGGCCTAAAAGTAAAGGTTCTCAAAAGCTGTACTGAAACGGAGTTGGCTAAGCTTTTTGAGACTACATATCGCGCCTGGATGATTGCATGTTTTCAAGAGATGCATCGCATTTCCAAGGCTTTTGGCGCTGATTTTGACGAAACAGTTGATTTCATTGAGGATACCCATCGTTTGAGGTTTGATAGGCCTGTTATGTTTCCAGATGTGATTGGGGGTCACTGCTTGATACCGAACACTGAATTGCTGTTGAAGGCTTATGACTCAGAGTTTTTGCGGCTGATTTTGAAGTCGAATGAGAAACGAAAAAAAGAAGTTGAAGACAAAACGGTTAAAGCGGAAGTTCAGAAAGTTGCAGCGAGAGCTGAAGCTTTAGAGAAAGAACTTACAGGGCAAAAGAGCAGGTCTCAAAAAGAATGCGCATAACCTATTCCGATAGTATTTTTTACTTGGAAAGCCGCTTTAATCTATAGTTTCTCTGCCACTAACTCTTTTGCCCAACCAGCTATAAACTCAACATTAAGCTTAGACAAATACCAAAATGTCTTAACGCTAAGATTAATTAATGCTGCAAACGGCGTAAAAATGAACCTAGCAACCATTCGTCTAACAAGCTGAAAAACAGTAAAGTGACCATACCGCCTATACGCTATACCAATTGTAACATAGTTCTTGGATGAGCCAAGGTGGGTTGCGCCGAGAAATGGGAGAACTCTCCAGCGGTATCCTGCTTTTTCCACGTATCTTTTCAAATACTGGTCTTCACCAAAGAATAATGCTGGCGGATTGTAACTCTCCATTAATTTACGGCGTATAATTATGTTGTTGATGTGTGGGGAAGTGTCTATCTTGTTTAGTTTAACCACAGTTCCAACCATGCGGTCATAGGCGGCAACATGCTTGTTCTTATGAACTGCCACTGTTCCTATAGCGCCGACGTTGGGCGCAATCTTTGCGGTAACTTGTTGCAACCAATTTTTCGGCAAAAGCATGTCATCATCGACCATTGCGACCCATTCAGTTTTAGCTTTCAAAACAGCTCTTTTTCGTGCAGTGCTTAGTGGTCGTTCTCTTGTGATTATTATTTGCCCAGCGCATGGCATATGCTCTAGAATGTGAAGCAAGCTGTCGTTTGGTTTGTCCCTTGTAGGGATAACAAAATCGACTTTTATGTTCGCTTCTGAGCATAATGGCATAGTGCATAATGGTTTTTTCGGCAGATAAATAGTTTATCAATTTGGGGACCTGCGTAATATAAAGCTAAAGAATTTATTTCATTGGCTGATTTTTTTAGAGCTTGTACCGTGTATATATCCTAAGAGCCAACATAATCTGATGATAGGATAGCTTAGCATCAATCTGGAATCATGCATTCTTAGAGCCATCTTAAAACTTGAAATTGGAGATTTAGCAAATCTAAGAAGGAGAGAACTTAGGTTTTCGTTTTCATATAAACTGAGGCTTTTGAGACGACTGTAAATTTGAGGTAAACTGGAGCCGTAAAAGTAATAATGTTTAAACTCATTCAAAAGGCCGCCATAATGTAAATGTAAACTTTTAACATTATAATCCACCAACCATTTATATCCCTTTGAATCAAGCAAATGGAAAACAAAGGTATCGATACCAGCAAAATTTACCTTTGGAAATCCTCCAATAGACCTTAAAGCCTCTGTATTCCAAATCGTATTATCTAATGTTTTTCCATAACCACCGTAAAAATCAATATCTTTCCTAGTTAACTGATAAGGTTCAACACTAAAGCAAAAATTATTTCTAGGAAGGAAACGCAGTCCACAAGCTGCACCAACACCTTCTTTATTCAAAATTAAAGCAGAAACTTTATTCCACCAATTACTGGACAAAAATACGTCTTGTTCAAAACTGCAAAAATAACTAGTTTGGATATGTTTAAGCGCTGTGTTCGCGGCGTCACTTATCCCTTTGCCTTCATTCTTTATAACATTCCAACCATATTTTCTTGCAACAGTAACTGTATTATCTTTACTACCATCATCAACAATCAATCTTTGATTAACAATATCTTTAGGGATAATCTCATTAATGCGGCTAAGGACGAGTGGTAAAGTTTTTTCACCGTTTAAAGTCCACATTACCAAATCAACTTTCAATCCTTATCCTCCCCTAACAGGATATCACAGAAAAATCTGAGATGTGACTTTATTAATCTTCTTGTAATTACGTGGTGCCACACTCAAATTCGTTAGGCTCTGTTATTACTTGTTAATGTAAGCTTATAAGTGAAACCTCCTTAGGGTTAAGCTAAAATAACGATATCTAATAATCAAGAAAGTACGAGAATAGGCGGGAGTAACTTGGCAAAATTCCTTGTAGTTCACCCATACTTAGACATTTACGGCGGAGGCGAAAGAGTTTGCCACAACGTAATCAAAACATTAGTCGCTCACGGTCAAAACGTGGAATTGTTAACTTTTGATTTTGAAGCTGACCGGTATAGGGAGATTGTAGGCGAAGACTTTCCTCAAAGCGTCATTATTCATTCTTTGGGAAAAAGAATTGAGGTTGAGCCACCATTCACCATCTATAAAAGGCGTCGCAGTTTTGTAAAATTACTAAAAAAGTATAGAGATAGCTTAGAATATGACTACTTGTTTTCCACGCAGTCATCCGCCCCGTTTGAACCTGTTTTCCTAAATAAGGCCAAAAAGAACATTGCTTATGTTCACTTTCCAGAAATACACTTCGACTATGGCAGGGCTAGGCTGAGAAGGAGACTTTACCTCTGGCTGTTTAAGAAGTGGGTTGAACAAGGAATAAGTAAACTTGACATGGTTTTCTGCAACAGCAACTATACCAGAGAAATGATTGAACGTTACTGGAAAAGTCACGGTGTAAAAGACCCAATTGTTGTTTACCCACCTGTAAACTTGGATAATTTTTGGTGCGATAAGCCACTATCGGAGAGACGTAAAAGAGTAATCTACGTCGCTCGTTTTATTCCAGTGAAAAGGCATGAAATCATGAAAAAGTTAGCCGCTGATTTGCCATCATACGAGTTTGTAAGCGTTGGCGGATTAATCGAGGCAGAAAAAGGCTGGTTTAACAAATTCTCAGAAAACTTGCCCCAAAACTATGCTTTGAAGACTAACTTGCCTGGACAAGACTTAGTCAAAATGCTTCATGACTCCCGAGTGTACGTGCATTTAATGGAGGGAGAACACTTCGGCATAGCACCAATAGAAGGGCTAGCAAGCGGATGCTTAACGTTGGTGCATAACAGTGGGGGAATGGAAGAATTTATTCCAGAAGAATTCCGTTGGCAGAGCTACGATGATTTGAAAGAAAAAATTGTGAGATGCATGGAGTCAACAGAGCAAAGCGTGGAGTGGGAAAGAAAGCGAAAGGAATTATGGAGCAAAATTTCAGTTCTGAATCCAGAAAGCTTCCAAAATAGTATTTGGTCTCATGTGCAAACGTTAATCAGTTAAATTTTATTTTTCCATCACGCATGTTAGCAAGCTATGACAAGAACTTTAAGTCGCATAATGGCAGAGGGTTTATAACTAAAATAGCATTTTCCCTTAGTTGGCAAATGAAGAAGCAATGATAAAGCTAAGAATCGACGTAGATTACCCTTACCCATCGAGGGCTAAAAGCTTTCTTTACCTAGCTTTAGGAATCAAAAAAAGAAAAAGTAAAGATTACCTGAAAAACGCTCGAGTCATTGCTAAAATGATTAACGAATCGCCAAAAGAAGTTATGGCTTACTGGTTCTTTACTCCATACACAATCCCAGACAAAAAACTGCTCGACTTGCTGAATCCAGACAGGCATGAGGTAGCTCTACACGTTGCAAACGACCCATATCGCGAATGGAAAATCTTAGAAAATGAAACCAACCGAACGGTAAAGTACTATACCATTCATGGAACCTCACGGTTACTTGCCCAGTTGTTGTGGGGACGAAAAATTGGGCAAAAGCAAGCTAAGGTTCCCAGCGATTTCCCGTTAACATCCTTCCAGGAAAACGTTATTCCCACAAAAAGTTTAGACTTTAGAAGCTATAGCCCGCGCGCTTTAGACGTCGTTAAAAAAGAAGCAGAAGAATTTATTAATCAAAATTACGTGTTGTCTATTCATCCTGAATGGCTCTTTAAAAAGGAGAAAAAAAACCGTAGAGGACCATTTTATCGTGTATTAAAGAGTATTTTAGAAGTGGATAAGGACCTTGAAACTTTACGGATAAGAAAGAAAGTTTTCTTCAAAATAGCCCATGACATAAAAGAGTACGAAAAAAATATTGTTTCCACGGACGAGTTCATTGAGAAGCTAGGCGAAAGAGACATAGATATTTTCACTTTCCTTGACAGAAAATGGTGTTGCCCAATTCCTAATCCGCCAAGCACTTGGATTAAAAGCGAAGATAACGTTGGCTTGCTTGAAATAAAAGACTATGACGCTTGGTGGAGCGACATTGGAAAGAAAACTCGCAATATGGTTCGGCGGGCAGAGAAAAGCGGCATAAACGTGGCCGTCATCCAGCCAAACGAGAAATTCGCTGAAGGCATATGGAAAATTTACAATGAAACCCCGATAAGGCAAGAGCGAGCTTTCCCTCACTATGGTGAGCCTCTTCAAACAGTCACTGGAAACATGTTTAAAGCCCAAAACTCCACATTCATCGGTGCATTTTTGCAAGAAGAGCTTGTAGGATTCATCCAAATAACCTACGGAGACAGCATAGCTATCATTTCTCAGATTCTTTCGATGCAGAAGCACTGGGATAAAGCAGTAAACAATGCGCTTCTTGCTAAAGCGGTCGAAGTCTGCGCGTCCAAAGGCGAGCGGTGGCTAATGTATGGGCGAATAGGCAATCACCCGTCGCTTGATAGATTTAAAGAAAGCAATGGGTTTGTCAAGTTCCCAATAACACGTTACTACGTACCTATAACATGGAAAGGCAAAGTTGCTATACGCTTAGGATTGCACAGGGAGTTTAAAGATGCCTTGCCACAGCCGCTTAAGGGTCCGCTTATTCCAGTCTTTAACTGGGCGAGCAGAAATAAAATGCGATTCAAACATGGCTTAGTCAAACAAGTAAAAAGCTGAACCTGCGTAGGCGCCTAAAGTAGAAGATTGGTAAGGAGATTATTCAGTTCTTGCTTGTTCTTGATGCTTCTAAAAATAGCTTTTCCGCTTGAGTAGAGGCGGAAAGAAGTGTCCTGAAACGTTAATTCAAAAATTATCCCAGCTATAGTATTTTTCAATTGGGCTTTTTTTAAAATACGTGCGATGGCTTCATCCTTCTTGTCGTACTTGAAAACTACTATGACGTCTTTTTCTTCACCACATGTTCCTTCAATTCGGGCCACGTAATCTTCAACGGTTGCCATTAAAAATGTTCGATCTCCTTTAAAACTTCAACGAAACGGTCAATTTCTTCGCGTGTGTTATAAATGTAAAAGCTTGCTCGGTCAGAGGAGTGCAGTTTTAGAACTTGTTGATGCAGCGGCTGTGCGCAATGATAACCGCTCCGTATCATTATTCCGTAATTGTCACAGATGAGTGCAACATCATGTGACGATAATCCTTTAACGCTGAAAGGTATTATGCCGCATTTCTTGGAAAGGTCGAGAGAACCATGAATCGTAACTTTACTGCATTCTTGCATGCGTTCAACTGCATACTTAGTTAACGCTTTCTCGTGGCTTAGCACCTCGTCCATGCCAATAGCTTCAAGATACTTTACGGCTTCTGCTAAGCCAACGGCGCCGCCAACGTTAGGGGTGCCTGCTTCAAACTTCCACGGCGAGTCATTCCATATTATGCTGCAGCCTTTGCCTTGGCTAAACTCCACTTCCTTTACCATTTCTCCCCCACCTTGGAATGGCCCCATCTTCTCAAGCAGTTCCTTTTTTCCATAAAGCACTCCTATACCTGTGGGTCCAAGCATTTTATGTCCAGAAAAAGCCAGAAAATCCATATCCAAATCCTGAACATTAACCGCCAAGTGCGGCGCTGACTGTGCGCCATCAACCAGCATTAACGCGCCATTGTCATGTGCAACTTTTGCAATTCGTTTGACATCGTTAATTATGCCTGTAACGTTTGAAACATGGCTTAAGCAGGCAATCTTTGTTTTGCTTGAAAATTTGCTTTCAAAATCATCGTAATCTAATGTGCCGTCAGCATTTACATTGGCATATTTTATTGTGAAACCCTTTAGTTTAGAGATGATTTCCCAGGGAACAATATTGCTATGATGCTCCATTAGGGAAACTAAAACTTCGTCGTCCTTGCGTAGGTTGCTTAGCCCCCAAGAATACGCAACTAAGTTGATGGCTTCCGTTGTACCCCTAACAAAAACAAGTTCTGAAGACTCTTTGGCGTTGATGAATTTTGCGATTTTTTCCCGTGACTTCTCATAAAAATCCGTTGCCTCCAATGACAGGGTATGGACTGCTCTGTGCACGTTGCCGTTGTGGTTTTCATAGAAGTCGCTTATGGCGTCTATTACTTGGCGGGGTTTCTGGGTGGTTGCTGCATTGTCAAAATAAATTAGGGGATTGTTATTTATTTGGCGTTTTAATATTGGAAAATCTTGACGAATCGCTTGGGTGTCCACGATTACTTCTCTGCCTCTATCTTTAGCCTCTTAGACAGCATCTTTGCCAGCTCTTCTTCTTCCAGCGCCTGTTTTTCTTCAAAAGTGTGTTCCGCAGGCATCCAACTGGGTGCGGCTGCGCCTTTTTCTTTGTAGTATTGCCTGATTGCACGTTTTAGGGCGCCTACGGCTAGGACTCCGCAGTGGAATTTGACGCTTGGTAAGCCGCCGATTTCCTCAGTTACTTTCTTCCAAGTTATGTCTTTCCATGCAGCTTCAAGGCTTAAGCCCTTAACCATTTCTGTAACTATGCTGGATGTGGCAATGTTTGCTGCGCAACCGTAACTTTCGAAACTTGCCCTCTCAATTATGTCTTGGCTGCTTATTTTTAGGTAGAAGGTTATCATGTCTCCGCAGGCTGGGTTTCCAGCGACTGCTACGACAGTGGCATCTTCCATTTTTCCCAGATTCTTGGGGTTTCTGAATAAATCCATCACTTTTGGGTTGTAAGGTAGTGGTATACGCGACACTTTTAATCAACTCCTGTTGAGCCAACTATCCCTCTTATTCGATTCACACCTGTTGGTAGAACTTTCAAAACGTAAGCTATATCCTCTTCTGTAAGATAACGCGTAGTTTTCATGAGTATACTGCCGTGTGCTTCACTGAATCTGCGGCCAATGGCGACAAGAACGTGGCTTGGCTGAAGCAGTCTTCGGCTGCACGCGCTGCCGCTGGAAACGTAAACTCCTTTGAGGCTTAACTCGATGGTTAGTGCTTCACCTTCAGCGCGTAGAATGCTGACGTTGGCGTTGTCAGGCGACCGCTTATCGCCTTTTGGACCATTAAAACGCAGGTCGGTGAGTTCGCTAAATATGCCGTCAACAAGCTTATCGCGTAACATTCGCATCTTAGCGGTGTTTGCTTCGAAGTTTTGGAATGCAAGCTCCGAAGCTTTTGTGAAACCGACGATTAATGGGGTGTTTTCGATTCCTGGCCAAAGCTTCTGTGTTCCAATTTGCCCTTCGAGAATACGTTCCATGTTTATGCCGTCTCGCATGTACATTGCTCCCATGCCGCGTGGACCTTGAATCTTGTAGCTGCTGATTGTGGCTAAGTCTACCTTTAGGTTTTGCACATTAAAGGGAATTCTGCCATAAGCGTCAGAAGCGTCTGTGTGGAAGAGTGCTTGCGGGTTTTTGGCTTTAACAATGTCAACAGCTTCCTTAATCGGCTGCACTGTCCCAATCTCGTTGTTCACGGCTGAAACGCTGACAAGTATGGTTTCGTTGTCAACTGCTTCTTTGAGTTTTTCAAGGTTGATGAACCCTTCTTGGTCAACTGGGATTTTTGTGGTTGTGAAACCGAACTTCTGCATCATCTCAGCAACCTGCAACACGTTGATTGGTTCGATTTCGGATATGATGATTTTTTTGCCTTTGCTTTTTTGGGCGAAGGCTGAGCCCATGATGGCTAGGTTGTTTGCTTCTGTTTCGCTTGGTGTGAAAGTGATTTCTTCAAGGATTTTTGCGCCAATGGTCTTGCTGATTTTCTGGAAACTGTTCATTATTACTTCGAAGGCTTCCCAGCCGGGTTTGTGGGTTAATGTGGGGTTGCCGTAGGCTTTCTGGTTAAAGTAGGGCAGCATAGCGTCCACTATTTCTTGGGGAACTATGCTGGAGTTCTCGTTGTCAAGGTAAACTTCGTGTGTTATACCTTCATGCAGTTTAAGGAGTTCTTTCACGTTTTCAACCATACAGTATCCTCCTGTTTTATGGGATAAGATAACTCATCACCTTGCTAGTATCTAGTTCAAGTAAAAAAACCTAACCACTACTCAGTTTTTGTTCTCAATTGCTGTTGAATTACTTTAACCTAGCAGATTGAATCTAGACCGCTTACTGCCTTTGCGTATGAGACAAGGTCTGGAGTATCCAATTGGTCTAATGTTTTGATTTGTTTTTGAAGTTTGTTAATCAAGCCATTGGCATCATGATTAAGCTTCTGGAAAAGTTCTTTACCTTTTTCAGTAAGAAAATAATCGTACCTATACGAATTATAACCAGTTGCAGTTACAGTCTCTTTTAACAGCTTTACGCCGACGAGAGTGTTTATTGTTTCTGAGAGTTCTTCCGAATAAGGCCCGTAAAAGTATGACTTGTACTCAAATGTGAAAGGTATTTTTGATTTGTATTTAAGTACGCAAATTTCTTTTTGAATGCGTGTTCTGCCTGTAATTTTGTTGTTTTTGTGCGCACCGAAAACAGCAATCAAGAGTGCTATATCGCTATTGGCTGTCAAATTTTAATCCCTTCAATGATTTGTTTTAAAGTTGTATTTATTATTTCTTGTTGCACTGGATCTTTTATTTTTGGGTCTGAGTAAATTTTTATTCTGCTTCGACTTTGTATCGCTCCAACTATACTGGATTTCTTGCGTAATTCTATATACTCGCCAGTTTCTACGTCTTGTTTATCAATTTGTATTTCGCTTGGTGCTTTGCTGGTTATGATGTCGCATATGTATTCATATTCTGTCTTGTTGTGTTGTTCATTGAATTGTTTTGAGATCTTATCGCTTAATTCGTTAGATTTTTCTGTTTTTTTCAGCCCTTGCACAAATTCAGGGCTCATTTGAAAATGCTCTTGATCTAATTCTTCGTCAAATAATGCGTTGTATACCTTGCCTGCTTTGATATTTGCAACTAATTCAGCGGATTTTCCACCAATGTTTGTTAAAACATTTAATAATTCATCGTCGTTTAATTCCAAAAATTTTTTAGTATCCTTAAACCTATCGATTATTTTTGAGTCAGTTTTGTTGAGAAGAATAGCTTTTTCGAGCATTTTTTCGGCTATGCGCGAGTCTTGAACATGATAAACAAGGTCATACATACTTTTCCAAATTACTAGGAATAGTTCAGTTGTAACAATTGCCTGTTGGCTATCTTCTAAGCCGAGTTTACATTTGTTGAGGCATTCTTCGTCTCCTAAAATATTGTATGAACTTAAGAAATAATCAAGGTCAAAACTATATTTGAGACCAACATGATAAGCGTCTCTTAATAGATAATCAAGTTTGTCTATGTCAAGTGGTCCGCTTATGATTTGAGAAAGGAACGGATAGTCATGTTTGCCTTGGACTAATTTTATTACCTGATTTTTATCAATCCAATTACCGAGATCAGACGGCAAAGCATTTAGAATTATATCTTCTGCTAAGTCCTCATGTGACTTTCCTGAAATTTCTTTCATTGCATAATCGACTGCGTGAGAAAATGGGCCATGTGCAATATCATGTAAGAAGCCTGCCGCTATGAGTTCTTCCTCATTAGTTTTGAGATTTTTTTCTATAACGCGCTTATTTTTTTCACTCATTTTATAAATTAGTAAACTGTTGATTTTTTTTGCTAAGTACATAACACCTAGTGCATGGGAGTACCGGGTATGAATTGCGCCTGGAAAGTCTATGTACGCTTTTAGACCAAGTTGTCTTATGAATAGCATTCTTCTTACAGCAGGTTCTTCTTTTATCTTCACGAGCCATGGTGGAAGTTCTATTTTGCCAGCGATGGGGTCTGGAACTACGTGGACTCTTTGACTTGACATGATGACTATTTTCTTGCTTTTGCCTAATCAATTTTTGCTATTATAGCAAAGGTTCAATCGTGAGGTAGGTTCTTTACCTGAGGTCTTTTATAAAGGCAGAAGTACCGATACAAATTGTAGCCATTAAATCACTAATGGTGACCACAAGTAACCAAAAATTACTAATTTGTTTTTTCAATAGAACAAGACATCATCGGGCAAAAAACCATCAAGTTACTAAAAAACTCTAATAACCCACGCAAACCCATACACACTAACAACTAACATCCTAATGGCGAATACCTTGAAGATTGCAGAGTTGCCCGTTCCAGAACAAGTCAAAGAAATACTGCTTAACTTGGGAATTACAGAGTTGTTTCCGCCTCAAGAAGAAACCATACGGGCAGGAGTGCTAGACGGCAAAAACATTGTTTTAGCTAGCCCAACCGCTTCGGGCAAAACTTTGATTGCTGAACTCTGCGCTCTCAAGCATGTGCTGGAGAAAAATGGCAAAGTAATTTACCTCTCGCCGCTCCGAGCCTTGGCAAGTGAAAAGTTTGAGGAATTCAGAAAATACTCATCTATCAGGAAGGCGGATGGCAGAAAAGTTGCTGTTGGCATTAGCACGGGCGACTTTGACACTGCTGACAATTGGCTTGAACGCTATAATATTATTGTTTGTACTAATGAGAAGGCTGATTCGCTTCTGCGGCACCGTGCCAAATGGATGGATGACATCTCGCTGGTTGTGGCGGATGAGGTTCACCTTTTAAACGATGCGGGGCGTGGTCCAACTCTTGAGGTGGTGTTGGCTAGGTTGCTGCAGGTTAATCCTGACATTCAGGTTTTAGCGTTAAGCGCCACAATAAACAACGTGGACGAAATCGCATCATGGTTGAAAGCCAACTACGTCGTGACTGAGTGGCGTCCAGTCTTGCTTAAGGAAGGCGTGATTTTGAATGAGGAAATCCAGTACAGGGATGGTGACGCAAGAAAAATAGAAAAGAAAACGCGCTACCCCACCGTAAACCTTGTTTTAAACACGCTAAAGACTGGTGGGCAAGCCCTCGTTTTTGCTTCAACAAGAAAAAACTCTGTTTCAGCCGCAAAAACCATTGCCCAACACACAAACGAAGTCTTATCCAAGCCTATGAAGCGAACGCTGGAGCATGAAGCAGAAAAAATCCTGTCTGCAGGCGAGCGGACCCAAATCAGCGAAACCCTCGCTGAGCTTGTTCGGTGCGGCACAGCTTTTCACCATGCCGGCTTAGTAGGGGTACATCGTAAGCTGATTGAGGATTCGTTTAAGGAGGGAAAAATCAAAGTGTTGACTGCCACGCCTACGTTAGCGTTCGGTGTTAACCTTCCTGCACGCACGGTTATTATTCAGGATTACAGGCGTTTTGAGCCAGGCTATGGGAATTACCCGATCAGTGTGTTGGAGTATAAGCAAATGGCGGGCAGGGCTGGGAGACCAAAATATGACAAGGTAGGCGAATCGATTCTTATCGCCAAAACCTCGGATGAAGCTGACTATTTGATGGAAGGCTATGTTTTGGCTAAGCCTGAGCGGATTTGGTCTAGGCTGGGGGTTGAAAAAATAATCCGAGGACACGTGTTGGCCACTGTCGCTTCAGATTTTGCTCATTCAGAGAATGGTATTTACGAGTTCTTCGGCAAAACCTTCTACGCTTACCAATACGACGTGAAAGCAATCAAGGGCATCATTGGTAAAATCCTAAAGTACCTCTATGACGAGCAAATGATTGATTTCAGCGGAGACAACATCTACGCAACAAAGTTTGGGAAACGAGTAAGCGAACTCTACATTGACCCACTCTCAGCAGTTGTAATCCGCGACGCACTAAGAAACAAACCTGCTTACCTAACAGATTTCGGTCTGCTTCATTTGATTTCTCACACCCCTGACATGGGGCCAGTAATGAGACCCTACGCACGAGAGTGTGATGCTTTGGCGGTTCAGCTTGAAGAGCACAAAGACGAATTGTTCACTGAAGTTCCAAACGAGTGGGGCGACCACTTTTCATACGAGGAGTTCCTTGGCGAAATCAAAACGGCGCTGGTGATGAAGAGTTGGATTGAGGAAGTCAGCGAAGAAAAACTCATTGAGCAGTTTAACGTACAACCCGGCGACCTATATCGGACTATTGAGAATGCGAAGTGGCTGCTTCACGCCACAGATGAATTGGCTCAGCTTTTCAAGGAAAAAGAAGTTTTGCCGCTAACTAACGAGCTGGTGGAGAGGGTTTCTAAAGGCATAAAGAAAGAGCTATTGCCCATTGTCCGGCTGGAAGGGGTGGGCAGAGTCCGCGGACGCATAATGTATAACGCAGGATACCAAACCATCGAAGATATAAAGCATGCATCAGTTGAGGACTTGACTAATTTGCCGCTTGTGGGGCCAAGGTTGGCTAAGAAAATTAAGGAACAAGTCGGCGGATTCGTTAAAAAGGACACATGGGAAAAGCTTGACAAAGAGCAAGAATTTAAGCAAAGGGCGCTTTCAGATTTTTAGTTCTTAGCTTTAGCAAATTTTTCAGCCTGTTTAACTGCCGTGCCCAAATAGTTCTTCGGGTTTAATGCTTCATCTATCTCTTTTTCGCTTAATTTGCTGCTTACGAATTTGTCTTGTAGGAGAACTTGCTTGAAGTCCCGCTTTTCCAGCGCACTTTGAATTGTCAGTTTCCTCAGTAACTCGTGTGCTTCTTGCCTGTTCACGCTTTTCTTTGTCAACGCCATCATTACGGCTTCCGACATGGCGCGTCCCTGCGTCAACGATAGATTCTGCAGCATCCGCTGGCTATCGACCCGCAGGTTAGCGATAATATTGCACATTAAGTTGAGCATGTAATCAAGAAGAATATTCGATTCTGGCAGAATGAAGCGTTCAGCTGAGGATTGTGTTAAATCTCGCTCATTCCACGTAATCATGTCTTCCAACGCGGGAGTGCTGAGGCTTCGGACGATTCTGGCTAAACCGCAAACTCTCTCGCATGTTTCAGGGTTCTGTTTATGCGGCATCGTGGAGCTGCCGACCTGCTTGTTAGCTTCAAACGCCTCAGAGAGCTCGCCGATTTCGGGTCTTTGGAGTTCCCGTATCTCGGTTGCAAAATTCTCCAGCGAAGAAGCAACCATCGCGTAGGTGCATACAAGTTCAGCGTAACGGTCTCTCTGAACAATCTGGGTCGATATCTCTGCTGCATGAAGACCAAGCCGTTTCATTACAAGCTCCTGAATCACCTCGGCATGCTCACCTAAACCAGCTTGCGTACCTACTGCGCCGCTTATTTTTCCCACTAAGACGCGTTTTTTGCACTCGTTTAACCGTTCAATGTGCCTGTTAACCTCGTAGCCCCAAACCGCAAACTTAAAGCCCAAAGTAATCGGCAAGGCGTGTTGCCCGTGGGTTCTGCCGATCATTATCGTTCCTTTATGCTGAGCCGCTTGCTTTTTCAATATTTCCTTCAAATCGGATAGCTTTTTCTCGATAAGCCCTAAAGCATCCTTTAGCTGCAACGCGTTAGCTGTATCAACGATGTCGTAGCTTGTTGCACCCAAATGTACGTAGGCGCCGCTTGGACCACAAACCTCTGAGAGCGCACGAACAAGCGAGGCAATATCATGCTTTATCTCTTTTTCAATAGCTTTTACTCGTTCAACTTTAACGTGCTTGGTGGAAGCCATGGAGGCGATTTTTTCAGCGTCTTTCTTTGGAATATTGCCAACTTCAGCATGGGCTAAAGCTAAGGCAGATTCAACATCAAGCAGTTTCTGAACTCGGGTTTCTTCTTCGAAGATTTTTAGCATCTCTGGCGTTCCGTAACGACCAGTATCTATGGGTAGTATGGGCAAGTTGGTGTTTCCTCAAAGTTAAGGATATACACATTAAAGATTAATGTTTTACCAATGCTATTGCAGAATGTATGCAGTATTGAGTGTGTAAATGTATGAAAGTAACTCTGGCAGTATTAGACAAACACGGCGATAATGTAGTTGACCGGGTTCTTGAAGTGCTCAGTGCGCTCGGTGATGGGCAGTTTTCACATTTTGGGTTAGTTTCACCGAAGAAGAGTGTTTTTGAGAAAAGCCTTGGCATTCTACGGAGACAGGGCTTAGGTTCATCAACCTTAGTCGGCTATGTTTCCTCGAAACCTACTTCGGCGAGCGGTTATGAGTTTTTGCAGTTGGATGATGCAGCACTTGTTTTTGAAGGCAGAGTCTACTCGCCTATACCAAAAGCCGCTGTCATGGAACAGGTTGCCAAGGAACCGCTCCATTGCGAAACACTCCTGCAAACACTAATCGCGAACGCGGATGGCGATTATTCGTTTCTAATGCTAAAAGACAGTTGGATTGCGGCTGGAAGAGACCCAGTTGGAGTTCAACCGCTCTATTACGGGGAAAACCAAAGCGTTGCCGCCATTGCTACAAACCGAAAAGCATTATGGAAACTGGAAATAGAAAACCCCATATCTTTTCCGCCAGGAAACATAGTCTTTGTGAATCGTGAGGGCTTCCAGTTCAAACCCGTCAAAACGCCAACTTACACAGAGCCTACGCCGATAACGTTGGATGAGGCAGCAAAGAGGCTTCAAGCCCTTCTTGAAGAATCAATCCGCAGGCGCATACATGACGTGAAGGAGGTTGCGGTCGCGTTTTCAGGGGGATTAGACAGCAGCTTAGTCGCTTATTTGGCAAGTAAGCTTGGAGTGAAAGTTAACCTGCTTCACGTAAGCATGGAAAACCAAGCTGAAACCGAAGAAGCAATTGAGGCATCAAACGAATTGAATCTGCCCCTACAGGCGCATTTATTCAAGGATTCTGACGTGGAAAAAACCTTGCCCAAAGCAGTAGCACTAATTGAGGAGCCTGACCCGATTAAAGCCAGCGTCGGCTTGCCGTTTTATTGGGCAGCAGAAAAAGCGGCTGAAGCAGGCTTCCGGGTGATGTTGGCTGGGCAGGGTGCGGATGAACTGTTCGGAGGCTACCAACGCTACGTCAACGAGTACTGCAAAGAGGGAAGCGAAAAAGTCCGAAAAACAATGTTCAACGATGTGGTTAGGATTCATGAGAGCAATCTTGAGCGCGACCTCAAAATCACCGCTTTCCATGATGTGGAACTGCGTTTGCCCTTTGCATCATTTGAGCTTGCAGAGTTTGCATTAAGCTTACCGATTGAGTGCAAAATGGAACAGAAACCCGACACTCTACGAAAGCTCGTTTTAAGAAAGGTCGCGTTGAACGCTGGCATGCATAGCTCAATGGTGGATAAACCCAAGAAAGCAGTGCAGTACTCTACCGGCATAAACAATGCGATAAAAAGAGTTGCGAAAAAACACCACAAAACAGTCAACGAATACATAACTGGGCTGTTGCAAGAATCAAAACGCTAACCACCACTTAACCGAAGGGGGAGGGTCTACTATTTGCTTTTGAAATCGCTTAACAAAAAAGAGGGCGAGAGGGAGTCAATTTTGTTGATGAGTTTCTTTAGCTAAATTGAGGGTAGGGCAGAGGGGGATACTTTTTAGATGGTGAAAATGGGACAAAAAAGAGGGTATCCCTCTAGGGCGCAGTACACTTATGGTGTTAACCTGACTCTGTCACGCGGATACAGCGTTACTTCCCTGATGTTCTTTTTCCCAGTCAAAATCATCGTTAACCGCTCAAGCCCAATGGCCCATCCGGCGTGAGGCGGCATCCCGTAATCGAAGGCTTGAAGATGATGCTTGAATGATTCAGGGTTCAATCCTTTCTCTTTCAGTCTTTGGATTAGCTGGTCTTTTTGGGAAATTCTTGTTCCTCCCGACCCCAGTTCTATGTACCGCCACATTAAATCGAAGCCTTCGCAAAGTTCAGGCTTGTCCTCACGCGGTTTAATGTAGAAAGCTTTTGCATGTGTAGGCCAGTCAGTTATGAAATAGAAGAATGGGTAGAGCTTGCCTAATTCTCTGAAGGCTTCCGTGGGGATGTCTTCGCCCCAAGGAATCGTTACTCCTTGCTTTTTGAGGTCATCAAGAACTTGGTCGTAGGTTAAACGTTTGAACGGAATTTCGGGAACTTCAAACTTGTATTTGAGTGCAGACAGCTCGTTGGCACACTTCTCCTTTACTGTAGTGCAAACGTGATGTATGACTTGTTCAAGGAGTTGCATGACGTCTTGAGCGTTCGCAAAAGCCTCTTCGATGTCAACGGAGACGAACTCGCTTAGGTGCCTGCGAGTGTGTGATTCTTCTGCCCTAAAGAAAGGTCCAACTTCAAAGACTTTCTCAAAGCTTAACGTTAATTCTTCTTTGTAGAGTTGTGGGCTTTGCGCAAGGTACGCTTTTTGACCAAAATAGTCGACGGTGAACAGTTCTGCTCCACCTTCAGTTGCAGAAGCAATAATCCGTGGCGTGTGAGCTTCCAAAAAACCTTTCTGGAATAGGAAGCTTCGTATTGCTTCAAGAGCGGTGTGTTGGATTTTGAAGATGGCTAAATTTTTTTCTTGGCAAAGATCCAGCGCTCTTGCGTCTAAGCGTGCTTCTATGTTGGCTGGCGTTTTCCCTGTAATATCAATGGGAAGTTGAGGTGTGGCTTCGCTTAAGATTTTGATTTCCAAAGGTATTACTTCGACGCCTCTTGGCGTCATGTTTGTTTTTTTCACCGTTCCCCTAACTGCTAAACTGAATCTTTTCTGTACAAGGTCTGACTTGCCTAAAACTTCAGGCGCTATTCTTTTTTTAGGAATGGTTATTTGGATTGTTCCTTCTCGGTCTTGAAGTATAATAAAGCGGATTCCGCCTAGGTCGCGGATTTCCTGAACCCAACCGAAAAGAGTAACTTCTTGACCGTCTGTTTGTGGTGTCACGTTACAGGTATAATGGGTTCTAATCCATCCATCAATCGAGTCCAAGTTCATGTTTGTTCGCCAATCCTTAATCTGCGATTTCTACGCGTAAGGACATTTTACGTACTTTACTGGCGATTTCCTTTAAAGCCTTAAGGTCAAAAGGCAACTGTGCGCCACGTTTCCGCTTCAGGATAACTCTGGTTTCAGTGGTTCCGTCTGGAAGCCAAATCGTGTTGATTGTTAGTATGCTGAAGGGTATGAATAGGTCTTCTAGGAATTTGCGGTCATCAACACCATACTCTAATACGCGAACATTCTTGCCTGTTTCATCGCTTAGAGCTTTGATGATCTTGCCACTGTAACCTAAAAGTCTCGGCACATCTCCGTGCCCAACGATGATGGCTAAGGTTTTTTCTACTTCAATCGCTTTGTAGAAACAGACGTTTTGCAGGGAAGGATATTTCTCTTCTAAAGAAAGCAGCAAACGGGCTATTTTCAGGTCTATCTGGCTGATTTCGCCAGATTTTACTTTAGCTGAGCATTTTTGGCATAGAATGCCGCTTTTTAAGCAGAAACTGCATAGTTCCGTTTTCATTTGTGTGTCGTTTTTCCTGCAAATAGGAGTTTGGCTATTGCTTGATTCCTCTTATTAACGTTATTTCTATTGTGCTCACGTTAATTGGTGAGTCGCCTTCTTCCTGTGGTAATAGCTGGTCTGTTCCGATGCCGATGTTTTTGATTTTTACGTCTGGGAGGAATCTGTGCCTAACAACTTCGGCTACGTCAATTGCTCGGCTGATGGATCTTCCCCGTGCTTTTATACTTACTTCTTTTGCTCCGCCATGAAAGAAAGTGATGCATGCGAGTACATAGTTCATTATTGGTTTTTTTCCGATTAAGACAGCGTTAGCATCAGTCACGTCTTCGCTTCACTCCTAGTTTACTTTTTAAGTGGCTTCACTAAAGCCTTTTTTAAAAATAAATACGTTGTGGTGTCGATTTAATGTTCTGTCTGGGCGCTTGCAAATTGGTTGCCGCTCGTTGCTGTTTGCTGTTTTTTGTTTATCTACTGTCACAGTTTATTTCAAAATATACACTCTTCTTTGGACTTGTAAAAAGCTCTTATAACCTGTTTAAGAAGCCGTGTATTAGTTAGCTCTTGTTTTTTCTTCTTTAGTGCTTTTTTACATCAAAAAACAGTCTTTTCTATGTTGAAAAGCACCGTTCTGCATGCAAAGTGCGCGGTCTCAGTTCCATGCACATCTATGTTGAATCATATTTGAAGCATATTAGAAGCATCTAGTAGACCGGGTAGGTAGGTTGAGCAAAAACAAATATCCTTAAGACAAAAAACGAGAGCTAAATACATACAAGAGCCAAATTTAAGAATCTTGCAAGTAAGGAAGCCCTAAAGTGTTGGAGGGCGTTTGCTTTTTGGTAGATCGGTATCTGTTTTTGAGGGGTTTGGTAACACCAAATTCTTAAGCAACCTCACTATTGTAAAGTTTAACTTAACAAAATATCACATAAGTGACCAATTTGGAGCCATTAACTAAACGTTCAATTCAACTTTTAAAAACACTCTATGAGAAAGGGAAATCCACAAACACCTATACGTTGAGGGTTAAGCAAGACGAGTTATCAAGCCAATTGGGAGTGAGTAGGCAAGCGTTAAATGTGCACTTGCGCAAACTAAAAAACCGAGGCTACATTCGAACTGGCAGAGGCTTCATAGATGTTACTGATAAAGGATTGAATGCCCTCGGCGTATCCACTACTCCAGCCTTTATTCTGCTCAAGGTTTCACCAATTAAGCGAATACACGTTTATGACCAAATTCGTGAGCTTGCCGTTTCTAGAGCTTTCCGCATTGCTGGCGAAGTAGATGCATTAATAATTGTTGAGCGAGATAACTTAGACGAAGTTTTAAAGAAACTCTATGGCATAGACGGAATCGAAGATACACGTTCTTATGTCACGATTGAGGAAATTAAATAGGGTCAGTTTTGGATTTATTTGAGTATGAAGCGAAACAAGAGTTCTCAAAGCATAATATTTCTATTCCAAAAGGCGCATTGATTGCTAAGTCCACCCAAACAGCTCAGGCAATTGCTAAACTTAAGCCGCCTTACATGGTGAAAGCGCAAGTTTTAGTTGGCGGAAGAGGGAAAGCAGGCGGAATCATATCTGCCACATCGGAAAAAGAAGCAGAAGAAGCCGCAGTTAAACTTCTTGGGGTACGGATAAGAGGTTTGCTTGTTAAACAGGTGCTAATAGAAGAAAAACTTTCAATCCGCAAGGAATTGTACTTGGGCATTGCGATTGACCGCTTTAACCGAAGCTACGTTGCCTTAGCCTCTGCAACAGGCGGAGTAGAAATCGAGGAAATAGCTAGTAAAACACCAAAAGCAATCATCCGAACCCTCATTGACGCAAAGTCGGGTATGCGTTCTTTCGACTCCGCGGCAATAGCAAAACAGTTAGGTTACATTGACAATCAACTTGTAAAATTATCAACCATCATCCAGAAACTATACCAAGTTTGCATTGACAACGATGCTGAATCGGTTGAGATTAATCCTTTAGCCGAGACAGAGACAGAGACAGGAGACTTCGTTGCCCTAGACGCTCGAATGGTAATTGATGATAATGCCTTGTTTAGGCATCCAGAATACGCGGCAAAAGAAACCGAAGCGCTTTCGCCTCAAGAGGCTTTGGCTTTAAAGAATAATTTAGCTTATGTTAAACTTGACGGCGACATAGGTGTGGTCGGCAATGGCGCTGGATTGGTTATGGCTACACTTGATTTGCTGAATTTTTTCGGCGGTAAACCAGCAAACTTTTTGGATTTAGGCGGTGGAGCAACCATTGAAGCCATAGCGGCAGCCTTACAGATTGTTTTTGCTGAACCAGACACTAAAGTCATAATAGTCAATGTCCTTGGAGGAATAACCCACTGCGATGATGTTGCACGGGGCATTGTTGAGGCAGCAAACGAGGCTAAAGTTAAGAAACCGTTGGTTGTTAGGCTTGTAGGCACAAATCAGCAGGAAGGCCAAAAAATTCTGGCTAATGCTGGCATAAGCGTCTTAGACAGCATGGAAGAAGCAGCAAAACAAGCCGTTGAAATTACCAGGGGAGCGCAACCGTAATGGGCATAATAATTAACGCTGACACAAAAGCGATTGTTCAGGGCATCACTGGGAAACAGGGCAGTTACCACACTAAACTAATGCTTGATTACGGAACTAAAATAGTGGCTGGAGTGGTTCCAGGCAAAGGCGGAACAGTAGCCAATGGAGTGCCAGTTTATGATACCGTAAAAGAAACTGTTGACGTGTATTCGCCTAATGCTTCAATAATTTTTGTGCCAGCGCCGTTCGCCCAAGATGCAGTTCTAGAAGCCATCGATAACAAAATCAAGACAATCGTTGTGGTAACTGAGCATTTGCCGATAAAAGATGCAATAAACGTAATGGCATACGCAAATCAGTCGAAAGTCACCATTATTGGTCCAAACACACCTGGAATAATAACGCCTGGACAATGCAAACTTGGAATAATGCCAGCCCACATCTTCAAGTCAGGCAGCATCGGCGTGATTTCGAGAAGCGGAACTTTAACCTATGAAATAGCCGCTGGGCTCACAGCCAAGGGTTTGGGACAATCAACATGTGTTGGTGTCGGCGGTGACCCTATCGTTGGCTTAAATTTTATTGAAGCCTTAGAATTGTTCAAGGAAAACCCGAAGACTAAGGCAATAGTTTTGATTGGTGAAATTGGCGGTAACATGGAAGAATTAACAGCAGAGTACATAACACAAGAACGTTATCCCAAGCCGATTGTGGCTTATGTGGCTGGACGTTTTGCGCCATCTGGCAAGCGGATGGGTCACGCGGGCGCCATAATAATGGGCAAGCAGGGGACTGCGCAAAGCAAAATTGAAGCATTAATAAACGCTGGAGTGATGGTGGCTGAGAAGCCTAGTGATGTGACAGCGCTCTTGGTTAAGGAGCTTTGCCTTAAGGATTAGCTTTTACTGTAAATTGCAAAGTTTAGACAAAAGGTATATTTGATACTTAACCATCAAAGACTTAGCCCAAAATGGACGGTTAACAATAAAATGCCGATATTAGATCCAGTTAAAAAGGCCATAGCGCAGAAGCACAGGTTGTACATGAAAATCTGCAGAGACTGCGGCGCACGCAACGCTGAAACAGCAGTAAAATGCAGAAAATGCAAAGGCAAGAACCTGCGCTGGAAGAAACGAGAAATAGTAAAGTAAAGTCGTTGACGCTGGATTCATAAATCTCTTATTTTACAGCGTTTTTATCAGCGTTTCCATGTTGAAAAATGTATTGGCACAGCCGTTCTTTAGCAACGGAACAGATTGCCAAGCCATGCCCATACTGCTCAACTTTTCGCCAGACATCAGCACTTCTGGACCGCATGCAACGCCCACAACACCCTCGTACTTCCTCTGCTTCAAAATATTAGGCATACAAGAACCCCCAGATAAAACGTAAACGTCGTACCCTTTTTCTCTGGCAATGCGTTCCGCCTTGTTGACAAAACAGTCTGGTGAGCAATGAGCACAAACGTAAGAGGTCAAGCTCGGCTCAAAAACGGCTTGGCATTGACTATCCATGTATTTCCTACAGCAGTGGGGAAGGAACAGAGCCCTTTTTTTGGTCTGCAGAAATTCCTGTTTTTGTATCAAATTCAAAGTTTGCATCTTGAGGAGGTCTTGAATTAGCAACACGGCATCTTGGATGTTAAGTCCTGTAACTTCCTGAATTCTGAATTTTCTGATTAATTCCTGTAAGGTTTTCTCAAAAACCTTCTGCATGCCCATTTGGTTGCCAACAATGGCGAGTTCTATGAAAAAGTGTTGGGGAGCCTTTGAAATGTCGAAAGTAAACTTATAGGGCATAACTCAAGATGAATAAAGAGCCAAACTTAAAAAGAATATCTCTTACAACTGCATATGGAAACGCAGTTTTGTTTTAGCACGCGGCGCGTTATCTTTTAAGTTTTTAAAAGTGTTCACCTGTGGCAAAAAACGAGGCTTCTAAAAAGGAAAAGAGCAACCACGAACCCCGCAATAAGCAAGCTCTGGAACTAGAGAACTTTTACGAGCGTTTCGATATTAAAAATGGTGTTTGCACAGCCATTCTTTAACAACGGTATAGCTTGCCCAGCCACATCCATACTGTTCAAAAGTGGCTCCAGCACTTTCATTTCTTCTCCACACGCAATTCCCACCACGCCTTCGTAATGTGTATTCTTCAGAATCTTGGGAATGCAGGAACCGCCTGGCACCACGTAAACGTCATATCCTTTTTTTCGAGCTAAGTGGTCAGACTGGCTAACTAAGCAGTCTTCTGAACAGTGGGAGCACGAGTAGGACGGGATATTTGAGTCAAAAACTGCTTTGCAGCGGCCATCTAAGTATTTTCTTGTGCAGTGAGGCAGAAAAAGGGCTCTTCTCTTGGTCTGCAAGAATTTGCCTCGCTCTATCATGTTTACTGCTTGTAAATCAATTAAATCCTGAAGCAAAACTAAGGAATCAGAAAGATTTAGTCCAGTGGCTTCTTGTATTCTAAACCTTAAAATAATTTCTTGTAATTTTTTAATTAATGTTTTATGCATGCCCTTCTGGTAACTCACCGTCGCAATTTCAGTGAAGAAGAAACGCGGGACCTTTGACAGATCGAAAGTAAATTTATAGGGCATGTGTTTAGTTAAGCTACTATGATGCTTAAAAAAATAACTGTGTCTATGTGAGAATTAACAGGGTTATTTCTTCTCCATGTTCAAGCCTAACAAATCTTTAATGGCTTTAAGCTCTCCTCGGAGTTGCTTTACTTCCGCTTCAAGGTCGCTGGCTCTTGATTCTGCATCTTTCTTGGCGTTCTCTAAGCTAATCAAAAATTCAGGCTCTGAATCAAGTGTTTCTAGTTTCTGCTGTAGATCAGCTAAATTTAGTTTAAGCCCTAACTGTATTTCCTCAAGTTTTCCAATTAGCTCTTTTATTTTTGGCGCTTCTGAAGTTTTTTTGTCGGACTTAGTCATCTGTCTAAACACTTTGCTTGAAATGAAAAATAGGAAAAGGTGGCTATTAAATGCTTATTTCGAACATTAACCGTTCAACGAGTTCCTTGTACCTGTTCCGAATAGTAACCTCAGTCACCTGCGCAATCTCGGCGATTTCCCTCTGAGTCTTCCGCTCACCCGTCAAAACAGACGCGACGTAACTTGCTGCCGCCGCAATTCCGGTTGGTCCTCTGCCTGACGTGAGTTTAAGTTCTTTTGCTGCGGCTAAGATTTTGTGGGCGATTTCTTCAACTTTTCCCTGCATCGTCAGTTGATTAGAAAACTTTGTTATGTACTGGCTTGGCCTAAGTGGTGGAATTGAATAGTTTAGTTCTCTGATTAAGAAACGGTAGCTTCTGCCAACTTCTTTTTTGTTTACACTTGAAGACTGAGCGATTTCATCTAAAGTTCGAGGTAAGGCACATTGTCTGCATGCCAAGTAAATCGCTGCTGAAGTAACACCCTGAATTGACCTGCCTCGGATTAGACGCTCTTTTACTGCTTTTCGATAAATTACTGAGGCTGTCTCAAGAATGTTTTTTGGAAGGTTCAAGTTATTAGAAATCTTTGTTATTTCAGAAAGTGCAAATGCCAAGTTGCGTTCTGTGGCGTCTGAAACTCTGATGCGCCTTTGCCATTTCCTGAGACGATAAACCTGCGCTTTCTGCCCGGGCGAGAGACTTTTACCATAAATGTCTCGATCATGCCAATCGATGGTTGTTGATAAACCTTTATCATGGATTGTGTATGTTAAGGGTGCTCCAACTCTGGTTCTTTTTGACCTTTGCTCGTCGTCGAAGGCTCTCCATTCTGGTCCTCGGTCAGCAATTTTGGCTGCTACCACGAAACCGCAGTCCATGCATACTATTTCGGCGCATTCATAATCGCGCATAAGTCGGGTGCTGCCGCATTCAGGGCATGATTGTATTTTGGCCGGTTCTGTTTTTGCAGATTGGTCTGTCTCTTCATGTAACTTGCTATCTCTAATCATTCATTTTTACTCCGTTTCGTTTTCGAGAGAAGCAAGTACACCGGTTTATTCACTAGTTTAGCGGGTTCCCTAACAGCTGGTTTAACCACTGCATAGGGAGCAGACACTGGACCTATAATATCAAAAACTTTACCGATAACATTTAAGTTTTCATCAACAACTTCTGAACCAATTTTAGGAGCTTTTTCAGTCTTAACAATCATGTTTTTTGACGGAGTTAACGCCCGCACTCTGCCCAGTTTTTGCAAACGCGCCATTCCCCTCTCGAAAAACATGTAGGAGACCGTAGAAGCTTATTTAAAGTTTTCTAAAGTCTTTATAAGCAGAAAGATTAGACTGGCATTTTATAGTTGTTCTATCTAGAAAATGCCTTACACTCTCGCGTCTTAATACTACCGTAAGAGTGGAAAGGGCTTGGATAGAGATTTAGATCAGCTGAAAGCGTGGATTATAAAGAAGAGGCTGCAGGGTT
>JBEKKX010000008.1:0-70187 GCA_050010515.1 Bathyarchaeia archaeon
GTAAATTCTACCGTTCAATTGGCCAGGTCAATGCTGAAACAATCAAACGCTACATAGAACAATCTAAGCATCCATAATTTTTCTGAAGATACCGCAACCGTAAGGTTGCGGTCATTCATTTTCCTGTTGGGAGGCATGTACCCAGGTGTCTTGTAAATCGGTTTCATCTGGGTCACCTGATTTGGTGGTTGTGCATGCCTCCTAAATAAAATCAACTATCCAAGGGCACAAGCATCATTCTAAAATGCACTTGCGGATCTACTGGAATTGCCAATAGATTGAATTAGCTGAGATTATTATTGATCCATCATGGCTTTTAATCTGCAATTCCCTTGTCAAGAACCGGTTTAAATGAGGTTCATTATCGATAATGACTTTTCTTAACGCTATTGCAGGCTTCAACTTGTCTGTAAATCTATCCGATTGTTCATTGTCACGTACGTCTGGATTTTCTGAATTTTCTATTTGCCGATCTCGCTCGCTGCCGCCTAAGTACGTTATTCGCTTAACTCCTCTTTCGAGAAAGAACCGGACGGGATCTGATAAGAAATTATAATACCAATCGCCGGTGTAAAGGGTGGGCGCGCCAACGGCTAATACCAAACGCTCTGCAGGTGAGAGATATGGCAAAATAACTCTCTCAACCGAGGTCTTTGGATTATTGTGAAAAAGTGTGTATAGCCCCGCAACATGATCTTCGTGAAGATGTGAAAGTATTAGCAGATCCAATTTTCCGTTTGGAAGGGTATTCTTGTAGTCCAAAACTATGTCGTTCAGGTGCTGCTTTCTAAAGGAGCCACAATCATAGACAAACTCAAAGTCATTAATTTTTCCCGAATAGAAGAGCCCTTGCCCGGCATTATGAAAAATGAACTGTCTATTGGGTAATTGCTGCATCCAGGTTCACCGTTCTCTATTGTAAACAACTTGCTTTTTAAGTCTGCTTTTAAAGAACTTCACTGGCCATCAAACTCTTTGCCAATCATCAATTACAAATTAATCTTGTGAGTTATTGAAAAAAATGGGGCTTTGCGGGTGATATCTCCATGCGTAGAGAGCTCAAATCCCACCCCTGCACCACTTATGAATCAGGAGTCAAACTAAAACGCACTATAGCGAAGGCGTGGAACGCTAAATCTTAAATACAAAGTCAATACAAATCGCTCTTTGCGGGATTGTTTTGTCAACCCAACAATCGTGTGGTAATGCGTTGGACGAGTGGAAAGAAGCACGTTCTGTACTCGCCAGATTTGACAACAACCTTCATGATCTAAGGAAGTACGGATTTTCTTTCGTCACTGCCCTATTGGCAGCCAACGGTCTTATCAGCGTAGGCGGCACATCAGTGGTTACAGCTGAAGTTAAGGCGAGCATCCTTGTGGTCACGATGGGATTGATTGTGACTCTTAAACTCTTAGATAGCCATTATCTGGGCTTCGAGAACGCTGCTTCGTTACGCTGCAGAATGTTGGAAGACAGGTTGAACCTTGAATTGACTGGTGACGTTGCTTATTTCTACAATTTAGAGCATTGGTGGGCATACATACTGGCTCTTTACCTGGGATTTGTAGGCCTGACAGCATCACTCGGAATTGCAATCTTTTGGAACCAAACAGTCCTCCTTGTTTTGATAGGAATAGCAGCTGTGATTTCTGCAGTGTTGATAATTGTGATTGATAGGATAAGGTTAGCGAACAAAGATTTGCAGGATTGGACCGTCGACTTGAAAATAGTCTGTCAAGGAACCCCCCTAAGGATAACTTACACCAACCTTAACTTTAACGAACGCAAGCAACCTGGAACTTTCACCCTTTGGTGGACAGTAAAGCCTTTACAGGTGAACAATCTGAAAGAATTAACGAAGGAACCGCCCGCGAAGGTCGTAAAGCTGAGGTATTTTGAGAATCATGTCTGGCTTTGGGAGACCGCTCAGGTGGAACCTGGGCTGTATGAGTTTGAAATGTTCTCCAACAGAGGGATCATAGAGGGAATTGAGGCTAAGACCAAAGACGACAAAATTGACGGAGCAACGGTAAGGGATCGATTTGAAAAAGTAATGAGCGAAAAGGGGAATGCTCCGTGTAAATGGATAATTCAAGTTACTTCGACCCCTAAACCAGCAGGGCCTCTGACGACTATTCTAGATGCGCTAAGCCATCAATGATTCGCTTAACTCAATGAGTAAGAAAAAAGGGGTTTTGCGGGTGATATCTCCACTCTGCGAGGGGTTCAAATCCCACCCACTGCACCTCTATAAGCAAAACGTATGGGGATCCCAACGGGCGATGGTTATTGCTTTTTGTGTTAAAGTTTGCGTTTTCTGAATATTAGCATTCTCGATTGAGCAGATATGTTCAAAGCCATTTTCTATTATGTCCTTGCTTCTTAATCGGTTTTCCTGTTGAAAGCAGAAATATAGCTTCTAAGCCGAAAAAGTGGCCTTTTGCGATAATAATTGAGAATCTAAAATCCAACTTGGCGATTCAATGGTTTTTTGTTGCCTTTTTAAGTTCAGATGCAGTTGCTTGTAGCTCCTTTAGGAGAAGGTCGATGTTTTCCTGATGTGCTTTGATTAGGTTTATGAAGGCGCTTCCAACAATTACGCCGTCAGCACCTGCCCCAACAATGCGCTTTACATGCTCAGGCTTTGAGATGCCAAACCCAACCGCCAGCGGAATCTTGCCAGAAGTGAAAGGCAAAACTCGCTTGACCAGCTGAATAGTTGAATTCTCAATCGCTGACTGCGCACCTGTAACGCCGAAATGTGAAACAAGATACAGAAAACCTGAAGAACACTCAACAATCCCCTCAAGCCGCTCATTAGAAGTGGAAGGTGCGGCTAGAAAAATTGTGTCTACACCAAATTGGCTTGCGGCTTTCTTGTAGTCGCCTGCTTCCTCCACAGGTAAATCTGGAACTATGACGCCGTCAACCAGGCACTCGCTGGCTAAACCGAAAAATTTCTCCAGCCCCATCCTGAACACTGGATTATAGTAAGTCATTATTACAACTGGCGCATCATGGCTTTGCCGTATTTCCTTAGCAATTTCTAGCACTTTAACAGGCGTTGTGCCAGCAGCTAAAGCGCGTACGCTTGCAGCTTGAATTGTTGGTCCATCAGCAATCGGGTCGGAAAAGGGAAGCCCAAGCTCTAAAATGTCTACGCCGCCTTTGATTAAGGCGTCAGCAATTTTCGCCGTCAGTTCTGGTTTTGGATCTCCAGCCATAATGTAGCCGATGAGGGCTCCGTTTCCCTGCGCCTTAGCATTTTGGAATGCCTTGTTTATTGTGTTCATATTTTTGCTCCTATGTAGTCTGCTATGGTTTCAACGTCTTTGTCTCCCCGTCCCGACACTGTTACAACGATTGACTGGGTCTTCTTCATTTTTGGAGCTATCTTCATTGCGTAAGCCACTGCATGTGAGGACTCTAATGCAGGCAGGATTCCTTCCTCTCTGGACAAAGTGAGAAAAGCATCTACCGCCTCCTTGTCTGTGGCTGAAACATATTGCGCTCTTTGGAGGGTTTTTAGGAAGGAGTGTTCTGGTCCAACGCCCGGATAGTCTAAGCCTGCGGACACGCTGCTTGTGTTCTGTATTTGCCCATTACTATCTTGAAGAACGTAAGTTAACATGCCGTGAAATACGCCTTCTGCTCCTGCACCAAGAGAAGCGGCGTGTTTGCCTGTTTCTAAGCCTTCTCCTGCAGCTTCAACACCATAAAACTTCACCTCATTATCATCTTCAAAGGGGTAGAATGTGCCTATAGCGTTGCTTCCGCCGCCAACACAAGCAACCAGTGCGTCTGGCAGTTTGCCTTCCTTTTTCTGGAATTGTTCTTTGAGTTCTTTGCCGATTACGCTTTGGAAATCCCTAACAATCATAGGATACGGATGGGGACCGACGACTGAGCCGATTAAGTAATAAGTCGTCTGAAGGTTTGTAACCCAATCCCTGAACGCTTCGTTTATCGAATCCTTGAGGGTTTTTGAGCCCGCTTCCACAGGATGCACTTGCGCGTTTAGAAGTTTCATCCTGAAAACGTTAAGCCGCTGCCTTTCGCAGTCTTCCGTGCCCATGTAAACCTCAGCTTTTAAACCTAAAGCAGCGCAAGCTATTGCTGTGGCTACGCCATGTTGACCTGCTCCTGTCTCAGCGATTACACGCGTCTTACCCATCCGCTTAGCCAGCAACGCTTGGCCGATTGTATTGTTTATTTTGTGTGCTCCACCGTGGGCTAAGTCTTCACGTTTAAGGTAAATCTTGGCGCCGCCCACTTTACGCGTTAAGTTCTCAGCGTAATACAATGGTGTCGGTCTTCCAACGAATTCTGAAAGGTAGTAGTCAAGTTCTTTCTGAAAACTTGGGTCTTTCCTTGCTTGTTCGTAGGCATCTTCCAACTCCTTAATCGCTGCCATCAGGACTTCTGGAACAAAGCGACCGCCATATTTCCCATATTTTCCGTTAATTGGGTAATTGCTTACTTTCATTTTGCATTCACAAACTCCTTAACTTTTTCTTCAATGTTATCGGTTGACATTATGGCTGATCCGCTAAGGAAAGCGCATGCACCACTTTCACGCAGAAACCGTATGTCTGCTGGCGTATTTATTCCGCTTTCGCTTACGACCACTTTGCCTTTTGGATTATTTTCGGCAAGAATTTGTTTTGTCACGTTCAAATCCACCTTTAATGTTGCAAGGCTACGGTTATTTATCCCAATCAAATCAGCGCCTGTTTTGATGGCGGATTGAAACTCCGATTCGGTGTGGGTTTCAAGCAAAACTTCAAGACCGAACAGATGAGCCCCGTCTATCATTTCGTTAATGCTTTTTTCGCAGTATCCTCTGTCAAAAAGCGTTTTAATTAGCAAAACGGCGTTAGCTCCTATCTTTGATGCGGCTTCGATTTGTATTGGGCTTAAGATTATGTCTTTCATGAGGATGGGAAGTTTCACGGCTTCTCGCGCTTCAGTCAATGCTTCTAGAGAGCCGTTGAAGTGTTTTGGCTCAGTTAACACGGATATTGCGGTTGCTCCGCCTTTTGCCATAGCCTTCGCAATCATGCTTGCTTTAACGTTTTTTCTGATTACTCCGGCTGATGGTGAAGCGGCTTTGATTTCGGTTATGACTGGGTTAGCTTTGCTTTCTAAAATTGCCTTCTTTAAGCTAATGCGAACTCTTTCTGTCGGCTTTAACGTTTCATAGTATCCGCTTTCAATTGTTTCTTTAGCATCACGAATCAGCACATCTAGAAAATCACTCATACTTCGCTTTCAACTCCTCAAGTTTTGACAGGTTTCCGCCTGAAGCTTTTACTAAAGCCTTAAGCTTGGCGTAGGCAGCTCCGCTTTCGATTGATTTACGGGCTATTTCCATGCCGCCTTCGAAGTCTTCTGCTTCCCCGCCAACAATGATTCCTGCCGCACTGTTGACAAGCACAAACTCCGCTTTGGGGTCATCTAAGGCGCAGTTGCCGCTGAGAATTTTGAATAAGGTTTCAGCGCTTTCCTCAGGCGTTTCCGCTTTCAAATCGGCGATGCTTGCTTTTTCTATTCCGAAATCGCTTGGAGAAGCCTCTCGTTCTGTTACTTTGCCTTTCTTTAACCATGCAATAGCCGTCTTTCCAACCGTTGACACTTCATCCAAGCCATCTAAGCCATGAACAACCATCGCTTCCTCGCAACCCAGCCGCTTCAACGCATAAGCCAATGGAGCTGTCAGTTTAGGGTCGTAGACGCCGAGCAGTTGGGCGTTGGCGCATGCTGGATTAGTTAGCGGTCCCAGAAGGTTGAATACTGTGCGAATCCCTATTTCGCGTCTTGGCTCAGCCGCATACTTCATGGCGGGATTGAAAGCTGGAGCAAACATGAAGCCTATCCCAACGTTTTCTATTATACCTTCAACTGCTTCGGGCTCCAAATACAGGTTAAGACCGAGCTTTTCTAGCACGTCGGCGCTGCCGCTTTGGCTGGTTACAGCCCTGTTTCCATGCTTAGCAACCGCAACGCCGGCTCCTGCAATGACGAAGGCTGCTGCTGTGCTCACGTTGAAGGTTTTTATTTTGTCTCCGCCTGTCCCGCAGGTATCCACTAGGCGGCTATGCACATGGGGATGTATCTGGCTGCTCTGCTCACGCATAACAGAGGCAAAGGCGATAAGTTCCTCAACAGCTTCACCCTTCATTCGCAAGGCTGTTAGAAAAGCAGCAGTCTGCGAGCTTGTTGCTTTTCCCGACATAACTTCTCGCATTATCGCTCCTGACTCGTCGCTTGTTAAGCTGTATCCTTCGATGAGTTTCTGAATGCCTTCCCTAATCATAGCCGTCGCCTCTCATCCAAGAAGTTTTTAATTATAACTTTGCCGTCTTCGCAGAGAATCGATTCGGGATGAAATTGCACGCCATCAATCGGGTACTTAACATGCCGAATGCCCATAATTTCACCGTCATCAACGCATTCTGCGGTAATTTCTAAGCATGAAGGAATAGAGCACCGTTCGCCAGCAAGCGAATGATACCTCGTTGCCGTAAATGGGTTGCGTACACCTGTGAAAATGCCTTTTTGGTCATGTTTTATTGTGCATGTTTTTCCATGCATGAGCCTTTTGGCATGGATAATTTTTCCGCCATAAACGCTGATTATGCCTTGGTGACCTAAGCAAACGCCTAAAGTTGGAATTGTAGGACTCATGGTTTGCAGAATCTTTGTGCAAACACCAAAGTACCTATCATCTTCAGGTGTGCCTGGACCTGGCGAAATCACAATTCTGTCAGGATTAAGCTTGGTTAACTGTTCTAGGGCAACTTGGTTGTTTCTGTAAACGATGATTTCTGCGCCCTGTTCACCTATGTACTGGACAAGGTTGTAAACGAACGAATCGTAATTATCGATTACTACTACCTTCATGGTTTTGCGTCTCCAGCCTGCTCAAGTGCCTGCATCAGCGCTTTTGCCTTGTCGTCTGTTTCGAACCATTCTCTTTCTGGAACTGAATCAGCTACGATTCCGGCGCCAGCTTGAATGTACGCTTGGTTCTTGTCGGCGAAGAGGGTGCGGATGGTTATGGCAAAGTCGGCATTGCCATTGTATGAAAAGTAGCCTACTGCGCCAGCGTAAGGTCCACGCCTAGCTGGTTCAAGTTCATCAATGATTTCCATCGCTCGCACTTTTGGTGCTCCAGAAACCGTGCCAGCTGGAAAAACAGCCCGCAGCGCATCATAGCTTTGAAGGTTTTCTTTAAGTTCACCTACCACTTGCGAAACAATATGTTGCACGTGGCTGTACTGGTGGATTTTCATGAATTCAGGCACATGAACGCTTCCATACTTGGAGATTCTGCCAATATCATTACGTGCTAAATCGACAAGCATCACGTGTTCAGCACGTTCTTTTGGGTCGGCAAGCAGTTCACGGGCTAACTTGTTGTTTTCGCCGGGGTCTTCAGCAACGGGTCTTGTTCCTGCAATGGGGAAGGTTTCCACAATTCTATTTTCAACTCGAACAAGCATTTCCGGGCTGGAACCAACGATTTGCCGATCGCCTGACTTGTAAAAGTACATGTAGGGTGAAGGGTTAATGGTGCGAAGACACTGATAAAACGAAATAAGGTCACCTTTTACGTGGAACTGGTAGCGTTTGGATAGGACAACTTGGAAAATGTCTCCTGCGGTCACGTATTCTTTTGCTTTTTCTACCGCTTTTTCGTAGTTTTCTTTTTTAGTGTTTACTTTAGGTTGAGTGTAAGATAATTCTTCAGAATTGATTGGTTGCTTGACTAGGCTTTCAACTTCGGGTAGGCGATTCTCGCTTCGGTAATAGTAGAATGCTTGTCGCCGTATATGGTTGAAGATGAATCCGTCGTCAAATATGCCCATTTCCAAGTCAGGGAAATTCAGGTCAGCTTGAGAGTTTTCTGACAGTTTTTCCCAGTAACGTACCGCATCATACGAAATGTAGCCGACCGCTCCGCCAATGAATCTGAATTCACTGTTTGAGACTGCAGCGTCTTTGAGTAGGCTTTCTATGAGTTGCAGGGGGTCGGTTGTTTTCTGTGTGGTTGTTACGTCCGTTCTTTCGTTTTTGATTTGGGCTTTTTTGTTCTTGGTTTGGAGGATTATTTTTGGGTCGAATCCGATGAATGAGTATTGTGCGAGTTTTTTCGGTCCTTCGATTGATTCGAGAAGGTAGGTTGTTTTGTATTGTTTTTGAAGTTTTGAGAATATTTCGAGGGGTTGTTGTGTGATCTGGATTTTTTTGATTTTTAGGGGGTTAGCTGGTTTGGTTTCGGTTGTTGTGTGTGCGCCAAAGGTGATTCCCCATTTTTGTTCGTGCTTCCTTATGGTTCAGAAGCATACGTCAGTGTACTATTTAAGGCTTATCTGCACTAAAATGTACACTAAGGTTTGAGCACAACACTCATCCAATCCAGATAAGCCTTCGACGCATCAACAATCGGAAGCGCCAGAACCTCCGGAACCTCATAACTATGCAAACCTTTCACACGCTCAGCAACTTGCGAAAACAAATCTACGCGCGATTTCATAACGATTAAGCATTCCTCAGCCTTTTCAATTTTGCCAAACCAATGGAAAAATGACGCGACCGGATTAACGATGTTACCGCAAGCAATCAAACGTTCATTCAAAAGTGCCTGTGTTATTTTTTCTGCTTCCTGCTTATCCTTCGCAGTAACTAATATGATTATGTAATTGTTCAACAGTTCCCACCCAGGTAACGTTAAGTTTTGAGGAATAAATAAACTTGATTTACTTGAATTTTGCCCTTTCTACCGAACTTCAAAATATTTTACATAGGAGCCATTGAACTCAAAAATTTATGACGTGAAAGAGGAATATGTAATTTCGAGGCTTATTATTGCTAGTTTAGGGAGAAATTTCCCGCCGTCATATTTCGCCATCGGAATCCCAATTGTCTGTAAATCTATGAACAAATGCCAAATAGAAAAGGTAAGATTAGAATAATCTACTGCTAGGAAAATTCAATGACCATAGTCTACAGTTTGCTTGCGGATTTGTGGAACTTTATTTATAATTAGCGCCGCGCGGCTAGTCTTCTCGGCTTTTAGTGCAAAGTTTTGAAAACTGCCTGAGCAAATTTAGCTTTTTTGCAGTTTTCATTGCAGTAGCCGCTCTTCAAACCTGCAAACGTGCCTAAGCCGACTGAATTGCAGGGTCACGAGCGTCTCAGGCGTGTTTTCAAGTTCGACCGCCACCTACTTTGTTGCTGGAAACGGAACGTGGTAGGTGAATTTGGGTCTCCCAAGACTGTTTGAAGCCATTTTCTCCTTAACAACGAGGCTCGAGAACAATCGCAGAGCAGACTATGCTTTAAAAATCTCAATTTTCACCACAAGATATGCCCAGTAATTGCCGGGTGTGACCAAGCCTTGAGGCCCTACAAACGCTACAGATAGGGGTCCTTGACCTGAAGCTAGGCTTGTACCATTGCAGTAGTAGGCAACGATCATCTTCAACGGCTGCGAGGCTTGTACTGTGGCTCCTGTCGTCGGATCGAAAGTGGTTAGTCCTTGACCATGCACCTGTTGATAAGTAAATGTCACCTGATAACCATCTGATCCCGTAACATTGACTTTCTCGCTGCTTGTAATACCTCCAACTAAATCCAAGAGAGTTAAAATAGGTACTCCCGTGTAATTCCCAAGATAAATCGTACCGCAAACGTTACAAGTCATTCCCCCCTCACTGTATCCTCCATTTGCCGTGTAAGATTTTAAGGCGGCGAGTTCGCGTGAGTTCAGAACTTTTTGTTGTCCGTTAGCCCCTACGAGGGTCAAGTTCAGAGCTGGAAGAGTAACATTCGATTTTGTAACGTTTGAAGATTGCCAATAGATCTGCCAGGAAACTACGACGGCTACGATAACGAGGATGATAAGAGGAATCGCTAACAGTTTCTTGTTGAATTTGCTTTTTGCTTCCGACTTCGCATTCATTCGTTTGTTCCTCCTTGTTTTTTGTTTTTGGTCTGTTTACTTTTTCTGAGAATTACTGCGGCTGTTGCGGCCGCAATCAAGACTGCGATTACAGTTATAAATGTGTAATTTGTCATTGGGGGCGTTTGTTTGCCTGGCTGTGTTGGCGTTGCCAATGTGGAAGAAGGTGTTGCGGAAAAGTAAGGCGTTGGAGAAGGTGAAAGTAAAGGAGAGGGAGAAGGCAAATTAATGTTCGGCGGTGGAGGAGGAGGAGGTATTGCGTAAACGGAGACTCCGTTGTCGTCGTATCCCAGACTTTCCTCAGTGCCTAAAAAGTTGTAGTTTACAAGTTCGATGTTTGTGAGCAAGGCTATCCACTTGTACCCCCACTCGCCAGGCACTACCATGGTAAACCCAGGTAGAGGATTTCCGTTTAATGCGTAGGCTAGCACTATGTAGCTTTGCTGTGCTGTCGCTATTGGCAAGTCTGTTGTAAAGCCGTCGCTTGCAAAAAAGGCGACCTTGATCGCGTTGGGGGAAACTCCTGCTGTCTCCAGTACCGTCCAAAGTTGGACTCCGGTCCAGTTACCTTCTGCGACCGCAACGCCAGGGTCATCCACGCAATACATCACGGCATATTCAGTGGTTTGGGGCATAGCCTTCAGATCTGCCAATGTAAGATTCAAAGGGTTCTTAACAAGTCCAGTCACGCTTAGCTGCCAGGTGGTAGTGTTAGTCTCTGCATGAGCGGTAGGTTTTAAACTCCAGCTAAAGGAGGCGACAAGAAGTAGTCCGATTATTGTTGCAGTTACTAATAGAAACGCGGATTGCTTCATTATGTTACCAACTTTATTGGTTGACAAAATATGACACGTGGCATATTTAAGAGTATTCCCGCTAAAAGGCGTTACTTCACGAACCAATTTGGCCTTCAACTGCTTGTAAACATCTTTAGCGCCAAGTTATAGTGTAAACATCATTTATCAGCATACCACAGCAATAACCCTCTTAACCTTGGCTGGTCACCCTCAACCAGAGCCAAGTAACTTACTGGATTAGCGTTTGCAAACTTGAGGTAATAGTCTAACTCCATAAGGCATCAACCCCTAACACGCTATTGCTAACAGCAAAAAATTTTCGCTTATCCTCAGTTGAATAATAAAAATTTGCTTTAACAAACACAATAAAGTTTAAAAGAGACTTTTCCATCTCTAAACGGCTTTATCAGAGGCAAGAGACATACGTGCGAACCGGTAGGAGCCAGTTCAGAAAACATGCGCTCAACTTGCCCCTGTAAAAATCACAGTAACAAAAGGAGGAAAAGAAATGTTATCAAGAGATTGTGACGGATGCTCCCAAATGAAAGCGTGCAGTAAACGTTACTTCATCGTGGAAAAAGGCAATTGTGTCTTCTGCCCAGACGGAACAGCCCATTTAGTAGATGGACTATAAAATCAAGCGAAAAAATCATTTTAAAATTTTTTCATTTGCTCCGTTTTTTTTATTTTCTTACTGATTTTTCGCGGTAAATAACCAAAAAATGAATTACAAAATGAATTCAACAATAAAAAAGAATTAATCATTTCATAAAATTTTAATCGCATAATATATAATTTTTTTGTTTGAGAAAATGCGTTAACGCTGTTTTTGAGAGACACATGTTAGCGACGAAAGAATTAGGTAGCTCGGCGGTCATTTAACGCGTAGGAGCTTAACAGAGGGTGCAAATCATCAAATAATCCTTGACGTGATCTATTCTTAATTTATGGCTCTTAACGTAATCTTCCAATTGATTGGGCAATGATTCACTAGCTAAGGTTGCATCCGTTAGAACTACATAGCCTTCAGTTTCAGTATCATAAATCCCCCACTCAGTAAACCCTTTGAATACTTTAGGGTGACAGGCGGGGAACTTCTTTGAAAATTCTATTGCTTCAGCAAAATCCATGCAAACAAACCCGATTTACATACCAATTTGCTGCATGAAATTATTAAAAACTTATGCGTAAAACAGGCTACAACTTTGTTTAAAATTGTCAGATCGCACCGTTGTGAATGGCAAAACTTCGGCGGATCAGGGCATCCCCTCACATATCACGCCATACCTAACCCGTGTTATCAGTTTCAAAAGAAATCAAGTTCGAACCAGAAACGTTTAGATCTCTACGTAATTTGAACCCAACGGTTTCAAGCCGCATTTATTGCAATTGGAATTTTACCTTGATCGCTTTTGAACGGAATCATAATCAACCATAGCTCACTTCTGTAAGTGAGTTATCATGTTTCCTGTTTGCTTTTGCGTCTTCTATCAATCAAACGGAAGGCTGCGTTAGCGCCGACAAAAATTACCAATAAAACCAAGAGAAATCCAAGGAAACTGAAGATTCTAGCCAGCAAGAGAAACAAGTTCAACACTAGCACAACAGTGGCGATGATGAAGATTGCAGCCTTCTCTTTAACGATAACCTTAGGAGACATAGATTTGTTGGTCACGATTAAATGCACCACTTGCTCTTACTAATCTCTTTCCCGTTCACTGCAACTTAAACGTTGAAAGAGCATGGATTAGTCAACTTAGTTTCCTTGAAATGTCTGCAAGCAAAAAGCTACAGTGAAAAAGCGAAAAAGTGACAATAATGCGGTTCGTCATCCAGAGTTGACAGGATTAACCCTGAACATTGGTCCAAAATTAAGGGGACTAATTTTTTTTATCTTTTAGGAATAATCAATTCTCATTCCTTTTTTTAGAAATTCTAAAAACAAGTTGCATTGAAATTTTGAAAAAAGAAAGAGGTTATGTGGTTGTGGGTCCTGCGGCATGACGGATTTCGGGTTTTTCCATTTCTAATCCTAATCCTTCAGCGACGCGGCGGCCATATTCTGCATCAGCTTTGGCGAAGAGTTTCGTTTGTCGAATTTGGATTTCTTTGTTAGCGTTTCGGAGGTGGGAAACAATGTTGCCGATGAGGTGGTTTCGATCCTGTTCCGTCATCGCTTTTCGGTACAGTTCTCCGGGTTGAATGAAGTCATCGTTTGGATAGGTATATCGCTGTCGCCCTGCGGTTCCAGAGACTTCAAACGTTGGTTCAGCAGCTTGAATGTCTGGTTCGGGACCATTAAAACTGTTGGGGTAATAGTTGGCTGTGCCCTTACCGTTTGAGTCAAACCGCATAAAGCCGTCTCGCTCGTAGTTCTTCATTTCTACGCCTTTTGGCCTGTTAACTGGAAGCAAGTGATAGTTGGGTCCTAGGCGGTAGCGGTGAGCGTCGTAATATGCGAATAAGCGTCCTTGCAGCATTTTGTCTGGTGAAGCAGCGATGCCTGGTACAAAGTTTGCTGGGGAAAACGCGGCTTGTTCTACTTCAGCGAAATAGTTCTCAGGGTTGCGGTTCAGTACCATTCGACCAATATTCATAGGAGAATAGTCGCCGTGGGGCCACACTTTCGTGACGTCGAAAATGTCAAAGCGATAAGTTTCTACGTCTTCCGGAGGCATTATCTGCACTTGTAGCGTCCAAGACGGATAATCACCGCGTTAAGAACCGCATCAATTTGGGGTCAAGTCTCTACCGGACGCATACACGTTTGGGAGTAAGTGCGGTCCAACTCGTCCAACAATTTTTTACTGGTAAATTGGTGCTGCTATCCCCCGTCTAATAGTAGCGCACGTATTACAAAAGCAGCCAGAGCCTGCTGTATCAGTTTAATGGACCTAAGAAAAAATACGATTTATGGAGTTCAAAACCGATGGAGGAATATACTCGAAATGCTGTTAAATTGTAGTTTCTGACGGAAATCATAGGCGTCGAAGGAATTCTTAGGATTTTTTCAACGAACGCTGAAACTATGCTCGTGGCATACCCTCTGTTCCTAAATGGCGTGAGCGTTACGATTGGACCGATCAAAACTCCATAATCATTTACTCTGGCCGCGCCTACTGAGACTAGTTTTCCACTTTCTCGGATGCCAAGCCACATAGAATCTGCAAACCGAGATTTGACTTGCTCAACCGTACCAATCCACAATTCTCGTTCCAAGTTAGTCTGGCTCATCAATTCTGAAATTTCAAACGCATCTTCAATGTTTAGCTTGATGGGCACGGTTGATATTTTGACGTTTTCTCGCCCTCTCTTGATGGACATTATTGTCCATTTATTTTTAGAAGAAATGGACGGATATCTATCTTGAACAATCTTCTCATGCTCGACGGGAATTTGAAGGTAGGCGTGGCCACATGTAACTTTTCCAGCATGGTCAGAATCGCGGCTTCCGTTCCCCTGAGCTGTATTACGTGATTATCGTAGTTCAAGCCTATGCCAATCACTTCTTTCTTGTCATCTGTGACCACGTAAAATCGGCTTTTTTCTCTATTCTGATTGTAGTTATAAATGAAATAATAGTTGTCCACTAAATCTCCATAAACATATTTCCAGAATGATTTCTCCAGGGATTTGTTGAGCTCCGTTAGTTTCATTAGACCAACCAATTGTTTGTATTGACGATGTTGTAAAAAATTTTTCGGAAGAATTTACACAATAAGTTTTCAAGCGCGTAAGACAAACATGGCTGTCTAGAAGGCGAAGCCGTTGTTCGCGATCACCTGCTTGTACCAGTAGTAACTCTTCTTTGGGGTCCGCTTCTGGGTCTGATAGTCGGTGTGAACGAGCCCGAAACGCCGGCTGTAGCCATCAAACCACTCGAAGTTATCGATGAACGACCACACGGAATATCCTTTAACGGTTGCCCCGTCCTTGATGGCTCGATACACAGAGATGAGATGATCACGAATGAAAACTATCCGATCGTCGTCTTGGACGCTGCCTTCCTTCGTCACGTTATCTTCGAAGGCAACCCCGTTCTCGGTGACGTAAAGCGTTGGGTTACCATAATCCTTGTGTAGGCGCATCAGCACTTCGTACAACCCGTCGGGATAGATTTCCCAGCCAGGTTCTGCCGTGGGCGTCCTCTTCTTAACCCACCTGGCCTCGGTCACAGGGTCTGAAGGGTCATGAGTTGCAAGCAAACGCGTGTAATAGTTCACGCCCAAAAAGTTCAGGGGCTGCTTTATCAAGTCCAAATCTTGCTGATCAGGTTTCAACCCCATCTTTTGTGCCAGAGGAGGATACGCTCCCTTAAACAGCGGATCGATGTACCAGCGATTATGGAACTCATCAAGATTGTCAGCGGCCTTCCGATCCTTCTCAGCATCACTGATCGGATGTTCCGGGGTTAGGTCTATGACTGTGCCTATCTGGAAGTTCCGGTTAACATCCCGCAAGGCTTGAACGGCATTTCCTTGAGCTAGCTGTAAATTGTGGGAGACTTTAAGGTATAATTCCCGGTTTTGCGTGCCCGGTGCAAAGAGCGCGCAGAATCTTGGCTCGTTAAGGATTACCCACCGCCGGACCTTGTCGCCGAGCTCGCGACCTATAAGCTCAGCGTAATCTGCAAAATGCCGGATGATATTCCGGTTTGCCCATCCTCCTTCATCCTGCAGAGCCTGAGGCAGGTCATAGTGGTATAGACAAACCCAAGGGTCGATTCCGCTTCTCAAGAGCTCATCTACCAGGCTCTTGTAGAAGTTGAGACCAGTCTTGTTGACAACACCTTTTCCCTTAGGAAGCACACGGGACCAGGATACCGAGAACCGATAAGTCTGCACACCCAACTTTTTCATCAAAGCTACGTCTTCTTTATAGCGGTGATAATGATCGCACGCCACATCTCCTGTATCGCCATTCTTGATGTTTCCTGCAGCGTGAGAAAAGCGATCCCAAATTGATTCCCCCTTTCCATCCTCGTTCCAAGCCCCCTCAATCTGATAAGCAGAAGTCGCTACACCCCACAGAAAACCATCTGGAAAAAAGATTCCATTCGTAGACGCAGGCATAAGGTTACGTTTATTTTTTCTTTATATATATTGTTTCCCATCCACGCCGCTTTTCGACCACAGAGCCAGCAGGCTTGCCCTGCCCGGCTATGGCAATCTAGTTTCAGTCCAAGCGTTGAGCTATGGTTTCGAACCCGAACTCGCGAGTTCAGAGACGGGCAACTTCACCAATTGAGCGTCCTATAGAAGATTTTACTGGTAAAATGGGGCTAGAATCCCCCATCAACCCGGAAAGTGGAAAAACCAACTAAACTATGCGATAAGAATAACTAAGTGCACAAGCAACGGCTCCAAACTCTAACGGGGAAGGGAATCGTACTCAAGTCAAAAGCCCATCACCAGCTTCTGGGCGAATCCCCAGTTTTGGAGACTGAAAGCTATTTGCGTTTCCTGAAAAGCTCGAGATAACCCATTTCGCAAACGTATTCGTAGCCTGCTTCCATCAGTTGGCAAACTTCTTGTTCCGAGTGAGCTACTTATGCTGTATTGTTATCACTAGCTCTTGCTACGGCCAGGCAAGGTCGAAGCGGTCAAGGTTCATTACCTTGTTCCACGCCGCTACGAAGTCATGCAGGAACTTCTCCTGGGAGTCCTCACATCCGTAGACTTCCGCCAAGGCCCGGAGTTGGGAGTTCGAACCGAAGATGAGGTCGACACGGGTACCGGTCCACTTGGGTTTGCCCGTTGCGCGATCACGACCCTCGAACACGTCTTCGTCTTTTGAGGTTGCCTTCCATGTGGTGCTCATGTCGAGCAGATTCACGAAGAAGTCATTGCTGAGCGTCTCTGGCCGCTTGGTGAAGACACCATGCTGGGACTGCCCGAAGTTAGCATTCAAGACGCGCATACCGCCGACGAGAACCGTCATCTCAGGAGCAGTCAGCGTCAACAGTTGCGCACGATCAACCAGCAATTCCTCTGCCGATACAGCGTATCTGGTTTTGAGATAATTACGGAACCCGTCTGCAACCGGCTCAAGAACGGCGAATGACTCCACATCGGTCTGCTCCTGCGATGCATCCGTGCGTCCCGGAGAGAAGGGAACGGTTATATCGTGACCGGCATTCTTCGCAGCCAGCTCGACACCTGCGCATCCACCCAAAACAATCAAGTCAGCGAGCGAAACCATCTTTCCCCCTGACTGCGCACTGTTGAACTCCTTTTGGATACCTTCAATTGTCTGTAGCACCTTCTTCAGTTGAGCCGGCTGGTTGACTTCCCAATCCTTTTGCGGCGCAAGACGGATACGAGCCCCGTTCGCACCACCGCGCTTGTCGGAGCCACGAAACGTGGACGCCGACGCCCAGGCTGTCGAAACCAGCTCCGAGATCGACATACCAGAGGCAAGGATCTTACCCTTGAGGTCCGCGATATCCTGCTCATCAATCAGCTCATAATCGACTGCTGGTACTGGGTCTTGCCAGATCAGTTCCTCCGCTGGGACTTCTGGACCGAGATAGCGAGAGCGGGGACCCATGTCGCGGTGGGTAAGCTTAAACCACGCTCGGGCGAAGGCATCTGCTAGCTGATCCGGATTCTCGTAGAAGCGCCTTGCAATCTTCTCGTAAACCGGGTCGAACCGCAGGGCGAGGTCAGTGGTCAGCATGGATGGCGCGTGACGCTTGGATGGGTCGTGCGGATCCGGCACGGTACCGGCGCCTGCGTCACCCTTCGGCTTCCACTGGTACGCACCGGCCGGACTCTTGGTCAGTTCCCATTCGTAGCCGAACAGGTTCCGTAAGAAGTTGTTGCTCCACTTAGTTGGCGTACTGGTCCAGATGACTTCCGGGCCGCCGCCAATCGTATCGTCACCTTTGCCCGTGCCAAATTTGCTCTTCCAGCCGAGGCCCTGTTCCTCGATGGGGGCGGCTTCAGGCTCGGGACCCACCAGTGAGGCAGGGCCAGCGCCGTGGGTTTTACCGAAGGTGTGGCCGCCCGCGATGAGGGCCACCGTCTCCTCGTCGTTCATCGACATGCGACCGAACACCTCGCGGATATCCTTGGCAGCAGCAAGCGGATCTGGGTTGCCGTTCGGGCCTTCCGGATTAACATAGATTAGCCCCATCTGCACAGCAGCAAGCGGATTTTCGAGGTTCCTCTCCCCTGAATAGCGTTTGTCACCTAGCCATGTGGTTTCGGAACCCCAGTAGACGTCCTCTGGCGGCTCCCAGATGTCCTCGCGTCCACCGCCGAAACCGAAGGTCTTAAATCCCATCGACTCAAACGCGCAGTTGCCGGCGAGGATCATCAGGTCTGCCCAGGATATTTTCTTGCCGTATTTCTGCTTGATCGGCCAAAGCAAACGGCGCGCCTTGTCGAGGTTGACGTTGTCTGGCCAACTGTTGAGAGGTGGGAAACGCTGCGCGCCCCCGGATACACCCCCGCGACCGTCGCCCTTGCGGTAGGTGCCTGCGCTATGCCACGCCATCCGGATGAAGAGCCCTCCGTAGTGACCAAAATCGGCTGGCCACCAATCCTTCGAGTCAGTCATCAGCGCATAGAGGTCCTTCTTCACGGCTTCCAGGTCGAGTTTCTTGAATTCCTCAGCGTAGTTGAACTTCTTGCCCATCGGATTGGACAATGGGGAATGCTGGTGCAGAATTTTCAGGTTCAACTGGTTCGGCCACCAGTCTTGGTTCGACGTGCCCCGCGCACCTGAAGTAATCATTGGTCTCTTTTTTTCAGTCATAAAAAGCCTCACTACATTGAATAGGAGCGAATTTATTTAAGGATTAGCTTATCACCCTTTCAAGTTAGGAAAACAAGCTCTACTTAAGAGCCTCTTAAACGCATTATTACATTTGTTTGTTGCTTTTCTGTTGCTGTGGCAGCGTTACTGGGATTATGGTTGCTTTTGAGAGGTTTTCTTGCTCATTAAGAATTAGTGATATGGCTTTGCCTTCGGGGACGATTATCTTAGTGTTGTTCTGCAAAGCTGTTGCAATTGTGTCTAGTTGCTTGAAGACTATGGCGCTGTCTTTGAAGTACGTGGTTATAGCCTCGTTCCTTAGTTTGGTTGCTTGGGCGTCTCCTTCAGCGATAGTGACGGTGGCGGTTTTTTGGCCTTCAGCTTGGAGGATGGCTGCTTGCTTTTGTCCTTCTGCAACTTGAATCGCAGCGTTTTTCTCTCCGCTCGCCAAGGTAGCTTGAGCTATGGCGGTTTTTTCGGCTGCTTGCCTTTCGTTATCTGCTTTGAGGACGGACTCCATGGATATTATGAGGTCTTTCGGCGGCTCCAAGTCTTTGATTTCTGCTCGTATGATTTCTATGCCCCACTTCTCTGTCTGTTCATCTAGGGCTGTTTTGAGGCTGGTGTTGATTATGGGTCTGGAAGTGTTAGCTATGGCCATGTCCATGCTGCCTATGATGTCCCTGAGCACTGTTCGGGCGAGGGTGTCTATTTGGTCGGCGAAGCTTGCAACGTTGTACTGTGAAGCCTTCACTGAGGTTTCGTCGGGTTTAATTTTGTAGAATACTACTGCGTCCACTCCCATGAAGACTTTGTCTTTGGTTATTACATCTTGGCGCTGCACGGGCGTCATACGCTCGGTTGTGTTGACTTTGATTAGGCGGTCTACGAAGGGCACAAGAAATGTTATGCCTCCTTGAACGAATCTGTGGTATTTGCCAAGCCGCTCTACTAAGCCTTTTTCTGTGGGTCTAACAATGCGAAGTGAAGAAACGACTGCGTATATGACTATAACTAAAAGTATCACTATTGCTATGATTTCGATTATGTCTGCCATACTATCTCGTCCCTCTTGCCTATTCTTCTTAGGGTTATGAAGGCAGATTTAAGATTTGCTTAAACTAAAAGGCTCAATTTGCAAGAAGGTAAAGTTAGAAAGCGGGCCCGGATTTGGATCTGCGCCTTCCCTCTTTCATTTCTTCAAGATTCTATGCGCTCAACAGCCAAGCCGTGTCTGTGTTTCTAACTCGGTTTTTGACCAGCAAGTTTATATGAATAATAATTCATATGAAATATAATTCATACGATTGTTAAGGGCAAGATGTGAACGAAATGAAAAAAGGACTAACAAAAATCTGCTATCGATTCTTCACCAACCTAGCAAACCCCACAAGACTCGCCGCCCTCGAACAGCTAATGGAGAAACCCATGAGTGTAAACGAACTTGCAACCGCGCTCGGACAAGAACAAAGCATGATCTCACACAACCTTAAACCATTACTCCAATGCAACCTCATCACCATCAAAAGGCAAGGCAAAAAACACATCTACACCATCAACGAAGAAACCATGCTCCCCATCTTTGGAGCCATCGAAAACCACGCTCAAAAATTCTGCCCCACAGGCGGAAAATGCCTAAAAGGAGAAAACTCGCATGATAAAAAGAAAAATCGTAAACATAAATGAAAACCTCTGCAACGGATGCGGCAACTGCATCCCCAAATGCGCAGAAGGCGCCCTCCAAATAGTAAACGGCAAGGCAAAAATAATCAATGAGGTCTACTGCGACGGTTTAGGCGCCTGTTTGGGACAATGCCCTCAAGGAGCAATAACCATAACAGAACGTGCAGCAGAACCCTTCGACGAAAACGAAGTGCACGAACACCTCAAGAACAAAACAAACCCCACGCCGTCCACAAGCATCCAAGCCAACACGACGCCGCAAAAGCCCCAGTGGCCTGTAAAACTAAACCTTGTCCCAACGAAGGCTCCGTTCTTCGAAAATGCCAACCTGCTACTTGCCGCTGACTGCGCCCCTATTGCACTCAAAAACTTCCACGACACACTAATGTCTGGGAAACGAGTCGTCATAGGCTGCCCAAAATTCGACGACGCCAGAGCATACGCCCAAAAACTAACTGAAATCCTCAAACAAAACAACATCGCAACCGTGACCGTTGCCCATATGGAAGTTCCCTGCTGTACTGGCTTAAAATGGGCAGTAAACAAGGCGCTTGAATTATCAGGCAAGCAAATTCCAGTTAAAGAGTATGAGATAAAAATTGGAGGCGAAATAGTTGAGCTCTAAAGATAAACCCATGGAAAAGAACCCTCAAACATGCCCTGGACTGCGGGACCTGCTTCAGCCTAAACCAGCCTACATTAAATGCCATGTTTGCGGCGGCGACCTAGAAATTTGGAGTGATGAAGACAAAACAGTGTGTCCGGAATGTGGAGCCGAATGGAAACGCCCCGACAAGACAGCCGCCTGCCTAGAATACTGTCAGTACGCCGACAAATGCCGAGGCATCATCGAATCCCGAAAAACCTAAAATGTGGAGATGAGTCTTTTGGTAAAAGTTATCGTCGTTTATGACACGAAGTATGGCAACACAAAACTTGCTGGGGAGACCATTGTGGAGGGAATAAAAGAAGTTGAGGGTATTGAAACCTCCATTGGCTACGTAAAGGAAATCGACATTGGAAAATTGGCTGATTATGACGCAATAGTGTTAGGCGCGCCAAATCACATGGGTAGACCTTCTCAAACTATAAAGAAGTTTGTTAATAGGTTGGCTGAACTTGATCTGAAAGCAAAGAATGTAGCTATTTTCGGCACTTATTCGGGGAGGGTAAGAGATCCTGACAGAGCGGTGAAAAAACTAGAAAAAATGGCGGAAAAGAAGTTGCCTAACCTAAAACTAATTTCATCAAGTCTATCAATAAGAGTGAATGGGATACCTGGTCCTTTGGTAGAAGGAGAATTGCCTAAATGCAAAGACTTCGGAAGAAGAATAGCAAATCAGCTAAAGCAAAAACAATAATCCAGTTTTTTCCTCAATTGATTCCGCTACTGTCTGGGTGTTTCTGCAATCACATTAAGTGTGCGCATCAAACCTTATCTTATTATCTGAAATATTCTTTAGGAAAAGGGAGAGTTACAATTGAGTAAGCAGCATCCGCGTATAACGAGAGAGAAAAAAACTATTGACAAGATGGTTCACATATACTGCAAAGGTCACCACGACACCAAAAGGAACGAGCTGTGCCCTGAATGCACCGAGTTTTTGTCATACGCTTTCTTGCGATTGGACAAGTGTCCTTTTCAAGAAGAAAAATCTACCTGTGGCAAATGTTTGGTGCACTGCTATCAGCCTCAGATGAAGGAGAAAGTGAAGAAGGTCATGCGGTATTCGGGGCCGCGGATGCTTTTGCACGGTCCTGGTTTGGCGTTGCATCACACGTTTGATGGACGCAAGAAGCCTCAAACACTGGAAGAATTCAGGAAAAAAAAGGCTCAAGTTCCAACCTAAAGGCGCCCTGCCTCGCCCCGATATTACCTGTTGAAATATCTAATTAAATAAAAGTAAGTGAAAACGAATATTTCCGCTAAAAAGCAAGTGGACCAAAAATTTCTCAAGTTGTTTGGGGCTCTATAGGTTCAGATCCTCCAGTCCAAAAGGGAAAGCGGGCCCGGTGGGATTTGAACCCACGATCTCCGGCTCCGAAGGCCGACACCTTAATCCGTGCTAGGCTACGAGCCCACCTTTGACAACTCAATAATGCAGTAGCATTAAAGATTTACGACAATTCTTATAAACCAACATAATATTAAACTTGTGTCGCCCTTAACGCGGGCCGGTAGCTCAGCACGGCTGGAGCGTTCGACTGATAATCGAAAGGTCGCCGGTTCAAATCCGGCTCGGCCCACCAGCTTAATTATGGCTCTTTTGTTTCTTGTAGGTGTATTAATTTTAACGCTGACATCAAGACGCCTTTATCTTGCTTTTCTGTTTCCGCTGATTTAGCGTTTCATGGTTCAGCTCGATAGGGTTTAACGGCGGAATTGTCGTTAAAAGGACGTAGCTATGTTTGGATATGGTTACTTGGTAAAGCTTGGTTTTTAATTCTGGTATCTTAAAGTGATTACGCTGAGCTCCTTTAGGACAGAAAAATTATTTTGCGCTATACTATTAAGCAACGCAAAGACTTCTTAGCCTGAAAAAATATGACCCGGTTCTCTCCCGAAACAATTTGGAACTTAAACGAAAAAGAACTCTTAAGCTTGCTGGAATCAGGTTTGTTTACGCTTAAGCCCAAAGAAATCCGTTTTTACGCTCCAAGCTTCACCTACTACAAAACAAAATATTACTGCTCATCCCCAAATAGTTTCCCAACTATTTCCATTACTGGCACATCTTGCGCGTTGAATTGCAAACATTGCGGGGGCAAAGTGCTTGAAACCATGCGTCCAGTGCTCTCGCCTAAGGAACTGTTTGAGTTATGCACTAAGCTGAAAAAGGACGGCGCTCAAGGTTGCCTCGTCAGCGGCGGATGTTTGCCTGATGGCTCTGTGCCTCTTAACCAGTTCGTGCCTGCGCTTAGGAGAATTAAGCGGGAGCTCGGCTTAACAGTTTTTGTTCATACAGGCATAATAAATCTTGAAACTGCCGTTTCGCTCATGGACGCTGAAGTTGATGCAGCATTAATCGATGTTATTGGTTCAAAAGAAACTATAAAGAAAACCTACAACCTGAACATAACCTTGGATGATTATGCGGACTCATTGAAGGCTTTGGACAAATCAGGATTAAATTTTGTGCCTCACGTTATCGTTGGGTTAAATGAGGGCAAATTAGACGGTGAACTAGAAGCGCTCCAAATGGTCAGCAGAGTTAAGCCTTCTGCCTTAGTAATAATAGCGTTCATGCCTATCCACGGAACAGCCATGGCAAAAACACCGCCGCCCAAACCGCTCGAAATAGCCAAAGTCGCATCGGTGGCACGGTTGATGTTTCCAGAAACTCCATTGATTTTGGGTTGCATGAGACCCAAAGGTGCAATACGCGGCGAAACAGACGTTTTAGCGTTGAAAGCTGGGGTGGATGCAGTTGCGTTTCCCAGTGAAGAAGCCGTAAAATACGCGGAAACCAAAGGCTTCACGATTTCTTTTTCTTCTTACTGTTGCGCTCAAATGTACATCGATGCTGCTGAAAAAATTAAAAAATAATCGACTTTTGCCTGATTTTAACATTTTACCCCCCAAAACCCGAATCCAAAATAAAAAATGGTTTTTTGGGGGCTATTCCAGTTTAGCAAATTTCAAGGGGTTGAGGTTATCTTGGTTTGAGACGAAGCGCTTCCTCGTTTTCTCATATAAAGCAGTAGAAAAATAATGATAGCCAACAAGAATGCAATTACTACAAGAGCTATAGTGGTTATTAGTAAAAGAGATGAGTTAAGAGCACTGCTAACAGATGTTGAAGTTGGCGTTGGAGTTAGCGTTAAAGTTGAAGATGAGGGGGCAGGGGTAGGACTTAAGGGAATGTTCGCAGGAATATTTAGTGTTTGCGTGTTACTCCAACCACTCTCTGTACCGTGAAAAACGTAAGGGGAGTTTATGAAGGGGTCACCGCTTCCTGTTATATATCCTATTAATGCTTCAACTTGGATGTCGCTTTGGTTACCAGCAATAGCCGTTAAGGGACTATCGCTTTGACCTTCGATGGAAATTGATATCGTGGTGTAAATGGAATTTGATTGTATTGGATAACCGTTATAAAGATTGTAAACCTCAACCCAGTCGTCTTCATTGTGGGGTTTAATGCGAACATTATACCAGAAGTAAGTGGTATCTCCAGAACTGTCAATAACCTGATGAGTAAATGGTTGATTCTTAATAGTTATATTCACAGCACTGTATTCGTTAGTGTAGCCAATTTGAGCCACAACCTGTCCCGAACTTTGGTTTAACGAATAAGTTGTAGGTACATTGACAGAAGGACCAACAAGCCGTACGGTGAATTCTGGAACAGAAGGCGTAGGTATTGGTGGAAACGTAGGCGTTGGTGTTTGAGCAAGTGCTGGTTTAGCCATTATTAGACTTGAGGCGGCTAAGAGAACAATAAGAAGCAATGAGAAACTCTTGCCTATTCTACCCATACTTAGTCTTAGAGACGGTTTTCGATAAAAGGGTTCTTGTAAAGATTTCTTGACACAAAAAGCGTGTGCTGCTATTACCGAGTACATTCTATGGTTTATGTTCTCTTCTCTTTTATGGTCTAATCAATATCAGTACTGTTTTTCTGGTCTCTTTGAATTGTCCGTCGGATTGGGGTTCACGCTACATTTTGTTTGTTTTTTCTGCGCTTCTCAAAGTCAAAACGACAGAGCATAGGTATGACTATTGCAACTTCTAGCCGAGGAAGGAAAGAAGGATTATAACATTTTGTAGCCCAGTACAATGGTCCACGCTGAAACAATAAGTCCCGACACGAATTCTGGAATAGCCACATTTGGTACATACTTAAAGGCAAACAATAGTATCCAAGGCAGTGCTGCGGCAATACCAGTTGAAACCGTGAAAAGAGCCATTCGTCCCCGATGGGCAAGCAAAAAAGCGCAGGTTATAATGAACATTGATATGGGCATTAACGTGAAGAACGCAACTGAAACTGCATAATGCGTCCCAGAATAGTGCTCGTTAAAAACGCCAATAGCGATAAGCGCTATCGTTGCTGCTGCAAAGACTGCGGCTCCAATTTTGCCAACCCAAGTTTTTCCAAGGTAGGCATACAAGCCAAATAATGCAAAGTTTAAGGCTAAAAGCCCGCTGGCGCATAGCCCGAAATTGAAGAGTGCTCCAGTTATGCCTGCTATTACGCCTAAATCGCTTAAGGCATTGCTTGTCCAGCTGAAGGAGGGATAGGATGCGATGGCTATCAGAATGCAGGTAAACGCAAGTATGGGTGCAAATATTCCCGTGGCGGCTCCGAATCTTTGTTTTCCAGTGTTTCTATATTCAGGCAAACCCTTGATTCCTCAATAACCCTGATGGGTGTAACTTGCTTTAAGAATTTGCGTCCTAAGAACAAGCCGCCTTAACGTCTGCGAAAAACGAGCGAATAAGTAAAGGACGAATGTTAAGCAGAGCCTGCTGTATATCAAGAATTCTTGGTTTGTTCAATAATCCCACATGTGAAAAGCGAAAGGTTAATGAAGGAAAGTTGATGTGTATTGCTGGGTTTGCCGGTCAAAGGGCACGGGTTCCACCTGATCCCATTCCGAACTCAGAAGTTAAACCGTGTTCCGTTTCCAGCTGTAGTGTGGTCTTAGGCCATGCGAACCTGGGAAAGCTGGTAGCCCACTTATACCTAAAAAAATTTAGGTAGATTTGGCATAGCTTTATAACTAACTGTTAATAGTTTTTTGGAAGTGGTGTAGACATTGAGTCTTCTTTCAGGAAATAACACGCTTCTTCAGGTACTTAGCCTGGCTTCATATGGGTTCTTTATAGTCTTAATTTTCTATGGTCAAAGAATCCAAATGTACGTTATGATCCGGGAGGTAGAAAACTCGCTTCATAAATTAAAGTTCATAAAAGAGGAAGGGCGGAAAAACGCCATAGATGCCATAAAAGAAATTGGCAAACCACCAGTTGACCCTACGGCTCGTGTCGACCGCTATTTAGAATATTTCACTATCGGTCCACAGAGCATGGATCCAGCAGGCATAGTTTACAAGCTTGATCATATCCTTGATGTTAGGGATACACGGTTGAAAGATGAAGTTAAACTGATGGCGCCAGCAAGCGATGACGTTCAAGTGAACAATTTAGAAAACACTTTGGAAGCCGCAATGGCGTTGAACTTCATCTACAAAGTGGTAAGGCACTTTTACATTCAAGGTAAAAAGACTCTAAGCCTCTATGTAATAATGCAAATACAAATGATATTGCCAATGGTAATGAAAGAAGCCGAAGCATACGCCAGCGCTCTGAAAGCCTTCGCTTTTGGACAACCAATCGGCGATGGCGCAGGACCATTAGTAGCTGCAAAACTAATGCACGGCTACGAAATCCGCAAATTGCCAAAAGACTGTGTCATGGCTACAGTCCCAATTGAAGGACGCACTGCTTTAATCATAAAGGCTGAGGGTCCAGGCGGAAATGTTGGCAAACCAGGTGATGCTGTCGAAGCAGTCATTGAAGAAAATGAGGGTAAAATTGCTAACGTAATAATGATTGACGCTGGGTTAAAACTTGAAGGCGAAACACTAGGCGAAGTCGCAGATGGAATCGGCGCGGCAATCGGTGGACCTGGCGTAGACCAGTACAAGATTGAAGAAAAACTCACAAAATACCATATCCCGATAAACGCTGTAATAATCAAAGAGGACATTGGCGATGCAGTATCACCACTGCGCAAAGAGATCAACGATGCCGTTGACAAAGTCATTGAACGAGTCAAAGCCGTCATCCTGGAGCGAACCAAAGAAGGAGACAAAGTTATAATCGTAGGCGTCGGCAACTCCATCGGAGTTGGACAATAGGGGATAAAAAAATGGCTCAAAATCAAACATCAGCAGGAACCCAAAAAATCTCAAATTACATCTTGATGATAGTCTTAATTGTTCTAGCGCTTTCCGTAGTTTCTCTATTATTAGCGGTCAGTGTCTACTTAAACGGTGTTTCCACACCAAGCCAAGCTGGAGCAGACGATTTAGCAGCGGGTTTCCTAGCGATCATTGGTTTAGTTGCTATGACCATGTCAATGTTCACACTGTCTCAATCACGGAGGCAAGCAGCAGAAATGAAAATTGAAATACCCAAAGTAATGACAACCATCGAGTGCAAGAAATGTGGGATCAAAACAGTGCGTGAATTTCAACGCGGCGATTATGTCTATAAAGAGCTTGATGCGTGCCCGAAATGCCCTGACACAAAACAGTTGATCACTGCTATTTACAAGGATGTCAAAGAGAAAGAAAAAACATACAATGTCTAAGTTAAAACTTCGCAGCCATCATCTTTTAACAGCACCGTGTGCTCGGCTTGAGCAACGGGTTTTTTGCTTACTTCAACGAATACTGGATAACTCATAATCGCTTTTGACGCAAGCAACTCCTTGAATGCAGTCTTGTGCTGTTCTTTAGGAACCACGCCCGTTAGCCATCGTTCAGCAAAAGGCAAAGTTCTAAAATTAGACTCAATGTACTTGAGTAGTTTTTCGGCAGATTCGTTTTTTACTGATTTTGCTTTAAGTAAGCGGTAAATGGTTGTTTGCGGTGAGTCCTCGACGCGGCCAACCGCTTCAGGCAATGTAACGAATGGTTCAATGGCGTAAACTTCGCCTGCTTTCACCTTCGTAAGTGACACTTGAGCCACGTTAGGTATAGATGTTCCCGCGTGAATTAAGTATCTTCCAACAGAGTGACCCGTCAGGTTTGAAATGGGTTTAAAACCGCGGTTTTTTATCGTGGTTTCTATTAAGCTGCCGATTTTGCCCAGCGCCATGTCGCCATGAATGTTTTCTATCACAGTTTTCAAAGCTTGTTCAGCAGTGTTTGCCATGCTTCTGCCTTCCGGATTGAAAGAAGCCGTGAATGCTGTGTCGGTGACGTAGCCGTCCACATGGGCACCTAGGTCTACTTTAACCGTGGACCCTTCAGGTATCCTTAGCGTATCGTTGGGGGGTGAAGTGTAATGTGCGGCTACCTCGTTGATGCTGACGTTGCAGGGAAATGCAGGTTTGCCGCCTTTTGCTCGGATTAATCCTTCGGTTTTTTCGCATACATCGATGACTAGCATGTTTTCTTTGACGTACGTTTTCATTTCTTCTCTAGTTTCACGCAGGATCCGTCCTGATAAGCGGAATTTTTCAATTTCTTCTTTGTCGTATGCCATCTTGTTTCACTTTGCTGTGTTAGATTGGATTATTGTGTGGATGCTTAAATGCGTAACTTACCCTGCTAAGGCACCTATGGAACTTGACTTTATCTCATATGGTTTTTTAGGGCTTGTAGATTTTGGGGTCAAGGATTGCAAAGTTGTTGCCGCCCACGTGATAGAGCATCCTTGCCTTTTTCAGGTCATAGCTTTCCGTGAAGACGCCCATGTCTGCGTAGGCTTCAAGTATTTTGCCCACGAAAACCGTGTGGTCGCCTGTTGTAAATTTGCTGTCAACACTGCATTCTAAATGGGCTATGCACTCGCGTATTGCTGGCGCCTTGACCTTTTTACCGGGCATCGGTGTTAGGTTTGTTTTTTTGAATTTGTCAAAGCTTCTGCCCGTTAAGGAGCCGCATGCGTAGACGGCTTGCAATGTCTCCAGTGTTGGAATATTCACAATGAATTCCCCTGACTCATCAATTAGGGTGTGGGAGTGGCGTGTTGGCGCGAGGCTGATGGCTAAAAGCGGCGGGTTAATGGAGGTTGGCATAGCCCACGCGAGGGTTGTAATGTTGGGTTTACCTGCTTTTCCAACGCACGAAACGAGAACTGTGTGCATTGGATGAAGAAGCCTGTAAGCTGAGGCTATGTTTATTTGAGTTTTTGCGGACACATAAATCACCTTTGTAAAGTAAAACTAGTGTTGGTGTGTTCGCTTATTTCTCTTTTTCTTTGATTCTAACCGTCAAGGGCATTTTCATGTGCCTTGTTTGGCTTTCTTCTCACGCCTACATGCTTGACTCTCTTCTAAAACTTCTTCTTCAGTCGGCTTCTTTTTTCCTTTGTTTTGTTCGTCGATTTCCTTGAGAAGTTCTTTTAGGTCCGCTAAAGGAGGAACCTTGAGTTTTACTACCACAAGTTTGTCGTCCTTTCGGTACACGCAAAGTTTAGTATTTGGCGTTATCGCTAATTCTTTTCTAAGTCGTTGTGGGATAACTATCTGACCTTTACTTCCCACAATCGCGATTTCAAATTCTTCTTCCATTTTTAATCAACTGATAAATTATTTGAGGTTACTAAGTATAACTTTCATACCGCCAATAAATAAGTTTTCTTTGTTTTTCCCTTCGCAAAGCCCAGGTCAATGATGCCTCTTGGTTTGTTACGAAAAAGTTTTATCTTTATTACTTGTTTACTGCGAAGGATGATGAGTTAATGCGCAGAATATTGCTTGGCGCTTTCGTAGGCTTCATTGTAACCCTATTGTTAGGCGTAACCCTAGGCTTGTTGCTGCCTTTCGTGGGAATCCTAATTGGCATGTTCTTCGGCGGATTTTTTGCCGGAGTCATAGCCCGAGGCGCAGTCCGTGGAGCAATAGCTGGGTTGTTGGCAGGATTACTTGGCGCAGTGATAATCGTAATACTTGCGCTCGTTGGCGCTACCTTGATGGGCGGATTAATCGGCGTCATTGTCGGTGGACATTTGGGTGGCATGGTCGGGTTAGCCATAGGCATCATAGGAGGCATACTCGCTGCCTTGGGCGCAGTCATCTCCACAATCGCTGGTCTCATAGGCGGAGCAATAACACGATAGCAGTATTTGCTGCATCATTTTTGTTTATTGAAAATTTAACCGTTTTATATGCTGCTGACTTAGGATGTACGTGGTAATTCCAGCGACCAAGGGGAAAGGAGGTACACTATTGATATGAAAACTACGTCAAAAATGCGGGTATCTATCCGCATAAGCAAGGCTAGGCGAATTCTGAGTGTTGATACTGAGCGGACAAGGCGGAAGCTTATCGTGCAGCTGGAAGAGATTTTCCATATCGCTTCTGACTATGCACGCGGCAAAATCGATAGAGTCACCGTTGAGGATGGCAAGAAGCGACCACTCACTATTGTGGAACGCCAGCACTGGGCACGCATTGCAGCTTACACTGTCCAGATCATCAATAACACTGCAAAAGGGATTGATGAACGCCAAATCAATTTAGACCTAGACAAATTAGAAGCCATGCTCAATAAAACAGCAGCAGCGGGTCCTTAGAATATTGTAGGCATCTCGTCCACATTTTTCCGTATGTCTGATATTGGCGTGACAAGGTGGAAATTGAAATCTAGAAAGTACACGAAACCGACCATTGTAACAAGGTCCCTCACAGCCTCTGCAGTAGGGGCTTCAAACAGCATGAAAGCCTTGTGGTTAGGATCAAGATGAAGGTCCAAAAGAACTTTCACGTTAAGCTTCTTGCAGAGCGCCGGAAGCTGAGCGTACGCTTTTTTTGCCATCTCTCTTGATGCTTTGTTGGACATTGGGCACACATCAGGAGGATGCGTTCCTATTATGGCATATTGCGGCACAATAACACTCTCCATTCTACTCCAGAGATAGGATATAAGAATTTAAGAACTTGAGGCTGTAAAATCACAGCAGCAAGTTTCTTTTAGAGAATAAAGTGACAAGTTAAACCATATTTCACTTTCACTTACCCCTCCACTACCCTCTATAGTCGTTTGTTCACCTATCTTTTAAGAACTATGAACCATATGCGCGAGCCAAAGTGATTGCATATGAAAACGAAAACAGAACTTTTACCCACAGAGAATGATATCCCAGTGGATTTAACGTTACATGATGTTCCCGCTTCGCTCATTAGCGAGTTTGCGGAGAAAATCGTTAGACCCTACTACAACGGCAACTTGAACGCTGCCATCCAAGACCTAATCCACAAAGCACTCTCAGAACAAGACTTCGTCCACTCCCACATAACGCACGTTCGAAATGCTGCGGAGCCTTAGCAAAGATGAGTAAGACTGCTCCTTCATACCGAATGACTCTGGAATGACGACAAAAAACTATTCAGGAAGAGAAAATGAAATGATGGCGAAAAATACGTTCTATTGGATTCTTTACCGTTTCATGTGGTATTGTTCGATTAGTCTTTAGCACTTTTTCTCTGTGTTTTCTGCATAAAGTTAAAGAGGTCAAAACATTAAAGAAGTTATTAAAGCCAGTACTTGGGAGCGTTTGAGGATTATGCAGAGATCACTTGAAGACGTAAAACAGCAACTTCAAGCGTTAAAGCCCACTCTAAAGAAACGGTTCAAGGTGGAAACCATCGACATTTTTGGTTCTTATGCACGGGGTGAACAGACTGAAAAGAGCGATTTAGATATTCTAGTAACATATTCTGAAATGGTTGACTTACTTTTAATCGCTGGCTTGCGAAGATACCTTAGGCGAAAACTCCACATGAAAGTGGACGTGATTTCAAAAGAGTTCCTAAACAAGTACATTAAAGAACAGGTTTTAGAGGAAGTTGTATCTGTGTGAAAAGAGACCACATAGAACGCAGCCCCAAGCTTTACTTATCTGAAATCCTTGATTTCATTGATAAAATCGAGACGTACACTAAGGGGATGCCCTATGATGATTTTGCAAAGGATGCCCGAACAATAGATGCAGTAGACGCTAACGTACGCAACATTGGTGAAGCCGTACGTGTATTAGCCAAACACCGTACGGTTAAAGAATTATTTTATCGTTTTCATATACCATACATTGACCTTTCCGATATGCGAACTGATCTAACACACGAATACTTCACTATAAGCCCAAAGTCTATTTGGAAAACAGCTCAAACATTAATAACCCTAAAACCTCAATTTAAAAAAGTTCTTGAAGAATTGAAATAAAAGAAATTTTACGCTAAATACATTAGAATATTTACTGTTTTATGTGGTATCGTTCGATTACATCTTGCTTAGTGCTTTTTCTATTCTGAAATGTTCTGTCAGAAGGCTTATATTTTACCCAATTGATTGGGTAATATGGTGGTTTGATTTGGCTGAGACTACCTACTACAAGGATAAAGTATACCTTCCACGTGAAGTTCGAGAAGAATTAGGGCTTGTTGACGGTGATGTCCTTCATATTGAAGTGGTTCAGAAGGGCGTGGCAAAGTTGAGTATTGCCCGCGGGTGCCGAACAGCCAAAAAAGCTCTTGAAATGTTGGATAATCCACCTGATTTAGGTAAAGTAAAGGGGCGACTTTCTAGGGAAGACATTTATGAAGATATTACTTGATACAAACATCCTTGTGCATGCCTACAACAAATCTTCCCCTAATCAAAAACAAGCCAGTAAAATAGTAAAGCAAGCATTAAAAGGCGAAATAGACGCATGTTTGCCCTCTCAGGTAATTTACGAGTTTTTTGCAGTTATAACCAACCCAAAAAGGGTTGAATGCCCCATGGATTTGGATGAAGCTGCAGATTTATGCTTAGACCTTTGGGAATGCCGTGAAATTGAGAGAGTAACGACCACTTCACTAACACCTATTGAGGTCTTCAAACTGGTAAAGGAACTAAGATTAGCAAAAGGCAGAATATTCGATTGCATAATAGCTGTAACTTCAAAAGAGAATAGTATAGACGCAATTTATACTGAAAATGTTAGCGATTTTGAAAACTACCGCTTTCTTAAAGTTATAAATCCTTTTAGGCCATAGCTTTAGCGTTTTATGTGGTATTGTTCGATTATGTCTTTGGCTTTTTCTCTGCGTTCCCTATGCTGTTCTAAGAATTTGTTGAGTTTGTCTGCAATGTCTTTTTTGCATTCCCCGCATAGCATCCCGCCTGCTTTGCATTTGCGTTCTCGTTCGACAAGTTTGCTGCTGTCTTCTTCAAAGAGGAAGAAGTAGTATTGGAATATGCTACAGACTGTTGGGTCGGCGCCTGTTTTCCGCTGCTCCGCTGCTGTGCCTTTGCCGCCTGTGAAAGCGTTCCAAATTTTCTTCTTCACCACGTCTGGCGGGTCAATGGTGAATATGCTGGTTTCTGGCATGCTTGCGCTCATTTTTCCGCCCACGCCGAGCCCGGGAAGGAAGCGGCAGTGGATTTGAGCAGGTTTGTAGTAGCCGAGTTTTTGGGCTACGTCGCGTGTCACACGCCAGTACGGGTCTTGGTCGATGGCTGCGGGGATAAGCGCTGGCACATTCTCGCCTGTGAGTTTTTTATGGATGAAGCATGGTGCGGCTTGGATGGCTGGCCAGAATACCCAGCCGATGTTGGTGCTGTCTTGAAAGCCGAAGCTGCTGCGCGCGGTGCTGTAAGTGATGCGTTTGGCAACTTCCAATGTAATGTCGTACAGCAAATCGATATCTTCGGTGTCGTAAATGATGAAGGTGTTCTCTGGTTTGAATCCCAGTGCTATGAGGTCTAGGGCGTTTTCATATGCGTATTTGCGCGTTTCTTTCAGGCTGGCGTCGTCATCTACGAGGTATTTTTCGTCGTCTGTTAGCTGGAAGTATAATCGCGTATTAAATTTTTGTTGAATGTGAAGCGTAAAAATCCACGGCACTAAGTGGCCAATGTGCACTGGTCCTGATGGTCCTCTTCCTGTGTATAGGACGAATTTTATGCCTTTATCGTAGAGGTCAAGGACAACGTCTAGGTCGCGGTGGCTGAAGAATATTCTTCTTTCAAGTTGAACGTGCAGTTTGCCTGTGTGTTTTTCCACTTTCTCAAGCAGTTGGGGGGTTAATGGTTGGGTGCCGAACTCACGTATTAAACGTTCGTAGTCTACTTTGCCTTTTACTTCCCAAGGTGTAACTACCATTTCGTTATTGTTTTCTTCAGCGTTAGATGAAGCCGTCTTGTATCACCAGTCATTGTCAAGAATGAATTCGTTTTTGAATATATCTTTTTTCACAAAGCGAACTCTTTTGGTTTGGATATCTTCCTCTAATCTTTTAGTTCAAGAAAGCATCAGTTCAGATATCCTACCTGCAGGGGGATGCAATAGATTTTTTAATGTTCACTTTTTATCTTATTCGCGGTGCATGCATACGGCAGAAGAAATTTGGGTTCCAATGGATGGAGACACCTTTGTAACTAAAGACGGCTTCATACTCAACACCTTTGGATACGAGCATCCAGACGACCGCGTTTTTGCATTTCTCAAGTACATCCCAGCAAAATTCAAAGAGCTCTTTAACGTTGAAATGCTGGAGCGAACATGGAAATTCGGCGATAACCAGCTTTTCAGGGCAGAAAAACTCTACACAGCTAAAAACTACCAGACTTTCATTGAAGCCTTCCGCAAAAACTTTCCAGACTATCTCTACTACTGCCCCTTCCGCAACAAGGAACTAATCACTGCACCCTTCGGGTTAATTCAGCAGGTTTTTGTTCCTAAAGACCGTTTAGTCTGGTTGAAGAACCTTCTGAAACGTGATAACCTGCAACAAATGGCTTTAGACCTCATTCATTTAATATCCAAAGAATCAAACGTTAGCTTAAGCGACTTTGGCGTTCACGGCTCCATCGCTTTGAACATGCATGCGCCAGAATCAGACATAGACTTTGTTATTTACGGCACAGAAAACTTCCGCCTAGTAGAAGAAGCCATAGCAAGACTTGTTAACACTGGAAAACTAAGCTACATTGTTGGCAACCGCTTGGAAGCCGCAAGAAAATTCCAAGGAAAATACCAAGGCAAAATATTCATGTACAATGCAACGCACAAGCCAGAAGAAGTCAAAGCAAAATATGGAGCATATCGCTATATACCGCTTGACCCAGTGCGCTTCCAAGCCACTGTTTGCGATGACACTGAAACCATGTATCGCCCAGCAACCTACAAAATATCAAGCTATAAACCCCAAGACGACCAATCAGAGCTTGACTTGGATAAAATTCCCACTCAAGTTGTCTCAAACATCGGCTGCTACAGAAATATCGCCCGCAAAGGAAGCGAAATCAAGGTCGCAGGCAAACTAGAAAGAGTTGAATCAACAACTTCAAACGAAGTCTTCTACCAAGTGGTTGTTGGAACAGCAACCTCAGAGGAAGAATACATTTGGCCAACAGCTTGAAACTGCGCGACCGCGACGCAATCCAAACGAGTGAAGGCTTAATCTTCCGCGTCTTCGGCTACTCGCATCCGCCAGACGCTTACATCTGCGATGCAGAGTATGCTTCAGCAAACATTTTCAAGTCAACCGACCCGCGAGCGCCAAGAACTGGCAGAAACCAGCTTTACTACAAATTCTATAATGACGAAGGCATGAAGTTGGTAGCTAAGAAGTATCCTCAGCACTTGGTTTTTAATGAGATGCTTGGGCTAAAACTCGTCGGTGTAAAAGAAGCAGCTATCATGGAAGCAAGAAAACCTGAGGAGCGACTAGCAGCTTTGCTTGAGGCTGGGCCAACGGACGAGTTGCTGGGTGCAATGGAACATGTGCTTAGCATAGCACTCGAAAATTCGGGCTTAACTGCGCGAAATTTTGGAGTGTTCGGCTCGATGCTTCATGGTTTCCATAACCCAAAGTTTTCAGACATAGACCTCACAGTTTACGGCAAAAAAGAAAACTCTAAAATGAGAAAAACGCTTGAAGCCCTATACAGCGATAAGAGTTCAGGGTTGCATAACGAGTTTGAGTCAGACCAAGCCATGGCGGGCAAGGAGTGGCGATTCAAAAATTTCACCGTTGAAGACTTCGTTTGGCATCAGCGAAGAAAACAAATCTACGGTTTATACGACGATAAAGCCAGTGGAAGAACCATAAAAGCCGAGTTTGAACCTGTAAAGGCTTGGAGTGAAATCAAATCAGAATACGACCCCCAAACAGGAATCCAGCAAAAAGGCTGGGTTAAACTCAAAGCACGCATCACAGCGGATGATGAAGCACCCTTCATTCCATCAATCTACGGCATTGAGCCATTGGAAGTGTTAAGCGGCGGACCAGAAGCGCTTGAGGCTAAGAGAGTTTTCTCTTTCATGGAAGAGTTCCGACAGCAAGCGCAAAAGGGCGAAGTGGTAATTGTTGAAGGCAACCTCGAAGAAGTAGTGTCGCCAAAAGAGAGTTTTCGTCAGGTTACTTTGACTTATTGCCCACGCTACTACGAGCAAACCTTGAAAGTGCTGCATTAAACATGTGACAGAACCATGTAATCCGACGGTTTATTGCCAAGAATCAAACGGTAATATTCGCCACCGTTTTTATTGTTGGTTACCAATTCAACTTTTCCTTGCGCCTCAACTGCTTCACCGTTCTCTGCTTGTTCACAGAACCTGCCGCGGAAAGAAACAATTTCCTGTATTGGCTGCAACTTGGGTCCTTCAACAACTCGGACATTTTCAAGCTTGTATGTGCAGGGTGTGAAAAGGGAATCTGAGTTGTCTGCTATTTTGGCTGTTATTTTAGCGTAGCCACTGTTTTTGAAGCACACGTCCCCATAATGCTCGCTTATTTCGCTCCAATCCTTCACAAAACGGATAAAATAGTCAGTTCCCATGAACTTGCCCTGAAACGCCTTGCGACTTTCGACTAAAACGAAGTCTTCGAAGCTCATCTGGGTGTCTTTCGAACGGAAATCGAATAGCTCTTGCAACTCCAATCGACTATAAGGCTTGAACCCAGAATTCTCATCTTTAAGCAGTTTTTGCACGGCGGCGTAGGCTTTTCGGCAATTCTCCACCCCATAAACCAGGGGGTCTATGTCTGATTTTTCAGTGGTTAATCCAGCCATTATCGACCCGGAAATGCCTATGCTGCTCCAGGGAATATTCGCTTCTTTTTTTAGGGTTTCAGCCAGCTGCAAAGCCTTGTTCTCTAATACGGTAAGGTCCTTGGATGTACGTAGTGACCAGAGTTTTTCTTCAGGCTTGTAATGCTCAGCTACTTGTGCGATTGGGACTTCGCACATTGTTTCCCCAAAGACAGGGTCAAAAACTATCAAATCGGGATGATTTTCTTGCAGGTACTTGAACCTGTCACCTAGGTTGTAGACTTTGCCGTAAGTGCCTTCTTTGCCTTGCCTTGTGCCCTGCGGCGAGGGAATAAAACGCGGAAACGCAACAATCTTGCCTGCGGGATGAACTAAGCCTTTAACGTCAAAAACCACTTTGCTCTTTGTTTTAATTAAGTCGCCTTCCCGTGCTTTCAGTTTAAACCTCTCCTATCAAAGCGTAACCAACGGTTTGTCCATGCAATATTAAAAGAAGTTAGTTATTTTATTGGGAAAAAGATCCTTTTATGGGTAGCTCTACTTCTTTTGCTTGCTTCTGTCTCTTTGTAACATTGAGGATGGCAAACCCTATGACATTTCCCTTGGTATCCAGGCGGAGGAAAACGTCGTCACCAGCATCTTTGAAGTAACCTTTCCGAGGCTTGCCTACTTGTACCTCCAGTAGATCTCCTTGAGGATCGAACCAAACCTTCACTGGTTCTTTTTCCAGATTATGTCACCTTTCTTTATTTTATCAGTAAAGAAAGCCGTTACTATAAAACCTTCGCCGTCCTTAACCTGTACAACTACCAACATAAATTTCTGGGTCACTGGAGTTTTGGCATAGAGCTTGTAAAACAACCAAATTTGAGGACTACGTTCGCTCTCTCGGATTTCATCAGGGTTAACTAGCGACTCCTTTATTCTATACCTTTGATTTTTCATTTCTGGGTGACTTAGCACATGCTTCCATCTGTTTACATCAAGACTTACGACTTTTCCAAGTTTGCAAGTCACTATTAACAAAGGGCAAGCTCTCGGCTGTAAGCATAGTATATTGCTTATTTTAAATAGCTTGTCACCAATCCCTTAGCCTTGCCATGCTTAGTGCCCTGTGGCGACACTTTCATCTCCGTAGATTTTAAGTTTGCACAGGACTTTTCACGTTGATTTCTGACTGCGCTTATTTTCCGGATAAATTGTTTGTCTTCTTTGATTTTATTGTTCGTTGCTTCTCTGTTTTCATAGTAGTAGGATAAGGCATCGTGGACTTGTTCAAGTTTTAAGTGTGGGTGAGCGTTAATTATTTCGTCTGGTGTGCGGTTAAGATACTCATACTTGATCGCTATATCTACAATTCTGACACGCGTTCCAGTTACCACTGGGCTACCGCCACAAATTTTCGCATTAATTGCAACATAAGGGTGTTCTGTTTTAGTCTGCAAATTCAAACACACATTTTTGCTTAGTTACTTAACCTTGTGTTTCAGAAACTCTTAACCCTTTATTGGATGCACGAAAAATTACAAAGCACCTCTCAATACTTTAATAAATCTTTTTGAATATTTACAGTCTGTGCAACAATGAACAACCAGGAAAAACCACAGTACATTTCCAAATGTTTAGAGTTGGCGATACTGCTTGAAGTTAGCGCAGAAAAACCTGGCAACGTCAACTTCACCACGGGCTTTGAAGGAACTATATGTCAGCATTTCTTGGCTTCAGCCGTTGCTGCAGGATCATCCTTCCAAGAAGCTGCTAACCGTGGAGCTTCAGTGGCAGAAAACAAGCTTGGCATAAGCGAGGTTGGCTTGGGACAACTAATAAAGACCTGCGCCAGCGATGTTAATGCTTGGCAAAGGGGCGGAAACACGATTCTCGGCACCATAATGCTGTTTATGCCTATCGCTGTAGGCGCGGGTATGACCCCAACCAACAAAAATTACGCCTTTGATTTTTCCGTTTTGCGCAAAAACATTGACTTGGCAGTTAAATCAACCACCGCATTGGACTCGGTGCACCTCTATGAAGCAGTAGACATTGCCAACCCGAGCGGTCTCAATGACGCGCCAGACCTTGACGTAACCGACCCACGCTCGAAAGAGCGCTTAATAAAAGAGAATGTTACTTTGTTTGAGGTTTTCAAAATCGCCTCAGCATACGACGACATCTGCGCAGAATGGGTAAACAACTACCCAGTAACCTTCGACTTAGCCTACCCATACTTGATGGAGCAGCTAAAAAGCAAACCCTTGAACACAGCAGTCATTCACACTTTCCTAAAAATTCTCTCGGAACGCCCCGACACTTTTATAGCAAGAAAAGTTGGCAAGGAAAAAGCAACGGACATGTCATCTGACGCTAAGGCTGTCTTGGAGCTTGGCGGATTAGAAACCGAGAAAGGCAAAAAATGCCTCACAGCATTTGACAAGAAACTACGGCTATCCCAAAACAAGTGCAATCCTGGAACGACTGCGGATTTAACAGCGGCTGCTTTGGCGCTTTGCACCCTGAGCGGATACAGACCTTAGGCAAGTTAGGGTTAATTTTCATTGGGCATCGAAAGAACGTTTATGATGACTTCTCAAAAATGCTATACCAGAAAAATGATAAAGGAAAGGTCGGCGTGCAAAAGGCCATTCGAGATGCTGATGTTCGGAAAGTCTGGGTTGCTGTTGAAGCTGCAAGGGATGGCTAATGTTACCAAAAGCGATGTTACTTATTGAAAAAACCGCTTGTTAAGGCTGGCGCATTAGTGCTTAAGTTACAAGACCTTGCTACATTCTGAAACGTTGATTTTATCCAAGGCGGCTTTATCATTATAAGTGTGGAAAAACAAATAGTATTGGGGAGTCAGTTTGGAGTTTCAACGGGTTGCTATTTATCTTCCGCTTTTGGGATTGATTGTTTTGGTTCTTGTTCTTTACTCGCCTCAGATTTTTGCTACGTATATTCCTGTTTTTTCTCCAATGAGTTTTATGGATAAGATCACTGTGCTTCTCACGTTCGCGCTTGCTTCCTTCGCCGCAGTTGAAGGTTATTCAACATTCATGCGAACTTCTCTGGAAACCAAATGGCATAAAATTGAAGATGCTAGAAACGAACTGGAAAAAGCTTATGGTCCATTGTACACGTTATTAAACAAAATCACTTCCTCAAGCGATGAAAAGAAAGGTTTTTGGCTGGAATTTGAAGAGAGAAAAAAGCTTGATGAGATAATGGCAACGTATCCTTTTATGTTTTCATCTCAAATCAACGATTTGTGGCAGCAAAAAATCCGCAAACTCGGAACTCTGCTTGGAAATTCTGATATCAAGTCTGTGCATGAAATAAATCTGGATGTGTATGTGGAACTTAGAAACTTGATCAACGTGGAGTATGCTCGCAAAGTCAACGAATATCATGAGCTGTTGAAGCATTAAGAAATCTGTCTTGCCTTACACTTTGGGCGTCTGTCATATGAACAGCTCTAAACATGCTGCCTTCCAATTGCATCTGCGTAATCAATGCAGTTTCCGAGGACTGAGAAGGGAAATACTTATCCTCTGCTAGCGGATTTATTTCGCTATTCTAGTCATCGAGGAGGATAATAGGTGTCGCAGTCGAAGATCAGTTTGAACAAGTCGGCTTTGAATTTAATTAATAAGCTGTGTGGTGAAGCCGATAAGTATGCGATTACGATTGAAAAATCGGAAAGTGGAGCGACTTTAATTGATGCAGGTATCAACGCGGAAGGCGGCTTTCTAGCTGGCGAATTAGTCACTGAGATATGTTTGGCTGGTTACGGAAAAGCTTCTGTTTTGCCCATTCAGTATGGCGATATTATTTTGCCTTCAGTCTTTGTGGTTACGGATCATCCTGCGTTGTCAACTCTGGCGTCTCAGTTTGCAGGTTGGCAAGTGAAGGGTGAAGGTTTTTCTGCTATCGCTTCGGGTCCCGCTCGGGCTTTGGCTCTTAAGCCAAAGGATCTTTATGAGAAACTTCAGTACAAAGATGAATCCGACACGGCTATCCTTGTTTTAGAAACTGAGAAGAAGCCTCCAGAACCTGTGATTCAGCTAATTGCTGACAAATGCAAAGTCTCGTCCAAGAACCTGTTTTTGGTGATGTTTTCCACTACGAGTTTGGTGGGGGCTACGCAAGTTTCTGGCAGGATTGTGGAAACGGGATTACACAAGCTTGAGAGGTTAGGGCTCGACCCGATGATTGTGAAGCATGCTTGGGGTTACGCGCCGATTGTTCCCCTCCACCCGAACGCCGGCGAAGCCATGGGAAGAACAAACGATGCAATTCTCTACGCAGGAGTAACGAACTATACTTTGAGCTTTGATGATGAGGTTAAGCTCGAAAACATAGTGAAGCAGGCGCCTTCTTCTTCATCTCAGATGCTCCAGGAAGCCCGAAGACTTGCTCAGAAAAATCCTCGTTTTCTAGACATCTTCAAGGAGGCTGGCTTCGACTTCTACAAGATTGACACCAACATCTTCGCCCCAGCAGTTGTAGCCATAAACAATACAAAAACAGGCAAGACTTTCCGTGCAGGAAGCCTAGATGTTGACGTGATAAAAGGATCTTTAGGACTTTAAAAGTTGGCTCACACTTTGAGAAATTGGAAGGAAAACTTGCCAATCTGACCATGAACATAGCATTCCAACCCCCATTTGCAAAATGTCCAATAGCTCCTTGAGGTCGTGGACGGTGTTGCGCCAAACCGCGCCCGCCTCGTAGTTGGCGACGTCCTTCGGCACTCGTTCGTTTGGGTTTTGGGGGTCGATGAAAAGCTTTTTGAGGGGTTCAGCTATATGATAGGCTAGTAGGGAGAACCTTTTGCGTTCCCGTGTGAATACTCGGATTGTTGATGATGTTGATTTCTGGAGTTTTAGCTGAGCCCGTTCTCGTTGGGAGAGAAAAAGAACTCGAAGAGCTAGAATTATTCTTAAATTCGGCAATTGAAGGGAAGGGGAAAACAGTTTTTGTCTCGGGCGAGGCAGGCAGCGGAAAGACAAGGCTCGCGACGGAGTTCTTGAACAGGGCAAGAAAACAAGGGGTCACTACGCTGACTGGGTGGTGTCTTAGCAATGCGGCAGTACCCTACTTTCCTTTTTTTGAAGCTTTCAACGCTTACTTCTCAGGGGAACAGAGCGAAGAAAACGAAGATGCCAGCGCTCAATTAAGTGGATCCAAAATAGAACCAATTGAAAAGAAAAGGACTTGGGGGCCAAAAGACATAGACATTATGTCGTGGCTGAAGGGTCCAACTCAGGCTGAGCAGCTTGGAAAATCTCGGATGATATCTCCTCAGGTGTGGAAAGACCAAACCTTCGCCGCCGTCACAAAAACCCTCACAGCCATCTCGGCTAAGAAACCGATAATCCTGTTCATAGACGACGTACATTGGGCAGACTCGGCATCGTTAGCACTAATCCATTACATTGCCCGAGCGATGAATTCTGAGAAAGTTCTCCTCTTAGCAACGTTCAGGAGCGAGCAGCTCACAGCCGACGCAGAGGGCAGGCCGCATCCATTGGTCGAAACACTGCGACTGATGAAGCGCGAGGACCTGTTCAAAGAAATCAAGATCGCTAACCTTAATCAAAAGGATGTTTCGGAGCTTGCCGAAAACATGCTGGGAGGCGACCTCCAACAAGAACTAGCAGCAAAACTCGCGGAAGAAAGCCAGGGAAACCCGCTGTTCATAGTGGAGTCGCTGAGGATGCTGCATGAACGCGGCAGCCTAATTCATGAACACGACAAATGGCGCCTGGCTCATGGTGAGATAGGGATACCGGACAAGATTCGGGACATAATCCTGCAAAGACTGAGCAGTTTGACGCGTAATCAGAGAAAGGTGATTGACGTCGCTTCCGCTATGGGAGAGAGGTTCGACGCGGAACTTGTTGCTTCTGTGCTCTGTCAGGAGTCGGCTGAGGCTATTGAAACCTTGGATACGATTGGGCAGACCACTGCTCTGGTTTGCTGCGAAGGAGAAATGTACCAGTTTGATCATGCTAAGTCTCGAGACGCAGTGTACAGTGAGATTTCTCCAGCCCAAAGAAGGGTGTATCACGCTAAGGTTGCAGAGAAGCTCGAAGGCAAAGGCAAGGATGGCAAACTGCCGTTCAGTGATTTGGCTTATCATTATGCTCAGGCTGGGAACAAAGAGAAAGCAGTAGGGTACGCCTTAGCGGCAGCGAAGGACGAGCTGGCGAGGTGGAGCAACTTACAAGCCATCAAACACTTTGAGTACGTACTCCAGAATATCCTAGAAGGGCATGCTGAAGAGAAGAGAACCGCTTTAGAAGGGCTTGGAGACGCTTATGCTGCCAACTACATGTATGGAGAAGCAATAAAGACTTTTGACGAGCTTGCCGCCCACGAAACGGGCGTGGTGCGGCTGCGCGCTCTCAGAAAGGCTATGGACGCGGCTTTTCTCAAAGGCGACACTGATCTTGTACTGGAATATGCGAGGAAAGCCGAAGAGGTGACCGTGGATGATCGCTTGGAGGAGGCTCGATTTATCAACACCATGGCAAGAGCCTGGGGTTTTGCGGGCCGCGGAGACCAGAAAATGGACATGGCAGATTACGACGCGGTTCTGCAGGTATTTGAAGAAGAGAACTCTATCGCTGACGCGGCCGACGCACTGTGCAGAAGCGGCTTAGCGTGTGTGCGTTTCGAAGATTCGCAGGAAAAAGGAGTGGGTCAACTGCTGCGTTCAGTTGCCATTTTTAGGGAACTCGGCGACGTCCGCAAAGAAATAGAAGCCACTTTAGGCACAGGGTATGCGTTCTTGGTTTTTACTGGGCTTCTTCCAGAAGCCAGACGTGAATATTCCAACGTCCTGAGGATTGGCCAGAAATTAGACGTTTTTGCCGAATTGGCTCAGGCGAGCACCAGACGCTTTAGCTTTGCTGATGAGGGCGAAGAGGAAATTGCGGAGATAGTGTCTCAGGCCTTAAAAGGGTTGGAGTACTGCAAGAAAACAGACGTAAACTGGATACAAGGCTCTCTTTATGCAACTCTTACCAGTGGGTACAGTAAACTTGGGGATTTGAAACATGCGGATGAGTACTTTGATAGAATGACAAAGCTGCCTCCAGAAATTCTCTCGCATTACATGAATATTTTTGCGGTTGCCGTGTCTAAAGGCGTCTATTTCGCTGCCAAGGCCCGGTGGGAAGAATCGAATCAGTGTTTCGAGGAAGTCCTAGAGTATTCTAATACAACATACGCATACTCTGGCCAAGAAATAATCGGTAGATCAAACTATGCTTGGGCTCTTGAAAAGCAGGGCAGAGCTGAGGAGGCAAGAGTTCAGCAGGACAGAGTTCAGAAACTATATGAGCAGACTGAAGAAAGGTTTGGGCACGCCAACGTGCAACTGAGTCTTATGATGCCGAGAAAGGTTCAGGTTGGGGAAAAGTTTGAGATGCGCCTCGACCTGGTTAACGTCGCGAGAAGAGCGGGCAACCTCACCAAAATCGAGGGCGCAATCCCCCCTGAATTCAATGTTGTTAATCTTCCATCGTATTGCAGCCTGCAAAACGGCAGCCTCGAAATGAAAAACAGAGAAATCGGCGCTTTCCAGGCTGAAACAGTCAAGGTCACCTTACAAGCAGTGAAGGCGGGTACCTTCACGTTAAACCCAAAAGCAGTCTACATTGATGAATTGGGAGAAACAAAAACCTACAACCTCAACCCAGCTTTGATAGCAGTCCAGCCAGCCCAACCAACAGTACATGTTCTCTCGGGACGAATCTCCAGCGGCTTCGAAGAACTCGACGACCTGCTGGGAGGAGGAATACCCGAAAACTACGCGGTGGTTCTGGTTTCGCCTTCTAGCGATGAAAGAGGTCTACTCATTAGACGATTCATAGAGGTAGGAGCAGAAGCGAGTGCGGTAACTTTCTACATGACAGCAGAAGCAAGAAACGGGAAGGTTTTGGCGGAAAAATATCCATCCAACTTTTACCTTTTCATCTGCAACCCCCGATCAGATGTCATAGTTCAAAACTTGCCGAACGTAGTTAAACTTAAAGGCGTAGAAAACTTAACCGAAATTGACATCGCTGTAACAAAGGCTTTCCGCACTCTGAGCCCAGCCGCAATCGGTCCGAAAAGAGCCTGCATCGAAATAGTGTCCGATGTCCTCCTCCAGCACCATGCCGTAATCACAAGAAAATGGCTAAACGCTCTTCTCCCGGACCTCAAGACCAAAGGCTTTACAACGTTGGCGGTCATTGACCAGAACATGCACCCGCAAGAAGAGACACAGGCAATCACAGGTTTGTTCGACGGAGAAATCAGGATTACCGAAAAAGAAACTGCTAACGGCGTACAAAGGAGTCTCAGAATCAGGAAACTGACCAGTCAACGGTACTCAGAAAACGAACTTGGTCTAACTAAAGAAAAACTATTGTGATCGGCTTGGAACAGAAATTGCTGAATTGAAAGAGCGCAAAAGTCTGGAGCGCGCCCGCCTACCATAGAAGAAGAAAGGAACGAAAGAATTTTAAGGTGCCAAAACGCAACATAGATTGCAGGGGTAATCAGATGATTGTTACAAGTTCCAAGCCATACGGAGTTGTCAGAGGCATGCTCAAGAAATGGAAGAAAGTTGGAATCGTATCCTGCAACTCCTGCGCAAGGGCTTGCGAGACAGGCGGAAAAGAAAAAATGGAAGAACTCGCTCAGAGACTAAAGCAGGACGGGTTTGACGTAGTAGATATGGAATTGGTTCCGATGGCCTGCAACGTCGATGCAGTCAAGAAACCAGAATATCGCGCTGATTACTTGGTAGCTTTGGCATGCGATTCTGGTGTTTGTACTCTTCAATCACTTTTCACTGACAAAATAGTTGTTCCAGCTCTCGAAACGATTGGACTTGGAGCTAGGGATGCGCAAGGCAACATTTTCTTGATGAGAAAATTCTAAGAGTCCAAAACTATCATGCGTTGGCAAACCACGAGTCAAGTTCTACGTTTCCAACCTTAGCACAAAACCGTCTCACCAACATTCTTCACCACATAATATCAGTACAAGGCAGCGCGCTTGTTCGTTCGGTTTTGTAAGGACATTATTTACGCGTGCGTGCCAGTTTGATTGCTACGTTCTATCGCTTCTGAAATCACCAGCTTCAAATTGTGAGGCCCAATTCTTTTCGTCTCCAAAACTGAGAGACCGAAATTCAACTTGTCTATTTCTTCAAGGTTCTTCTCAACTTCTCCCAGAGTATCAAAAAGCAGGATACCTTTTAGACCACTAAAAAACTGTCTAAAGATGTCCTCATCAATACCTTCTTTCAACGCTTTATTCTTAAGATGCTTGTAAAAATCTATCATTCCCGGGTCCAATAACAAGAGTTTATGAGTAGGGTCAGCTTCAAAAAACTTCCCTTTCCCACCAAGCAAGCAGTCAATGCAGCTCACCGCGTCTACTTTAATTACGCCATATTCCTCGGCGAGCTCTTTCATCTCATTATTTGCACCAAGACACAGGTCCCCGTAAACCAAAATTACCCTTCCAGAAAAACGGGGGAGCGTTCGTTTTAGAACTTCCCGAAGATTCTTCTCCAAAAGAGCGTAATCTCCGTGGAAGAACTTGCTTACAAAAACCAAATCAGCATCCAGATCGCCTCTTTTCACGAGCTCCTGGATTTCCGCCTTCAAAGCACTGCAAGACACTAAACAAGGCTTCTCCTTTTCACTAACCATTAACAAACATCCCGCTTACCTGCTAAGCGTGCGCGCTCGAACATGGTCTTAACTGTTCTGACAAACGCTCAAGCGCCAATTTTCTCTTGAAATTATCTGAACATCCAGTCGCATGGAACGTGTAGTCGCGATCCTTAATTGTCTCCTTGTGAGGCTCGTATGGGATGATTCCTCCGCACCATGCGCATCTCGGAGTACTATCATCAACCATCGATATTCCTCTTTCAGTAATGTTGAAGATGATCCAGCGGGTCTGATGCTTGACGCCCTTAATTGAGAATATCCTGAACATTCTGGTAATCTCCGAACCTGTGTCGTCCAGTCTCATCTCAAAGATCCCGTTGAACATGGTCCTAACTGTGCTGACAAACATGCTATCGTGGGACGTTGGGATCAAGGTGAAAAAAGCTAGAGCGTTCAGGCTTCTCATCTTGGCTGTAACTAGTTGTAGAAACTTCAGAGTCGTATCTGGATTTGATTGAATCGCCAGATCTGTGATTGAATCAAAAACAAACCTCGGCTTCGATACGTCTTGGCAGATTTTCTGACATGCGATCATAACTCCGGTGAGGTTTGCCGGGTTAACCGTTACGAATGGTTCGTTGCCCGTAGCGCCTCGAACTCGCCAGGAATACGCGTCAACCAGCCTAAGGTCGCCTTTCATCCCGTCCTGGTCTTCCATGAGTTTTTGAATTGACGCTTGGATCTCGCCGCAATCTTCGTCGGTAGACAGGTAAATTCCAGTTTCTTTGTTTGACAGTCCTCTGGCTATGAAAGTTTTGCAGAAGGATGTTTTTCCAGCACCTGAGTTACCTATGAGGAGGTATATACCGCGGGGAATCTCTCCATCTATCAAGAAACTTGCACCTGGAAAAACCTCAGTTGAAACCATCTTCATCACGCACGCGCCTTCTCAAATAACGCGCGATAGTTTCATTAGTGTCTTGTTATTATTATACTTTAATTTAAGAGCGCGCCAGCTTGTTGCAAAATTATGAAAGTTGACATGTTGCTGTTTTAAGCGTCGTCGCCGTTGTTGTTACCCCTAAGTCCGATATTGCTTTGATGGGTTCTATGCATACGTTCTGCTCTGTTCTATCTTCCTACAAAAATTATAAATAGACAGTAGAGTCTTTTAGCATCTTCGAAGGTGAATATATTGTCAGATTCTGTGACGACGGTTCCTACTGGAATTGAGGGTTTGGATGAGTTGATCAGCGGTGGCTTCCCGCAGAATAGAGTCATATTAGTGATCGGAGGACCAGGTGCTGGAAAAACAATACTTGCTTCCCAATTCTTATACAAGGGCATCGCCGAACATGGTGAAAACGGTGTTTTCATCAGCTTAGACGAGGGTAAGAATCATTTCTTTGCTGAAATGGCGAAATTCGGTTGGGATTTCAAAAAAGCTGAGCAAGAGGGGAAGTTCGGTTTCCTCGACGCTACAAGGCTCTCCAGAGTTGCCATGCTTAAGGAAAAAATGATGAAAGAGGAATCAAGCAGTCTTCGAGGAAAGGAACTCCAGGTCGACAGGTTGGTGGAAGACATGCAGGCGATTATAAAGAAAGTCAACGCTAAACGCGTGGTTTTGGATACGCTTGCTTCGCTTTTCTACAGGTTTTTGGATCCGATAGAGAGAAGAACCGCTAGCGTAGACCTTATAGAAGCGCTTTCCGATTGCGGTGCAACAGTTCTCGTTACTACAGAATTGGCTAAACTTGGTCTTGAACGAAATATATCTGATGAAGAATTCTTGGTCCACGGTGTCATTATGATGCAGACTCTGTTTTCAGGCGGAACCACAACTAGAGGACTACAAGTTGAAAAAATGAGAGGTGTCAGCGTAAACACAAACCTTGTTCCCTACACGATCGACAAAACCGGAATAGAAATTTACCCAACCATGTCACTGTTCAGAGAAAAATAGAACCAAAAAGCACACGCTGTACAAGTTTTTAGTTCCTCCGTCTTATGGCTTCTAAGGATTATGGGAAACCGTTCCTGCAGATTTTCCGCGAAGCCGACAAAGACTTCTACAAGATTGACCACGGATTGTTCGCGCCGGCAGTGCTAATGATAAACAACGCTAAAACTGGCAGAACATTCAAAGCTGGAGAAATTAACCCTAAGGTGCTAGCTGAATCCTTAGGATTCTAAATTTTTATCTTTTTTATTATAGCATGTTAGCATGTCGTAAGTTTCGTTTGATTATTACTGCAATGAAGTAGCCTATTGGAATAGTATATAGTGCCAGCGTTGCATTAAATATGCTTGTGACAGGTACATAGTATCCTGTTACGATTGGTTGTGGAATCGAAAAACCGACTGGCGGCGGAAAGGGAAGTGTGACATAGTTTACGGCTGTCATAATTATGACGCGGAATGTGATTCCAAATGCGGTATAAGCTGTTGCCAAAGATGTATTGTATTTCCATTTTGCCGATGTTTCCTTGCTTGATATTCTTTTGTAGAAAATAGTGTGAGCAATGTACATGCCTAACAACATTGAGAGTGTGGCGGCTAAGTTATAGACAGGTCCTAACGGACTGGCGCCTTGGAAGATAGCGAATAGAACTACGGCGTTTAAACCTGCTATTGCTATGGCTGATTTTAAGTTTAATAACAAGGAAGCAGCTACAATTGGTATTTCCCAGATTTGGTATATTAAGAAAGGCGCGTATGGGGCTGGCAGGAAGATTTTTGATATGTCTGGGTTAAGAGCAACCGTTAGGGAAGCAAAGACAATCGTTAATGTTATGGCTTTAGTTTCCATAGTAATCAGATTAGTGGCTATGCCTAATTATTTAAGAGTAGCTACTCAAAAAAGGGTGGTGATCAGCGTAAAATTTGGAAATAATGATAAATAAGCCAACATAAAATAAGATATAGGGAAGCGCAATTGTCGGAAACAGTCCAGTTCACATCATCTGACGAAGTTAAACGGTGGCTTGAAAACCAGACAAGCTCGATCCTCTCGCCCGTGCATGCTCAAGCCAAAAAATTAAGGGACGATATGAACGCCGCAATCGAGGCCGTCGGGGACGTAAGCCAGATGCTTTTGGATAATAGTACAAGAGAAATCGATAGAAGAAACATGAAAGTTTACAATCGAGCCAGAGCCCTGAACAAGCTTGCTCATTTATTTCTTGACCGTCTCAAAAAACTCAATCTTCCAGAAGAAATTTCTTACGATACCTTAAATAGATATGCTCAGGAAATTCAAAAAGTCTTTATTGTAATCGATATAGACATTAAGAATTGGTTTCCAAGAATTTCACCCTTCTTCATTATGGATAGAAGAAAATTTTTAGCCATATACGAAAGATCTAAACAAGCATATGCAGCCCTCAATGACTTTGTCACAAAAGAGTACATTAAAACTAAAACTTTGGAAGAAGCCTTCCAGCTTCTAAATGAACTTCAAAACGTCCAACAGCAATTAGCTACAATCGGAGAAGAAAAAGAAAAAATAAAGGATGAGCGTACACCGATCGAAAAAGAAATAGCTGAACTGGAACAAAAAATTGCTGAGTTGAAAAATAGCGGACCGATTGATAAGCTAAACTCGGTAAACGCTGAAATAGAAGTGTTAAGCGGTGAATTGAAACATTCGATTAGGTATCTGCAAAAACCCTTCATAAAAATGCAAGCATTAGCTACCTCGGGTGGTGGAGGTGGAATAACTCCGGATGAGCTTAGCAAGGTGAATCAGTATTTGGCGAATCCTTTTGACGCGTTGATAGCTGAGGAGATTGGTTATCCGATGCTTAAGGAGATTTTGCAGAAGCTTGAGAGTTTAATGGCTGAGGACAAGCTTAAATTAAAATCTGATAAAGCAAGGAAAGCCGAACAGGCTTTAAATGAGATACTCAAGGCAGACTCGCTCGCCAAGCTTCAAATCAGATGTGTGGAAATGGCAACTACAAAAGAACAGCTGTCAGGTTCTCCAATGATGGATGAGGTAAAACGCAATCTATCCGTGTTTCAGGCGCAGGTTGACCAGCTAAAAGCGAGAAAAACTAGCATCGAAACACATGAAGCAGTAAAAGAAAACACGTACAAAGGGGCTGTTGATAAAATCAGCAATCTTAAGCGGTCAATTGAAAGAGATATTTACAGCTCAATTGAAATAAAAGTTCAAATTCCCTAGTTGCCGTGTTTCGCTTTGGATTTATCTTCACTTGTCGAAGAAGCTTTAAGCATTCAAAGCAGCGGCTTTATCGAGACAGTGGACAAAGCCATGTCCTTGCTGCAGAATGAAAATGGGCAAATTGGCAACTTAACAATAGTAAACCGTTTAGTTAAACTTGAACCGTTAGGCGAAGCATTAGTAATCGGCGACTTGCATGGGGACCTAGAAAGCCTCATCATTATCCTGCAAACAAGCAGATTCGTCGAGAAAATGGAGAAAACCAAAGAGGCAACGTTGATTTTTTTAGGCGATTACGGTGACAGGGGAGACAAATCAGCAGAAATCTACTATGCAATTCTGAAGCTTAAGCTTGCTTTTCCCGGGCAAGTTGTTCTGTTGCGTGGAAACCATGAAGCGCCAAAAGATCTGTTGGGTTATCCGCATGATTTGCCCTTCCAATTCCAAAACAGGTTCGGGGAAGATTGGAAGATGGCTTACGAAAAAACACGGGCTCTATTCGCTTATTTCTATAATGCCGTGTTTGTTGAGGACCGATATTTGATGATTCACGGCGGCGTATCTCCACAAATCAGCAGTCTCCAAGACATTGCTCAAGCTCAAGAAAACCACAACGAGGCCGTGCTTGAAGATTTGCTTTGGAGCGACCCCGACGAAAACTTACAAGGCATTTCTTCTTCGCCGAGGGGTGCAGGGCAACTCTTTGGCAAAAGCGTAACGGAAAAGGTTCTTGGAGAGTTGAACGCTAAAATTTTGATAAGAGGCCATGAATCAAGTGACTCAGGCTTCAAAATCAACCATGACGGCAAAGTCTTAACTTTGTTCTCAAGAAAAGGCTCACCCTACTTTAACAGATATGGTGCATATTTGCAGTTACCGCTTTCAGAAAAATTCGAAAATGCCCAGCAGCTTATTCCATGGATTCATAAATTTTAACTATATACAATCATCGATTTGTCTCCCTCTTGTGTGTGCGCACAGCCTACCCCCCAGGATTCAGTATATGCTCCAAATAGGATCCAAATAGTTAAAGCGGATGCTTTCGTGCTAAATGGAGTCTGTAATTTTTTTACAAGTGTTGATTTTACAATCAAACGAAGCTAACGCGCCATGTCGAAATGCTTAATTGTCCGCTAACGCTAACTGAAATAATAATTGATTGCTTCTTGCTGCAATACTGATTAGGCTTGCAGGGCATCATCAAGATAAGAATCAATCAAAATTAATCAAGGCAAAGAGGTTTAATGGTTGCAAAACGAAAACGCCATTCAAACGATTAACCTAACGAAAACATTTAAATCAAAAATTCAAACTTCTGAAACCAAATTTTTCAAGCGCAAAACAGTTTCCGTAAACGCTATTGACAACCTCAATTTTGAAATTAAGAAAGGGGAACTTTTTGGGCTTTTGGGACCTAACGGTGCAGGAAAAACAACTCTGGTCAAAATGTTGTGTACTCTTCTTCCGCCAGACAGTGGAACCGCGTTAATCAACGGTTTCGACATAATCAAGCAGCAAATGAATGTTAGGCGGTCACTTGGCACTCTTTTCAGTGTCGGAGAAAGAGGCTTCTTTTGGCGGCTGAATGGTTACAGAAACCTAGAATTCTTCGCTTCAATCTATAATGTGCCGAGACAAAAACGGCATGAACGAATTATGGAAGTCTTGGAACTTGTGGGTTTAGATAACAGCACTTTTCAGTTGTACCAGAAATATTCTGGCGGAATGAAAAGAAAACTTGCACTCGCAAGAACCCTGCTTCCAGACCCACCCATAATTCTGCTTGATGAGCCAACGACTGGTTTAGATGCTATTTCTTCAAGGAACATTAGGGAATTTGTCAAAAAAAACGTTCAGGAAACAGGCAAAACAGTGCTCTACACTACGCATTATATTGAGGAAGCAGCGCAAATCTGCGATAAAATTGCTATCCTGAAGCAGGGAAAAATCGTGGCTTGCGACACTCCGAACGCTTTGAGAGATAAAATCAAAAATGAAGAGTTAATCTACTTAATAGTTGAGGAAATAACACTGGCTCAGATTGAGCAAATGCGTTCTTTACAAGGCGTAATAAGTATAACTGAAAAAACCGACGAAGACTCACTGCCTAGCCAGAAGGAATTGCGCGTTGAGTTGAAAAGTGTTGACCTGCTTCCATCAATCTTCGATTTTCTGTTTGAACAAAAAATTAAGTTAGTAAATTTCAAGCGGGAAGAACCCACCTTAGAAGACGCGTTCATTGAATTAACCAAGAGAGCATAAACTATGTGGGATGAACTGGAAAAAATTTATTTCTTCATGAAACGAGACGTCATCAGCTTCTCCACTTACAAGACTAACATTGCTATACTTATTTTAACTGCATTGTTTGGCGCGTTATCATTCGCTTTTTTGGGCTCAAACGCAACCATGCAAAGCGAGCTCAAATATGACCATCTGACCCTAACCGCTTACCTGCTTATCGGATTAGCCTTTAACACTTACCTTGGTCAAAGCATAACATTGGTCCAAAAAACCATCAACCCTTGGTCGCTGGAAGAGGTTTTGGTTTCGCCAACAAGCTTAACAACATTCATCGTCGGCAGTTCTCTTTGGGGCTTCATATGGAGCACCGGCGTAGTTATAATCTATCTTGCCGTCGGCGTGCTAATTTTCGGGGTAATGTTAAGTGTTAACATTTTGGGAACAATAATTGTTTTAGCGTTAGGCATCGGCACATTCATTGGTTTTAGTATGATTGGTGCGGGAATCCTTATTTTAACCAAGCAAGGCGACCCAGTGACTGCGCTTATAACCATAGCGACAAGCTTGTTCGGAAATGTTTTGTTTCCGCCGCAAGTTATGCCGGCTGCGCTGCAAGCGATTTCTTATGTGTTTCCGCCATACTACTTTTTCACGTGCATCAGGCTTGTGCTTACAGGCTGGACAATACAGATGATTCTTCCAAACCTGTTGATCTTAACGTTAATGTGCGCAATAATTGTTCCGTTAGGATATGTTATTTACGCGTGGTGCCTGAAAAGGGCGAGGAAAAACGGAACCCTCGCATGGTTCTAGATTTTTTTGGTTGAGACTATTGAGTAGGTTTGGGGATTTGGGTTATTTGATGCGGTTCTTTTCTGGGAATCTTGAGGTTGTTGAAGTGCTTGTCAAATGATACTATAGCTTCTACGTTTGTGTCAAGTGCAATTGCATACTGGATGGCGTCGTCCATGTCAAGTTTGTTTTGTGTGGCTAATTCTGTAGCTTTGATTTCATTTGTTAAGTCGGTTGGGTAGATGCGTAGTCCTTTGTAGCCTGTGAGGCTTGAGAGGAAAACCTTGAGTCCTTCCAGTCTTTCAAAGCTGTACATGGCCACGATTAAAGAATGGACCAGTGAAGTCGGTCATTACTCCTAGTTTTTTGCCTTTTTTGATTTGCTCAAGAAGTTTTTCACATTCTTCCTTTTTGGCTTGACACAGAAGGACTTCTAGAAAAATGTTAGTGTCAACAGGGTACATGAGTTAGCTCTTTTTTCGCCCAAACCTTCTGCGTCTCATGTTGTAAAGTCACCGAGTCTACGTTCACATCCTTAAGTAGTCCTTCTATGGCTTTTACGGGGTCACCTTCGAAGTTGGCGGGTTCTTTTTCGGTTGTTGAAAGCCATTTAAGGATGGCTTCCTCGGCGGCTTTGCTTAGAGCTCCTTTTCCGTAGCCAAAGCGTTTCATGGCTGCTTCTCTGAATTTCTCTTTCACTTTAGGATTTATTTGGACTCTGAGAGACATGTTATATTACCTTATTGCCATATCGCTGAATTAGCCTTTATCCTTTTTTCCTATCTAACTACTACAAAACTTTTACCAGAAGTTGCAGACTTATTTCGCAAGAATTCTCTGCAGGTTAATTTCGAAAGCTGCGACTGGGTTCTCAAGTTTCCAGGCCTCAAGCACCAAAGGATTAACTTCGCCGATAATGCCAATTTCGACGTCGCCGACTATTATTTTGCCGATTCTGCCTTCGATGAAGCTTGGATGAGCGGTTTCTTTTATTTTCCAGTCAACCCCAAAATTAGCAAAAAATGCGTCGAGGTCAGATTTGATTTCGGTGAAGTTAGCGTTTGCGTGTGCTGTTGCGGCACAGAGCCATTCTTCGTCTCTCGTTCTGGTCTCTTTTGCTTCGTCTGGCAGGGTGACTTTGCCGAGTTCGAATATTTTTTGGGGGAACTCTACGGATTGGTTGTTGCTGAGGAACTCCATGATGCTTGGCAGCAGCCAGTTGCGCAGGCACGTCATGGTTACCACTTTGGGGTTGGCAAGTTCCACATTCTTGGTTTTTTGCGTGTTCATTTTTTCGAAGAGGTTTTCTTGATTGGTCAATGTGTAGGTTAAGATTTCTTGGTAGCCTAAACCAACCATAAGTTCCCGTGCGATATCGATTAATCGCTGATCTAGCTTTGCACGCCCAGTTGTGGCTAGTTCGCGCCAACGTGGCTCAATATTGTTATAGCCATAAGCGATGGCGACATCCTCGATCAAATCGACTTGGTGCATTACGTCTACGCGGTAGCATGGAACAAGCACCTCTACGCTGTCAGCCTGCGTTTTTTCGATGCCTAAACCTGCAGTTAACAGAAGCTCAGAAATGCGATGTGCCGAAAGCTTCAGTCCCAAAAGCTTATTCGTGTACTCGACACTCAAAGACAAGCACCTGCTGCTAAAATCTGGGGTTACCACTTCTTTCTCTGGGTACTCTGATTCTTGTGGGTAATGGATTGTTGCCGAGTAAGCTTTTCCGCCGCGGTCAATCAAGGCGGAAGTGACAAGGTTAAGCGTGTTTAACACTGTCTTATGCATGGTGCCTGTAACTTCAACAAGCAGGTTGCGTGTTTCTTCGGTGACTTTGCCAAGGTCGTTTGAGTTTATGATTGGCGGAAAAGACAACACGTTGCCTTTAGAGTCAAATAGCATCGGGTAGACAGGGTGTTTTTTGACTATGTCGCCATACTCAATGCCTTTAGGGTGCCGCTCAAGGATTTCCGCTAAACTCATTTTTTCTGTAAAGCCCAGCGGAACAAAGCTTACATCGTTCGGTTTGGCAACCGTGTACTCTAATGGCGGAGTTATCAGGTCTATGTTGTATATGCCGATGGATGTTTTTTGTCGGCTTCTGCCGTAAGTTTTGTCCAGTTTGTCCTGTAAGTGCATTAAGCCGCGGATTATGGGGTCAGTCAGGTGAATATCTTTTACTACGGAGCAGCAGATGAACGGGCGAATGTTGTAGAGTTTTGCGTTAACATTTACCTCTATAGCTGGTTTGCCGGCTGCGTATTGCTTAAGCCCTTTTTGTTGGTTTAGGTAGCCGCGTAATGCTCGGCTTAAACCTTCAACACTCCAAAGGTCAGGGCGGTTGGTGTCTTTCATTTCTATGCTGACGACGCCTTCACGTTCACTGTAAAGCTTGACCTCGCCCTTGATATAGACTAAAATCTCATCTAACCGTGCCATGTCACCCTGCAGCTCAAGGCCAAGCAAGCGCTCAAGCTCCTGGTATTCAACGTCGATTGTGGGCATTTTATGTCACCTGTTTTCTCCTTAGCCAATCAAGGTCTTGGCTGAAAATCAGACGTATATCATCGATGCCTGCACGCATCATAAACAATCGGTCAACGCCAAGTCCCCAAGCGATAACTGGCACTTTTACGCCAAGCGGCAAGGTAACTTCTGGGCGGAAGATTCCTGAACCGCCGAATTCTACCCAGCCGTAGCCTTCTTTGTAGGCGCTCAGTTCCACGCTGGGTTCTGTGAATGGGAAATAGTCCGGTTTGAAGCATACTTTGTCTGCTCCAGCAATCTCCATAGCAAACTTGCCCAGCACGCCTAAGAGGTCTTTCAGGGTTAGATTTTCATCTATGATTATGCCTTCAACCTGATTGAACTCTGACAGGTGGGTTTTATCGGTTATTTCTGGACGGTAAACCCGCGCTATTGAGAAATATTTGCTTGGAACTTGGAAATTTTTGCTCTCCAATGTTCTTGCGCTGAGACATGTGCCGTGACCACGCAGAATCAACCGCTGGGCTGCTAGCAGTGAGTATTTGTATTCCCATCCTGTTGAACCTGTTATCCAGCCGTTCTCATGCGTCTCCGAAACATGCTCGACCGCTTCGCCATGTTGCCCTATCTCGCCGTACTCTGGGTCTTTGATGTAGTAGATGTCGCTTGGTTCACGCGCTGGATGGTCCTGCGGCACGTAAAGAGCATCGAAGTTGAAGAAGCTGGTTTCAACGTTGGTACCTGTCATTTCTTGGAAGCCAAGGTTAACAAGTTTTGCCCGAACCTCATCAAGGAATTGTAAGTAAGGGTGTTTTTTTCCAGGCCAAGTTTTAGCTACAGGCGCTTCAATATTGTACTTTTGCAGTTTTGAGGTGTGCCATTTGCCTGTGATTATAAGTTCTGGTGTGAGTTGGGTTACTTCTTGAGGGGCTGTTTTGGCTTCTGCGGCTGCTTTTTTGCCTTGAGGGGTGATTTGGAGTGTGCGTGCGGTTTTGGGCTCAATGGTTAAGAGCGTGCGTTTCTTCAGCTGTTCGGCTGCTACTTTTAGCTCTGGGCTTAAGTCTTCCAGTGCTGCTTGGTCCTTGTCGTTTAGGTATTTAAGGAGGGTTTCGTCGCATCCTTCCTCAATGAACTCTTGATGCAGCAGCGGTTCAGCTATGCGTATTGTGTTGTCGCTTGAGGTGTAGAGTGCCCATTTTTTTCTTATCGCCCAGCCAAGCGCAATCTGAACAAACTCCGGTTCAATTCCCGTTTGCTGCGCCGCTTTTTTGAGATCGGCTACTCCGCCGAGCGCTGCCACGGCATGGATTAGTTTGCGTTCGGGCAAGCCGTTTTTCGCGTATGCCTCACCTTCAGCTGTTAGTTTGATGACGTTTTGGTATTCGGCGTGTATGGCGACGTAGCTTTTTTCTTGAAGAGTTAGCCCAGTTCGCATGACTGCGGTATCTGGGAAACCACATGTGTCAATTAGTTGTTCTACTGAGGCTTTTCCGCCAAGCGATGCTAGTGCGGAGAGTAATTGTTGTTCTTGCGTTCTGAGCTCAACCATACAGCTTTCCTTCGTCCACGTAAGTTTTGTTAAGGGATAATTCTTGCGCCACAAATAAAAGCATGCTGATTGGCTTAAGGGTCTAGTGCTGGTGCGGTTTATAAAAACAAAAAATAAAACTTGTGTATATTTAGCTCTTGGCTTTTGCCTCAGGGTATTTGTGTGTGCTCAAGCCTACCCCCCGGTCTACTAGATGCGCCTAATAGGCTCCAAATATGATTCAACATAGATGTGCATGGAGGTTAAGTTGCGCACTTTGCATGCAAAACGGTGCTTTTCAACATAGAAAAAGCTGTTTTTTTATGTAGAAAAAAAGCACTAAAAGAAAAAAAAGAGCTAAATACTCACTTCAGATGTTTTCCTTAATCACACCAAAAATGGTTAAGAATTAAGTATCTGGAACAGGCATATCGTTGTGATTTGTTTATACTTGGAAAACAATGAAACACAGTCTAAATATCTAAGTCGTTTAAAAATTTCCAGAATTCTTCGATACACCTGATAACTCTTATTTCCAAATAGTTAAAGCCGTAATTTGTGTCCTCATCAATTGGTTCTCTGAAAAACCCCACTGTATGAGGATAATTATTTTCAAACTCCGCAACATCCACAATATCCATTAAACTAACTTGGGACTTTGAGTTTCCCTTCTTACGATCTTTGAACACTACTGAATAGTAAAGGTATTTTCTTTCCTCATTTCCTGACGCGGGAAAACTGATTAACCAATCCATCTCTTGGAAATGAAAACTTTTCCTTTTTCTTTCCAATTTCCTAGCTCCTCAACCTCAACACATTCAACTACCAATGTGCAGCATACCTATGTTAATATTTGCCGTCAAAATTAAAGTTCTGACCAGCAAAAATTTTTGACAAGTACTCGAATTAACTTTCTTTTTCCAGTTTTTTCTATCAAAGGTAAATTTAGGCTATTTAGTTCCTATGTTCGAATCCCAGGTACCTACGCAGGTTGTTCCCATGGTGGAAGTGTTTCCGCTTGAGCAAGCCGCAGTGGCTTTTGAACGGATGATGGCTGTAAAGGTTCATTTCCGAGCAGTCCTAAAGGTAAGTGAGGGTTAAACATGATTGAAATCTTAAAAATCATTCAAGAAAGACAATCCGCGAGAGTACCCTTTGACCCGAACCGCCCAGTACCAAAAGAGAAGCTAAAACAGATTTTAAATGCTGGAAGATGGGCGCCAACCGCACACAACATGCAAAACTACGAGGTAGTCGTCGTTGACGACAAGGCAGTTCTGGAAAAAGTAGGAAACATCAAATCACGCATATCCGAAGATTTCCTGCGCGAAAACTATGAACAATTGTCCTTCTCAAAAGAGGAACTTTTGAAAAAGAAAACCGGAATCCTAGGCACAATGTTTCCGCCAGCATGGGTAGACCCAGCGAAAATATCAGAGGCTGCCCGCCAAACTGCACCTATGCCGCTGACCCAGTCCATCCGAGGTAGCCCAACGCTTCTGATAGTGATATACGATTCTAGGAAGAGGGCACCTGCTTCAGCAGGCGACGTTTTAGGTTTCATGAGTCTAGGCTGCGTTATGGAGAACATGTGGCTTATGGCGCAAGCTTTAGGAGTTAGCCTACAAATTCTCAGTTCCTTCGCCGCCCCCCATGTGGAAGCAGAGCTTAAGCAGCTTCTCGGAGTTCCCGAATACATGAAAATCGCTTATACATGCCGCTTAGGATACCCCACCTCCTCAACCAAAAACCTCAGAGTACGCCGCGACATAGAAGACTTCGTCCACCATAACCAAATCGGAAACAAGGGTCTATAGCAAGAATTTGCCAGCCAGTTCTTATTATCTGCTGTAGCGATTAGGAAAAAATGAAACTTAGCTTAAACCATATTCCTTCTTGCGGGCTGTTTGTCTCCCACGTAACCTAACACTTAACCGCATAGCTGAGCGTCGCTTTAAGCTTGGTCAAGCTCTCTCGGCGTGGGATTTTGTGCCCGTGCCCACTGTGTCCCATGTTTGGGTGAACCCGCCATCACAGCAACGCAAGCTTTGTGTTTCTTGCAGCTTCCGTTGGGTCCGTCGGCATGGATTTATCCAGTGGGATAAAACATTACAGTAAAACTGAGCAGTTAAGTATTACTATCAAAAGAAAGTGTTAAGACCCGTTTTTCTAAGTCTAATCTAAATGAGCCCAAAATTAGTGAGCCCATAGCTTAGCAAATTAAGGCAGAGTAGGCTTGCGACACTATTTTTTCGATGTCTTCGGCGTCTGTTTCATGGTTATTTTGTTGGATAGGCTTGTTTTTGGCTGTTCTTTTACGTCACGCATGTTCATTGTTACTAGTCACTCAAGTTCATTGTTATAGAGTGTTTTAGAGAGCGCTAAAAGTGCCATTCATTTGATTATGTTTTGCGGTTTGCCTTGAATGAAGGCTTTAATGTTTTCAATGGTGCCGTTAATAAGCCGCTCTAAGGACTCTTTACTGTTAAACGCGCAATGAGGCGTTATAATCACGTTTTTGAGCCTCAAAAGAATATGCTCTTGCAGCATCGTTGCCAACTGTTCCCGTGGAACATTATCCAAAAGCAACTGTGCCTCCTCTCGAATAAGTGCTTCTTCCTCCAAAACATCCAAGCCTGCGCCTCTGAGATGACCACTCAAAAGTGCTTCAGTTAGCGCTTGTGAATCGATGAGCCCGCCTCTTGCGGTATTGATTACGACGGCGCCTTTTTTCATACGTTTGATGGTGTCCTTGTTTAAGAAGTGATGAGTCTCATTGTTGAATGGCAAATGTAAAGTAACCACGTCTGACTGCGCTAGCAAGTCAGGCCAATCCACATACTTGAAGCCTAAAGTGTCTGCCAAATTCATGTTAGGAAACTTATCATAAGCCAACACTTCCATCCTGAAGCCCTTAGCTATCTCAATCACTTTGGTGCCAATCCTACCAGTGCCCAGGACTCCGAGGATTTTCCCGTTTAAATCAAAGCCTCGAACGCCCTCACATGTAAAGTCGCCTTGACGTGTTCTCTCGTAAGAGTCATGGATATTGCGTGAGAGGGAAAGAATCAAAGCGAACGTGTGCTCAGCAACAGTAACCTCACCATAATAAGGAACATTGCAAACTAAAATGCCCCTTCGCCTGCAAGCTTCAAGGTCTATGTGGTCAAAACCCATTGAACGAGTAGCGATTAAACGTGCCTTTTCAAGTTTATCGATGACGTCACTGTTCAGGTTAGAGTAAATGAAAACTGAAACAACCTCAAAATCCACAACTTGGTCAACGTCTGCTTCACTTAATTCCTCCTTGAACAGGCGAATCTCATAATCGGCTAACCCCTCTTCTAGAAGAGGCTGCTCCCAATCTTGAACCTCAAAGAAAGCAATCTTCAAAAAACTCGCCGCTGTAACATTGAGTCTTATGCTTGGTATAAATAATTTGGTATGTATTTTAATCCCTAAAGTGTGAAAAACATCGAGCAGAACACATTAAAACTTCTATCACAGTACCAGAAATACGGGTACTCTTTTTTTGGTCGTTTAGATAGCAAAAAGAGGGCAAGTAGGTTATTTTTAGCTAGTGGGAATAGGTCTAAAAACTAGGCAGGTAGGCGCAATATTGCCTTAGAAATTGCACAGAAAATCCTAAAAGGGGTATACTATTTGCTTGGCAGTCTCAGTAGCAAAAAGAAGGCTCCCCCCGTGGGTAAGTCAGCTTCTCAAACAAGCGTTTATATGCTGTTATGGACGCCCCTTCCTTGGTAGAGAGTTAGTCATGTTATCTTCTAAGAGTTAAAACGCTAATTCCGATTGGTAAGGTTTAAGTGTGACATTCATGCTTTATGAGCAAGGTGCATTAAATGCCAACTCACGGTAGTTTATCTAAAGCTGGAAAAGTCCGTTCTCAAACGCCGAAAATCCAGGCGACACCAAAAACATCGCCAAGCCCAAAAAACCGAAACAAACGCAACTACGAGAAACGCGTGATTCTGCAACGGAAACCTGGGCAAAACTGGATGTAAGCGCACAAGCAAAAACTGTTTTTTCAAGCCTAAACATTCGCGTAGCGCTAGCGTAGTTTATTTATCACTTAACTAAACCATATTTTGGTACCCTAAACCTTGAAAAACGAAAATGCCTTACGGGAAATCATAAACATTCTAATGGAAATGCCTCATGCCACACGTGAAGACGCGAACCGCCTAAAAATAAAAACCGCAGCCAAATACCAACTTGAAGAGGTACCGTCAAACGCTGATTTAATAAGCCTTTTAACGCCAAAAGAAACGAAACGCCTCTTGCCCATTTTGCGAAGGAAGACAACGCGTACAATTTCAGGCGTAACAGTAGTCGCCACAATGACTAAACCCTACCCGTGCCCACAGCCTGAACCGTGCGCTTACTGCCCCGGAGGACCAGCCCAAGGCAGTCCACAAAGTTACACGGGGCGTGAACCAGCAGCCATGCGCGGAACCCAAAACAACTTCGACCCGTATCTGCAGGTCAGAAGCCGCGTCGACCAACTCTCGGCGATTGGGCACAAAGTGGACAAAATCGAGTTAATCGTCATGGGCGGAACCTTCCCTGCTACACCTATGGATTATCAAACTTGGTTTATCCAACGCTGTCTAGACGCAATAACTGGCAAAAACTCCCAAAGTTTGGAAGAGGCAAAAGAAAACGCTGAAACAAGCAAAATCCGCAACGTAGGCATAACCGTGGAAACTCGTCCCGACTGGGCAAAACAGCAACACGTTGACGCAATGCTTGACATGGGAGTGACGCGCATCGAACTTGGCGTGCAAAACCCCGATGACGAGATATACCGTTTAGTTGGCAGGACCCACACTGTAGCAGACGTGCAAGAAGCAACACGCATAGCCAAGGACGCGGGACTCAAAATTGTTTACCATTTAATGCCTGGAATGCCGGGCTCCAACCCTCAAAAAGACATTGCAGCTTTCAGACGGGTTTTCACAGACGCATCCTTTAAACCGGACATGATAAAAATTTATCCATGCCTATGCATAGCTGGCACAAAAGCGCATGAGTGGTACCAAAAAGGCACCTACAAACCCTACACAACAGAGGAAGCCATAGTACTCATCGCTGAAGTCAAAAAGTTTATTCCGCCATGGGTAAGAGTCATGCGCGTTCAACGTGACATTCCTGCAGCACTAATTTTGGCTGGCGTTAAAAAAAGCAACCTTCGCCAACTTGTGCATGAGCAACTTAAAGCGCAAGGTGCCAAGTGTCAATGTATTCGTTGCAGAGAAGTGGGGCACAGAATGGAAGTTGACCATGTGAAGCCAGACCTGGAAAAAGTCACAATCCAATCCATCAGCTATGACGCTTCAGAAGGCAAAGAAATCTTTATTTCAGCCGAAGACCAACAAAACAAAATCCTACTAGGCTATTTGCGCTTGCGTGTCCCCTCAGCAAAGGCTCACAGGCCAGAAATCACCGCCATACCATCTGCTATTGTTCGTGAGCTTCACGTTTATGGTCCACTTGTGCCAGTTGGAAAGCATTCTGCTGGCGCTTGGCAGCATAAGGGTTTTGGTGCAGACTTGCTTAAAGAAGCCGAACGTATGGCGCTTGAGGATTTTGATTTGAAAAAGCTTTTAGTTATAAGTGCGTTAGGAACAAGAAGGTATTACATGCGTTTCGGTTACGAGCGCGATGGAGTTTACGTGTCCAAAAAACTGGAGAATCCTCTATGAGTCAACTTGAAAATTCAGGTTACAAGGGCGCAGCCTTAGAAGCCCTCAAAAAAGCAGACTGCGACGTTGGAGACATTATCCGAGTCATCAGCAAAGGCAAAACCTATGAAGGCATCCTCATACCCCGCTCAGAACTAGGCGAAGGCACCGTAGTCATCGTTAAAATGAAAAGCGGCTACAACATCGGAATCCGCATCACAGCCGACGTCAAAATTGAAAAAATTGGAAAAGGAACAAAACCAGCCTTTGCTTCGCCACAACTGCCAAAACAAAACCCAGTCTTGCCCCATGTTGTGATAATGAGCACAGGCGGAACAATCGCCAGCCGAGTTGACTACCGTACAGGAGCAGTACGCTCAGCGCTTTCCGCAAGCGACCTCTACGGTGTAGTTCCTGAACTATCTGATGTTGCCCAAGTTGACACAGAAATAGTCTTCAGCTTATACAGTGAAAACATAACCCAGAAACACTGGAAAGAACTCGCAGAAACCGTAGCGAAACGCATTGAAGAAGGCGTAGATGGCGTGGTAATTGCGCATGGCACAGACACGATGGCTTACACTTCAGCTGCGTTAAGCTTCGCACTGCAAAACCTGCCTGTTCCAGTCATAGTTGTTGGCGCTCAACGTTCCTCTGACAGACCAAGCAGTGACGCAGCAACAAACCTTATCGGTGCAGTGAAAGCCGCTGGAGAGGGACCGTTCGCGGAAGTAGGCTTAGCCATGCATGAAACCGTCTCCGACACCGCTATTGCGATTCATAGGGGAACAAAAGTCCGCAAATGTCACACGAGCCGACGAGACACTTTTAAATCAATCAACGGGTTCCCAATGGCAAGAGTAAAAAATCAACAAGTAACCATGCTAACAAACCAGTACCAGCACCGTGATCCATCAAAAAAGCTGGTTCTGAAACCAAATTTCAGCGAAAAAGCTGCTTTAATCAAGTTTTATCCGGGGCTTGACCCAGCAATCATCGACTGGTATGTTGACAAAGGCGTAAGGGGCATTTTGCTGGAAGGCTCAGGTTTGGGTCACGTGAGTAAATACTGCTTTGACAGCATCAAAAACGCTGTTGCAAAAGGCGTAGTGGTTGCGTTGGCTTCCCAGTGCATTTGGGGAAAAGTAAACATGAACGTGTACGACACGGGCAGAGACTTGCTGTCCTTCGGCGTAATCCCGATGGATGACATGTTCCCTGAAACAGCCCTTGTCAAGCTAATGTGGGTGCTAGGACAAACCGACAACACGCAAGAAGCCGTAAAGCTTTTGAAAACTAACATTGCGGGAGAATTCTCGCCAAGAACGCTTCCTCAAGAAGACATCTTTGAAGGAGGAGAAAAAGTTGGCAATTGACTACGCAAAAATAGGTTTAAAAGTCGGGTTAGAAATTCACCAACAACTAAACGCAAAAACAAAACTGTTCTGCAGTTGCCCGCTTGAACTCTTCAAAGAAATTCCAGAAATCACTTTCCTACGCAGGCTAAGACCAACGCAGAGCGAACTAGGCCAAATTGACCCCGCTGCATATTTTGAGTTCCAAAAAGGCGTAAAAATCCTCTACGAAGCAAACAAAACAAGCGCGTGCCTCGTGGAAATGGATGAGGAACCTCCGCACCCCATAAACACGGAAGCAGTTGAGATTGTTCTAACAGTCGCATTAATGACGAACTCTGTGCCAATTGATGAAGTTCACGTTATGCGCAAAACCGTCATTGACGGCTCAAACACGAGTGGTTTTCAGCGAACATGCATAATTGCCTCCGACGGATGGATTAAGGTTGGAGAAAAAACCATTCCAATCCAAGCTTTAAGCCTAGAAGAGGATGCAGCACGCAAAACAGGAACAGAAAACGAGGGCAAAACGATTCGTTACCGCATAGACCGCTTAGGCATACCGCTCATCGAAGTCACCACTGGACCAGTAATCTACTCGCCAATGGAAGCACAGGAAGTCGCGTTCGCCATAGGCAGGATTTTACGTGATACTGGCAAGGTAATGCGCGGTTTAGGCACTATACGTCAGGACTTGAACGTGTCCTTGCCAAATGGCGCTTTGATTGAGATTAAAGGTGTCCAAGAGCTCGAGTTAATCTCTAAAGTGGTAGATTACGAGGTTCAACGACAACTTGGGCTTATCAGCGTAAAAGAGGAACTTGCAAGACGCGGCGTTAAAACAGAAGACCTCAAGCAAGAATTCGTTGATGTTATAAGCGCTTTTAAGGAGACAAAATGCAAAGTCATCCGTAAAGCAATCGACAAAAACCAGAAAGTCATGGCTGTTAAGCTGCCAAAGTTCGCAGGAATCTTAAAACGTGAGCTTATGCCTGATTTCCGCGTTGGAACCGAACTTTCGGACAGGGCCAAGTTCTGGGGCAGGGTCGGCGGAATCTTTCACACTGACGAAATGCCCAACTACGGCATCACCCCTGAAGAAGTAGAAGTCTTGCGAAAAGTGGTTGATGCAGGTGAATTGGACGCGGTAGTTTTCGTTGCTGACACGGCAGAAAACGTTTTGGACGCCTTAAAAGCCGTTGTTGAACGTGCACAAGAAGCAGTAACTGGTGTTCCAGCTGAAACTCGCACGGCAAAAGAGGATGGAACAACAAGGTATATGCGCCCAAGACCAGGAGCAGCAAGAATGTACCCTGAAACCGACATCCCACCAACACTGATACCAGACGAATTAGTTGAGAAGATTAGGAAGAACTTGCCTGAGCCTAAAGACAAAAGGAAACAGCGATTAATGAAAGAATATGGCTTAAATGAGAAATTGGCTGAGCAAGTAATCGAGTCTGAATATAGTGCGCTATTTGAGGAATCGGCTGCGAGTTTTACAGTTAGAAAAGAGGGCAAACGCAATATGCCAGCTTCCATTACCATTTCCGCAACTTCAGGTGCAGTGTTTTTAACTGAAACTCTGAAATCTCTAAAACGGGAAGGCATTGACGTCGAAAATGTCAATGAAGAAAAGATAAAAACTCTATTGCAAGCTGTTGGTTCAGGTGAATTAGCTAAAGAAGCAATGGCAGATGTGTTTGATTGGCTTTCAAAGCATGAGGGCAAAACCGTTCAGGATGCAACACAAGCATTGGGTTTGAAAATGTTCACTGAAGCAGACTTAGCGCCGATTGTTGACCGCATAATTGCAGCTAACAAACAGTCAGTTGACAAGCTAGGCAAAAACTCTTACGGCATGCTTATGGGTTCTATCATGAAGGAAGTGCGTGGAAAGGCTAATCCTGAATTGGTAGCCAAACTTCTACGGGAACGACTCAAGTGAAAACAGCCGTTTCTTATGGCGCAGGAAAAAAATTTAAGGCGTAGCGTACTACTTTACAGAGACGCATAATGGAATCAACGATTGAGCTTCTTTCTAATCTTGAAGGAAACGCTAGGTGGATTAGCGATAACTATGAAGCACTAAAAAAACGCTATAACAATGAATGGGTTGCAGTTTTGGACAAAAGCGTGATAGATCATGATAGGGATTTTAGCAAACTTGTTGAACGGCTCAGAACTCGATTTTCCGAAAAATACAATGAAATAGCTTTAGAATATGTTACAAGTGAGGAATTGAACCTTATTCTTTAACGAAGGAAGAACGTTTTGAGAATTCCTTTCCGCTTTAAGGAAGGAGCGCCTGAAGCAGCTTACGTTTATGCAATAATTGATTCCAAGCCTCTTCACATCTATGCTTCTATTGAATTCCTGCTTGACACTGGCGCTGTTAAAACTATTGTGAGCGACAGAGATGTTAACAAGCTTGGGATAGATTACCAAATGCTAGAAAAACTTGATTGCGGCATGCTCGGTATAGGAGGAACAGTTGACACGTATGTCTTGAAAGACGCAAAGCTGATTTTTAATTCAGCAGACAATAAAGCACACACCGAGCAATTGGATAGCCTGTGTTTCCTCAAGCATTCAGAAATGAACGAAAAGATTGTAAGAATCCCCAGCGTTTTGGGGCGAGATATCCTTAACAAATACTTGCTGAAATATGACAAAAGGCAAGGGAAAGTGTACTTAACGGACGAGCGCCTTTAGGCAATAAATCATTTACAAAGAACTCGTAAGGCATAAAAAGGGGCTTTTAATCACTTCGCCGTTGAACTTTTCAGCTTGTCGAATCGTTTTCTGATATTTTCCCCTGCAAAATTAGCGTTTTGCCGCAAATCCTAAAAAGGCTCAACATAGCTTATAGCAAGTAAGTGGAAGCGTTAAAATGAAGCACATTGAAGCACGTATAAAAACTCCTTTCGGAGAAGTCGTCATTGAAGGCGAAAATCCCCAAGACATCCTTGACATGCTTGGAGTTATTCCTGAAAATTTTGTTGAGAAACTATCTGATTTTGTCTCAGACAAGCTAACACCATCGGGAGCACAGTTAAAAGGCATAGTTGAACCTACAACCGAAGGTCCAGTAATAGTCACCCGAGAAAGCCTCACCCATTACGAAGCAGTCGGCTTGGTTCTTTACGCTTCTCAAGAACGAAAAAACACGGCGGCACAAGTAACTAAGCTTTTGGAGGCCAGCGGAATAAAAAGCATGGTCCCAGCACGACTCAATGAGATGACGAAGCGGGGGCAGGTGTTCAAGCCAGACCCGAACAAGCCAGAGTTCAAGCTTACAATTCAAGGCGAGAAATGGGTTGAAGAAGAGGTTGTCAAGAAGCTTAGAGGCAAAATGAGTTGAGCATTAAAGCAGAAAAAATCCAAGTTCAAATCAAATATAAAGGAATTGAGCAACAGTTTTCCGCTGACCCGCAAGACGCATGGCTCTTGGTAAACCAGTTTTTCAAAGACTTTATCCCCTCATTCGAAATAGCCCAGAAACTTTGGCTCAGCGTCGACCTTCAACAACTCGCCAAAGACCTAAATGGCATAGTGGCTTTTTCAAGCGATGGCGCAAGCCTACTGGCTCCTAAAAACAAGTTAACGGATAATGAAGCTTTATCGATTTGGCTAACAGCCCAGTACCTTGGGCATAAACTAGGCATGCTCAACAGCGACTCACAATCGAAAGATGAGCTGCAAACTAAGCTTGGAAAAAGCGGCAAAATCACCAGCACACGCTTAGGCGAACTGGCAAAAAACGGTGTGGCGCAGAAGACTGCCGACGATAAGTTTAGGATAACAACCTACGGCGTTATTCAAACGCAAAAAGAGGTTATTCCAAAAATCAAATCAAAAATTAAAGCCTAAATTTTTTCTTAACAAGCATACAGCAAAAATATATATTACTTGGATGCTACACATTTTTATTGAGGTTAGCTAATGAATTTTTCAATCTTACTGCCGACAATATATTCAATTCTCAGCAGTTTGGGACTCGGATCATTAAACATACCTTTTCTCATCATTCTGGTCATAATTGGCTTGATAATAATAATTCTGATAAAGCTGTTTCTAGTGCTGATTCCTGCAATTATCGTTGCTGCCATCGTGTATTTCCTTTCGGGCCATGATCTGTTTTGGACCGGCATTGCCTTCCTAATAGTTGCGCTCTTATCGATACTAGCCAAAATCTGAAAAGCCTTAGGATAAGGGGCGACAAGAACAATAACAAGAGGAGCGTATGAACGGAGAAATCCGAGACAGAGAAAAGACGATGAGAGGACTAAAAACCAAAGACACCACAATCCTTCAAGGCTACCAACTTTATCATAATTACATTAGACTACACATGGCACTATACGGGAAAACTCCGAGCGAAGCATGCGGAATAACAATTGAAGGACAAAACAAATGGAAAACTCTGATGCAAAACGCAAGCAAAACAAGAATTAAATTTTTAAAGTAGCCACGCAATATATCGTAATGGCGTTCACTTTGATTACCTTTGGTCAAAAGATGTGCTTAATTGGGTTTGTTCTCATTTTCTCTACTTGGGCCTTTGCTATCTTGTTTCCTGGAACTGTGAATTTACCAGTGACTCTGCTTTTTTTTGTCGGTATGTTTTGTGTAACTTATAGCCTATGTGAAAATGTCGAAATCCCAAAGTAAATGCTACATACTCGGTAAGTCAACGGGATACTGTTAAGTTAAGTTAAGTTACCTGACATATTCTTGTGAATGAAATAAATCCTATAAGTAAATCCCAGTTAGAAGAAACAGAAGCCCATGAAGAGGGTAAACTGGGATGAACGCTGAAAAATTAATAGCTTTTATTAAATCACAAGGCTACACTAACGTGAAAGTTGATATTTACAAAGATAGATTCCGAGTTCGCTACTGCTCCCCAGAGTACAAGTATAATATAACGCATTATTACAATTTTCCCATTTCTGAACTTCCATCTAAGCCTGATGGCTCTAAAAGATACCACCAACTATTGAATGCTTTTCCACCTGTACATGGTGACGTAAAAACCATGAATCTTTTGTTAGCTAACAGAAAATAAGTGAACAGACGAAAGTTGACATGGAATCCCAACAGACGGAGACTTGACAGAACCATGTTTTGTTCTATCTTAAAAATAGGTTACACTCTCCTAAAATAGGGGAGTGCTTGGTTGGAACGAGATTGGGAAAAACTTAGAAAGTGGATAATCAAAAAGAGACTTGAAGGCCGATCAGTTACTGACATCTGCTCTGAAGCTCAAAT
>JBEKKX010000009.1:0-68580 GCA_050010515.1 Bathyarchaeia archaeon
GTAAATTCTACCGTTCAATTGGCCAGGTCAATGCTGAAACAATCAAACGCTACATAGAACAATCTAAGCATCCATAATTTTTCTGAAGATACCGCAACCGTAAGGTTGCGGTCATTCATTTTATGTACACAGAGATAGACAGAGACAGGCAGAGAGAGATGATTCTTATTATAGCGGGGGCATATCCCCCTTCAAACCCCCATTCTTGTGTGTCGTGTTGTGTTGCGTGTTGTGTCGCGTGTTGAGTTGTGAGGGTGTGTAATATAGGGGATAGGGGTATAGGGGGTTAGGTTAAGGATGAAGGGTTTGGTTAGGAAGTGTTAGAGTAGTACGTGTTAGAGTAGTACGTGTTAGGCGTGTTAGTGTGTGGAGAAAACAACAGAGAAAAAGATTAAATTTTAATAAAACCCAAACCCAAACCCAAACTTCTACACGACTAACACACTTACAACTCAAACATTAAACCAAACCTTAACCTAAACCCTAAAGCTTTACTCTCTCTCCTCATACACCCACACGCACCAACACCACACCGCACAACACAACACCACACAACACCACACCAACGGAAAGCGCGCGCCCCTTACTAAACAAACAAACACAGACACAAAAAACACAATAGCAACATAACAAGAATAGAAACAAAGTCTTAAATCTGCATGGCAAAATTTTAAAAAGAAATCGGATGCCTATGCTATCTATCCGTAAGAGGTCTATAGAAAGGACGGCGGAGTCCTATGAGTGAAAAGAAAGTTGTAAGCAGAAAAGTTGCCCTCGGAATCGGCGCGTTATGCATCGCGCTATTAATTATCATGAGTGTAGTAGTGGCTAATTATACATCAACACTATCTACTGTATCCAGTCTTCGGAAACAAATAGCATCAGATAACTCAGAAATTAATTCATTGAAGACTGAAATAGCAAGCATACAAAATCAATTTCCTTCGCTGAAAGCGCTCGCGCTTAACGGATTTGCCGTAATTCAGATTACTGACACTCAATATTTGACAGACCCTCATTATTCAGGTGATTCTGTCCCGAACTTATTTAATGGGTTAACCAGTTGGATAGTAGATAATAGTCGCGCTTTGAATGTTACGATGGTTGTTCACACTGGTGACATTGTACAGGTCGCCAACTCTATGAGTGATTGGAAAAACGCCAACAACGCCATGATGCAGCTTTACGATAATGGTGTTCCTTACTGTTGGAATGCTGGAAACCACGACCAACTTAATAACGGAACAATTGGCTATGGGAATCCGAACCTCTCGTGGTTGGGAGGAAACTACCCTGCTTTTAACGTCACAGCTATGAGGCAAAAGCCTTACTGGGTAGGGGACATTAGCGACGGCAAAGACACAGCTGTACAATTTACTTATGACAATTACCACTTTATGGTTATTAACATCGAATATGATGCTAACTCAACCGTTTTAGGTTGGATGCAGACGCTTCTTAAATGTAATCCAAATGTAAACGTGATTGTGGCAACGCATAATTTTCTCAATGGAAATGGCACGTATGGTACCGCGAGTCATAAAGACGTTACGTGGGCTACCAACTTTGAAAACCTACTAAATAATTATCCTAACGTGTTTATGACGCTAAATGGGCACGCTGCTAATATTGGAGGTTCAGCATACCACAAAAGAGTAGGGAACAGAGAAGAAATCTTCTTCAACATGCAAGAAAATGACAACAAACAAGGTGCGGCGACCGCGAGAATTTACGCTTTCAACATGAGCGACCCCGCAAACCCAGTTGTAACTGCTTACACCTATCAGACTTTTGGAACACCGCAATACCTAACTGACCCAGCGGATCAATTCAGTTTTTCAACGAACCTTACCTCTTATTCGCCTTCAACCGTCAGCATTGCGGCTAACACTAATTTTTGGGGAGCAAACGACCACAGCTTAAGCTTCGCCAATTCAACAACCCTGAACGGTTTCAGCCAGTACGGTACCGCACTTACCTTTAACAATTTGACTTTGAATGGAGTTACTTCAAACTTTACAGTAACTGCAATCGGCGCAAATATAGTGATAAGCAGCTATAACTCGAACAGTAGCATAAGCTACGCAGTTAGCGGGAGCGGAAACCAAACCTTTTCTGTGAACAAGCCACCTACATCAGTAGACATTGACGGCAAACAAACTTCCAAGGGCTGGAGCTACTCGAATGGAGAAATCACAGTCACAGGCGCTACCTCTTCAGTAGTTATGAACTTCTCGTAGGATTAGCGTGATGGTATGGGAAAGTGCTAAACGCCGAAACTAAAGGCTTGGGATTCTTGGATTCCAGTCTCGCCTTTCATTTCTCAGATACTTAGCGAATAAGAGAGCCTCTTCATTAATCAAAGTTTCAATTTCCTGTTTTGAACCTACCTTCATTCTTGGAATCTCAACTATAGACTTAAAATAATCATGTATACACTTCTTGAACTTGATATTCTGTTCTTGATTTAGATATAAACGTGGATATTTTCTGGGTTGCATGGTGTAAACTTTCTTGAAGTCTCAAATTTCAAGATTATCTGAATGAATGGAAAAAAAGAAAAAGAGGGAAGGACGCGGGAGACATCGCCACCTGGGGTATGTTCCTCCAAACAGTAGTCTTTTTGGAAATGTTTTTTAGTGCTTAGCAATAAGCGCTTCTTCGATCCGTCGACGCAGATCAGCATCCACAACCAACTTCAAAGCGTCAAGCAGCATCCCCTCAACAGACACATCCTCGTCTTGAACTTTCATCCAGAATTTGCCATGAGTATACCAGTCTAAGAGCACACGCGCGTAGGCATGGTAGCCGTCAACTCGAGACTTCGCTGTCTCACGCATCATAATCAACAGACTCGAAACCGAATCACTATCCACCATTAACCTGAGGAACTCTTCTATGGGGCGGGACGGCCGCAGCTTTTCACGACTGCAAAGCTTCCGATACGCACCCCAAATTTCCGCATCAACCCGCATACCCGTCTGCAACCTCTTCATAAACGTCACCAACAAAATGTTACCAAAACCGTTACCTATAAGCCTAAGGGTACCCTAGAAAAACCATGGGAGAAAGAAAAAAATTTTAGAGCACAGCCTATCAAGCAGACTGGTTTTGGGAAACTCCAGCAATAATCGTGTGATGTGCAAACCCGAAGGAGGCATGGCGGAGAAGCGCGCGTTCGGCAAAAAACACGAAACCATGAGGACTGCGCTGCAGAAAACTGGGTAAGCAAAACAAATCCTTCAGCAATCAGCGTTAACCATGCTAGAAGGCTCCAAAAAAGAAAAAGGGGAGTTTACGCGGGTGATTCGCCACTGTTTGCCAATTAAAGGTTTAAAGGCAAATTTGTCGTATGCATTAATTGGCGATTGCCTGTGAAAACTACTTTTTGGCTCCTAGACATTAACCCCAGAATCGATAATGCCAGTGACACATCTGAATTGTGGCTTTGGGGAATTGATGCGAACGGAAACCGAGTGCTCGTTATTGACAGAAACTTTACTGCTTATTTTTATGCTGTGGTCAAAGAAGACTTTGACCCGTCGAAAACTGCACGGGAAATCATGAGGGCTTACCCGCCTTCAATAGTGAAGGCGGAAGTTGCTGAGCGCAGGTTCTTCGGCAAACCTGTGCAGGCAATAAAAGTTTACTGTAAAGTTGCAACCGAAACAGAGAAGCTTGCAAAGGCGCTTCGAGGGCTCGAAGGGGTCAAAGAATGCCTCGAAGATGATATTCGCATCTCAATGCGGTACCTAATTGACAATAACGTGGCTCCCTGCACGTGGCATGAAGTGGAGGCTGAGGAAGAAGAAAACAAATTAGGCGTAAGAGCGGACAAGCTTTATGCTGCAAAATCCATTCCAAAACAGCTCGAGAGCGTTGACAAGCCCCAGCTCAAAACGCTCAGTTTCTCAATGATCAGTTATAGCCGCGAAGGCTCACCTAAACCAGACAGAAATCCTGTAGTAATAATATCCACTGTTGCCAGCACTGGCGAAGAAAAGCAGTTCTTGGCAGGCGACGATAGGAATGATAAACCTGTTATTCAACAGTTTGTTGCATACATCCGCCAGTTTGACCCTGACCTCATCGTTAGCTTCGGCGCTAACACTCGAGATTGGGATTACCTAATAAAAAGAAGCCACAGGCTCGAAAAAACGTTTGATGTTGACCGAGGAAGAAAGGAGCCGCATACCAGCATTTACGGTCACGTGTCGTTTACGGGCATCGCTAACGTGGACCTTGCCGATTTTATGGATGTTTTTCCAGAAGTGAAGGTTAAGACACTTTCCAACTTGGCTTACTACTTAGGCATAATGAAAAACGCATCCGGCATTGAAATTGAGGATGTTGAATTCGCCGATTACTGGGACAACCAGCAGAAAAGAGAAGCGCTTAAACAGTTCAGCCTAAACAACGCTCGCAAAATCCAAGGCTCGGCAATGTTGCTGTTGGATTTTTCAATGCAACTATCCAGTCTAGTTAGCTTACCGTTGGATCATGTTATGACTGCAGCGGTGGGCTTTAGGGTTGAATGGTTTCTGATTAAGCAAACACACAAAATCGGTGAACTCATACCCAGACGGGTAGAGCAGCCCTATCGGTCTTACGCTGGGGGGTTAGTGCTTAAACCAAAACCTGGATTGCACGATAACATAGCGGTTTTAGATTTCAAATCAATGTACCCCAACATCATGATACGATACAACCTGTCGCCTGACACCTACATTGCACCCGATGAGCCTGAACCGCCAGCTGGAGTTTACGAAGCGCCTGAAGTAAAGCACCGATTCCGCAAAGCACCGCCCGGATTCTACAAGGAAGCATTAACCTACCTAATAGAAGTAAGAAACAAAATACGCTTAGAAATGAAGGCTTTAATCCCCAGCACGGTTGAATACAGCATTTTAGATGCAAGGCAAAAAGCTGTAAAAATCATAACAAACGCTGCCTATGGGTACGCTGGCTGGGTTGGCGCAAGATGGTACATTAAACCAGTAGCCGAAGCAGCTTCCGCTTGGGGAAGACACACCATTTTAAGCGCTACCCGTTTAGCTGAAGACAAAAGCTTAACGATTATTTACGGTGACACTGACAGCATCTTCTTAACCAACGACGAAAAGAAACTCCTTGAGCTCAAAGCTGAGATTAAAAAGAATTTAGGCTTAGAAGTAGAAGTCGGCGAGGTCTACAAACGCATTTTCTTCACAGAAGCCAAAAAGCGGTATGCAGGACTAAGGCTTGACGGCACCTTAGACATAGTCGGGTTAGAAGTGATTCGCGGAGATTGGGCTGAAGTAGCTAAAAAAGTGCAAGAACACGTTCTCGAAATAATTCTGAAGGAACAGTCGCCTGCGAAGGCAATTGACTACGTGCGCACCGTAATAGAAGAGCTAAAGCAAAGGAAAGTTCCGTTCCGCGACCTTATAATTTGGAAAACCCTCACAAAACCGCCGGAACAGTACGCTATTAAGGCTCCACATGTGGAAGCGGCAAAAATGCTGAGAGAAAAGGGCTGGCGCCTAACAGGCGGCGACAAAGTAGGCTTTGTCATACTAGTAGGTAAAGGACGATTTTACAACCGTGTGAAACCTTACGTTTTCGCCAAGTACGATGAAGTGGACGTTGACTACTATGTAACTAATCAAGTGGTTCCTGCAGCGGCGAGAATACTAGGCTTTTTCGGAGTAACGGAAAAAGAACTGATAAGCGAAAAGAAAGAAAGCGAAGAAAGCAGAAGCCTGACGGATTACCTTTAGGCTTGAGCGATTGCATCTTGGAAAGTTACCAATTCAACGTTTAACGCAGGCTTTACTGCTTCTGAAATTCGCGAAGCAACTATGCGTCTAATGTTTTTCTCGCCTGCGATATCAACGATTCTCTGCGTGATGATGCCGTCAAAAACCACTGTGTCAACGCCGCCTACTTGCTGGAGCTTTTCTGCTAATTGGCTTACTGGCAAACGCTCAATCAATTCGAACTTGTCATTTAGCAAGACTGCTTCAAGTGTGCCCAGCAATGCCTTTGCGGCGTGGCTTATGGGTTCTGGAACTTCAACTGTGATGTGCTGCGGCTCAGGCTTTTTAGGAGGTTTACCTGATGCCTCGGTGATTGGAACCTTTGCTTCTAGGGCTTCAGTGATTTCTTTGCAGCTGCATTCCTCGATTTCTTTGCCCCTTGGAGCACGACCAACAAACTTGACACTTGTAACTTGCTGTAGCTCTTTTAGTATTAGGTCGCCGCCTCGGTCGCCGTCAAGCAAGGCAGTTGCTGTTTTTTCTTTAGTTAGCTTCTTTATTGATTCAGGAACTTTGGCGCCTTCAAGGGCAACAGTATTGAAAATTCCGCAGCGCATTAGATTGATTATGTCAGCGCGTCCTTCAACGACAATGATTTCTTTAGCGCTTTCTAATCCTGGACCAGCGGGCAATTCCTCTGTACCGTACTTTTCGACTTTGCCGATTTTCATTGTATCAGAGATTTCTTTGTAAACTTCATCTATGCTTGGCATTGACTCAATAGTCCATTTATGCAGGATTTCTTTTGCTCGGTCAATGATTATTTTTCTACGTGCTTCGCGGATGTCTTCGATTTTATCTAAGCTAACTTTGGCTGAGCATGGGCCGACACGGTTGATGCTTTCTATGCTTGCGGCAATCAGCGCTGTTGAAACCCTATCTAAACTAGTTGGAATAGTTATTGATCCAGTGGTTTTGTCATTTTTTGAGTGTAGGTCAATTTCGATTCTTCCGATGCGGCCTGTTTTCTGTAATTCCCTTAAGTCAAGTTCAGGTCCAAAAAGTCCTTCTGTTTGACCGAAAACTGCGCCTATCACATCGGGTTTTTCTACTACACCTTCAATTTCAAATCTGGCGGATATAACGTACTTTATCGTAAATGTTTGGGATGTTCCCGTAAATATGCACTTCCTATTTGTAAATTTATTTGATTATGTAAATCACATAAAGCGAGTGTTTCCCGCAATGATGAGATTTTTTAATTTTTTATTAGTTTGATACAATTTAGGTACAATCAGTTTAATAATACTTGTGGTTTGACAATTCAGCTAATTTTCTAAAACATGATTACCAAGAGCTCATACGATTGATTGGCTTATAAATTTCTGGGTACAAAGTTAGGGCTTAAAAAAATAGCGTTTTTTTAATTATGTGTTTTAGGCTTTTCAGTTATTAAAAGCATAGTGAGGCTTTCAGTGGTTATTTTTTGAAACCATGTAAAAACCTTATCTAAATCTATTAAGTAAACCTCTTTTTAGCTCCGCAGTATATGGGCAAGACTGCGTTTTTTGGCAGGTCTATTTTTTTTCAGGCATGTTTGAGAGCCGCTAACTCTTTTTTAAGCTTCTTGGCGCGTTCCTCTAAGTTTTCCAAGACGATTAGGTCTTCCCATGCCGGGTTCTCATCAATAGTTCCTTTCTCAATCTTCTTTTCCAGTTCTGCAGCACTTTTAACCTCATGCCGCGTCTTTATTTCAGCGATGTCAGCAAAACAAGCCCTCAACTGCGCCTCAAGCAGCTCTTCTAATCCCTTTCTTACTAGTTCTTTCGGTGGAACACCCAAAACCTTGGAAAGTCTCTCAACGATTGCCTCGTTTTCAACCATGCCAACCACTTACGGAACAATAATATGCAGGTAACGGTATTAACTCTCTCGGCTTAAAGAGCTGTAAGTAAAGATGGAAATTGCAGTTGACAATTACGTGAAGGGGAAGACATCCTTAGAGAAATCTTCCGAGATAGCTGGAGTTTCGCTTTGGAGCTTTCTGGATGAACTCAGAAAAAGAAATGTCGCCTTAAAGTATTCATTCGCCGATGCAGAGAGTGAAATACAAAAGGTAATAGAAAAATCCAGTTTAAGAAAAACATAATCTGCAGGTATCGCCAATTAATAACGGAAAAGTTTGGTTTGGCGAATCGTCATCTTAACCAATGCGGCAAACTAAAAATATTCAGGAAGAGGAGAAGAGAGAACGGGTCGCATTTTTCGGTTAACTGATGATCCGCCAAACGAACTGCGCGGGTTTTCATACGCATATACATCAAACTCAGGAGAAAATAAAAGAATATGTTGTTGCATCATGGAGCCCACATTTCAGGCGCTTAGCTTTAAGCAGAATGCCGTATAGAAGCGCTCGACCTCGTTTTGCTAACAAAAATGCCAAGCTAAAAGTATCCCCTCTCCCCTCCCTCTCCTTAAAGTTTTTAGACCCATTTTCACTAGCCAAAAACTAGCCTGCCCCTTTTAGGACTTAACCCTTCACCTTATATAATAATACCGACAAAAGGTAAATACTCAGACTAAGGCGACTGCCATGAGCTTACGGTTAAACCCTGAATACCAAAAACTGCTACCAAAAATGTCTGAAGAAGAATTTGCCGAGCTCAAAGCATCCATGCAGGCAGAAGGCCAACACTACCCGATAATAGTAAACGAGGACTTAGAAATTTTAGATGGACACCACAGGTACCGCGCATGCACCGAACTGGGAGTTGAACCAGATTTTGAAGTGCGCAAGTTTGAAGATAAACTGCTTGAAAAAAAATTCGTTATCGAAGTAAACCTTAGGCGCCGTCACCTGAACAATTTTCAGCTCATAGAGTTAGCAGTGCCGCTGCTTGAGATTGAAAAAGCACTTGCAAAGAAACGGCAGGCAAAGGGCGGTAAAAATGGGCGAAATCAGCAGTTAGGGTTAGCGTCAGATGACGCTGAGCCCGAGTTTAAAGCTAAAGCAACTGAATTAGTAGCCAAAAAAGCGGGCGTTTCAACCCGAACCTTTGAAAGAGGAAAAAAAATACTGGAAAAAGCAAGTGAAGATGATAAGCAGAGGCTGCGTGAAGGGAAGGCTAGCATAGCCAAAGTTTACCAAGAAATTGCATCAAGCGGAAACGTACAAATGAAAAAAGAAGTTGCTGAGCAACCAGTTCTAAAGCAAGAGAGCCCTCGTGAGGTGCAGAATAAAGCGGAATTGTTAGCGCTTTTGGAGCGAATGCTTAAGCAAGAATTATTTTGTCCTTCATGCGGGAACTCAATGTTCGAATGCAGCAAATGCCATAAAACGCTGCAAGCATTATTGCGGTCCAAAAATTCCGAGAACGCTTCAGATTGCTAGTGTTCCTTTACGCTTTTCTTTTGTATTTAACCGCAAACGAAAGGGTCGCTTCAGCATGCGCACAAATCCATATAAATTGAGTCATTCATTATCAACACGCCTTAAAGCAATGAGGGGCTTGAGGAACCATGAGTTCGAATGCGAACAAGCTCAGGTGTCAAGCAAACAAAATTGAAACTACAAAAATGATTTGGGGGAAATGAACGAAAAATAATTCTCGATTTCTAGAATTGATTATCGCTATTTCTTGTTTTCTAATTCTTGCAGGCTGCTTCTGCTCTGGGGTGCATGCACAGACAGCGGATGCATCTGGTTTTAGCCATATGCAAAGTGCCTTGTTGCCTGTCGTCTCGGGATTAACGGTGCCGTTATCTCCGCTTCCTGCTACAACGTACGATGAACAACTTGGAACGACGTTTACCCAAAATTTTGCAAGCCTTGCTTACAACGTTACTGCAGTGCCTCAAATCGACTCAGACGGCTATGGGCCAGCGTATCTTCTGAACGGGTTATCAAACGATGGTTACTGGTATCAAGTGGGCTTATCATATAACTGGCCATATGCGAATGGAGGGTACAATCCGGGTTTTAACTTTGACTACGAGGTTTTTGATTCGGCGGGAAAATCCATTTATCCAACTAACAGCGGTGGACTAAAACCGTTCTCAGGCGCAGTCAATTCAGGCGATTTAGTTCTTCTTAATCTTCACTTCAATAACGGCTTTGTATATATGTCCGCCAAAGACTGGAACACAGGAGCAGTTGCGCAAACAACTTATGAGGATAACAAAACTAGCTCTTTTACTGGTTCAACTTCATCACCAAGTAACGTAAACGGATTCTTCACTGGGCTTATGACTGAATGGTGGCACGTAAACCCGTACACTGAAGACGAAACACAAGTCACTTATTCCGATTATACTTTTGGGCTTTCATCCGCCTGGATGTGGATGGATGAATACAACCCAAGTAACCTTAGTTGGTCCGGCGAATGGAGTTACAGCACAACTGTTCCAGTAACTTACTCTTCGAATCCAACTCAGCTTCAATCTTTCTCTTCCCATGGAGCTACTGAATATAGTAGTGCCTACCTGTTCATCACAGGCTCAATTGTCCAACAAATGACATCTGTAACGTTGCTTCCTGCTGGTGGGTCGACTCCTCTTTCGGCCACGAACGAGTTTGCGGTTTCGTTTACTTTAGATGGTCAACCGCAGGTTAGTTATGTCCAAAATGGCACGCTTACATTTACTGCTGATAACGGCACTAACGTGGTGATATCTGGGGTCTCCACTGGCTCGTCTTCAACAGAAGAATGGGTATTGAATTCGCAACGTGCTAACGTAACTGTGCCGGCGGGGTCAACTGCAACTTTCTATTACTATGATCTCCTCAGTCAGCAGGTGGCTTATGCAGTGTCTGGCGGTGGAACCCCTGTCAGTCCAATATTAACGTATTACACTGCTCCTTCCACTTCATCTTCTCAATTCAACCAAACAATTAATACTATTTCCTTACCCCTTATCCAACAAACAATAATGGTTCTGAGGGGGACAGCAGCCACCGTTAGTAATGATATTTTAGGTTTTTCGCAAGACCGATGGGCTACTCCAACATCATCTTGGACCATATCTCAGGCGAATCAAATTCCAAGTCTCATAATTTATTATCACCAGTATCAAGTCATAGCGAGCTATTCAACCTCAGACGGTTCAGTACCGTCATCTAACATCATACTATCAGGAACGCAATATGGATCCAATTACCAACTGCTTCTCACCACCACAAATCAGGCAACATGGCTAGATGCAAATACGCCTTGGTCCGCCTCTACCGTTGCAACAGCTATATCAGGAACTGAACGGTGGAGTTCGTCCGCAGGCACTTCTGGAAGCATAACAGGGGCAATTACAATAAACCCAATCTACGTTCACCAATACTATTTAGCAGTAATTTCAACCTATGCTTCGCCCTCAGGCTCAGGCTGGTATGATAGTGGCTCAACGGCTTATGCTGGTCTTAACGCTGGAACTGTTTCCGGCGGAACCGGTACTCAATACGTGTTTAATAGTTGGACTGGCGACGCTTCTGGCAGCAACTATGTGCAAAGCAATGGCATAACCATGAATGCACCTATAACAGCAACAGCATCATGGATTACTCAGTATTATTTGACCGTTAATTCTGCGCATGGTACGCCTGCAGGTCAAGGGTGGTACAATTCAGGTGCTTCTGAAAGTTTCAGTATACCTTCTCCTGTAGGCAGCGCAGGGGTTCAATACGTATTTTCCAGCTGGTCAGGTTCAGGTTCAGGTTCTTATAGCGGAAATTCAGCGTCGTCCTCTATAACAATGGATGCTCCAATTACTGAAACTGCAAGTTGGATTACTCAGTATTATTTGACGGTTAATTCCGCGCATGGTACGCCTTCTGGTAGCGGCTGGTATAATGCTGGAGCGGATATAACATTCTCTGTAAGCTCACCTGTACCAGAATCCATTATTACACAGCATGTATGCACGGGTTGGACGGGGACAGGAAGCGCCCCAGCAACTGGAACAAACGCAAATTTACATTTCACGATAAACCAACCTTCAAGCATCACTTGGAACTGGCAAAGCCAATTCATATCGTCAACGGTTTTACTAATGATGGGAGCTCCCTTGGTAACGGCAATAATCGGATTATCAATCTATCTGCTTAGGAATAGCCAAAAGTTCAGGAAGCGGAAATGATGCTTAGAGCCTGCCTTTTGGTTGCGCGAGCGGCTTTTCCAATGTCGCACGCTCAAGAAGAAACAACCGCACTTGATTTGATTATTATCAAGCTAAAAATCACGGCTTCTTTCACTGTTTATAAGCACAAATAATATAGCACTACATATAGCAACAGTACTGCGTGAAGTAACATATGCAAAGGTCTTATTCACGATTACTCGGGGTCGTTGGAAAACCGAACACGGGAAAATCCACGTTCTTCAGCGCAGCAACCTTGGTAGCGGCAGAAATAGCCAATTATCCTTTCACCACAATTAAGCCTAACAGGGGGGTCGGCTACGTACGCACGCCTTGCGTTCATGAAGAATTCAAAGTGAAAGATAACCCTAAAAACTCATTATGCCTAGATGGTGTAAGGCTTGTTCCTGTAGAATTAATCGACATTGCAGGCATTGTTCCAGGCGCTTGGGAAGGACGCGGCTTAGGAAACCAGTTCCTAGACGAAATTCGCAGAGCAGATGCGCTCATCCACATAGTTGACGCTTCAGGCGGAACAGACTGCGAAGGGAGGGTATGCAAACTTGGCGAACATGACCCGCTTGAGGACGTCAAGTTTCTTGAACACGAGATAACCATGTGGATGGCGAGCATACTTAAAAAGGACTGGACAAAAATCGCGAGAACGGCTGAAGCAGACAAAAAAGGCATCTTTAGCTCCCTAGAAGAACGACTCAGCGGCTTAGGCATAAAACGCAGCCACATTTTTGAAGCAACAAAACGAACTGGCTTGAACGCTGATAAACCAACCGGCTGGAGTGACGATGACTTCTTAAAATTCGTCGATGTTCTAAGACAAATTTCTAAGCCAATGCTGATAGTTGCAAACAAAATTGACTTGCCAACCGCCGAAGCAAATTTGGAGAGGATGAAGGAACTTGATTACATGGTTATTCCATGTTCTTCTGAGGCTGAGCTTGCACTTAGGCGTGCTGCTGAAAAACAATTAATCGATTATAAGCCAGGCGACTGCAACTTTAAGATAACACAGCTGGAAAAACTATCCCAAGTTCAGATTAAGGCTTTGGAAGCTATACGTGAAAAAGTGCTCCAAAAAAAAGGCTCAACAGGCATCCAAGACGCCATAAACATGGCTTACTTCAAACTTCTCAACATGATAACCGTTTACCCCGTGGAAGATTTAGAGCACCTCTCTGACCATAACGGCAGAGTCTTGCCAGACGCTTACCTCATTCCAAAAGGAACAACCGCGCATCAGTTCGCTTACTTAATCCACACAGAACTTGGAGAAAGCTTCATCTACGCCATCGATGCCCGAGACAAAAGAAGAATCGGCGAAGACGCCATTCTCAAAGACAGAGATGTCATAAGCATCGTAAGCGCCAAAAAACGTACCTAACACTCCATTTTCGCCCCTTATTTGTTTGGTTAGCACCACTTTACATCCACCTGAAATGCGTTTCAAAAAAGCTAGAGTTTAACTGTGCTTTATTGCCCTGAAACAAAAAAGCAACCCAAAAAAAGCTTTCCACAAACAAGCACGCCAACAGGGATAGGTACAATTTGTTGATAGATTTCAACAACAAAAATGGCACCACAATACCATAAAAAGGTAAAAATTCTATGCGCCGAAACGCCGTTTTCTGTACTGGAAAGTTCTAATTGCCCTAAGCAGGTCGATTAGGCGGAAGTCGGGCCAGTAAACATCTAAGAAGAGCAGTTCGCTGTACGCGGCTTGCCAAAGCAAGAATCCGCTTAAGCGTTCTTCGCCTGAAGTGCGTATAATCATGTCAGGATCCTGCTTATCCATATGTGCAGTGTATAGGTACTTTTCAAAGGTGCTTTCGGTCACATCAGTTAACTCTAACTCGCCGCTTTTAACTTTCTCAGCAATAGTCTTAGTAGCATCGACGATTTCGGCTCTGCCCCCATACGCGAACGCAAAGTTCCAGAAATATCTATCATAGCTTGCCGTTGCTTTCTCCACATCTTCAATGCTTTCCTGTAAACTTTTAGGCAGAAGGTTAACTCTGCCGATGACTTTCACATGGACCTTGTCTCGATGTATACGCTCATCTTTTAGCAGCTTGCGGAATCTTTCCTCAGCAATCTGCATAATCTTTTGCACTTCATCTGATTTCCTAGAAAAGTTCTCTGTTGAAAAAGTGTAGAGCGTTACGTATTTGACATCAAGCATATGGCACCAGTCTAAGAGCAGCTCAACTGTATCAGCACCATTCTTGTGACCCCACTTATCCTGTAGCAGCCAAGGGTCTTTTTCCTGCTCGTTTGCCCACCGCCTGTTGCCGTCTAAAATTATGGCGATATGCTCAGGTTTTACTCCGTTTTTAACTTGCTGCCATAGCCATTTTTCATACATCTTGTATGCGCCAATGACAGAAAGCGTTTTTTTAAGCACTAAATGTGACCTCGCATGTTAAAGTTCTTCAAGGGATTTTTCTCTTAAACTTTGCTTCATAGTTAGAACCTTAACTGTTTCAATTAAATCTTGCCCTAATTCAAGATTAAAATACTTGGAAAAATTTTATTCTGAGGCTTGGTTCTTATCGGGTTTTTGGAAGAAGCCTTTAGTTGACCTACTAACTATGAAAATTAGTAGCACAGAAGCAATGCCAATTAGAATACCTACCACTATTGTAAAAATGAACATTGAAAAATCCTGGCTATTTAAACCAACTATTGGTTGCCCTCCTGAGTGGTATGTGTCGTAAATTACGTTTGCTGTTGCTTCAAGAATCCAACGGAACCATGCAACTGTAACTATCAAAGCAACATTCCGAAGTAATCTTGAGTCTCTTTCAAAGTATAAACGTACGCTTCGTCCGAAAAGAACGATGATTATGCCTACCACCAGAAGGTCTTCGACACCCTTAATAAAGAAAGTGACTATCTTCGGAGAGATAGCTAGCCACCCAGCGAAGGCAGTGGGGTATGGTACCACGTTAATATTGACGTTTGCTATTCCAAGATAAACGCTGACGACGACGCACAAAATTCCGGCTAAAACCGTGTAATTTGAGATTTGCATCGGCATAGGCGGCGGAGAATATTCTTTTACCCACTTATAGAAGTCTTTAGTTGACCTGTCAACGCCAAAGCCCTTGACAAGCAAGAAACCGCCTAGAACAATCACAATGGCAATTCCGTAAAAGTCAATGGCGCCTGGGTAAACGAAATTGTTGATAGCCCAAAGAACGCCGAAGATTAAAACTAGTAATCCGGGCAAACCTAACGCCATTCGCGCGTACCTTGGATTATTTACTAGTAATCGAATGTATTTTGTGAATACTGCAGCAGTCTCTTCGATTGATTCACTATGCTTTATTACTACCCGTCTTACTGACGAAACAGGGACTCTGGATTCAACAAGAGGCAAAATTGCCTCGTCAGAATAACCATCACTAACCAAAATCACTTCGTTTGCACTAAAAGTATCAAGTAAATTATTTAATTCAGCAACCAATTTTCTGTCAGCGCTAACGCCGCCCAACTCAGAACCCGATATCGTAGCGACTTCAAAAATTTCCTGCGGTTGCTTTTCGTTTTGTAACTTGTCATGAAGCCGGATGGCTTCAAACATGGCGTTTGCGTCTGGTTCTTCAGGGTCTTTTAGGGCTAAGGAGACTGCGCCGTCTAAGTTTGCGGTTCTTCCAAGAAGAGGCGTTTTTATTCCTGTCTTTGCTTCTATATCGCCATCTCTATCGACGCATAGGATTAAAATACGCTTTTGCGTTTGTTCTTGCGTTTCCTTTTTAGCCATCTACATCTCTATTCCCATAATACTGCCACTTAACTTTAATCTTGTGTTTGTTTATCATCTTCAGTATCGTCGCCCATGACAAGTTGAAACTCATTCCAACTTAATTTTTCGCCCTTCTGCAGCTTATCCCTCGCCTCAGCTCCAAGCTTATCTTTAATAGCCTGCTGTTTTTCTTTAGTTGCTTGCTGCGTTTCTTTAATTGCCTGTTGCTTTTCTTTGATAGCTTGCTGAGTCGCTATTTGCCTTGCTTTATCTTCCTCTCTCATGGCAGCTCTCAGCCCCCGTAATTGCCCAGTCAATTCCGCGATTTTCACTTGAAAGAGAACAATTTCCTCCTTTGTTTTAATGTAAGCTTGATGTAGGCTATCAGCTTGAGCTTTGCTTACTTTCGCGGCATTTACTTTTTCAATCATTTGTGAATGTAAATCTTGGCTTTTCTTAGCTAAATCAGTTAATTCCTTATGAAACGTGTCAGCTTGCGCTTCAAGGGTTTGGCGTTGAGTCAGTAAATCCTTGATTTTTTTGTATTTAAGGTCTATTTTTTTGTAACTGCTAAGTAGAATTTCAAGCTGCTTGACGTTCTCAATTAGCCCTTTTTCCTCTTGCAAATCAAGAGAAGTTGTCTGAATCTTCCATTCAATTGCGTCAAGCTCTTCTTGCAAGTCCTGCTGCCTCTCACGCGGTACTTTCTTTTTGAGTTCAGAGATTTTTTCTTTTATGGCGTTTATTTCCTCGGTGATTGGTGTAGTTTTAGCTCTGATGTCATCTCTTTGCTGTTTTAGCAGCTTCACTTTTTCATTTATACTGTCGCGCTCGGTTTTCAACTCGTCAATTTCTTGGTGGGTTTTCTTTACTTGGTCGTTTAGCTGGTTTCTCTGTTCGACATGCTTTTTGATTTGAGCGTCTGCTGTATTAGCTTGCTCTCTTAGTTTTCCAATTTGCTGATTAATGTCTTCTATTTTAATGGGTTTTTGTTGCTCTGACATCTATGCTAGCCTCTAGTACTGTTGACGCATATGAGCATTGGTGCGTAAGCATTTATAATGATTTTCTGTACAAAATATGTAGTTTAACATGGTAAACAGGTGCCTTTAGATTATAATTTTTAAATATAGGGTGGCACAATGGGTTTGGTTAGATGGTAGAGTTATGACGTTTAACTATGAGGACCTACTGAAAAAGGCGTGCGCTCAAATGCCCGAAGTTTCTTTAAAGCATGAGCGCTTGGAACTGCCGAAACTGATGGTTAATACAGTTGGTATGCGAACGATTATTTCTAATTTCAAGGAAGTGGCTGATGCTTTGGACCGTGATCCTCAGCATATTTTAAAGTTCTTGACTCGGGAAATGGCTACTGCAGCGACCTTTCAAGATTCAAGAGCGATCTTTCAAGGAAAATTTCGCCGCGAAAGTTTTGAACGCTTATTGCAGCGGTATTTAGATAATTATGTAGTTTGCCCCATTTGCAAGCGTCCTGATACCAGAATTATTAAGGAAAAACGATTATCTTTTCTAGTATGCAACGCTTGTGGTGCAAAATCATCTATTAAACAGTTGTAGGCGAACTCAAAATTGGAAGTCTACGTAAACCTCAAGCAAGCGGGCAGAAACGTGCTATTAGCTGTTTGCGACTGTGAATTGCTCGGCAGGACGCTTCGGGAAGGCAAAATTGTCTTTCATATTAAAGAAGAGTTTTATAATGGTCGAAAAGCAAGTGTTGAAGAAGCCATTGGAATGATTGATAATTCAACCATAGTGAACCTTGTAGGCAAGTGCTGTGTTGAAAAAGCCATAGCAGAAGGCTATGTGCATCCCGAAGCGGTTCTGAAAATAGAAGGCATACCCCACGCCCAAATCGTAAAGTTTTGACCATGCTTCTGGACAAATGGTAAAACTTCCGATGCAGGTTTTTCGTTTTGTTGTTGCTGGGCTACTTGGGTTCTCTTTCATAATGGAGATTGAGGAACGGCTAAAATATCTCTAAACGAAGAAAAACCTCGCAGATTACGGGAGTCCAGCTCCGATAACTAATACATTTATGGTAGTCTACATGCATCCCTTATCGTTTAGCATCGTTCTTGCTCAAAGGAGGCAGATTATCAATAAATTTAATTAACATTGGTTCTTTACATGTACCTTAAAATTGCATGAGCTCTTGAAGATGAAAGCTAACTTAAAGATAACTATCTCTAAACGTGTTATCGTTCTTCTCCTTGTAGCTTTGCTTGCGCTGTCTGCATTTAACACTTACATGATTTTTGAGCGACCCAGCAGCCCTGCTAATTCTGGTGCTTTAAGTTACGATTTTGTTGTTTCCCAAAACGGTCATAATTACCAATTAAAAAGCATGTTAACTGGTTCTACAACAAGCGTATCGGGGAGTGCTTCGTCTGCTATTAATTCGGCGTTCGCTCAGGGAAACTCAGTTTACCTTAACCCTGGAACTTACACTTTAAGCGGGGACGTTTTGGTTTCCAATAAAATTAACGCTAAAATCGTCGGTAACGGAGCAACCATAATTGGCAATGGATACAAAATAATCATTTACGGCGACAACTACACCACTTCACAGTACGCGACCATTTCGGGCTTAACAGTAATAAATGGAACCGTTAGAATTGAAAACTCGTTTGGAACAACGATTTCCAACATGATTTTCGAGAATACTTCAACGGGCATCGAATTGGCTAATACGAGGTCTTGGAGTGAAGACACAAAAATTGAAGATTGCAGTTTTATAAATGCCACTGAAGGCATTGCTTTCCGGACGCCTGTTGGAAATGCTACTGGTTCCTATGCCAGTTCAGAAATTGACAGTTGCTTCTTCAACATTAGAGACAATTCCGTCGGCATCAACGTCGAACCGTTAGCTGAGTTTTCAGATAGTCAAATGCAAGATGTCCGAATGTGGATGGGCCAAGATGGAGTAACTAATCAAACTGGACTTTTAGATGACGGCTCAATGGACCAAACCTTGCTAATTGGCGTAGTGTTCGAGTCCTTCACCGATGTACCGAATGACATGTTCGCGATAGATCTTGGACAAACATGTAATCCTGCCCCAACTCTCGACGGCGGCGTCAGCTTTTTAGGCAATTGGACAGCCAGCATTCATAACCCCTATAGCAAATGGATTTCTGGAGTCGGCAGCGCTTTTGAAAGAGAAAACGTCAATGTTCCAGTAGGCGTAAATGGCCAGTATAGCGCTAACGTGACTATCCAAGCGCTTCCGCTTCAAATTTTCACTTTCGAACCTAAAATTCAAGTTGACGGCAGCTTCACAAATAACGAGACGGTCACTGTCAGAATCCGCTTGGAATTTGCTGACAACGTAATATCAAACGGCGTAACTCAAACCTTTACCAGCAGCGGAGCAGTCTGGTTAAGTAACGACCAAATGATGCAACTATATCCCTCGCAAGACATAATTTTAGGCGTTGTGTTTGATGCACAATCAAGCGCCAGCTCCACAAACGCAGTTGTCACAATTAGCGGCTACGGCACAGACGGATAAATCTGCTATTTCAAAAAAAGTTAGATTTCGAATTTTTCGATTATTCTGTTTTCTTTTTCGCCTGTGATTTCAGCTATAACGTGGAAGAATTGTTCAAGCCCTGAGTTGACGATTCTTGGCTTAAGAAGCTCATCGATTTGGAACACGCCTGCTGAATTTGACATTTTAATTTTTATGTTGATTGGTTTTTGTCCGTTTTCAACAGTTTCAGCACATTCAACTTCCACTTTTTCGATGGATAACGCTGAGACGGCATGGATGTCCACCTTTCCAGCTTGGAAGGGGATTCGGGCTCTTCCTGCTTCCATGTCCAATGCGTCAGCGATGCTGATTATGCCTGCTTCTTTAGTTAATATCCTGCTGTGTGGTAGTTCGTTGCTGCCCGGTTCTCCATGGGTTACGATTGCGTGGAGGATTTCCGAGGTCATTATTGCTATTTGTTCTTCATTGTATGTTGGCGGTAAACATCTCTCTAAAAATTCTAACGCTAAAAATGCACTGTATATTTCATGGTTGTACCTTTGGACAATCATGCCTAAATCGTGGAAGATTGAGCCTAAAACAACAACAACTTCAGCATCATCATTTTGCATCCCATAATTTTCCACTATACTAGGTGTTATGAGTTTTTTCTCGACAAGAATCCGCAGAAGTTTCAACCCAAGATTCGCGACAATTTTAACGTGCGTTGGACCATGATCGGTGTAGCCCATGCGCTCTATCGCCATAACGTTGGCGCATTTCCAGTAGGTTTGCAGTTTCTTGTCTTCTTTTATTCTTTCCATAACCTGCTTTAGTTTAACGTTGTTTCGATATGGGATGTTAAAGTGGTAGGACACTTGATGATGCTCCATGTAAATGATAATTCTATTTAGAGATTTAAAAACCTACATTGCATTAAACCTTCCGAGGGGTGCCCTGAGTATTTTAGGATTCAGATTTTCGTTTCAAAACTGCATAATTTAATGAACACGCTTTTAAGCACGAAAAGCAATTATTTTCAAGCATCTAAAACCGAGGTTCACTGTTTGGGAAAGAAAAAAGTGTTAAGCGAAGGCGCAATCGGCGAGTTAGTTTATCCTAGAGAAGGCGAAGTTTTAGGTGTAGTTGTGAAACTGCTTGGTTTTGACCGAATTATGGTTAAGTGTCAGGATGGCGCTGAACGTTTATGCCGAATCCGAGGCAAAATGAAAAGGCGAGTGTGGATTCGTGAAGGCGACATAGTTATTGTTTCACCCTGGGAGTTCCAAACTGACAAGCGCGGCGACGTTGTCTGGCGTTACACGCATTCGCAAGCTGATACGCTACGGCGCAAGGGCATTTTGACCCTTTAATTTTCAAAATCTAATCATTATTATTCATTTTTAGCCTGTCAATGACGACATAACTTGTTGTTTTTTAAATTTTTTTAAGTCAACTATAAAATCCGTTTTCTTGTTTGATTGCTTTTAAATACCCTGAAGCTGTTAGCATGACTTGATATTATGTCTAGAAAAGCTCAAGAACGCCTTGCGCATACCGAAAGAAGAGTGGAGCGAAGAGACAAAATGCTAATCCATGACATGACAAAGGAGCGTGCCACAGTGGAGGAGGTTTTTGACCAAACCACGCGCATGGTCGTTTTTGACCTGCTCAACAGCGGCGTTTTCTATGAGCTCAATGGAGTTGTTAGTTCAGGCAAGGAAGCACGTGTTTACTGGGCTACAAACAAGGAAGGCAAGGATTTAGCAGTGAAAATTTACTTAACTTCATCCGCTGAGTTCAAGAAAGGCATGCTAAAATACATCGAAGGCGACCCACGCTTCAAAAACATCAAACGTGACACGCGGTCGCTTATCGCCATCTGGGCACAGAAAGAGTTTCGCAATTTAAAAGAAGCTACAGACGCAAAGGTTCCTGTTCCCAAACCCATCGCTGTCAAAAGCAACGTGGTAGTCATGGAGTTCATCGGGAAGGACGGCGTTAGCGCCCCATCGCTGAAAGAGCAGCCACCAGCCGACCCAGAGCGAACCTACCGCTTACTAGTTACTTACGTGAAGCGGCTCTACCAAAAAGCCAAACTCGTACACGGTGACTTAAGCGAATACAATATTATGATGTGGAAGGGCAAGATAGTGGTTTTTGACATGTCCCAGTCCGTTTCCATTGAACATCCAATGGCTGACTTTATGCTAACGCGGGATTTAACGAATTTGAATAGGTTCTTTAGTCGGTTAAATGTTAAGGTTTATCCTGTTGAAGAATTTCATAAGATGGTTGTTGGTTAAAAATGGCTGGTTTAGACACATTTGTTAGAATCCCGAAAGAGCGCGTTGGAATACTTATTGGTCCTGAAGGTAAAGTTAAGCAGCATATTGAAGAGAAGCTTCAGGTTAAGCTTGACGTTGACAGCGAAGGAAGCATCACCCTTACGCTCTCAGAAAAAGCAACTGACCCATCCATGCTTTTAAAAGCAAAAGATGTTGTAACAGCCATCGGCAGAGGATTCTCGCCTGAAGTAGTTTTCCGCCTCATTCGGAACGAGGATGAAATCTTTGATTTGATAGATTTACGCGTGATTTTTGGGCGTTCGGAATCTGACATTAAACGGATAAAAGGCAGAATAATCGGCGCTGACGGCAAAACAAGAAAGCTAATTGAAGAGTTAACTGAGGCTGACGTGGTTGTTTACGGTCACACGGTTGGGCTTATCGGCAGTTTTGAGCAGGTGGATGCCGCACACAACGCCGTGCAAATGATAATTGAAGGTTGCCAACACCACACAGTGTACAATTATTTGCAGAAGAAGAGGACTGAACTTAAGAAACAGAAGCTTGAGCTATGGGAGAAGCCGCCAGAAAAAAAATAATTTTTCTATTAATTATTAGGTGGGCTCTTACGCCATTAGCGCAATAATTTGAAACGCAAACGGCTTTTCGCACTCAAGATCCACATCATCCTTTAAGTCTTCGGGGCCAGAGTCGTCATTGCCCACCCAAACAAAAAACAACCTGATAGGTTCTTAAGGTTTGCGACCTTTTCGCTGGAACAGGAGTTATTTTCGTTTTGCAGAGTACATAATAAGAAGTGCAATTCCTGCAACAATTAGAATGGCGGGATACGCAACATAAAGGAAAACATGAAAAAATCCAAATGCAACAATAAACAACAATATAAGAAGACCCGCGATTAAGAAAACAGTTCCTTCAATTAGCCAATCTATGTGCCTACCAATACGATGCATAGCTTCCTTATGTTTTGGAGCAAATTAAAATTTTATCTTTCTCTCTCTGCCTACTGACGACTACAACTAAACTCAAACCCTAACCTAACCACTACCCCCCTCTCACACCTACCCACCCCTCCGCACAACACACAACACACCACAACACACAACACGCAACACCGCACCCGTGCGTGAATAATTATGTGCGCTGGAAAACACAATAGCTGAACAAATCCATCGATAGTCTTCGAGAGCACTCGTGAAGTTTAACTTTCCTTCTTTGCCGCTATTACTATCGTATTTCTCGCATAATCTCCTCGTAGTTTTGATATAGCATCCTGTCAAATTCCACCCCTGTTATACCGAGTGGTTTGCAAACTTTTGTCAGAAGGTCTCTTTCTACTTCAGCATATTGGTTAGGATTTTTCTCAAAGCCTTTAGGTAGGACAAAACCCAATTTTTCCAGTATATTCTTAATTCGAGTATCAAACGCAATCGAATTCTCCAAAATCCCCAGCTCCATTAGCAAGTCTCTTGCCCCTTTGTTCTTTATGTACATAAACGATTTTGCTAAGAACCGCATTCGTTGTTCATCCCCGTTCAACTCTATCAGTTTTGCCAAAAATCCTTTGGGACCACCATCAGTTGAGAGTAAAACTTTGAAGTTATGAAACAAAGCCTTTGTTTTCAGACATTTGCTATATTCAGTCATTGCATATCTTGACCCAACAGCTCGCAATGTTTGGTTTATTTTCTTTCTCAAATCTTCTTGTTCAACGGTTCTTGAAAGGTTTTCATAGGAAATAGTGTTTTTCAGCGTTGGGTTTTTAGAAAATTCTTTAAATGAGTTTGAACTTCCAGCGATCATGACCTGAGTAAAAGTCCGTAACCAAATATCATTATTGGATAAATTTTTCCAGTTGTCTCTCTCAGGGAATTTAGTCTTGCCATAATAGGAATTCTTAATTTTTCTGAACTTTTCCAATTGCTGTTGAGTAATTTCAAGCACGAAAATACTCTTTGTTTAATTTGTTTTTTAAGCTATCGCAATGTTGTGTGAATAATTGTTTGTGGCTGTCATGACGCAACAACTAATCTGCGGGGTAAAACAGCGTAATCCATTTTACTTCCCAAAACGTTAGCCAACTAGCAAGGATTTCTCAGTGTGACTGCTAAACATGGAAAAAGAAAAAGCGAATAACCTGCTAAGCAAGATTAAGGTTACTCCGTTGGCAGCAGAAAGCTTCGGCGTCCGCTCCATGTGCACATTAGTCGAAACACCCGATGTGACTGTGCTTTTGGATGCTGGAATATCACTTTGTCCATACCGTTTCAGTTTGCCGCCGCACCCCATTGAGTTTCAAACAATCGCTAGGCTGCGCAAGCGCATTGCGGAAGCCGCAGACAAGGCTGAGGTGGTAACGATTAGCCACTACCACTTTGACCATCACACACCCTCATATGAGGACTGGGTTGTGAACTGGACAGAAGCAAACGAAACCGCACGGCAAATCTACCAAGATAAAATCGTGTTAATGAAGAATCCAAGAGAAAAAATTAATGCAAGCCAAAGACAGCGCGCTTGGCTTTTCCAAAAAACAGGCGGAAAATACGCCAGAAAACTGGAAGCAGCCGACGGAAAAACATTCATTTATGGGCAGACGGTGCTGCGTTTTTCTGAACCTGTTGCGCATGGCTCTGAAGATTCAATGCTGGGCTGGGTTGTAATGGCGGTTGTGGAGTATGAGGGTGAGCGGTTCATGTTTGCGCCTGACGTTCAAGGACCAATGTCCTCCCATACGCTTGAGCTAATTAAGAAGGCGGAGCCAACTGTTATTATGTTGGGTGGACCGCCGTTTTATCTTGGAGGCTTCCGAGTTGAGGTGGCTCAGCTGGAGCAGGGGTTGAGAAATCTGGAAAGCGTTGTCCAGACGGTGCCTTTGGTTATTCTTGAGCATCACGCGTTAAGGGATGAATCATGGAAGCAAAAAATAAGGGAAGTTTACCAGCAAGCATCCAAGGCTGGGCACAGCGTTATGACGGCTGCAGAGTACTTGGGCAACGCGGACGTGTTCTTAGAATCCAAGCGTAAGCAGCTTTATCGTGACTTTCCGCCTTCTGCAGAGTTTAAGCAGTGGATGAAGACGTTAAGCAACAAAAAAATCGCTAAGCCACCATTATAAAATAGTGCGAAAGTGGAAAGTAACATAAGCAAGCAAACAAAATTATCACTGAGTAAAATTCAGGTAACGATGAAGAGCTTTGTTGGACTTCAGCTTAGCCGCCTTTGCTGCTTCCTTTGTGCTTATTGTTTTGGCGGAAATGGGCGATAAAACTCAGTTTTTAGCCATGTCTTTTGCCACGCGGTACAACGCATACAAGGTACTTTTTGCAGTTTTCTTAGCAACAATGGCTAATTTTGCAATCACAGTAACTATAGGCCAACTTCTAACTACAATCATACCTTTAGATGTGATTTCGCTGGCTGCTTCCCTTTCTTTCATCGGCTTTGGACTGTGGACTCTGAGAGTCGAAAAACCGAAAAGTGAAGATAAAAAAGTTTCACGGTTTGGAGTGGTTGGAACTGTATTCATAGCGTTTTTTATTGCAGAGTTTGGAGATAAAACTCAGCTTACAACAATCAGTTTAGCAGCCCAATACCAAAATGCAGTAAGCGTTTTGATAGGAGCAACCTTGGGCATGCTGGTGGCAGATGGGATTGGAATTGTTGCTGGCGTTGTTTTAGGTAAACATATTCCGCAGAGAACGATTAAGTGGGTTTCAGCAACAATATTTCTAATATTTGGGTTAGTAGGAGTCTATGAGGTTCTTCCGTCCAAGATAGGTTTAGCTTACACAGCATTAACTTTAATCTTGCTAATTATTTTCTCCATTTTAGCAATTACATTTATAACTCGAAAACAGAGACCAACCGAAAAATTTAATGAAGATGAAACAGCAAGCGCAAACACGCCTAATCATGGTTAAGAAACTTTAAATGCTTAATTCAAATACTTCAATCTGAGGTTTTTCTGTTGGATAAAAATCATGCAGTTATAGCCGAATTTAGCATAATACCCGTTGGTCAAGCAGGAAGCAGTGTAGGTCGTTATGTGGCAGCTGCGGTTAATGCTTTAAAGAATGTGAAAGGCTTAGATTTTGAAGTAACACCCATGGGAACCATCCTCGCAGCGAAAGATCTCGACACAATATTTGAAGCTGTCCGCCAAGCCCATGAAGCCATCATCGCTAAGGGAGTCAAAAGAGTATCATCCACGCTAAGGATAGATGAGCGAAGAGATAAGCAGCGGACAATGGATGATAAGGTAAAAGCAGTCAAAGAATACATGAAACAGACTTAGAAGCTAAGCCGAACACATGGACAATGCAGAATCTGGGAAAAATCAGAGAAGAAAGAAGGTTTCTTTTCCATTTAAGCAATTGTTAGCTTCTTAGTTTCCTTAGGTTCTTTCTTAGGTAACATAATCTCAAGTATGCCGTTGTTTAAACTTGCTTTCGCATCGTCAGACTTGACCTTTTCAGGCAACTGAATTCTTCTGTAGAAAGTTTGGGCTGCTCCCGCGGTATTCTTTGCGCTGCCATAAACATGCATTTTCAAGTGTCCACGCGTGGTTAAGCAGCTTAAATAAGGAGGCTACGGTTCACGCAGGACCAGAATTAAAAATTTCTAGTGAATTCTAGATTTTTTCATTGCAAGGGCTTTCTTTAGATCTAATGGTGTATTAATTTTGAAGAAAGTTCGAAAATCCGGGTCTAACTGTTCAATAACTAAAGTCGAAACGTACCGTACCCCCCGCATCTTACTTACCATTGCCTCCACTTCAAGCTCCCCGCTTACTAACGCTTCTTCAGCTGCCTCCAACGCCTGCTCTGTACGGTAAACTGCATGCAAGGGCTCAATTTGGCGGCTTGGCCATCTTGGAATAACCGCTGACTTACCAATGCATAACTCAAAAAGCAAAGACACAACCTCTTTGGAAACAAACGGTGCATCAAACGGCAGAAGCAGCGAATATTTTCCTTGAGCAGCCTTAAAACCAGTTAAAGCGCCAGATAAAGGATCTTTCGACTCGTCAATATCGAGGGCAAATTGAACATTAGGCGAAACCATTTTAGCGTACAGGTCTGATTGTTCCTTTGAACTGGTAACCACTAATACTTCGCCGACCATGCCCTTTACAGCGTCAACCACATGGTTTAACAAGGGTTTATTGGCCAGTTTCAAAAGACCTCTGTCTTCACTGAATTTGCTTTGGGAACCCTCAGCCAGAATAATTGCAGATCTATCCAAACAAGTAACCTCTTCACCCTTAAATTACAAAACAAGTTAAAAAAACATACGGACCAACCGAAACTAAAATTTCTGGGCTTCCTTCTGCTTTTCGCAGCGCAGTTTCTTGGGTTTAGAAATGAGGGTGTCTTTCCAAGATTCTTCAACAAGCTTGACGGCATCTATGTCGAGAGGCTTGCCGAAAAGGTTCCAGAGCACATCGGAAGGATTGGAAAAGCGCTTAGGGGATTCCATTACGTCACGACCCAGTTAAAACGCCGACTATCTTCATCATGTTCATGACGTCGTCAACATGCGGCGCAATGTCCATGTCCTCGGTCAAATCCCGACCCGCTTCATGCCCCATGTGGTCGCCATCACCCCACTGATCTGAACCAGAAACATCATAAACCTTACCCTTATACCCAACATACGCAGGCCTACCACCTTTCCCATCAAAACTTCTAAGCTCATTTATGCTGAATTTTTTGTTCTCCAAGTTTCTTTGCCCTCAGTAATAATCATATTTTTCGATTAAAAGATAATTTAAAGTTTTCTTTGGAAGCTATAACTCTTTGTGACTGTAAATTAACAGCCTCAAACTCAGCATCACGGGTCACCATAAATTCTATATGTTCTCACATCTAATCTTCTTTCAGGAGATAAAAGTGGTTAAAGAAGACTTAATCAAGATCAGACCGTTTACAAAACCTGACTTGACAGAATATTTTGACAAAATAGATGTTGATTTGAAAGTGGATCTCTCCGACTGGCATAAAGTTCGCAAGGAACTACGGAGGACTTAGCCATGTCTGTTGCATATGTGGATGCGGAGCACTCATAACTAATACTTAATAACCTTCTTGCCTTTCCCGAGCGCAAGCGCAAATAAAAAATTATAATTATTCAGCTTTCACAGCACTATTATTAAGTTCCCTAAGAATCAATGTTTAAAAAGTTGTTGGAAATTTTCTACGTTTAAGGTTCAGATAAAATGAAGTACCTTGACTATTAAGTTAAGGTATTTCACACCTAAAACCCGTCTATAAAGTTGGGGTATTACCCTATACTTTTCTTTTTTCATTTTAGTTCACCGAAAGTAAAGTAACTTATGCGACCATTTATGCGCTTTGTCGTTTCGTGCCTTGCAATGCTTTCTTAAATAACTTTTAACTGTTTCAAAGCTTCAAAAGCCATGTCTATCGCTCTTAATGCTGTATCCTCTGGAAAACGATATCTATTCATGACAAACTCAGCAGCAGTCGAGGGATTTTGAATTAATCCAATAATCTTTTTGTCATTAAGCAATTCATCAACCATTGGTTGCAAGTATCTTCTGACATAGTCCCTTTGGAATGCTAAAGTGTCTTTTTTGGTTGCCCACTCCAAGTCTGGAAGATTAGCCCATCGAGCATCGGCATATGAAGACATTGCCGCATGAGTCTGTTTGGCTTTTTCTACATCAAATCCATCCTTCAATGATTCAGCAATTTGGACTGGCGACTTGTTAGCAGCTTTGGAAACCCATTTCTTAGCTGTCTCTTCATCCGCAAACTGCTTACCTAATAATTTATACAAAGTAATCCAATTGCTAGGGTGAGCCGACATGTCTCTTAGATTGTTTAGCAGTTGCAACTCATTGTAAAGCGGTTCGTCTATCCATTTGCCCCTCGCCAAATTCAAGGCATACCTTAAGTCGAAACCACCTTTGTATTTTTCAGCAATAGCCATTTTGTCAGTGTCGTTAAGTTCTGAGTTTATTTTGAAAAGCAGTGAATATTCAACGGCGAAAGCAGAGTTCAAAATACTGTTTTCATAATAGCCCATCATGAATTGACGACATGCACTAATTAACTGCCCAATTGGTAACTTGTTAGGGTTTGGTGAGGTTTCCAAAGTTTCAATCTGTGGACAAGCATCAAAAACATATTGTACTTTCCGTTGCCGTTGCAACATCTTCTTTTCTATTTCCTTGGCTTTCTTTCTATCGATGATGCGCTTACTTTTCACCAAAGTTTGTCGCCTTCAGTTTCTTGACTAAGTTCGTGAGCTTTCTTGTATCCAAAAAGGAAAAATTGTGCACAATCCAAATGAGTTTTAACTCTTATATTTTCTATTTCTTGCATAATTAATGCTTTTACCACAAGCTCTGTAAATTCATGAACGTAAAACTCAATGGCTTCCACTCTTTTCTCAATAGCAAATAAGTAATGTCCGCCATCTGGAGGAGAACAAATGCCATCCTGCCCATTATCCTCAAGAGTCAAGCCTTTTTCTTTAATCAGTCTTCTAAATGCTTCGCTGTCACGCATATAAAATTGAATTTCGGCTGTATCCATTGGCATCATATTACCTGTCTTCTGAGGTTCTGTTATTGTGAGTTTGTGTTGAAAGGATAGCAAAGTTTTACATGTAGAATCGATATTCTGGTCGTGGAATTACTTCTTCAGGCACGTAAGCAAGAATTCTGCCGACCTCGCTAGCATACTCAAGAGTAATTGGGCTTCGAATGCAAAAGTCAGCACTATTCCAATTCATCTTTGTTAAAGAGAAAACTTCTTCACAAATGGTTTCTAACGATGCATCTCCATGATGCTCAACTATTTCTATAGGTGTTGGAACCCTTAGTCCTGGATATGTTTCGAGATAACGTGAATAGCCCTTAGTGTAAAGAAGATAGTTAGAAGTTCCCAACTGAACAACTGTTCCTCTTAAAGGTGGATAAATGCCTTTTCTCCGCATGAATCTAATCCCCCGAGTTTCAATTGTAATAAAATCTTTAAGTTGGACACTTTGTGCCCCTGACTGGAAACCTTGCAGTTCATCTGGTTTATACCTAGAAGTTTTGTGCACAACAATTCTTCGGGGAAGTTGATGCATTTGATTATCGTATTCTTTTAGAACATCGACTATTAACTGACGTGCGCCCTCTTCCGTTAAATGAGGCGAGCCTGTTGTATAATCAAGAACTGCACGACTACCTTTGAGAACCAAACCTTCTCCTGTATAAGTAAAAACCTGAGCTACGCTTGACCTCATATCACCTTTGGAATTTGGCGGGTCTTTGTAGAAAGATACTCCGACGTAGCAAGTTCCGTTCTCCATACTAGCTAATTTCCAAGGATATCCTTCAGCTTTGTAATATGTAGCTACCGCAAAATTCCACGCACGTGTGGCTGCATCTTGGAGACTTGGGTCAGAATTATCTGTCTTAAAAGTCCTAGGTCTAGCAAGCTGCGTAGGGATATTAAGCATCATTGCTCCAGCCTTTATCAAACGACGAAGATTGCTGGCTTCATAAGTTCCTTCGATATCTTCTTCCTGAAACGGAACTAAGGTTTGCTGACCAGTCTTACGGTGATTCCGAATCATGTCAATAATGTCTTTCTCTTTCTTCGTAAGTTTAACCCTTGCAGAAGAATCTCCTTGCTGTTCGGTGGAGCAGCAGTCCAATATTTCCTTAGGCAATGCACAGACAACAACTTGGGGATGTGGCTCTCTTCCCAAGTAATTTGAGAGTTTTCTAATAAACAAGTTTGCTGCTTCTTTCACTCTCTGTTGATAGTCTGCAACATTTAATATTGCCTTGATTTCATCGCTAACAATTAGCTCTATGCATTCTTCCTTTACCCGCAACTCGCAACCAAATACTTTTGTAAATCCTGGGAATTTTTGGAAGAGTGAAGAATTCTCTTTCTTAGCTGGAATTTCTCCTTGGCATTTTTGAACCCATTCTTTACATTGGTCGATTGTTTCTTTTGTCCCAACAATGCCCAATCTTATTGAAGAGGCAATAGCTCTTCTATTTTCATATAAACAAGGACCATAAGCAACCAACCCTTTTTTTGGGTCTATGTATCGTTTTCCATCTCCAAAAGTTAACGAAGGTTCATTTATGAAAATTGACCTGAAACATTTTGTTGGCACTATTATACAACCCCGTCCTCAGAAATCCCAACAAGCATAAGCGTTCCTGCTGGATTGGTATCAATTTCAATGGTGTTATTTCCGAAAGGAACACACAATTTAGTATCGAGTTTTGAGAGAAATTTTGCCCAAAATCTAACTGAACTTAGATATGAACTGTTATACTCTTTAGATAAATAACGGCTCATCAAGGAAGCGAGTTTTTCTTTTCGAATAGGCTTAATTCCGTCAGACGTGAATACTTTGGTTGGTTCTATTTTCAGAAAAAGTGCTTCGTTTATGTACATAAAGTTCAAGCTTGCTGCATAATGAACGCAAAAGATCACTTGTCCCTCTTTGCAAAAGGCTCTTGCAACTCTGCGTTCAACATACTTTGTTTTAGCTCGCCAACCAAAGACATAGTTTTTTCCTTCCTTAAGAAGGCAAATAAATCTATCATGGTCTCGGTCATAGCGCATGTTTCTTTTTCTGCAATACTTCTCCATAGCGAGATTAAGCAAGTAAATGATGTCGTTTCTGCTATCTTCATTTTTCAACAATTCAGAAGTGTTTTCTTCAGTAACCTCTCTTTTGTCTATTATTGGCGCAAAAATTGAAGAAGGGTCAGTTAAGTTATCAAACGTATAGAGTTTTCTGTTCTTAGGAAGAAAAGGGTGCTCCTCTACATCTGAGCCTAACTTCTGAAAAACTTGATTAACTCTTCTCAAATAAGTGGGACTCGAATAAAGGGTGGGTGGTAAACTAATTATTGGAAAGAGATTTGACACCAAGTCTTCTTCTTTTTTATCTACGGGTTTAGGTTCAGCTAATACTTCTTCAGAAGCTTTTCCTATTATTTTGCCGTACTTCTGGACGTGTTCAACTAAATTTAGTACAATCTCTTTAAACTCACTTTCCACATATGAGCCGTCTGAAAGCACCCTTTCACCATCAATTAATTCTCCATGCATGGCAACCCCAAATTTCCGCTGAGCAATTGCTCCCTTTTCAAATATTCTTTGGCATTTAGCATCTGCTAACAGCTTGGGGTTTGCCACGACAATTTTGATATTTGCATCGGAATTTTGAACCAAAAACATATCTCTATAAAAATTCTGAAGGGATGCAGACCAAATTACTTCGATGCATATGCTAATACCATCTTGGGTCATTGCCAAAATGTCTAGTTCATGACCTGACGACGGATATTCTTGTAATGAGGCACCTGTCCATTTTCTGAGATAATCACTAAGAATACCCTTTATTCTTTTATGCTGCTCGGATTCTGAAGAAGACAATTGCAGGTCACTTTGATTATTAATCAACGATATAATACAATTTGAAATATAAAATTTGGTTAAGAAAGTCGAATTTGAACAACTTCAAACTCATGAACCCAAACTTCAGTGTTGGGTGTCAGGGTTCTGTTGTAGCACTTGATTATCAAAAATAGCCTGATGATTTCCGATTTTCTGAAAACATTTATCTTTCAATCAGAGAACGTTATTTGTTAGTGAATTAAATGGCAAAGGCCAAAATGGATGAGAATGGCAGGGTTCAGATTTCCGTTAGAAACGATAAAGAAACTGGGGTTGAAAAGTGGCACCGAATTTGAACTTAAACAGGATGACGAGATGTTTTGGTTTTGAAACAAATTCTTCCAAAAAAATCCAAGCTTAAAAGTCCGCCTTTATCTGCTTCAGAAAAAATGGAAATAGAAGAAAGCGAAAAAGAGTTTGCTACGCAAAATACGAAAGTTTATGATAATTCCTCTGACCTTCTCAATGCATTGCACGCTGAAAGACAAAAAGCGCAAGCTGACAAAAGGGCTAAGTAGGCAACCGATTTGTGGAAGGCAAAGCCGTCAAAATCGTTCTAAATCAATTCAAGCATGCTTTGAACTGTAATTATCCTAATTCCCTTGTAATCCTGTAAAGCTAAAAGATGTTTGTCTCCCGTCACAATTATGTCGGCGTTTCCATCGTAAGCTGTTTCAATAATCATATCGTCTTTGGGGTCTTCTTTGACTGCCTTGAGCTTTGACTTCACATTTATAACATCGGCTGATCGTTTCAGCGCATTAATAGTCTCTTTGATTTCCGCATTGGTTGTTTTGAGTTGCGGTCGACTAAGTACACTGACAAGCTCCTCCAAAATTAAGTCAGAAGTAACAATGGCAAATCGGTTCGCCAATCCTCGTTGGAAAAGCTCTCTTGATTTGCCGTTGGAAATTGTGGCGCTCACCAAAACGTTGGTGTCAAGAACGACCCTGAGCATGTAATCATCTTAGTTATTTGCGGTGGCGCTCTTTTCTAACTTCTGAAACTATCTCTTGGATTTCTTCCTCTGAAATGTTTAGATGTTTTTTGTCCATCATTTCAAAGATGTGGTCCCATTCTTTTTTTATGTCAGGGAGTTCGAGCTTTTTGAGTATGATGGTATCGCCTTTGCCGTAGACGAGGAACTTGTTTTTCGGTTTTATTTTAAGCTGTTTTCTTATTGACTGCGGGATGACTACTTGCCCTTTTTCGCTGATTGTGGTTACTTGTGGTTCTTCGCTCATATTGCATCAGTAAGAATAGTTTACTTTCATACTATTAACAGTTGCGAAAACAAAATCACAAACATTTGCAAAAAGTTTGTGGATTAAAAGATAATCACTTTCACTCCCCCCTCCACTGATTGAAAAAGTCGTTTCTGCGATTGTTTAATAGGTGAAAACAGTCGATTCTGCTATTCTTAGTATGTTGAAAAAGCATTGTTTCATGTTGAAAGTGCGGGACGTTTCGTCTATGTTGAACTATGTTGAATCATATTTGGCGTCTATTAGGAGCATCTAGTAGACTAGGAGGGTAGCTTGTGCACACACATAAACGGGCACCTGACCCTGACAGGTTAATCGCTATGGAATGGCGAATAATGCGTGACATGAAGAAGATGCTCCGTGACACTAACCTTTCAGTTGCAGAGAGGACACGGTTGGCAAGTGCCTTGGGTTACCACGCAACCGTTCTAAACAAGTTGCTCAATCAGAAGGGGGAGGCGGCACACTTTAATGAAGCAACATTGGGCGATTTTATCAGCGATATTGATAAAAGCGCACGAACTCTGGTGAGAAGGGATTTTGAGGTTTGGACGAGAAAGCTTTCCTTGAAAAAATAACCAGCAACCTATCATTCGCCGCCTCAATATGTGAAGATTTACTGCAGAGGCCAACAGCGTTAAGGCAATTGCTCGCCCACAAAGAAGTTGCCAGCAAACTTATCGCTGACCCCGTCTTTTTCGCCGTTTTAATGTGCGGGGACAAATGGCTTATCGAGGCACCTGAACATCAGAAGCTTCTTCGGGATGTAAGCCCGAGGCAAGTGGCGGTTTGCGGTCGGGGATGGGGCAAAAGCTTGGTTTTCAGCAGAAAAAACCTCTGGCTCCTATACACTAAGCCCAAAGTTGAAAGCCTCATCATAAGCAGCACCCAACGCCAATCCATGATAATGTTTGATTACTGCTACTTCACCATCCTAGCTAACCCGCTTCTAAGGCAGATGGTTCAGAGACCTGGAACAACCCGCACAACCATAAAGCTCAAGCCTCCGCTGGGTGGAAAAATCGTTGCCCTGCCATGCTCAAAAGACAAGCTCAGAGGCTACCATCCAGACTACGTCTTCATAGACGAAGCATCAATTGTCCCAGGCGAAATGATAACAAGCGAAATAATGATGATGCTCACAAAACCAGGCGCAAGCCTAGTCATGAGCGGCACACCCATGGGCCAAGACCACGTTTTCCGCAAAGCCTTCCTGGACACAAAACGCTACAGCGTACACCACTACGCAAGCTACCAAAGCCCACTTGTCAGCCAAACGCAACTGGACGAATGGAAAGAAGTAATGACAAAAGAAGAATGGCAACGCGAAGTCGAAGGCATATGGATAGAAGCAACCCACACATTCTTCCCCATGGACCTAATCGTAACCTGCGTAGACCCAGAGCTAGGCAACCCAGACTCGCCAAGCACCTACATCGAAGACATCGAAAAAGTCACGCCCCATCAGAAACTCAATGGACCCTATTACGCGGGATTAGACCTTGGCAAACAAGTCGACTACAGCGTGCTTGCAGTGATTCAGAAGAGCTACAGCGGCGAGCTGAGGCTGGTGCATAAACGCCAGTTTCCCTTGGGCACAAACTACCCCCAAGTCATCGGCTACATAGCCAGAGCGCAGCAGGTGTTCAACTTTGAAGGTTTATACGTGGACAAGGGCTGCATAGGCGACGCCGTTATCGATGAACTAAACAACATCTACATACCCGCCGTTGAAGGCGTTTTCTTTACAGACACGGAAAAAGAGAATATGCTAAACAACCTTAAACTGCTCATGGAAAAGAAACTCCTCAAAATAGCAGGCGACGACAAAACCCTAATCGCTCAAATCAACGAACAACAATACGAGTACCTGCAGCCTAAAACGGCTCAAGAACGAATCCACCTCAAATTCTGGCACCCACACGGAAGACACGACGACCAACTAATGGCTCTAGCACTAGCATGTAAAGCAGCCACAAACGCGGCACCGCCCGGCGTCGGCGCCATCATTCTCTAACAGTAACCTGCATCGCAAAAACTAAAATCAAAAAATAAAGAAGAGGGAGGCTAATTAGCTTACTTCGTTATTTTCGATCTTTCTAGCCATTTCAGCAATTATCTTTGTGAACGGATGGTCAGGTTTATCTGTGACAAATATCAAGTTGCCTTCAGCTCTTAGGATTTCGCAGAAACAAGGCACGATTCCCAGCATGGGCACGTGATAAACAGTTTTTACTTTGTTGCTCATTTCGGCTTTCTTAGCTGTAGCTGATGAATCAAGCACTTTGTTTAGCACAAGTCCCGTTTTCTTCTCAAACAAGTTATACAGCTCCACTAGCATTCGTTTTGTTCCGTCCACATCGGAGCGGTCACCAGTTGTTGCCACAACCACGAAGTCAGCGGCTACAATAGCGTTTATTGAGGAATACTGCAGTCCTGGGCTTGTGTCAAAGAACAAGTAATCAAACTTTTGATTCTTAAGCAATGTTTCCCTAAGGGCAAGCAGCCTTCCTAAAGCACGCATTTCCCATTTTCTATCCTTTCCAGACATGTCTCGGATTGCTTCAGTTGCAGGGTTTGCTAAGCCAGCGAAAAACTTGCCGTTTCCAGGAATCCTGCTGCTTAAATCTACAAGAACTTTTTCGACGTCACAGGTATTGTTTAGGTAATCGTTAAGCCAGCATTCGACGTTTTCAGCTTTCAGAATGGAGAACAAGCTTGGTGCCCGAAAATCAAGATCAAACACAGCAACTTTCTTGCCGTTTTTAGCCAAAGTAGCTGCTAAGTTTAAGGAAAGAAGCGTTTTTCCCGTTCCGCCTTTATATGAATGTACAGCGATTATTTTGCTCATAATTTTCAACCCTGCGTTTCCCTATCAACAAAAAAATAGGCTTTTCTTCCCTTACGCTCCTTCTTAAGGTAACCCATAATCACCAGCTGATTAAGATACGCACTTTCCACAGCTCTAGCCCGACTTGTCTGCTCAGCAATCTCCTCAGCAGTCGCCCTTGAACACCTACAAATCGCCATAGCTGTTTTCCGCAGATGATCCGGCATAGAAAGAAGCGTCATAACATCTAAAGAAGCATCAGGCAACGTTATAGCCGACCTCTGGCCGCCACTACCGCTCTTCTGAATCTCAATTATAACCTCCATCTTCTGATTCAACCTCTCAAGACTCTCCTCAATTTTCTCAAGTATCGTAATCGGTTTTCTAGCCAATACTTCATCCTTAATCACAAATCCCTCCGACGTGTCTTGCACATATACAGTTGGTAGTTTAATCCAAAAGCTATTTATTAAGTCTTACGAAACTTTACTACTTATTTGAAACAACTAAACTATAACATTAATATTTAATGAGAGCGGAGTGCGGAATGGTAAAACGGGTAATGTGTAATATAATTTGTTTTTAGGGGAAATGTGGAAGTTGTGGGTTTTAGTAGGGGATTGCTGTTTGGTTTCGTGCTTCCTCTACTATGGGTAGGACTTGTTTTAGTTCTTTGAAGTATTTCAGTACTGTTATGCCTCGTTGTGTTACGGCGTAAACTACGCGTTGTTTTCCTGCTGTGCGTTCTTCGACCAGGCCTTGTTTTATGAGGAAGTCAAGGTATTCTTTTAGGACGCTGCAGTTAACGTTTGCTTTATACATGACGTGTGTTAGTTTTAGCGGTCCTCTGTGAGCGAGAACCGAAAGGATGTCAACATACATTTCTAGTTTTGAACGGCGCACTTTTTACTCCTCTTTTTTATTAAACTCATTTTTTATTATAAATCTTTTATGTATTACTAATCAACATTTTTGTCCATGAATGCAGTTAATTATCAGCTTTTCTGCTTGCTCGGTTTAACACATTTAACCTGTTTTCGAAGGCTGTGACCATGTCATCTAGCAATATTTCACGCAATTCTGTCGGCAATTGACCCATTTTTTCTTGGAAAACCCTCTCTAGCTTAGCTTCTAGTTCTTTCCTATCTTTTTCTGCAATTTGTTTCATACACTTTCCTCCAGATTCCAATTTCAATGGAACACACATTAGCGAATGCTATTTAACTAACTTATGAAAGCAACCTATGAATCTAAAATAAATACCTAAAAACAAAACTGCTCCGTTCTTTCTGCAACCTTTATGTGACCTACGAGTTTTCTCATCTTAACTGGACTGCTTAGCTTTCAAGTAGCTATTTTTAGGCTTAGGTTCTATTGCAAAAGCTAAGGAATAAGAGAAAAATAAATTATTGTATACAATCATTGCTACATACATATTGTTTTGAACTGTTGCTTTTGTATCGCAATCACAAATTCATTTGAAGCTCAATGTGCATTTCCTAACGGCGGCAGTATTACCGCGCGTCCAAATGATTGTTTTATCGGAGTGTTTTTTTGTTGATTCCAGGCTCTTTTAAGATTAAATCTTGGAGCGTCCTACTTAGCAAAGGGTACATTTTAAATAATCAAGTCCGGGCTGAATACTGTGAAAATTGCAATTCAACAAGTGAAGTTTTAACAACCAACTTTAACAATCCTAACTTATTGTTGTATAGCTGCAAAAACAGCAAATGTAAACACAGGCTTTTACGCTTGAATTTTAACGATAACACATAGCGTTTGACGAAAAAAGCATGGTTTAAAATGAACCGAGAAGTGTAAGCGGCAGCAAAACGGTGACATTTTCAAATTACCAAAAACACTGTTACCGTGTGCTCCTAGTCCGTATCCTTTTTAATTCTCTAGACTCTAAAATCTGCTAATTAATTCGGGTGATTTAACCAGAGCTTCACTGCTTTTTGGAGTGTACCCCCGCTGTTCCCTCAAGCCTTTGTTGGGAACTTTAATTTTTATGCGATGATTGCCATTCCAGTTGGTTTTGTTTGAGAGCCATAAATCAGCAGAGACCATTGGTCTTCTTTTAAAATCATTCCACGTTTATTTACAATAGATTGCACGTTCATGAGACTTTTGACATCGAGAGAGACGTTTATTCGAAGATCAAATTCTTCTTTGGAACGGTTGCTTGGCGTTAGCGATATACTACTTATGAAAGCGTCTGGTACACACTTACATATTTCGCTCAAAAGCCGGGCTGCCTCGCGCCTTCTCATTACGCTGCCTCGCAAATTGTATTGTAATATTGCTTAAGCTTATGAGAATTACTCTCAAGCTCAAGTGAAAAATGGCAGACAAACGCTCTACAAAATGCATCATTTTTAACACATTTCCATGGCAAGATTGTTCAGAAACAAATTAACGTAGATACCTTACAATATTATTATAAACCTGCATAACTCAAGCGATTGTATTGTAGTTATTCGACAAAAAAAAGTCCTAACTGATCTGCTGATTTTAATACAAAAAAATATTCATAATACTTTTGACAGGTAATCGTTAAGTAAAAGTTGAGCCTTTACATCAAACTTGCATGGAAGTTTAAGTCTTCCCGTTTATACAGTTTAAAATGGAGTTTGATGGGGGCGTGATCAGGTTCTATAAAATTAATATTTTGTATGTTTTTAGTTCTTGGCTTTTGTTTTAGGGTATTTGTGTGTGTACAACCTACCCCCGGGTCTACTATATGCTTCTAATATGCCCCAAATATGATTCAACATAGTTCATCATAGAATTAATGCGCGCACTTTCAACATGAAATGATGCTTTTTCAACATACGAGAATTGCAGAATCTACTGTTTACGCCTAATAAACCATCGCAGAAAAGCACTATTCAAGGTTGATATAAGCAAGCAAAAAGAAACGTGCACTAAACAGAAAGAAAAACCAAGAGCAAATATAAACAATTTTTTTTTAAAAAAAAGGACAAAGAATATTTAAGAAAAATTAGGCTTTGCCCTGGCGATTATAATATTGAGCCTGATGCTTGGACAAACAGTATACCTTCAGGGTACCCGGCTCAGGTTCGAGTTGAATGGAACGAATTGCATGAAGCGAAAGCATCTCAACTTTATTTTCTCTCAAATCCTGCAACATTTAAGTTATCTGAAGATCAAACAAAGGCATTGACCGATATTTTGACTGCAGCTCCTCTCTTTAATGGCGAACTTCATAAGGAGGTTCATATCGACTCAGCTGCAGAGAAGAGGTTCGCTGAGGTACTTGATGATAAGAAAATTGCCTATATCCGATTTAGCCAAACCCCTAGCGATTTTTCCAAAGTGCTTAGAGAAATGAAAGCTAAAAGACCTGATTTTTTAGTTTTTTCGGATAAGCCCTATTTTATTGAGGTAAAGCTCTGGCCACTAAAATACTACAAGCGAGAGATCGATATCTTCTTGGAAGAAATTGAGAAACTTAAGCAGCTTGAGTTTGCTACAGGGGTTACTGTTTTTATGGCTTTTCCAATTGATATTCTTGGGCTTCAATGGAGAGCGGTACGGCCGGGACGGGCTTGGGCCACAGGACAACGAAGAACTGAGAAAGGCGATGTAATTATATCAATTTCCGTCGAGGAATTGGAAAAGCAAGAACTTCCCTTTCTCTAAGCGATTTCTGTCCTATCTCTTGGATATTTCAATATTTTTTGCACGCGCCGCGCACTAGTTGCTCAAAAAAGGTAATAAGCGATTAATGGGTATTATACTTGACCAAGAATGAGAGAACCAGAAGAAATAAAAAAAGACTTGGAAGCCATTCGTGCTGAAATGAAGAAACGGTCTCCTAATTCAGGAAAAGCATCGGTACAAAAAAAGTTTGATGAATTGTCAAAGAAAGACATCGAGTTAGAAAAAGAACTCGTTGAATCTTTAGAACAAAAATATAAAATGAAAAAGAGCTCGGTATATCTTTAGAACAAAAATATAAAATGAAACGATAGGTATGCCAAAAACGGCTCAAAAAACAGGTTAAAAAAAGAGAAGTTAGACAAAACGCCTAATGTTCTCGGCTGTCTCTTTCGTATTGTCTATTACCTTGTCTAACTTGTCGTTTTGAATTTTCAATTCCTTTAGGATTGCTCTTAATAAGTCGTTGCGTTCTTCATCAAGAGCTCTATAATCTCCGCAAGTGGGGCAGAACGTAAACTTAATTGCCGGATAATGCGGCTGGAGCGGATGGCGTTTCAGACTGAGCGGGCTGAGCAGATGGAGGGGATGGCTGCGTTGCGGAAGGTGAAGGTAAATTTATTTGTTTTTGGAGTGGCGGGGAGATTTTTCGGTGGTAGATTCTGGCGGCTACGCAAAGTCCCGCGGTGACTACTGCGAACCAGTACGCCCACAGGAAAGTCGCAGAAACGGCTACGCTGATGATCACGTTTGATGTTAACGATTGGGGTACTTGAAGGTTGGCTGAACCCATTAGGGGCATATTGAGGCCGACTGCTTTTTGCGCCACAAAAGTTAGGGCGAACACTAAAACTGTGAAAACCACTACCAGCACTAGAGGTGTTTTGTATGCGAATCCTAAGAGGCGCTTGGCGTAGGATTTTAGAGGGGATGCCGCGTAGATTAGCATGATTATGCCGCTTGCGATCAGCGAGAGAGCGCAAGCCATGGTTATGGCCCATATCAATGGCACCGTGATGGCGCTGTAGCCGGGTAAGCTGACGTTGATGTTTAAAGGAGAAACGTTGATTTTGACAAGTCCCTTGGCGATGCTGAGTTGCCACCAGGGTACGAATAAAGAAACTGCTGCCAAAATAAGGGCGGCGATGCCACCCGCGATTCCAAGCAAGTTGATTTTGCGTTCCATTCATATTCACCTGTTCAATTTAAGGTGCAATCTCCATTGTTGCCGAGGTAGATTGAGTCATCTGTACCGTAATGCCGCTTATATTAACAGTCAGATCTGCCAAGTTGACGTTTATACTTGTGGCTGCGGGGTTTTGAGTTTGGAAGGCGCTTTCAGCGCTCGGCGCCCAAGTAAAGACGAGGTTTACGGTAACCGTCTGCGCGGCACCCATGTTGACAGAGCCGACGAATACAATGGTCCCCAACGGGGTATTGTTGTTTCCTGAATTGTTATTGTTATTGTTGTTATTGTTGTTATTGTTGTTATTGTTGTTATTGTTGTTATTTTCTGGGCTTGGTGTCGCCGCAGTTGGGGCGTTGTTGTTGTTATTATTGTTGTTATTGTTATTATTGTAGTTATTTGAGTTGTTGTTGTTATTGTTGTTATTATTATTGTTATTGTTGTTGCTGCCGGTCGTGACGGTGGCGTTCAAAGAGTACAATGTCACACTGAAATTAAACGGATTCGTGAGTTGGATGGCAAAAGTGTTTGTGGGCGAAGCGCTGGAGACTGCTATGTTGCTTGAGATGAAGTTGTCGTTTCCTGAACCGCTATTGCTTGAACCGAACGATCCAATTATCTGTTTTATCTGTGGAGGGACAACCATCTGGACGAGGTTGTTTCGGTAAGTTATTCCGACAACTGCAAACGGCGTCAATAATGTGAGGACGCTGACTAAAACCAATATGATCCTGACCTTCTGCATGTCTACATGTGCCCCGTTTGCATATGCATAAATATTATTTAAAAGGGTTATGAATTGTCCGTAAACGTTTTCTAGAAAACTTTTTTGGTCGTTTGCAGTGTCAAATTCAACCTTTATAAACGGTTAAATTCTTTGACGCAGGGGGAATAAAGAAGATGGCAAAAAAACGGAAGGAACCCGTTCGATTTCTTCCAGAGATAATGAAGCGTATTCATCGAATCCCGCATAAAGTTTCTCATTACCCTTGTTTCGAAGGATTCAGAAAATAGCAGCGTCAGAATAGTGATCCTTAAAATTTTTGGGCAGAAGTTTCTCAGGGCTTTTTCTTTGTAGTTTTCCTGTAAGTTTAATCTGTTGGTAAACACTTCTTTCAAAAGTTTTAATGGAGCTGCTCCAAAATGCGGCTTTGGCTTTACGGAAAACTGTAATGACGTTACGGAATTCTGTAACGGTCAACAAAGCCCGAATCAAGCTGCTTTAAGGGAATTAATGGTGCGGTCGCCGAGATTTGAACCCGGGTCGTCAGCGTGGCAGGCTGATGTCCTAGACCAAACTAGACTACGACCGCTCATACATGAAATCTTCTGGTCTAGCGACCAGTGGCGATAAGTTCATGTTCACGTCTTTATTTAGCTTTTCTGTAATAGCTGCCACGTTTCGCTTTATCCTCTAAATCTCAAGCGTCCAAGAGCCTCAGGCAAAACAGCAGACTCAAACAATAAAGAATTAGCCTTCAACATAGTGTTCAAGGCGCCGAGCTGAGCCAACTCATTTTCAAACGTAAGCAGCCGGATGCTCGCTTGGCGATAAATCTGCTCATAGCGATTAATTACTTTCAGCAAAACCTCACTGGGCTTAACATCGCTCTGCAGAATAGGCTGCCAAGTTGCGCGAGCTTCAAAATCATTGTATATAGTGCGTTTAGAGCATGTATTTTTCTGGCTTAATTCCTTCACAATCTCCGCTTGAGAGAAGCCTAATCCTTCAAGCTTATCGTTAACAACCAGAATGCCGCAAATCTTAACCAAACCTTGACAGATCAGAAAATTGATGATTTGGAAATAGTTCTTACAGCTGTTGCGGAAATTAATCAAGAATTAATAAATGGCAACGAATTGCCCGCAGGTCAAATTATGACAACATGTGCCATCGACTATGGTAACTTTACATATAACCGAAGAAGGCAGGGTCTTTACACAGCAAAAAGCTTCTTCTATGGACAGCCATACCTCTGGGCTTATCTTGGAAATGAAGACCTCAGTAGCACTCCAGGTTACTTGAGAATTATTGCAAAAGACTTTATGATTCCTCTAAGGCTGGCGAATCAAGCCCCATTTAAATTACTGCATAAAAACTGAGATCACTACGATTACTATTGGATGCTTAGCGACTTGACAAACTTGAATCGCTTCAAGGAGAAATATGATAATCTTTCCCAAGACGTTTATAGACAAATGGCTCTGCTTCTGCGCGATGCACGCAATTTACATTTGAACCAAATAATTTGAGAAATGATAAAAAAGAGAATTAGTTGTGGGCGACATCGCCACTTTGACCCAAAATACCTCACCTCAGCTCTTTTTGGTTATTTCGACCAAATTGCTAATTCATTTTTTCACTGCACATAGGGGGCACTCTAAAGGTGATTTGCCTTGATTATACATTAGCTCAATCCAACATGTAAAGCAGAAGGGCCGAGAAGAGCTAAATACGTACAAATTATGAAGCTAAAATATTAATCATAACTGTTCATTGAGCTTAAATTCATAAGTTCTTTATAAAACGTTAACAAACCTTGAATTTGGGCAGGATACAATGTCAAAAATGAATGATTCCAAAACAATGGCTAGCTACATAAGTTGCTTGAGCATGCTAGAATATAACACGGCTCTTTTGTACAGAAGTCTTTCTGAGAAAACTGAAAATCCTCTCGCAAAATCTCTCTTCTTAAGCATAACTCAAGATAGTTCAAAACACTCAACACTCCTCAAAGGCATAGGTGACAGCATAGCAATGTCAAAGGTAAAAACCAAAGACTGCGCAAAGAACCTTGGACAAATATGGTTAACTGTAGACAATTATCTTAATGAGGTAAAAACAAAAAAAGAGGACGAACTATTCATAGCAGATTTATATGAAAAACTCATAGCTTTGGAAAGCGACCTTGGTGAAGAATACTACATTCTTGTGCAAATGCAAACCCTGCAACACCTAACCAAAGAAATTAATGAACGCTACAACATAAATTTGGATAATGTAAAAAGTATTTTTGAAAGCATAATAAGCGACGAAAATCATCACATAGAACTTCTAGGTACATTAAAAGAGCTTGCTAAACCAATAGAAAAAGACCTTGATAATACTCCGATAGTACGGTACCAATCTCCCGATAACTGGCGTAATTATCCGCCCAACATTCCATGAACTTAATCTGTTAATCTCCCTTAAACGCGGCTTTCCCAGAAGGCATTGTTCCGCACACCAGTCAAACAAACGTCTCCAGCATGATTTGCTATCCGAGAACCAAGAATAAGTACTTACAGGATGTAAGTTTGGTTTGCTGCGCATATGGTAATTCAACAGCCTCAGCAAATTAAACTGGCATTTTCGCGCTTTCTTGCTGTATTTGCTTAATGTCAATCAGAAGCTTTTTATTTTTAATCTTAAAGAACTAGTTATGAACAAGTTATGTCAGACATTATTAAAGTAGAGAATCTTGTTGAAGTTTATTCTGACGGCACAAAAGCCGTTGATGACATTTCCTTCAGCGTGCAGGAAGGAGAATTCTTCGGTTTTCTAGGACCAAACGGCGCAGGAAAAAGCACAACAATCAAGATTTTAACAACACTCCTCAGAAAAACATCTGGCACCGTTACTGTTGCAGGTTACGACCTTGAGAAGCAAGCAGCCGATATCCGCAAGATCATCGGGGTTCAAAGCCAAGAAACAACCGTCGACGGCGACCTGACAGGCAGGGAAAATATAGCGCTTCAAGGACATTTCCACCAGATGAACGGAGATGAAATCAAAAAACGAGTTAACGAACTCTTGAATCTTGTGGGACTTGAAGAAGCCGCCGACAGACGCGGCAGAAACTACTCCGGCGGCATGAAAAAACGCCTTGACCTCGCCACCGCCCTTGTCCACAAACCCAAAATCCTGTTTCTAGACGAACCAACAACTGGTTTGGACCCTCAATCGCGGGCAGCCATTTGGACTTATCTGGAAAAACTAAACAAAGAAGAGGGCATAACAATTTTCTTAACAACCCAGTACCTAGAAGAAGCCGACAAACTATGCAAACGACTTTCAATAATCGATTCTGGAAAAATAGTTGCAAGCGGCTCACCCATTGAGCTAAAACGTGAAATTGGAGCAGACTCCATTAGAATCTCACTAGAGAGCTGCCAAAAAGACAGCCCTAATGCAAAAGACCTCATCAAAACCATGACAGGCGTCACCGAAATAATAGATTCAGAAGAATGCCTCACAGTTTACGCCAAAAACGCCGGTCTCCTAATAGCAGATATCGTGAGAGCATTAGACAGTAGCGACATTCGGATTGCGTCAGTAACGTTTTCCTCGCCTTCGCTGGATGACGTCTTCATGAAGCACACGGGCAGAAGAATAAGAGCCGAAGACTTCGTCAAGGCGCCAAGCACCATGGGTGGAAGGTTTGGTGGAAGGAGATAAACAAAAATGACCCTGCTTTCTGATACCCGCTACATATTTATAAGGTACCTCCAAAAACTTGTTCGAACCCCTATCCTGCTTTTCTTTTCCCTCTTTCAACCCATTTTATTCCTCGTACTATTCACACAGTTGCTATCGAGGCTTTCCAATTTTCCAGGAATACTACCCACCGGAGTAAGTTATCTAGAGTTTGCAGCCGCGGGAATTGTGATGCAAAACGCGTTTGGAAGCGCACTGCAGTCAGGAAACTCAATAGTGGCTGACATTGACTCGGGGTTTTTGCAGAAAATGCTCGTGACACCCTTGAGTCGTCCTGCGATTCTGCTGGGCAGGTTAAGCAGTGATGCTTTTAGGGTGGTTATCCAGACAGCTATAATTCTTGTGTTAGCATACGCTTTAGGTGCCCACGTCACCACCGGAGTCATCGGAATTTTGCTTATTTTCTTCACGCTTGCGTTCTTTGGGCTTGCGTGGTCAGGAATTTCTTTAGCGATAGGCATGAAGACGAGAAGTTCCGAGACGGTTTTCGCGATAGGCGGAGTCATCACCTTCCCGCTGCTGTTCTTGAGTCCGGCGTTGTTCCCGATTAGTTTCCTGCCCACATGGGTGAAAGATGTGTCAATGTTTAACCCTGTAAGCTACTGCGTTACCGCCACCCGAGCGCTGATGATCAACGGTTATATTTGGAGCACGATACTGCCTGCTTGGGGCGTAATCGGACTAGTTGCTCTCGTTACCATGAGCGCTACACTGTACCAATTCAGAAAAGTCGTCAGCTAAAACTTAAAGCCGCCTAAGGGGAAACGTGCGCATCCACATCAGCTGGCATGGCTAACCCTTTAAAGCCGTATCTGGAACTTAACGATCCTTTCTAAAAATTTAGGAAACATTTAGCTGTCCTTTTCGTTACCACCCATGTTTGATTATTGATGGGGTAGTTGGGTGCTTGTTTTTCTTAGCTTTCTTTTGGTTCTTGAACCTGTTGATTTTGACCACGTTATTTTCTACAGTAACCCAATGCGTGCTGTTTAGATTCTTGCGATAAACAAACTTGTTTACCCTTCTTGCCAATGCGTAAGTCGAAATATCTTCCATATTTAGTTCCAAGCCTTCGGGAGTTATTGATGAATTTAATCTTAATTGGCTACGCAAGAAATTCGCGAGGTTCTCTTTCTCGCCGTCCAAATCCCCCATGTCAACTTTTACAACGCTCGGCAAGTCTTTCACTCTATTTGTATAATATGGCATTATTCTATCTATTAAAAGCTACTCAGATGCGATTCAGGACTAACTTCTTGGAGAGTAGTTAAACCAAGAATGATTGCTGCTAACGCGCTGTATACAGTGGTGATGTGGAGCGGGAGCGGGATGTGTCATTGCTATTTATCATGAATGCACTACTAATTGGACTGTAACGCCAGCGTGGACAAATTCTCCATAATCATTTCTAAGTTTCTTTCTATTCTGCAAAGTACATTAAACGGTTAGTGGTAGCATTAGAGCATAGACCTTAAGCAAGAAAAAACTATTAAGTTAGCTATCATAGTAAAGACGTTGACCTTTAAATGATTGGGTTAAGAATAAATTACAATATTTCAAATATTGTCATTCTTAAATTCCTAATCATTATTAGGCTATGAAGAGTTAAGCTGGGAATAATTTGGATTTAGAAAAAAAGATTGAGCTTATCTGCAGACCGCCAACAGAAGAAGTAATAACGCCGGAAGATTTGCGCACCCTTTTGGAAACAGAAGAGCACCCTATAGCCTATAACGGTTGGGAGCCCTCTGGTCTGGCGCATTTGGGAACAGGCGTTATTTGCGCTTACAAAATGAAAGACTTCGCAGAAGCAGGTGTGCACTTTAAAGCGTATTTGTCAACGTGGCACGCATGGTTAAACAACAAGTTAGGTGGCGATTTAACTCTTATCCGTAAAGCCGCTGACCTTTTTAGGCATTCATGGCTTGCCCTCGGTGTGCCCGGAGACAAAGTCGAGTTCATTTATTCTGATGAGCTCTACAGAGACATTGATTATTGGGCTAAAACAGTCATAATCGCAAAAAATTTAACCATTGCCAGAACAACCAGAACCTTAGAGATTGCGGGAAGAAAAGAAACTGAAGCCCACTACGTTTCAGACTACCTATATACCCCCATGCAAGTTGCGGACATTTTTCACATGAAAGTAAAAATTTGCCAGTTAGGCATGGACCAGCGAAAAGCAAACGTGGTTGCTCGAGAAATAGGAGAAAAAATCGGCTGCTGGAAACCCGTCTGCGTTCACCACCATTTACTGCAAGGTTTAGAGAAGCCTAAAATTTGGCCGATTCTAGAGGGACAGGGAAAAGAAGCCGTAGCTTCAGCCAAGATGTCTAAGAGCAAGCCTCAAACATGCATATTCATCTACGACAGCCCAGACGAGATAAAGCAGAAAATGGCGAAAGCTTTCTGCCCAGAAAAAACCGTCAAATTCAACCCAATAATGGATATCTGCAAATACATAATTTTCCGAGAAAAACCAGTCTTCGCAATCGAGCGCCCAGCAAAATTCGGAGGAACCATACATTTCCAAAGTTTCCAAGAGCTTGAATCGACCTATGCAGAGGGCAAACTGCATCCTCAAGACCTAAAAAACGGCGTTGCAACTGAACTTGCAGACATACTGGAGCCTGTTAGACGCTACTTTGCAAATAACAATGAAGCTAAAGGCTGTTTGGAAACTGTGCGGCAAGCTAATATAACAAGGTAAAATGTTTGTCAACACATCTTAAAGAGAAAGAGGAGAAAATTCAGCGCGTCATAACCAAATTAACAGAAGAATCGGCAAAGGAAAAGCTGATAGTTGTTGAGGGCAAAAAAGATGCCCAAGCCCTTAGAATGTTAGGCGTTAACGGCACAATCTTGACAGTGAAAACTGGAGGTAAATCCTATCTTGAAGCAACAGCAGAAATAGAAAAGCTTGGTGCCCGCGAAGTTATTCTTCTCTTAGATTTTGACAGACGAGGCAGAGAAGGCACCAAATGCGTACGAGAGACTTTGGAACGGGCAAAAATTAAAGTAAATATTAAGTTTTGGCATGAGCTGCAGGCGCTGGTTGGTCGAGAAATCCAATGTATTGAAAGCTTGACAGCCTATTTGAACACCCTTCAAGAAAAAGTCATGTAATTAGGCCGCCAAGATTACTTGTAGAGTTGGTTCTTGTAACTTACAGGTTTTCTACAGTTATCAATGAGGGAGGGGACTACTTTTTTGACCTAGTTTAACTAGCAAAAAAGTAGGTAGTAGATAGACGCACTATTGCTATGAGAATTACTCCTAAAGTGTAGTTAGGGGTATCTTTTGCTTAGTAATTTAAGTGTCAAAAAAGAGGGTTCCTTTGACTATTGGCTTCTCAAAGAATCTTTTGTGACCTTTTATGCCGCAGAATTGTTTTTATAAACCGCTAATCTCCTGTACTGTGGCGAAGTTTTATGGCTATGAACCCTGTTAATAGAAGCAATAAAATCAAGACGACGAGCGATTCGCAGTTTTGAAGGGATTAGATGGACATCAAAGGTAAAGTTGCCATTGTAACTGGAGCATCCTCAGGTATCGGACTAGCAACAGCGAAACTTCTTTCAAGCAAAGGCGCCAAGCTGGCTTTAGTCGCCCGCTCAAAAGACAAACTAGATAAACTTGCGGAGGAACTGCCCGAAGCGATTGCCATTACTGCAGATATTTCTGAGGTTGAAGATGTTAAGAACATTGTTAAGCAGGCATATGAGCACTTTGGAAGGATAGATATTCTCGTTAATAATGCTGGTCGAGGATACGATGTGCCAGTCGAGAAGACGGACTTTGAAATTTTCCATTACCTTTTTGATTTAGATGTTGTCGGTCCAGTGGCTGCCATGAAAGAAGTCATTCCGCTTATGCGACGGCAAGGTGGAGGAACAATCGTTAACGTAAGTTCAGGAACAGCGTTGATGTACTTGCCTGATAACGGTCCATATTCAGGATTAAAACGGGCATTAGCTCACATCAGCTTAACTGCAAGAATAGAGCTTGCAAAAGACAAAATAGTTGTCAGCGTTGTTTACCCCTACATTACGCTTACCGACTTTGAAAAAAACACAATCAAAGATGCCTCACTGCAAAGGCAAGAAGAAGAATCGCCAGAAGCGCGGGAAGCGTTCAAAAGAGCTGACCAGCCTGAGTACACAGCGCAACGAATAGTTGAGGGCATCGAAAGCGGGGCAGCTGAAATTTTCGGGCACGATTGGATGAAGAGTCCTCAAACAGCATGAAGCCAGCGCTAACAATATCTGGAAGGCTTAAAAAATCTAAAAGCTACATATTGTAGCGCTGACGTTAGACCAGGGTGAAGTGAAGCTCTCCGAGCTTCGAGATGACAGTACGCACGCGATCGCCAGCTTTGAGCCAAACGCGTCTATCCTCGGGCATTCCGAGAATTACACCGCTAGGGGTCCCCGTGAAGATGATGTCACCCGGCAGCAACGTCATGAACGAGGACGCATACGCAATGAGACGCGCGCAGGAAAAGATCATCCGAGACGTATTCATGTCTTGGCGCGGCGCCTTCTCATCGTTCACGAACGTTTGAACTTGCAATGTTTGCGGGTCAGGGATTTGGTCGGCGGATACTAACCATGGACCAAGTGGTGCGAACTGATCTGGAGTCTTGCCCGTCATCCACTGCGAGACGCGCATTTGCAGATCCCTTGCCGAGAAGTCATTGCCAGCCGCGTAGCCGTAGACATAGGTAAGCGCGTCAGATTCGGGCACGTTTCGTGCGGTCTTCCCCATAATAATAACAAGCTCTGACTCGTAATCGAACTGCACCGCCGGCAATCCCGAGACGTTTACGGTTCCTTTGTGCCGGTTGAGTGAATTATTGTACTTATTGAAAAGGTCGGGGAAATCGGGAACTTGTGAACCAGACTCTGCGATATGCTCGCGGTAGTTAAGGCCGACGCAAATAATTTTCGAGGGATTTGAGATGACCGGCCCATACTCCACTGACGACTCGCTGTGGATCGTTTCAGGAGGCGCGCTCCGCGCGAGTTCCTGGAGGATGTCGACGTTGCCCTTTCCGGCGATAACCTCTTCAACCGTAAGGGGGAATTGGGCAATGCCGAGTGCATTCGACGCGGCCGCGACATCGATGATGCCACCCGATGTGCGAATGCCGACGTGATCGACATTTCGGTTTCTCAGCGTTGTTAACGTGATACCGCGGTTATTCAAAGGTTGGCTATTCATCGCGTTCACCTTATCCAAAAAAATCAACCTAAATAATTTTACTCTGAATCCTTTGTATAAAAGCTTATGGCTGTAGCAATGTAGCTACAGTCAAAGGTGCACGCATTTAACTTAAATATTTTTTTCTAATATTCGTTTGAAGCAAATAAAGCACAACTAAAAGGCTATACGCTATCTCAGTTAACGCTGCGAACTTGGGTATTCCAGGAATGCTTGGCAAATTCAAAACCGTTAAAGCATCAGCAACAATAACGAATAAAGAAACTGCAACGGTACCAATCCATCCTGCCTTTTTGCCCTGCCAAATAAACACTGCAAAAACTAAAACTAGCAAGCCGAAAACCAAGGTGTAAACGTCATAGGCTTCTGTCGCCTGCAAAATTGATGCCCCAAAGGCAAGAAGTAGAGCACCGAAGAAAACATGAATGACTCCAATAAACAGTTGAGCCGAGGTTAAAACAACTATGCCTAAGCGTCTGCCTTTGTAAGTAGGGAGATTACTTTTGCTAGTCATTCAATACACCGCTATGCAACAGATTAATCAGACCGAAGAATTCAAATAACTTTCTACGCTATTTCAAGATAGGTGAACCATCTTTTGGTTGCCAAAATGGAGCGTGGAGCCCTATCAACATCTCTGTTGCTGCTTTTCGGATTGTTTACAGCTCAATTTTTTGTCGGAATGGCACTTAACCTTTTAATTGTCACTCCAATGACCACTTTTCCAGCAAATGCCAGTTCATTTATGGATGCAATAGTTTATGCCATAACAGGAGGCAACTTGCTTTTGACAAGCCACTTCATCATTGACATGGGCATAATTGCTGTTGGAGCAGTAAATTTGGCGCTTATCATCCATAAAAGCAATGTTTACAAAGCCCTATCAATCGCCGGTTTCATATCAGTCCTTTCCGCTTTCGTAAACGGCGCACGCTTCGTCGCTTCAAATTTTACCATTAACGGAATTTCTTACGGTATGGCTGGCGGCTTCATATTAGCGTTTGTTCTGTATTTTGTAATGGCTATGTTGATGTACCATGACATAGCCGTCCACGCCAAACCTTAGATACCCACGAAAAACAGGCAAGTCAAAGCTTATATCCAAATGCTGCTAAAACATTAAAAAGGACGCGTTTCCCTATGGATTACGCTATAGAAACCACCGACCTAACTAAATGCTTCGGTTCCTTAACAGCAGTAAACAAGCTAAACCTAAAAGTCCAAAAAAACACAATCCACGGTTTTCTTGGTCCAAACGGCGCTGGAAAAACAACCACCATAAAGATAATAGTAGGCTTACTTAGGCCGACTTCGGGTTCAGTTAAGGTGCTGGGGCAAGAGGTCCATGTGGACGACGCGGATTCACGGTTAAACATCGGTTATATGTCTGAACTGCCCAAGTTCCCCAAGCACCTCAAAGGTGCCGAGCTTCTTGACATTTACGGTCGCATGTATGGGATGTCGCAGCAGGAAAGGGCGGTGCAAATTCCCAAGCTAATCGAGTTAGTTGGCTTAAAAGGGAGAGAGACTGACCTTATCGGAAAATACAGCAAGGGGATGCAGCAACGCATTGGCATCGCTCAGGCATTGCTGAGTAACCCTGAACTTGTGGTTTTAGACGAGCCAAGCATTGGTTTAGACCCTGTTGGCATGGTGGAAGTTCGGGAGCTAATTAAAACTATTTCGAAGGAAGGCATGACTGTTTTCCTATCCTCGCATTTGCTTTTTGAAGTTGAGCAACTTTGCGACTATGTCACCATCGTCAATACAGGGTCAATAGTGGCTTCTGATAGGTTGGAGAACATTTCGCATCAACTTGGGCCAGCAATGATACATATTGAATTGGTTGACCTTTCAGCCCCTGTTATTGCTGCCGTCAAGAAATTGCCGTATGTTTCAGGCACATGGAGAACAGGCAGCACGCTTATGGTTCAGGTAAATACTTACAGTGATATTAGGGCGGAGGTTTCTCAAGCTGTAACTGGCGCTGGCGGAGTGATTGTGGGTATGAGCCAGAAAAACGCTAACTTAGAAGACATATTCATTCAACTTGTCACTAAAGACCAAGGAGGAAAAGCGCAGTGACCACCATGAAAAACCCAGGTAGGCCGCGGCCAAGCTGGTTTAGCCGTTTCTGGGCAATCGTTAGATACGAAATGCTTTGGAATATAAGAAAGAAAAAGTTCATCGGTATAATCTTAGCCGTATTTGTCATCGCCACCTTGGTTTTGTTGGTGCCAGTTATCGGTAGCAGAACATCAGGTGTCTCGATAACTAAAAACCCCGATTATGCAATGACGTTTGGCGGCAATGCCTTCGTGTTTTTGCTTTTAGCTATCGGAACCGCCATGAACAGCTTTTCAAGCGAGTTCGAAAGCGGAACCATTGTGCCTCTGGTGAGCAAGCCTGTATCGCGGACAATGATTTTCCTAGGCAAACTATTTGGAGCATTCATACTTCTGCTCATTTCATACGTTGTGCTGTATGGCTACATCACAATTGCGTCAGTGGCTGTTTACGGACCGCAGAACAATCTTCAATATATGCCGATGATCGTAGTAGGAAGCCTACTTAGCACTTTCATTTGGGTGGGACTGCTGTTTGCAGTGGGCTCTATATCAAAGAACACAATCGTCACAATTATAGTGGCAATAGGCTTGTTCCTTGCGCTCCTCATAGCAGGACCAATCGTTACGGTCTACTCTGGGCCTTCGCAGTCACTTAATTATCTGCCTGGCACAGGAGCCACTGGAACACTAATTGTTGGCCAAAACGCTACTTCGATAAACGCTGGCACAGACAACATAGGCACGAACCTAGTCAATTACGCGCTTTATCCTTCAGCAAACGTTTCCTTCTACAAAACAAACCTGACAGCTATAACAGTAAACGAAACGGCACTGCCAAACGGCGCCTTACTCTACACTGAATCAACAGGCTCGATAGCAACAACATCTCTTGTCGTAGGCTGCGCATACACCGCTGGCTTTCTGGCAGTGGCTTGGTATGCATTTAAGCGGTCGCAAATACTTGAATAAAAAACGCCATCAGCCGCTCATTAACTTGGCAAGTGTTGTTACAAACACTTCGATGCGTTCTCTTGTCCTGCCATAATCTGCCACTGACGTAATCGTGGTCACAGGAGTCTCTGCTGCAATGGACATCCGTGTCGTCTTTTCATCCACCTTTGATAAATCTATCACGAGTTTTGAGGGATAGGACAAGAAGGCGCCTTTAGTTTTAACTTTAAGATGATGTGTCTCTTCGTTGGTTTCTTGTATTGTCCATTCAAGTTTAGCAATTGCTTTTGGAATAGCATCCCAGACAGCGTTAAGTGGATGTGAGACTTCGAGGTTTTCTTTTTCTTCTCGCAAGTAAGCCATTTTTCTTCGTTATTCTTTAGGTATTAACTTTTTATTAAAGACACCTGGTGTTACTTTGAAATTTGCATCATCCTGAAATTATTCTTGAAACATCGACACTTGCATTTGCTAAAAAAAGTGAAGAGAATGCACCCTAGAATGGTTAAGAAATCGTTGAAATCCAAGCGAAATTTCTAAATCACATGTGTTTTTTCGTTAATTCAAACAGCTTTTTTTCTATATCTTAATCTGTAGATTGCTATTGCTATTGTAAGTGCTAAGGCAATCAGGATAACGGCGATAGCTATTTCAACGGTTGTAACGATGTTTTGGCTGGCGTTTTGTTTTACTGCGATACCCCCGAGAGCCCAAACAATCACTAGGCTGTAGGCTATGTCTCTTCGCGTAACTATAACAGCCAGAGTTATTACCAAAGCAACCATTAACGCGGTTACTGCCCATGTTTCAGGGCTTAAGCCAAAACCATTCCAATTTATAAAAACCAGTGCTGATGCAACATTGGCGATGGCTGCTATGGTTATCCAGCCGAGATAAACGCTGAACGGCAGATGTATCAATAATTTCTCTTTCAATGGGATCTTTGTTTTTCCAATGTTCAGGCGCAAGTAAATGGCAATTAATGTTGCCAGAAGCGCGAACATTACAATTACTGACTCGGTGATGAAGTTGTATTGCCAGAGAAAAAGCCAGACACAGTTGAGTAGGCTGCTTAAAATGAAAAGAGCACCGATTTGTTTTTGGAACGGCTTGTCTTTTTTGCTCGGCAAGGCTTGGTAAGTAACGAATGCTAACAGTAGAATGTAGATTACGCCCCAAATGGCGAAAACGTAGCCTGCAGGTGTAACCAAGGTTGGGTATAAATCTGAAACTTGGCCGGTTGTTCTGCCATTAAGCACTGTAGTGTTTGCTAAGCCATTTATTGCAAGTGTTATAATGAAAGCGGCGATGTTCCCAAAGCGGAGTAAATTAACATTTAATTGCGTTAAAACTACACCAAAATAAGATTAGTTGCTAAAATATTTAAAGCTTAACTTTAATTTGATGCAGTGGCTTAGCCGTCGCCAGCAAGCAAAACAAAAAAATCGAAATCTGAAAAAAAAGACCAAAATCTTTTTCTCAGAATCAAACAGGGCATAACTGATGCATAGAGGAAAATCATAGAAAACAGTTTACAATAACTTCTTATTCCACAAGGGCTTGTTACAAAAGTGACATTGGGGGTTTTACCCAAAAGAGTCTTATGGTAGCAACTCAAGATGTTATGAAACCAAGCGCCTTAAAAAAGTCGGCAAGTGCCCTAAACATGAAGCTGTCAATTGTAATTCCTGCCTATAATGAGGAAAAAAGAATTAAATACACTTTGGAAAGCTTGGTTGACCGATTCAATGGGACGTGTGAAATTTTAATTGTGTCTGAAAGCATTGATAAAACAGATGACATAGTAACTGAATTTTCTAAGAATTCAGCAGTCATTAAGCTAATAACTTCAAACAGAAGGCTGGGAAAGGGGGGAGCTTTCAAAAAAGGCGTAAAGAATTCGCAGGGTGAAATTGTGGTGATGCTTGACTCAGACCTTCCTGTGCCCATCTCAGATGTTGAGAAAGTAATTTCATGGTTGCGGGAGGTTGATGTTGCAGTTGCTTCAAGAGAGGTTGAAGGAACAAAAATTTTGGTTTATCCTCCGCTTGCCCGAGTATTCGCTGGTAAAGCTTTCTCTCGAATATTCAATGCTCTATTCGACCTTAACGTGAAAGATACGCAATGCGGCTGTAAAGCCTTCAAAAAGGAGGTCTTGGAAAACGTCCTCGATACCGTCGAGAGCAATGGCTTCGAGTTTGACGCAGAACTTTTATTCAAATGTAAAAGAATGGGTTACAGAATAAAAGAGATACCAGTAACGTGGAGTTATAAGCCAGATTCAAAGCTTAACCTCTTTAAGGACACGTTAAAGATGGGGAAAGGGGTTCTCAAATTATGGGTGAAAACTTACATAGTCACGCAGAAGACTTAGAGAGAATTGAAAAACGCGATTTTTGGAGCAAAGTAAAACTAAAGCTTATCTTGGATTTGGTTGAAGGCAAAAACGTTTTGGATGTTGGCTGCGGTTCAGGACGCCTATCTAAAGCACTGTTAGAGAAAGGCTACAGCGTAGTGGCAATCGACAGTGATTGGAAAGCTGTTGAAATCACAAAAAAGAAAGGAATCATGGCATTCGTATCAGATATAAATGATTGGAAAAGTGACGATAAATTTGATTGTATAATTCTCGGCGACGTACTTGAGCACATCGAAGATGACAAGTCAGCCATGAGAAAAGTTCACGCTATGCTAAAACCAAACGGTTGCATCGTATTGAACGTGCCTTCTTACCAATTTTTATTTGGAAAACATGACGTCGCTTTGGGGCATAAACGACGTTACTCCAATAATGAGCTTAAAAATAAACTGAAAGATTCAGGCTTTAAAATTGAATATCTGAGACACTGGAATTTGTTAGCGATGCCAATTACTATTCTAACGAAAATTTCTAAAAAAGATTATCCGCATGAAAGAGTTTCAAATATAACCGTTCTATCAAAGCTTCTTGAAAGAATGCTTTTAGCAGAATCAAAGTTAAATTATTTGTTTGGGATTTCTATTTTGTGCAAGGCAAGAAAATAATTCGTTTTCCCCTAAGATTCTAGTTGATTTTATAGCTGTGAAAGTTTAAAGCTGAGGAAATAGGGTAGACTTTTTGCTTAGTAGTTCTCGTAGCAAAAAGAGAAGCTCTTTGAACGGGTAATCTTCTCAAATAAGCCTTTGATGCCAAACTGATTTTGGAATCGCATCAAGCGCCAAAGATTCTTCTTTTTATCAGTTTGTACTGCCGTTCTAAATTCAACGTTAACGGTACCGGTTGCCCGAAAGGCTGACATTTCCCGTTTGCAATTGCTTTAGCTATCGCGTCAACGTTGGGTTCAGAGTCAATAACTGTGTAGCCGTAACCGATTGTTGGACCGTAATGCGCGTCGGTTCCGCCTACGCATGGAAGATTCAGCTTTTGCGCTATTTCTCCTGCCTTTTTCTTGCAGTGGCTAAACGGAAACGCCGAAGCATTGAGGGTTTCCACAGCGTCAAATTGCGCATCTGTAACATGGCTATTTAAGCTGCCTTTGAACCAAGCGTAGGGATGAACTGCAATAGCTATCCCGCCCGCCTTATGGATTCGGTCAACTGTTTCCCTTGCGCTTAAGCCTCTTGGAATTAAATCTTGAATGTTAAGGGCAACTATGTGGCCGTCTGCGCTTGAAACCTCCATGCCTGGAATAACAAGAAAGTCTGCTTCTTTAGCTATTTTGCAGCTGCCTTCAATCTGGTTGTGATCTGTAACAGCAACAGCGGTCAAACCACGTTTTTTTGCATAGTAAACGAGTTCTTTTGGAGTTATTAATGAATCCTTGGAGTAGTTTGAGTGCACGTGAAGGTCGGCGTTAATTTGCATTAATTAGCCCCATTTTTATTTGGGTTGGCTTGCCAGTTTCGCTCTAATTTGAGCCAACTGTTCATCTAGTTTTGCCTCGTCAGTTTCGATTTTGTGGAATAGTGGTTTTGGTTTAGCAATTTTATGTCCAGCCTCAAGCGGTTTTAATGCGTCGTTCCAGCTGCTTTCGTTGACGCTTCCTGAGAGGTTAAGTGTTTGCCAAAGCTGTTCCACCGTATCAGGCATGAAAGGCGCTGAAACCACCGTTATAGCTTTCACTATTTGGGCGGCAACGTAGAATATGGTTGCTGCTTTTTCCTTGTCAGTTTTCATCAGGTTCCATGGTTCCTTATCGTTGAGGTACTGGTTTCCAATGCGGCTTATTGCAATTAGCGTGTTGACGGCAGACTGAAGCCATGAGCTCTCGATTTCCTGTGCTGCAACTTGCACTTTCGCTTTGATTGCCTGCAACACGGCTTCGTCGCTGTTGTCTAGTTTAGTTGGGTTTGGAATTTCGCCGTCAAATTTTGCAACGATAAAGGACAGGGTTCGGTGGATGAAGTTGCCGAAGGTGTCGTTTAGGTCAGCGTTGATTTTTTCGATGAAAGCGCTCCATGTGAAGTTGGTGTCTTTGCTTTCTGGTCTTGTGGCGATTAAAAAGAAGCGCCAGTAATCCACTGGAAACATCTCCAGCGCTTCGTCTATCCAGATGCCGACGCGTTGGCTTTTTGAGGCTTTCTCGCCTTTGAACTGGAGGAATTCGGTGGCGGAAACGTTCCATGGCAGGTTATAACCTTCGCCAGAAGCCAACAGCAGAGCTGGCAGAATTATTGTGTGGAATGGAATGTTGTCTTTGCCGACAAAGTAGAGGGTTTTGGCTTTCTTGTTAAACCAAAATTCCCGCCATTTTTCTGGCTGCCCCATGCGTTGGCATTGCTCGATAGTTGCTGAAACGTAGCCTAAAACGGCGTCGACCCAAACGTAGATTGTTTTGCCTTCGGCGCCCTTGAAAGGTGCGGGGATGCCCCATTCTACGTCGCGGGTGACGGCTCTTGGTTTTAAGCCTTCTTTTATCCAGTTTAAGCTGAAGTTTTTAACGTTGGCAGGAAGCTGCTGGTTATTCTGCAGATATTCGGTTAAGGGCTTAGCAAGTTTGGATAGGTCGATGTACCAGTGACGTGTTGTTTTCACTGTTGGCTTATTCTTGCAGATTACACAGTACGGCTCGATTAGCATTGTTGGCTCCAAGAGCCTGCCGCATCGGTCGCATTGGTCTCCGCGGGCTTTTTCGCAACCGCAGTAGGGGCATTTGCCTTCCACAAACCTGTCAGGCAAGAAACGCTGGTCATGCTCACAGTAGAGCATCTGCGTATCCTGCTCGAAAATGTAACCGTTCTTCTGAATTTCCAGCAATGTTTTTTGGACAAACTGCTTATGAACTGGGCTCTCAGTGCTGGTGTAATTGTCAAATGAAGCATTCCATTTGCGGAAAAGTTCTGCTACAAGGGCGTGGTTTCGGTCAGTTAGCTCTTCGGGTGTAATGCCTTGCTTTATCGCTTCTACCTCGATGGGTGTGCCATGCGTATCTGACCCGCTCACCATCAACACGTCGTCGCCCCGTAACCTGTAATATCGTGCTGTAACGTCGGCGGATAGGACTGAGCCGACAAGGTTTCCTAAGTGGGGCGTGACGTTGATGTATGGCCAAGCGGATGTAACTAGAACTTTTTCAGGCAAATGTATCTCCAACAAACCGTTTAGTACCGCCCTTATTTAAAATTGCTAGGGCTTAATTATTACCAAATAAAACATTACAAAGTAAGAGAAAATTTTGGTAAAGGCTTAAATTTTTCAAGTTGCAGTACCCGTAGCTTGAGGTTTCACACAGTTGCCTTACTGCCGAATATGCGGAACAAAACTGGAAGAAAACGCACGGTTCTGCCATAAATGCGGGACACCAGTCGCCACTTTTACCCCTGCACCTCCGCCAGCAAGGCCGACGGAGAAAAACCCGTTTCTGGTACCAGTCATTATTTTAATAGCCGTAGTGACCATAGCGATAATTGTAGGAGTCGTCATTTTTTGGACGTTTTACTCTGTGAATTTTAATCAAGCAAACGGAGCAAATCAAACGAACGTTCACGAGTTAAGCTTCAATTTTCAAGGTGATATGGCAAAAGTAAACGTTATAGCCCAAAACTTGATCGGCAAAACCGTCCTCATCACTACTTCCGCAACAGGATTACAGTATACTAATCATCAGATGGTCCCAGCATAAGAAATTAAGCGTAAACATTTTAAATGCAAGCTCTCCAACTTTAGTGTATAAGAAGTGATTTCTTTGACTGAACAGAAAAAGGTAACCTTGCAAGAACTTGAAGAAAATAACGGAAAAAATGGTAAACCAGCCTACATAGCATACAAGGGAAAAGTTTACGATGTCTCGCAAAGCAGTTTCTGGCTTGATGGAGACCACTTGGGAATGCATAACGCGGGCAAAGACTTAACTGAAGAGTTAGAGATGGCTCCGCATAGGGAGGAAACTTTTCAGAGAGTTAAGCTGGTAGGCGAACTAGTTTAGCGAGTAAGCTTTAAAAAATACATTGAAGTACAGAATCAATCCGGCGCAAATCGCGCATTAATTTTTTTACATTTTTAGCGCTTAATGATCCACGCTTTTTGTGTAGTCCACTGATTGTTTCATATAGGCTATCAAAAGCGGTTTTGGCGTCCAAATCATTATTCAGGCAACTTTCAAAGTCAGAAATAATACTACCAATAGGCGCATTCAACTCGGTATTGGCGCTATCTACTTGTGCCTCTTGCAACTCCTCTAGCATGCTTTTTAGTGAATCCAGTTTCCGGCTGGTTTCAGCCAGCCTTACAAAAGTGAAATTTAGTTTTCCCCTGTAAGGCCCATAAATAAGAAAAAACCTCAAATGCCCACCACTAAAGCCCTTCTCTAAAATGTCACTTGGATAATACACGTTACCGGTGCTTTTAGACATCTTTTTGCGATCAACATAAAGGTGACCGCCGTGAAGCCAATATTGGGAGAGCTGTTTGCCTGAAACAGCTTCTGCAATGGCAAGCGTATAATCATGATGCCTAACCAAATTGTCGATTCCGCCGCACGCAACATCAATTGAGAAGCCAAGATGTTTGGTTACTATGGCTGCGTCTTGAATATTCCACGCTGGTCTGCCACTGCCAATCGGCGCCACATAACAAACGGCGTTTTGTTTGCAGCCATCCCAAATAATAAAATCTCCCATGTTCCAGGGTGTGCCAGGGTACGTGTCCTTGTGGAAGCGGCGTTTCTTTTTCGGCCACCTACTCATGTCCAAGTGGGCAAGTTTTCCAAAGTCTTTGAATTTTAATGGGTCAAAATAAACGTTTTTTGCGCCCTTGTACGTGTACCAGTACGCGTAGCCTTTTTCTAACAGCTGAGTGATTAATTTTGCCGCGTGGTCCACAGCTGAGGAAGCCCTTATGGCGTAGTCTGGCGTTTTGATTTTTAGGAGCTTGAAGTCTTGGAAGAAGACGGTTTCATTTTTTCTTGTCAGTTCCTCTATGGTGAGATTTTCTTTTTTTGCCTCTGCTATGGCTTTGTCTTCCACATCAGTTAAGGTAATTAGCCGCGTAACATTGTAGCCCAAGTATTCCATGTAACGTTGAAGTATGTCTTCAAAGAGGAAAGTGCGGTAGTTTCCAATGTGTGCTTGCTGATACGTTGATGGACCGCAAGTATACATTTTAACCTGCATGTCTTCAGCGGGTTTGAAGGGCTCAATTTTTCGTGTAATGGTATTGTATAAATTCAGCAATCAGTCGGCTTCTCCACTTAAACGGTGGCTTGCTGCTCCTTTTCCAGATCCTTTAATGTGTTTTTTGCTTCTTCCACATGCCGTTGAGTTTGGGTTTGGGAAGAGAAAATGTGCCTGACAACGCCTTGCTTATCAATTATGTAGGTGACTCGTCCAGGAAGTATGCCCATACTTGAGGGAACTCCGTAAAGTTTGCGTACCTTGTTATCCTCGTCGCTTAGCAGTATGAAGGGTAAGCCATAATGCGTTGCAAAAGACTTATGTGACTCAACACTTTGCCCACTTACGCCGAGTACTTCAGCGCCTAGATTTGTTAGTTCTTCGTAGCTATCTCTGAAACTGCAGGCTTCTCTTGTGCAGCCAGGCGTTTCATCTTTTGGATAAAAGTATAAGACTACGTTCTTTTTGCCGAAGAATTCTGAAAGAGTCACATTGTCCCCCATTTGCGAAGGAAGCGTGAAATCTGGCGCTTTATCGCCAACTTTAACAGACATAAAATCACCAATTAATTACACATTAGAGGGCTATTATTCTTTTCGCACATCCGCTAGTAGGCAGTCAAGTGTTATAAGAAACGAAAATGTACTATTAATTATGGAAAAAACATTATCTGTTGCAGGTCATAAATGTCAGGCTTTATACTTCGCTGCGACGGGTGTTCCGATTGTTTTTCTGCATGGATTATCTTATACATTAGATATTTGGCAGCGCATTGGAGTAACAGAACTATTAATTGAGAAGCGGGTGCCGTTTTTAGCTTTAGATATGCCTTACGGTTTGAGAAGCAAGTGCCAACCTAAAACCAGAAACCCCGAAGCTAACGTGGCAGTGGCGGCTGAGGCTGTCAAGAATGTGTTCGGTTCAGCGGTGCCTGTTCTTGTCGGCGCCAGCATAGGTGGAAACATAGCATTAAGATATGCCACTCGGTTTCCAGTAAAAGGCTTACTTTTGATTGCGCCTGCCCGAGCAATGGACAGAGATTTAGTGCAGTCTTACGGGAAGTTTAATTTTCCAGTTAAGATAATTTGGGGTTCACAAGACAATTTTATATCAGGGGAAGAAATGAGAACCCTATCGGATAAACTGCCTAACGCTAAACTTTTAGTCTATAATGGCGCGTCTCATTCAGCGTATAAAGATCAGCCTGAACTGTTCAAACGAGACCTGCTGGAACTTTATGCTGCTGCTGAGCAAACATGATTTTACTTAGGCAAAGGTTTTGCGGTAACAACGTAATGGTAGCTTCCAACATCTTTAATGCCTTCAATTTGGAAGCCTGCCTTTTTAATTAAGCTTGATGCATGCTCTTCGCTGAATCTAATTTTGATTGGTGGCCCAAAAGGTATGTCTTGTTTTTTCCAATCTAAATCAACCAGCCGCCCAGTAGGTTTTGTCATCTGTTTCGCGTTTTGTAGTACTTTAGCTGGATCAGCAAAATCGTGAAGCACCATGCTAAAGAAAACAAAATCAGCGCATTTGCTACAGAAAACCGTTTCTTCAGCCGCGCTAACCTTGGCAATAATATTTTTTAAGCCTTCTGTTTTGGCTTTGTCGTTTAGTTTTTCAATTGCTGAAGCGTCTGAGTCCACGGCGTAAACTTTCCCTTTCCAACCTACCTTTTTGGCTGCTAAAATGCTGAAGAAGCCGTCTCCGCAGCCTATGTCTATGAATGTCATGCCCAAGTGTAAGTCTTGCAGGATAGCCTCTGGAGTATACCATGAGCGTCTAGTTGCTTCGTCTAATGCGAAACCGCCGTGGCAGACCATAATGGAAACCCGTTAGGTTATGGCTGAAGGAGTTCTCTTATTTGTTTCTCATGTGTCTGCCTTGTTGTTAGCGGGTAGATTTCGCGTTCGCACTCAAAAAACAATGGGTCTTGACCTATGACTTTTGAAAGTTTCTCGTCTGAATCAACGTTCACTATCAACATGCTGCCCTGCTGCCCAATAAGATGATAGTATACTTCAAGCGTCTTCTCTTTCTCCAAGTTATCAAAGTACTTGAATTGCAGTGGAAGCAGTTTAGCCCATTTCTCGATGGGAACCTCACGTTTTACTTTTTGTACGATTAAAAACTTCATGTTCATCCTTAAAGAACAGTGCATGTTTGGATATAAAATCTTTCTTTAAAAGACAAAAAAAAGAGTAAAATCGTTTAAGAAAAATCGCTCATTCTTAGCGCTAAGCAAGATGGCAACGCTGGGTTGCCTGTAATTAAATGTTCTTGTAGGGCTGAAATTTTGTTATTTCCCAACGTAAGCTTATGAGCAAGCAAAACAAATATTGATAAACAAAAATTTTTTTAAAAAATAAGAAAAGATTGTTCATTTCAAGTTCGGAGCGATTACTCTTTCTTTTCTCCGCCGTGCCCCTTCCACATATCCTGCATCCTCATAGGCATCTTAGACATTGCATCTTTAGCTAAATCCATCAGCTCCTCGTTTACTTCAACCTCTAATGTTACTTTCAATTTGCCTTTCTTTTCTGCCATTTCAGTCATGAAACCACCTCCTGAATCGGCTTAATTGCTTGGGGAATAAGTTAGCGAGAAGATGAATCGCCTGAGTACCAGTTAAATCTAAATCGATTTCAATGCGGTAATGGAACTTTCCTAAGCGTTTAGTTTTAGTTTTATAATCTCCAATTGTGCCCGCTTCCTTGAACCTGTGCAGTTGTTGATTCATTAATATAGTTATGGCTGTCGGCGCCAGAGGTTCAAAAACAAAAATAACTCTTAAAAGAACGCGAACAGAACTTCCGATAAGTGATTCAGATACGGACTCTTTCTCAGTCATTTTTCATCCTTCGAAACATCAAAATTCCTATGTTCGCTCCCATTAGAAAGAAGCAAGAACTTAATTATAAACTAACGGGCACGATTTTTTTAAGGTTGTGTGACTATCATAACCCAACAACAAGGCGACTATTTTGGCGCTTGAAGATTTAAATTGGCAAATTTACTGTTGCAGAAAATGCAGGCTTTGGCAAGGAGCAAAACATGGTGTACCCGGCGAAGGATCATTAAACGCTAAGGTCATGCTGGTAGGGCAGAACCCGGGAGCTGACGAGGACGAAACTGGCAGACCCTTCGTTGGGAGAGCAGGAAAATTCCTAACTAAGGTGCTAGCTGATAATGGCATAAAACGTGAAGACGTCTTCATAACCAACATTGTAAAGCACATTTCTCCACAGAACAGAAAACCCTACGCCGACGAGGTGGCGGCATGCTTACCCTACTTAAACACGCAAATAAGCGTTATTAAACCAAAAATAATCGTACTGCTTGGTGCATCTGCAAAGGATACCCCACGATTAGAGGGCATAGAATACATGGAAGTTATTCATCCTTCAGCAGCCATGCGCTTTAATAAAATGAAAGGAAAGTTCCAAGAACAAATCGCTGCCCTATCAAAACAATTGAATCAAAATCCGCCAAAACACAATTAGTATTTACAAAGAGGAGGGCGTGAGCATTCCGGGTGAAAGCTTCTTTTTGCGGTTGCCTACGACCACCATTATTTTGCGTCCATTGCTGGGTATAGGGAATTCTATATATATGAATTTCTATACACACAGCATTAGCTTGCATTTATTATGACGAAACAAAAACAAATTTTTGAAAAACTACTTTGAGCTAAAGTTCATTTTAAGTTCAGTTCTAGTTTTAAAAATATGAATAATTATGGCGCCGCCGAAAGGATTCGAACCTTTGACCGACTGGTTAACAGCCAGCCGCTCTACCGGGCTGAGCCACGGCGGCAAAGCATAATGCTTATGTCACTTTTGAGTTTCAATATAGTATTTAAGTTTAGTCTTCTCAAAGACAGGTTATTCTATCTGTCGGACTTTGCGCTTTGCTATTGCTGAGAAGCCCTTGTAGAACTCTTTGGTTATGCGCTGGTACCATTTGTCGGAGAAAGACAAATCAATCAAATTGTCAACCCAGCGAAAGTCACGTTCTGCACATTGAATCAAAAGTTTTTTGTGCAATTCATTCAGTTTGGTGTTTGTGAACCAGTCTTCACTTGTCAGTTTGCCCAGCGGAACAAAGAATAATGGCACAATGAGGCATCGCATGTCCTTAAGGTCATCGATTAAATCCATAGTTTTAAGGATGTCCGATTCCTGTTCATCAGGCAACCCAACAATCAACGTGCAAGCAGGAGCAAGCATGTTGTCATGCATTACACCCATGCCATCGCAGACAACGTCATGCCAATTGTCAGCGCTAAACGGATGAGCCTTGGCAGGCATAATCTTCTTCGCTATCTCTGAAGAACCAGTTTCTATACCTACTTCTGCTCCCCACCAAGTTTGATTCTGCAAGATAAGCTCCGACAACTTCGAAAGAAGCTTAGGGTTTGATGCAACAGCAGCCAAGGAACAATGACTCCAACTTAAGCCTGTGCACCTTTTTGTTACTAATTCATGCAGTTGCAAGAGTTTCTCTTCATTCGGTATCGTATTTTTTGACCCGTAAAGCATCACATCTTCCGCGTGCAGACATACACCAGTATTGCCTGAATCAATATTAACGCTTAATTCACGATTAATCTTTTCAATCGGATACCATCTTAGCGGTCTTAAGGTAACATTGCAAAATTGGCAACCTCTGCAGCAGCCCCTGCCAATCTCAACCAAACCGTTAACTGAAGGCTGAACAATATCAGGAATCTCCTCTAAACTTGGTGCCTCGCCAACTCCAACTTCATAATGGCTCGGGATCTCTTGGCCCTCAATTACTGCTCTAAAAAGTTTCCCAATAACATTTTCTGCTTCGCCCTCAACAACGCAGTCAATACCTAAGTCCTTGACGGCTTTCTCTCGGTAATGGAACTGCCATGCTCCAGGTCCACCAACAATAACCTTTAACCCATTTTGTTTCGCTTTTTTAACCGCTGGACTTTTTAGCAAAACTTGAAAGTATTTTGCAAGGTAGGGTTCCTTCTTGAAAAGAGAAGCAAGAGTTGTAGAAGCTGGACCTAAACCAAATGGATCCATTGTGTGTATGCCGAGAACTTTTGCATCATTAAGGTAGGGACTTAGATGATTTGGGCTTACTGTTTCAACGTGGAATCCTTCTTTTAAAAGTTGAGCTTCAGTTTTTCGCAATCCGTAAGGTGCTTGTTGCGGATGGCCATTTTTTGTTTTTAACGGTGGAAAGAAAAGGTAGCTGTAGAGCCATTCTGGAATAAAGTTTGGAGGCGCACAAGTACCAAACCCCAGGAACTCGTTATTATGATAGTTGCTCATTAAAGTCCTGTCAGCAGTCAACACTACCTCTGCCATAGCCCCTTCACCCACTTCTTCATTTAAAACCTTTGAATGTTCTATCCCTAGAAAGTGCGAGGCAGATATAACTTTATCGTCCTTGGATTATTTGTATTGCCAACATTTTGGCGGTTGCTTACTTTAGACATAGTTTGAAAACCTCTTTGGCTTTCGGTAACAATGTATCGTTGTTGTTCCGTTGATTGCTAATTCGTCATACTTAATCCATCCAGCTTGTCCTAACTTCAGTATTTCTTCTACTGTGGTTGCTGTTGTGGTTTCAAACTGATCGTCTTTAAACTGAATCATGCCAATATACTTCATGCTACTGTTTATGTTTTTGTGGCCAAGAAGTTTCTTAACTATTAGCACGTTGCCGTTTGTATGGTAGGCTATCATTGTGCCTCCCCAATGCCTAAAGGTTCTAAGTTCTATTGACAGTAACCTAGGGTTTTGTTGTGTTTCAGCAAGTCTTTTTCTTAATCTACAGTAGGCTGTGCTTATGCTATCATAGGTACAAGTGAATATTCTCTGTGACTTTCTCGGCAAACAACTAAGCATTGAAAGTAGTCGGCTAGATACTTGAAGGGTTCTCGGATTATGACCTTTTACTGGATGATTAATCTTTATCGTTTGCTCTTTTTCTGAAATGTCTATCCATTCAATTCTTAGAACCTCTGAAGGATCGCCATAGGTTTCTTTGAGTGCTTGAAGGTATGCTGCGAGTTTTTTGGTTCTAGCTGCACTTATCAGCGCGTCCAGTTCTGATTCGTCAGGTATGAACGGGATTATTTCTTCTTGACGATATTTTGGTGGAGCCCAGGAGATTTTAAGCATGATTGCAAAAGCACTGTAGGCACAAACATATTGAAGTTTCATTCCGTCTTTAACTGTCATTCTTCCAATGGCTTCTTTAACGGTTTCAGGGTCTAACAAGTTGGCTCCAAGTTTAGCAAGTCGCCTTATCAGGTTAGGATATTCGGTTTCTTTGCAAAAGCCTTCTTTCTCCAAGTACGCTAAGAACTGAGCAATTAATCCAGCTACGTTTTGCGGTAGTGTCTCATCTCTCGCACAGATTTTTAATTTCTGTGTAAGTTCCAATTTTTTCGCTTCCTTTTTGATAGCGCATAATTGGTAATTACTATTATAGTAAGGTAAACTATTTAAGTGTTTTTCTACAATAGAAATATCTGATGAACTATGAGAACTTACATTTTCACTGAAAGCGAGAGGCGAACCATCAGAAATTTTCTTAATGGAACAATCACGTGGAGTGACCCTAACCTCATGGTTATTTTGTCCAGAATCAAAAGTTTCACCGACCTTTCTAGCGACATTGACGTTTTTATTCGGCTCAGTAAAGCGAAAGCCACAAAAACGGCATAGAAACCTTTGCTTTTTTTCACCGTTTGAAAGTTTCCTTATTCCGTCTTTAAAGAATTTCTCGCTGCCACATTCAGGGCAAACTTGGCTAGTTTCTGTTTGAGCTGCCGACATCTTAAGAATCCTCTCCATGTGGGTCGTCATCTGAAAAATCTCTATCCTCGTTTTTTTCAAGGGTCACACTTGGCACACTTGACACACTTTTAAGATGTGGGTCAAATAGTGTAGCTTGCCCTTCTATCTGCTTACCCCCACATCTGGAAAGTGTGACTTCCGTGTCTAGTGTGACCGATTTTTTACCGTTTAATTCGTTAGGTGTGTAGTCGGGAACAAACTCGCGTAGTCGCTTCTCTATCTTGTCACTTTCAAAAAAGATAACACGGTTTGACTTTCCAGCAATCTTAATCGTACTAGGCAATCCTTTTTGGGCTATGTTAAGGCTGTTAAGTGCGGTTCTTACTGCTCGGCTACTCCACTTGAACTTATCACTAAGTATCTGAGTTGTCAAAACTTTATTGAATGTTTTTTCTATTGTTGCTCCTTGCTCAGTTTTTTCCGTGGTTACTTCTACGTTATCAAGGAAATAGAACAGTTTATTAAAACTTGACGAGAATACTGCAACCGTTAGGTTGCAGATGAATCGGCAGTAGGTTCTTTTGCTAACTCGCTAAGTGTGTTTCCTAGACGGCAGGTTGCGTCTACCGTCTAGGAG
>JBEKKX010000010.1:0-66719 GCA_050010515.1 Bathyarchaeia archaeon
CGGCTGCGAAATAGCTGTCTTAGACTTAAACGAGAAAATCCTTGACGTAGTACAATTAGCCGACATAGTTTTTTGGCCAGTAGCCATCGACATCAAGTACAAAGATGTTGAAGCGATGCCTGACAAATCTATTGACATAACTTTCTTTAACGGTTCAATACGCAATTCCGAACAGGAACACATGGCTAAAATGCTGAGGCAAAAATCTAAAACCCTTGTTGCTTTCGGCTCATGCGCCCACGAGGGAAGCGTACCCGGACTAGCAAACTTGAACAATAAACAAGAAATTTTCGATCAAGTTTACATAAAAGACAAATCAAACATCAATCCACAAGCAACTACACCTAAAACTCAAACCCAAGTTAAGGAAGGCACTCTAAAAATCCCCGAATTCTACGACACAGTAAAAACCTTAGCGCAAACAGTTGACGTAGACTATTACCTGCCAGGGTGCCCGCCCCCAGTCAAACTAATCGCCGCGGCAGTAGATGCAATAGCAAGCAACAAGCTACCGCCAAAAGGCTCAGTACTCGCACCACTCAAAGCAGTATGCGACGAATGCCCAAGAAAACGCGAAAACAAAAAAATCGGCAAAATCTACCGAGTCTACGAGAAAGCTCCCGAACCAGAAAAATGCCTCCTTGAACAAGGTATCCTCTGCATGGGACTCGCAACTAGAAGCGGTTGCGGCGCTCAATGCTTAAAAGTTGATATGCCCTGCACAGGTTGCGGCGGTCCAGCTCCGAACGTGCCAGAGCAAGGTGCAGCAATGATTACTGCTTTGGCTTCCATTTTGGGATATGATGGTGAACCAGGCAAAGTAAAATACACTGAACAAGAGATTGAGACGTTGATGAGCCAAGTGAAAGATCCAGTTGGTACATTCTACATGTACTCACTTCCAGCTTCAATTCTTAAAAGAAAGGTGATTAAAAAATGAAAGAAATAGTTATAGACCCAATCACACGTCTTGAAGGACATGGAAACGTATCCATATTCCTCAACGACCAAGGCGAAGTAGAAAACGCTTACCTTAAAATTCCGGAACTTAGAGGCTTCGAGAAATTCTGCATTGGCCGAAGAGCTGAACTCATGCCGCAGCTCACAACCAGAATCTGCGGTGTCTGCCCTGTAGCTCACCATTTTGCAGCAGTGAAAGCCTTAGACGCAGCATTCAATGTTGAACCACCCTCAGCCGCTAAGAAACTTCGCGAGCTAATGTACAGCGGCTACTTTATCTACGACCACATACTCCACTTCTACTTCCTCGGCGGACCAGACTTCATAGTTGGACCAGACGCACCGCCAGAAAAACGCAACATACTCGGCGTCATCGAGAAAGCCGGTATGCCAGTTGCGAAAGAAGTCATAAAACACCGAGCATACGGACAAAAAATAACTGAAATAATCGGTGGAAAAGCAACCCACCCAGTCTGCGGACTACCAGGCGGAATCTCAAAACCACTAAGCGAAGAAAACAGGCAAGAAATCGAACAAATGGCTTCTTCATGCGTAAACTTCGCACAGTTCACGCTTAAAATTTTCCATGACATCGTTTTAGGCAACACCAAATACGTTGACCTAATCAAAAGCCAAGCCTACACAATGCCAACCTACTACATGGGCACAGTTGACAAAAACAACAAAGTAAACTTTTACGACGGCAAAATCCGCGTTGTAGACCCAACCGGCAAAGAATTCCTCAAGTTCGAATCAAAAGACTACCTCAACCACATCGGCGAACACGTTGAAGAATGGACATACAGCAAATTCCCATACCTCAAAGCAGTAGGCTGGAAAGGCCAAGTTGCAGGCGCAGACAGCGGTGTTTACCGTGTCGGTCCACTTGGACGCTTAAACGCTTCTGACGGTATGGCAACACCCTTAGCGCAGGCAGAATACGAGGTAATGTACAAGACCTTAGGCGGCAAACCAGTCCACAGCACACTGGCTTTCCACTGGGCGCGACTTATCGAGCTACTCTACGCAACAGAAAGAACCATGGAACTAGTCAAAGACCCAGAAATCACCAGCACAAACGTCCGCAACAAGCCAGGAGAACCAGGCGAAGGCGTCGGCATCGTCGAAGCCGCAAGAGGCACACTAATCCACCACTACACATTAGACAAAGACGCGCTTGTCAAAGACGTAAACCTAATCGTTGCAACAACAAACAATTACCCAGCAATATGCATGAGCATACGTGACGCAGCCAAAGGCTTAATCCACAACGGCCAAGTTGACCAAGGCATACTGAACATGGTTGAAATGGCTTTCAGAGCCTACGACCCATGCTTCGGATGCGCAACACACTTTGCAGTCGGACAAATGCCACTAACTGTTGAAGTCTTCAACGCTGAAAAACAATTAATCAGCACAGTAAAACGTTAATTTAGCCCATTTTTCTTAAGGGCAATCTTTTTTTATTTTATTTTATTTATTCTTGCTATAGTTCGTTTTTAACTTTGTTTATTACATCGTCGCTGATTCTAAAGCCAGGTTTGGACTTTTCTTCCATGAACTCATCTGTTGAATTATGCGTTAGCAATTTGCGGAAAGAGGTGTACCAGATTTTATCTTCTAACTGCTCATCCTTAACTTTAAGGTGGATAAGAACCTTAATGGGTTTACCCTCTGGAACTAACAGCCTTTCTCAAAATCAGACTTAGATTATTGCGTTTGTGATTGTTGTACTCTTTTCCGAAAGTGCGCGCTTTAACGATGCATTTTGGTACTGGAACAGCAGCGCCATAAGATTTTTCTAGTGCTTTTCTGCATTTTTCAACAAATTCATCGTTAAGATTTTGGACATATTCTTGATTTATCATTTCATTCCTCGATAATTTCAACTGTCATTCTCCCAAAAGCACTGTGAATACTTGTGCTTAACTTCTGGACCATTCTGCCAAATCTTGTCATAACCTGCGATAAAGTCTTTGCTTGATGTTTTCCTCACTGTTACACCAACCAATAGTATTAACACTAAAGATTCAATATATAATCCTCATTATCAGAATCAGAATATGTCAAAAAACGATATACCAGAAAAGAAGCGTGAATCGTTTTGGGTTTGGGTTAGGGTTAGAGCGCGCTTGTTTGTTGTAAATACTAAATCGAAAAGGGTAAGTGTCAAAGATGCTACTGGTGATGGTAACAATGAAAGAAATTTTTTTACAGCATGCTAATTGTAGACGGGGATTCCGAGCGCTTGTGCGAGTTTTTTGCATTTGTTTTGGAGTTCAAGGATTTCTGTTTTTAAGTTGTTGATTGCTGTTTTCTTTTTGTTAATTTCTTCGATAAGTTTGTTGTGGAGATTTTGTATTGTTGTTAATAGGTTTTGTTTTTGTTCGAGTAGTTCTTGTTCTTCTGTTTTCATTTTTTTGAAAGATTCCAAAAGGTCTAAGTCGGCAGGTGCGTTTGGTGGTTCTGCAATTTGCGGGGATTCTATTTGTTTGGGTCTTTTAAGTGTTCGACGCGGTTTGGGTTTTTGGATTACTTTGTAGTTTGGATGCATTTTTTCTAATTCTTGAATAACGGCTTCATGATTTTGTGTGGTTAAAGTGGGCGGCTCTGGTTTTTTTAAGGAGTCCTCGCTGGCATTTTGTTTTGTTTTGTTTCTTTTGTATTCTTCTTCTATTATAAACACGTAGATGCTTTCGTTTTCTTTGTTCATGCCGTCACTCAAATTATGCGGTGTATTTGGATATGATAAGTTGATATTTTGAAGTTGAAAAAATCTGTCTACAATCAGTTAATTGTAGACAGGGTTCCGAGTGCTTGTGCGAGTTCCTTGCATCTGTTTTGAAGATCCGGGATTTCTGATTTTAAGTCTTTAATTGCAGTCTTCTTTTTCTCAATTTCCTCGGTGATCTTGCTCTGAAGTTCTTGCTCTTTTTTTAATAAGTCTTGTTTTTGTTCCAGCAGCTCTTCCTCTTCTCTTTTCATTTTTTGAAAAGACGCCAAAAGGTCCAAATCGTTAAGTTCATTTGGTGATTCTGCATTTTGCGGTGGATCTGTTTGTTTGGGTGGGTCAGTGGTTTGAGGCGCTTCGGGTCTTTGAGTAATTTTTTCTGCGTCTGAATCTGGCTTTGTTTTATTTGATTCCGGATCTGTTTCTTTTTTCCATGCTTCAAACATCGTTTTCACCATGATAATGTATCAAATATTAATATATAAGAGTTGTTGTGTACCGATCCACCCAACATTCCCCAAAACCAATATGTTCTCAAAAACGAACATATCTCCCCAGCGCGCTTGCTTGTCCTTTTATTTGTTAAAGTGCAATTATAACGAAAAGTTGATATGTCGATTTTGGATACATGTCTCCAAACAAAATAATCATTATTATATATCAATGCTGCAGATATGTGTAGGTGCAACATTTGAGCAAAGCAAAGCTTCAGTTTATCAGGTTACTCGTGAATTCTGGGTACTCCCAAAAAACCGTCGATGCAATCTGGAATTTTTACTATCCCTCAGAAAAAAGGCATTGAAAGTGTTTAACTTCTTCAACCATTACATGCCAAGAAAACATAAGTTTTTAGCAGTTTTCTCTAACCGTTTAAACGCAGAAAGTCTAACAGCCTTCAGTAAAACCCAAAAACCTTCAGAGTTAACAAAACCTTATTGCTACCCTAAGCCAGTGTCTTTGACCTCGGTTCTTATTATGACACTTGTGAGTGGTTGAAGAATTTGCAGTAAGCTATATGAATGCAAGAATATCCGTTGCATAGAATCTTATAGTCTTCCGCTATTAGCAAAGTGCTATGCTCGGCTTTCGAACTTTTTCTTTATACATTCTTCGCAAAAATTGTTCTTGAGCCTTCTTATTCGTCTGGACTGAAAGAGTTTTCCGCAACCACTGCACTTTATTTGATTAAGCCCCTTAGGGTCAAGCAACATGAGTCTTCTCTCAATCTCAGCTTTAACCTCAGAATCATCCTCCCGCTCCCAAGCAGCTTTCAGCAAAGCCTTAGCTTGTTCAAAGCTTTTGTCTTTGAAAACATGAAGGAAAACACTATCTGATTTTCCTACTCCTAAGTTTACTGGTAATACGCAAACAAAATTTTGGGGATAACTCTTAGATTTACTAAAGTCAACAACAACGAAGCGAAAGCTTTTCCGCAAATAATTATTATAATCCGCATAATACTCGAAAACTTGTAGCCTAATGTCCAAGTTGATAAACCTTGAACGGAAGAAAAGACAAATCAAGTTATAGAAGATTGTGGATTACTTGGAATTCGTTATCCATCTGTGTTTTCAATTTCTGCATTATTTCATCCATATCCGTCATTTGCTTCGAGATTTTCTTTAGGTCTTGGTCAAAAAAAGGTGAACTGAAGCTCAAACTATGGAATAATCTAGGAAGTCCATCCTTATTCTGTGGTTTTTCCGTCGAAGTGTTCTTCTTTAGCCAGAGCTTCTGCTTTGGTGCGTCGCAAAGTGCCATCCTGGTGCTCTGGCGGAGAGTAGATCGTGTACAGTTTCAGAGCCTGCTTTTTGGAGATGTTGATTACGTTGTGTTTAGCACCTGCTGGCACGATTACGGCGTCTCCGTCTTTGACTAGATGTTTTTTGCCGTCGATGACAACTTTTCCTTCTCCTTCTTCAAACCTGAAGAATTGATCCACATCCTCATGCGTCTCTTCACCTATTTCTTCCATAGGCTTCAGGTTCATGAGAACCAGCTGACAATACTTTCCCGTGTACAACACACGACGAAAATCAGCGTTTTTCCTTGTCTCATTCTCAAGATTAACTACGCATCCTTTCATGTTTATCATCTTCAATTCTGTTTAGAATGCATTATCTATTTAACGTTTTTTTTGGGGCTAGCCTAATAATTGAGTAAATGTACAATTTTTACAGACTTCCCCCCATTGCATTGGACAAATGTAATTTTTGGTTGCCTTTTTTAGCGTTTATGCATAATTTTATTAACGATTAACAGCAGATAGAGGTTCAGTGGTTAGATTACTCTTAAACAAGAGGTATCTTGCTTGGACAATGAAAACGAAATATTGGAAGAGTTAAAGAAAATTAGAGCTGCCGTTGAAAAAGCTCCACCACCAGAACCGCCCAAAGGCTTATGGAACGAATTCAAAGATTTCCTATCATCGTACAAAGTTCTTGGTTTAGCTGTTGCTTTCGTCTTAGGTTTGTATCTTGGCGCTGTGGTTAAGGCGGTTGTCGCAGACTTCATTATTCCGCTCTTAGGCTTAGCGATTCCAGGCATGTCAAACTTAGCTACATATGCAGTTTCGGTTACGAAGCAGTCGTTTGTCATCGGCGACTTCTTGGTGGCTCTAATTACCTTCATCTTTGTGGCACTTATCGTGTTCCTCATAGTGAAGGTAGCCAAAAAATGGAAAATAGATTAAACCTTCCCTCTTTTTTTCTTTTTTTAAGAATCATTTTTAAAAAAATGATGGTTGATTAGCCTTAAGGGCTAAAGCCCTTTGAAGTCGTAGTTTGTCCAGTTTTGAAGCTAAGCAATGTATAGATTGGGTTTCTATTAAGCCCTATTAAGCTCTTTAACTAAGTTTACGTCGCCTTTAAATCCTGTATTGCAAGGAAGAACTATGTTTTCTTCTGAAGGAAGCATTGCTATCTTGAAAGTCTAATGTTATTTTTGGCGTCACTTAAACTGTGGGTAGTTGTCTTTCCATGTTAAAAAGTAAAAGCAGATCTTTAGTTTGGGCTCACATAAACTTCATGAACTAATTCCAAAAGCGTTGAAGATCATGCTCTTTTCTTAAGAGCTATCAATTCGTGAGCTAAACTTCCAAAGAATGATAACTGTACAATCATGCTGGGAATTGATTTATTTAGGTAAAATTTTTATTCAAATAAACATAATTCAAACTATGGCTAGATTCCTTTCTTGCGGGGAACTTTATGAAACGATTCAACAAAAATCCTTAGAAGCAAAAGACGTTTTATGGGTATGTTCTCCGTATCTTGGGCTAGACGCTCACAAAATCTTTTCCCAAGAAATCCTGAAGAATCCTCCGGCGGATATTCGGTTTATTTTTAGAGTTAATGATGTCGCCGTCAAAAGAGGCGAAGTTAATCCATATGAAATACAGTATTTCATGGAGCATTTTAAGGGCAGTAGTATTAGGTCACATGATACTTTTCATTCGAAAATTTATATTTTTGACGATTCAGCATTAATTACATCAGCAAATTTAACAAAAGCTGCTTTTGAAAGCAATATTGAAGCGGGAGTACTTCTCGATGCCTCACAAGTTGATGAGGTCAAAAGCTTCTTTAGCACAAGACTTTGGGAAAACGCAAAACCGGTAACCGACGTTAAGAAATATAAGAAGTTGTGGAACGTAGTAAAAAAGAATGGGTACGCTGTAGATTTAAAGAAAAATAAGGCACATACAAAAATCAGGGAATGGACAGATGATTATGTTAGTACATGGTATTTTGCTATTCCCGACCAGATGACAAAAAAAACTGAGCGAAAGATTAAGAAAGAATCAAATTGGGCAACTGAGCTCTCGGTAGTGGGTGACATTGGTCCTGTTCCTTTCAAGCAACTTAAACTCGGTGATTTGGCATTTATAGTTAACTTAAAGAAGAGGCGAGGCAAAATAGAGGTTGAATTAGCTAGAGTATTTGACAAAAGTAGGGTAGAGACAGACGAGGGCGATCTTCATTTTGCTTATGAAACAAAAAAGACATATTCAATCGAAAGAAATCAATTCTATCAAATGTTAGAAAATGCAAATATTAGACCTAAGAGTTATGAAATTCTACTTAATGAAAATCAGGTGGAGCTCATTACGAAAACTCTTTCTTCAAGCAAGTCAAAAAAATGAATGATGCGTAAAAACAGCTGTTTCAACTGATACTCAAATTCAGTCTTGATTGATTGTATATTCCCACAAAATGATTTGAACAGTGTCCGAGCCCCCGAAGACGCACAAAAAAACTTGCCCACAGTTTGGCGAATTATGTAAATTCCATTTTCTCTAGGAGCTTGGGTCACATTCCCTAAAATATTGCAAAGCATCATAGCTTGTGATAATATCAGTGACTCTGTTTCCATTCCTAACTAAGACAAAAGACCTGTTGGCTAATGTATCTAAAAGATTGAGCAGGTCGTCTTCACTGCTAAACATAGGAGCTTTTTCCATTAAATCTTCTACTCTAAACTTGGAAGGTGGCTTCATCTTGCTACCCAAGAAATTAAACAGAGCATTTGTCACAGATTCATAGGAGATTACTCCCACGACTTTCTCTTTCTTAATTATAGGAAGCTGGGAATATTTGTTTTCCATCATTAGCCTAATGGCTTTTTCAACGCTGTCCTTATAGTTAACAGTCACTAACTTGGATTTTCCTTTTGCCTTAAGGAAATCAAGGAAAGTTCTGGTCTCTAACAGCTTTCCCATGTAAGTCAACTCTGTTTAAAGAATATGAGGACACACACATAAATAATGTTATAAAACGTGCCTTATTGGTTGCTATTGGGTGTTTTCGGTCTTAAGTTTGCTCCACATATTTTTCATGCAAAATTCTCTCATGTAAATGGCATTTAGTAAATCTTATAAGCGATTGCTCTTCAATACAGCTTGTTGGCTGGGAATAAAATTGAAGAGTCTTGTTGTTTACTATTCCCGAACTGGTAACGCACGCTTCGTCGCTGAAACCATAGCGGCAGAGATCGGCGCGGACATCGAAGAAGTTATCGACCTAAAAAAGCGAAGCGGCGCATTTGGCTTTCTTAGTGGCGGTTTTGCTGCTAGGCGCGGCAAAGAAACCGAAATAGCCCCAACTAAAAAGTCACCCGCCGGCTACGACCTAGTAATCGTTGGAACTCCTGTCTGGGCTGGACGACCAAGCCCCGCCATCCGCACCTACCTGAAGAAGAACGACCTTTCAGGCAAGAAAGTTGCCGTTTTCTTTGCGCGGGGAGGAAAAAAACCGCGGGCTATTGAGCAAACTAAAGCATTAATGCCAAACTCTAACTGCATCGGAGAGTTCTCAATAGCTAACCCTTTAGCTAACAAAGAGGAATCTGAAAAACAAATCGCTACATGGTGTCAAACACTTACCGCCAATTAGATAGCTCAGTTCTTTATGATGTATGTGGTAAACTTTTTCTACCTTTAATGCTCATTCACTTGTATTGGTGCTTCCATGGCTGAGGAAATCGAAAAAGAGCTCAAAAACTGGTTCGTAGACGCAAAGAAAGTTGTTATAGCTGGGATTGGTAACCCCATACGCTCAGACGATTATGTAGGATTAAACATCGTTGAACAATTAAAAGGTAAGTTGCCAGAAACCGTTTGCCTGCTCGAATGCGAAACGGTCCCAGAGAGCTACCTGTTAGACATAGAGGAGTTTAACCCGACGCATGTGCTGTTGATTGATGCTGCTTTTTTAGGTTTAAATCCCGGGGAAGCCAGCTTGGTCGATGCTGAAAAGATAGGGGATTTTTCGGCGATAACGACGCATTTGCTGCCTTTGCGGATTTTCTGCGATTACGTTAAGCAGGCAACTGGAGCAAAAATTGCTTTATTATTAATTGAGCCGAAGAGTATGGAGTTTAGTGAAGGTTTAACCGCTGAAGTTCAAGCGGCAGCTGAAAAGTTAACGAAGATTTTGCTCGGTTTGCTTGGTTAGGGTCCTCTTTTAAAACCTATGCAGTGGGTAGGTTTATTTCGCCTTTGGAATAATCTGTTTCCTTCACTTCAATTTGGTCTTTAATTAGCTATTTTGCCGTTATCTGTTCCTCTAAATCTTCATTTTCATAGGTTCCTTCCAATTTAACTCAGGAGTTTTGTCATCCTTCCAGTTGCCATCATGGTTATGTGCGTCATCTTCTAAGGTGGATGTTTTGCGTCATAAAAACAACCATGAAAAACATGTACAAACAGGGTAAATTGTGTAATGAAGAAATGTGACTGGTATGGTGCAACGCTGTTTAGATAGGTTAGTTAATTAGCCTGTTTTTAGTTAGATTTATTGGGAATCAGTCATGGTTGGAAAAGCATTAATTGTTATGGGTTCAGAGCGGGATTTGGATTTTTCCCGAGAAATTGCAAAGTACCTTAAGCTTTTGGGAGTTAGCTATGAGTTTCGGGTTGCTTCTGCGCATAAAACTCCAGAAAAAGTAATTGAAATAATAAAAGAATTCGAAAATGAAAAGCTAGTTTACGTTACTGTTGCCGGACGCTCGAATGCTCTAAGCGCTTTCGTAGATGGCAACACTTCTAAACCAGTCATCGCTTGCCCCCCTTACAGTGAAAAATTCGGCGGAGCAGACATTATCTCCTCGCTCAGAGTGCCAAGCGGAATAGGCTCCGTAGTAACTATTGAGCCTGAAGGTGCAGCGATTGCTGTTGCGAAAATTTTTGCTTTGGGGGATAGCGAGATGGCTGAGCGCGTTAAGAATTATCAGGCGGCAAAGAAGAAAGAGCTTGAAAAAGCCAATGAATCAGTAAAGAAACTAAAGTAAACTTTAACCTTATTCTATTTTTAATCGATGTATAACCCTTTGTTTTGTGGCTAACATAGCGAATGCTAAGACTAAATCGATATAAGCTAAAATAGAATACTCTGCTAGAACTAAAGATAATAGGGATAACAGCAATGGGCAGCGTAAAAGACCTCGAAGTAATCAAGAAACCAACTAGGCAAGCTATGGGCATAGGCAGATTCGTCTTTTCAGACCGCTATAGCGTTTTTGACTGGGGAGAAATGCCTGATCACATTGACGGTAAAGGGGCTGCTCTGTGCCTTATGGGTGCTTACTGTTTTGAACAATTAGAGAAGAAAGGGGTTAAGACTCACTATAGAGGTTTAGTTGACTCAGATGGCGAAGTCGTCAAGTTTAGCGAGTTAAAGCAGCCCTCAAGCATCATGGAAGTCAGTTTAGTTAACGTTTACAAGCCACAAACAAGCGTAATTAACGGCAAAATCGTACATGACTACAGCATCTACACGCCTAACCTAAAAAACTGCCTGATTCCGCTTGAAATAATCTATAGAAACGGTTTGCCCGAAGGCTCATCAGTTTTCAAACGGCTCGAACAAGCAAAAATCACTCTGAAAGATTTAGGTTTAGACCATTATCCAAAGCCAGGCGAACAGTTAGCTAAGCCAATTTTTGACGTTAGCACCAAACTTGAAGAAACCGACCGCTACATCACATGGCAGGAAGCACAGAAAATCGCCGGCTTAACCGACGAAGAATTAGCCGACGTAAAAGCTGTCCTGCTTAAAGCGGATGAAACAATAACCAAAGTCGCCTCTAAAGCTGGGCTAAAAAACGAGGATGGAAAAATCGAGTTAGCCTTCGACGAAGAAAGAAAACTCATGATAGTTGACGTGGTCGGTACCCTTGACGAGTGCAGATTCACCTACAGCGGTGTGCATGTAAGCAAGGAAGTTGCCCGGCAATTCTACAAGAAAACAAGCTGGTACAATGATTTGGAGCAAGCGAAAAAAGCTGCTGAAGCCAAAGGCATACAAGACTGGAAGGCACTGTGCAAGTCGCCGCCTCCTAAACTTGACCTCAAGCTTAAAGCAATCATAAGTGAAATGTACATGGCAGCGGCAAACGAGATGACAGACCGTAAACTGTTTGCTGCTCCTAAACTTTCAGAGGTAATCGCGAAGTATAAACAATACATGAAGGAATAAGCATGTTAAGCGATAAAATTAAGCAAGTAATAAAAAAATACAATCCTGAAGAGATTCGCATAGGCGTTTTAGGTTCACACTCGGCGCTTGAGATTGCTTCAGGCGCAAAACAAGAAGGCTTAGAAACCGTAGTCGTATGCCAGAGGGGCAGAGAAAAAACCTACTCTAAATACTACCGAAACCTCTTTGACCATGTGATTATGCTGGATAAATTTTCGGAGATAACAAACGAGATTAACGTTAAAAAGCTGGTTGATCTGAATACGGTTTTTGTTCCTAACCGCTCATTCTCAGTTTACGCTGGTTATGAGGCAATAGAGAACCAATTCACTGTGCCCTTGATGGGTAACCGAGCTATGCTACGGACTGAAGAGCGCAACACGCCGAGAAACCAGTTGTACCTGCTTCAGAAGGCTGGAATTGCAACGCCGAAAACCTTCGAGTCACCCAGCGAAATTGACCGCTTGGCAATCGTGAAAGTTCCCGAAAAAAAACGAGCAATTGAACGAGCCTTTTTCTATGCTTCTTCTCCTGAAGAGTACGTGAAAACATCGCAGAAACGCATAATGCAAGGCATAATAACGTGTGAAGCGCTGAAAAACTCGGTAATAGAGGAGTATGTTATCGGAGCAAAATTTAACGCTAACCTGTTTTGGTCACCATTAACCGACGAAATTGACCTCTTAGGCTTTGACAGGCGCATTCAAACAGACCTTGATGGAGTGCTGGATTTGCCAGCGATAGAACAGTTAGAGCTACACATTCCCACTCAAAACATTGAAATCGGCCACATGGGAGCCACCATGCGTGAGAGCCAAATAGAAAAAATCTTTGAGGCAGCAGAACGCTTTGTGGACGCCTGCAAAAAAGAGTACCCACCAGGAATGATAGGCTTATTTGCATTACAAGGTGCCGTAACGAAAGACTTGGTGTTCTATGTTTTCGACGTCAGCCCACGAGTCCCAGGGTGCCCATGTGTTGAGTCTACTTCGCCTTACATGAAGTACAAGTATGGTGTGGAAGTTGGTCCTGGCAGACGCGTGGCCATGGAAGTTAAACGTGCAGTTAAGGAAGGCAGGCTTGAGGAAGTGGTAACATGATAACCAGCACGGAAATCGCCAAAATAATCGAGAAATATGACCAGAAAAAGCTAGCCATCGGCACTTTAGGCTCCCACAGTTCACTGAACATTTTCAAGGGTGCCAAGGAAGAAGGCTTCCGCACAGTATGCGTCTGCAAAGAAAAAGACGCTATAATGTACAGGAAGTACCCGCTTGTTGACGAGCTAATCATCGTCAAAGACTTCACTGAACTCTTAAATGAGCAGTTGCAGGAAAGACTGCGCAAGCTAAACGTCATTTTGATTCCACACGGCTCATTCACCGCTTATTTGAGCACTGAAGAGTTAACTGACAGCCTTTTGGTGCCTATGTTTGGAAACCGTCAACTGCTCCATTGGGAAGCGAACCGCAAATCCCAGGAAGAATGGCTACGCCAAGCGGGACTACACTTGCCAGCAACATTCAAAACTCCTGAGGATATTGACCGCTTAGTCATCGCCAAACTGCCCGGAGCAAAGGGCGGAAGAGGATACTTCCTGGCTAATTCACCAAAGACGTTTCACAAGAAATTTAATGAGTTGGTGAAACGTGGCTTGCTTAAAGAAGCTGATTTAGGTGAGATTCACTTGCAAGAGTACGCAATGGGAGTGAACGTTTACCCAAGCTACTTCAGCTCAATCCTAAACGACGACGTGGAATTGCTTTGTGTTGATAGGCGTTATGAATCAGCCGTGGACTCCATTGGCAAAATTCCTGCAAGCGAACAGTTAGAGATAGATGTTAATCCCACATACACTGTAGTCGGCAACTTCCCCATCGTAATACGCGAATCGTTGCTGCCTGAACTGATGCGCATGGGCGATAGCGTACATAAGAAAGCCCGAGAGCTCGCACCACCAGGAATCATAGGCCCATTCTGCCTGGAAACCGTAATAACTGACGATTTGAAAATTTTCACCTTCGAGATTTCCGCTCGCATCGTAGCCGGAACCAACGTTGGCATTGGCACTTCACCGTACGCTTACCTGAAGTACGGCGAAAACATGTACATGGGCAGACGTATAGCTATGGAAATAAAAGAGGCTAAAGAACAGAAAAGACTTCAGGACATTTTAGCTTAACTAAATGCTTAGAAATTATCAGTACCATTTTATAAAAGTGGTTAAAGTGTGGTTATGTCTGTGATTTCTACGGCGGCTATTTTGCCTTTTTTGTCATAGTGAATTATTGTTTTTCCGTCGTTTGTTGGTTCGCCTTCAGTTGCGTCAGCGTTTTTGAATCGTATGTAGAGGTCGCCTATGTCTTCGTCATAGTCTATAGTTGTTACTGTTCTCGGCAGCTTCAAGCAGTATTTCGCTTCAACTTGTTCAAGCACTTTTCGGGCATCAATGTCTAGGAGGGTTTTAGCTTTCTGAATGCCTTATACCTCCTCGTTTTTCTTATGGTACTCGTATAGTATGCGGTTCTTATATAGCCTTCATCATTAACGCTGTAAATTACAACGAGAAAATCAGAAAGACCACTCACACGTTTTAAAGCATGAAAAGCACCCGTAGGATCAACATACACCTCATCAGGATGAGCAACAACCTCTAAAATCAACTCAGCCGTATTCTTCAACTCAGGATGCCTCAAAACAATATGGCGCCAACGCTCATGCCTCAGTACAACCTTTGTTCCATCGAAAGCAATACTGCTCATTCGAACGCCTTGAAAGCATTTAACGCTCTAAATATTTAAAACTACTAGATTAAGCTAAGAAAGGCAAACCTCAAGCAAGCCCTCAAAGTTGCTTCTAATTCTGTTTTTCTTGTAAGCCTTCAATGCGTCAATCAATTCCAATCGATTCCTTTCTCCAAAAATTTCAGCCAAAACCTTCGATGCAGTGCTGTTGCCTGCAAAAAGATACTGGCAAACCGCCGTAACATTCGCCACTCTCCGCTCCACGCTGGCGGTTTCAAAATCTACAATGAAGGGTTTCTCAGTCTTGTCCACAAGCAAGTGTTTAGGTGCTTTGCTGAGTTCACCGTGGTCCAAGCCGACTTGGTCCAGTCTGAAGCACTGTTCTAAGACTTCCCCCAAAACTTGCTTCACCGCTGCTGCATCTTTGTTTGTTTCCAGCCAATTGGGAAGTAGGCTGCCGTCAATCAGTTGCATGAGAAGAAAGTTTTTGCTTGCTGTCATCAGTTTCGGAGCCACGTTTACCGAGTTCGCTTTGGACAACATAAGCGCTTCATGAAGCAGGTCGGCTCGGTCTGCGTCTGCCCTGCGGATTTTGACAGCCACTCTCTTCCCGTTTACGTGCACGATTACTACGATGCCGACAAAGCCCTTGCCCAAGACTGGAACCGCAACGCCGAAGAGGCTAGCTGTCCCCGAAAACTCAAGAGCCGTGACGCCGTGGCTGCGCAGTTCTTTGAGGCGACTTTGCAGTTCCGTTTCGCTGGGATTTGGGAAGCACAGGACCGAAGCATAAGGTTCTTGGATCAGTTGGTCAACTGGGACGATTATGGGCTTTTTCACCTGTCGGTTCCTTCTAGGTTATGATTACTACGTCGGCGAGATTATAAATTTAATATTAGGCACAAGAAGAGTCGTCCATTGAAACTTTGATTAATGAAGAGGCATCGCTGTTAACGGGCTATTTACGGAACGAAAAGAAAACTTCCTCCCAAGAATCGGAATTACAATATAAACTCTTATCCCCATCAATTTTTGAATATGTTGTGCGAATGCACTATAAGCCGCGAAGCGTGTATAACGGAGATGGAACCTAATCAGCAGAGGAGCCAAATCAAAGCGGGTATCCGCGTAAGAATCGTCTTGAAGCAAGACCAGCGGAGCGGCAAATTAACTGAGGGTGTTGTGAAGGATATCCTCACCAACAGCTCAACTCATCCTCACGGAATCAAGGTACGACTTACAGACGGCAAAGTCGGCAGAGTACAATCAATAATAAAATAATGCAGCAGCATGGCTGAGTTGCGCGCAAAAATACTGGAAACGAGCCTTAAGTAAAACATCTGGTTAGGTCAAAACAGATTTTTTTTGACCTAAAACTTCCTTAACAACCTGTAAAACCAGTATTTGTCTTCCGAGTCAACATTAATCGGAGTTGTCTCGGGAACATCAAAGTTTTTGGTGGGGCATCAACTGACATATTCCTTTTGTTTGTATTTGGTTTCTGTCGCGTTGAGTACTAAAGCTGCTTCAAATATTATTGCATCGACGGTGTCAAAGGCTGGTTTCACAGCAACTCTTATTTGAGTCAAATTTCAAGTCACCAATCACCAAGCCAGCTTACCCGCGAGCTTGCTAAAATTCAACGTAAAGAGATATCGCGGTTCTTCTGGATCGTTACTTTACCCTTTCTCAAGATTGTTAATATTCCTTTGTGGTTTCATAAGCACACCAACAAAAAAGATGGGGCGGTTTGGGTTTGGGGTTATAAATTTAATAGGGCGACGACATTATTGGGATTCTGTTTGGTATTAGCTATGCCGAGATTCAAGCAGTTAGCGCAGATTCAACAGCTCATGAGCAGAAAAGAGCTTATCAGAAACATAGGCATAATCGCCCATATTGACCATGGCAAAACAACGCTTGCCGATTCCTTGTTGGCAGGGGCAGGTTTATTGTCGCCTGTAATGGCTGGTTCCGCGCGAGTGCTTGATTATCTTGAGGAAGAACAAAAACGCAAGATTACCATAAAAACAGCCAACATCAGCTTGCTGTACAAAACCGCAGGCAATCCTTACATTATCAACCTTGTGGACACTCCTGGGCATGTGGATTTCACAGGCAAAGTCACCAGAGCCCTGCGGGTTATTGATGGTGCAGTGGTGATTGTGGATGCTGTGGAGGAGATTATGGCCCAGACCGAAATTGTCACTCGGCAAGCGCTTGAGGAACGGGTCAGGCCTGTGCTTTTCATCAATAAGGTTGACCGCTTAATTACTGAGTTGCAACTGAACGAGGAGCAAATCCAAAAGAAACTAGACCACATAATCAGCAGTTTCAATGACCTCATAGAACTCTACTGCGAAGAACCCTTCAAAAACCAATGGAAAATTGATGCTTCATTGGGCAATGTGGCTTTTGGAGCAGCGCTGCATGGTTGGGGCTTCACCTTAAACACGGCAAAGGAGAAGGGCATAAAGTTTTCAGACATCATAGAAGCCTACATGAAAGGCGAAGATAAAAAGCTGGGGAAAACGTTGCCTGTTTACGAAGCAGTTTTTGAGATGGCAATCAAGAAACTTCCAAATCCAAGGGAAGCGCAATTGTATAGGCTAGAGAAGATTTGGGACGGGCATGTTGACTCACCGATTGGGCAGGCATTAGTTGAATGTAGCGATGATGGACCAACTGTTTTCTGCGTAGCCAACGTGCATTCTGACTCAAACGGCGGCACAGTTGCCATAGGAAGGTTGTTTTCTGGCAAAGTTCAGAAGGGTGATAGGCTGCATCTTGTAGATGCTTTAGCTGAAACAGTGGTTAACCAGGTCGCTATTGATATGGGCTCATTCAGAGAAGAAGTCAGCTGGGTTCCAGCGGGTAACTTAGCATCTTTAACTCTGACAGGTGAGGTTAAGGCTGGCGAAACCCTCGTTGACCTTGCGCATAAAGCCGACATGGTTCCTTTTGAAGAGATAAGCTACGTTTCAGAAGCCGTGGTAACCTTGGCAATTGAACCAAAAAAACCCAAGGATACCCCAGTTTTGCTTGAGGGACTGGAGAAGCTTGCAAGTGAAGACCCAAATCTTAAAGTGGTGGCGGATAGGGAAACTGGCGAGTACCTGCTAAGCGGGATGGGCGAGTTGCATCTAGAAGTCGCTATCAACCAGCTAAAAAGTTCCAGCGGCTTAGAGGTTAGGGTTTCTTCGCCCAGAGTTGTTTACATGGAAAGCGTTGAGAAAAAAGGAATTGTTGCTTTAGCGAAGAGTCCAAATAAACTGAATAGCTTTTGCGTGCAGGTTGAGCCCGACCAAGAGGAACAAGCAAAATCACCTGTGGATGAAGCGTCAGGCGGTATTCTTTCAGTTGATGAGCATCGAAACGTGCTTTTAGATTGCAGTGGAAAAACTCAGCAAGTTCCTGAAGAGGTTCTGGAGGCTATTATTGCTGGCTTTGAGTTTGCTTGCAAAGCGGGACCGCTGTGTGGTGAACCAGTGCGGCATTTGAAAGTTAACTTGGTCGATTTCCAACTAAGCGGCAGCGAGGAATTTAGTTCTGTTGAAGTTATGCGTGGAGTAGGCAAGGCGGTCTTTGGTTCTTTCTTGACAGCGCAGCCAGTTCTGCTAGAGCCTATTTACAAAATAATTATCACTGTTGCATTCGAATTAGCAGGCGAATCCTCAAGAATGCTAAGCAGCAGGCGCGGAAAAGTCACTTTGTTTGAACAGAAAGGGCTTCTAACAAGTATCAGCGGCTTTATCCCAGTCGCTGAAACCTTCGGCTTCTCAAAAGAACTTCGGTCGGCCACTTCGGGCAGAGCTTTTTGGCAAATGTTTTTTGATCACTGGGAAAAAATGCCTCAAAAACTAGCTTTGCAGGTTATAAGTGATTTGCGCCAGCGTAAAGGTCTCTTGCCAGAGGTGCCTAAGCCAGAAAAGTTCATGGAGCAGTAGTGCGATGCGGCTGGATGTTGCGTTTGATTTGGATTTTTCGCTTTGTTGCGGGCAGGTTTTCAGGTGGAAAAAAATTGGTGAGTGGTGGTATTGTGTTGTCGGGGAAAACGTGTTTAAGATTCGCCAATGTGGCGCTGAATTGGAGTTTGACGGCGTCAGCGGCGAGTTTGTGAGATGTTATTTTGGTTTAAATGACGATTTACAACAAATCAGCCGTTGCATTGGCAGGGATGATTACGTTAGGCAGGCTTTGCGCAGGTTTGAAGGACTGCGGATTGTTCGTCAGCTGCCTTGGGAGTGCCTTATCAGTTTTATCTGTGCAACCTACAAGAGCATAGCAGCAATCGAACTTATGCTAAGTAAGCTCTCCAGAAAGTTTGGGGAAAAGGAGACCTTTGACGGATTGGACTTTTACACTTTCCCTACTGCTGGTAAACTGGCTTTGGCAAGCGAGAAGGGGTTGCGCGAGTGCGGTTTAGGTTATAGAGCAAAGTATGTGCAGGCAACAGCCAAAAAAATCTACGAAGAAAAAATTGAATTTGAAAGCTTGAAAAGCCTGCCCTATCTGGAAGCTAGAGAAAAGCTTATCGAGTTTCCAGGGGTTGGCTTGAAAGTGGCTGATTGCGTGCTGCTGTTTTCGCTTGAAAAACTGGAAGCTTTCCCAGTGGACATTTGGGTTAAACGTGTAATCCTAAATCATTACGCAAGTCAGTTTCCAGAAGCGCTCGTAAAAAAACTTTCAACCCAAGAATCCTTAAGCAACAGTGAATACGAAAAGCTTAACGCTTTCGGCAGAAGCTACTTTGGAAAATACGCAGGTTACGCTCAGGAATACCTATACCACTACGAAAGGACACAGCGTTGAACCGTCAGGTTGATTAGCGAAAATGCGGAAAATGTTTAAATCTGCTATGAAACAGCAATAATAAGAGAATAGCGTAGTGGACCCGTAGCTCAGTCCGGTTAGAGCGCCAGGCTCATAAGCGCCCTGACGGGTGCCGAGAAACCTGTTGATCGCCGGTCCGAATCCGGCCGGGTCCACTGCAATTAAATACTCATGTAGAGAGCTATTGTGCATGGCTGAAGCTAACTCTGGACAAACAAATCCCGTTTACCAGATGGCTAATTTTGTCAAAGAGCATCAATTGTCAATCGGCTTGCTGCTGACTTTTTTTGGAGTAGCTGACTTATGGTTTGTTATGCCAAATATGTATGCTGTTTTACTTGATTGGCATGTTAGTGGGCCAGTTTTCAGTTTTTATATGCCCGAATGGGTTTTTACTATTCCCATCCTTCTAATTATTAGCCTGATTGGAACCTTAATGTTATGCGTGTATAGTATAAGAGACATACGACCTGAAAGCGTTGACAATAAAGAACACGCTGCAATACTGGTAACAGCACTCGGATTCACCTATCAAGTGATTGGGGCGTGGCCTCTTTGGAATCAACCATACTCATGGCCATGGCAGGCAGAAATCGCAACCTACGGGAATTTGCTTGTATTTCCGCTTTTTATCGGTAGCCTCTTAGCGCTAATAATCGGAGCCTCCTCATTGTACATTCACAGCAAAATATACCGCGAAAAACACCCTGAAATTTTGTCTTAAAAATATCATTTTAACCAATAGATGGTTTAGTTGTTAAGAGTTCAAGCTGCTCTTTTTAGACGTGATTTCACCAGTCAAATAGCAATACCCTATCTTGGTAAAAGCAAACGCTAAAAATCTAGTGAAGCAGAGAAAACGGTGGTGCAGGCGACATGCCTCCGAATGGCATGAGGATAAGGTTGTGGAAAATTGGCTTCTACTAACGGGCTAAAATACCTTATTTTTTATTATAAGCCTAAAAATGAAAATGTAGTTTAGGAGGGGTTTAGCTTTTTAACCAGTAAAGCCACGTTTCTTCCAAGCGTTTCGCATTCTGCAAGGTCTCTTTTCTTAGGAGCACCAGTCGCAGCAACGCCATAATGCTTGTCGTCTGCTCTGCCTTGAACAATCATCCCGTGAATAAGCATCGCTTGCACAATGGACAGCAACGTGGTTTCGCCGCCTGAGGCTGTTCCTCCGCTGCTTGTGAAGGCGCCGCCAACTTTCCCTGTTAAATCCTTGTGAACTTTCACTGACTCGTCAATGACTGCTTTGAGCTTGGCGGACATTTGCCCAAAATACGTCGGTGACCCCATAATTATGCCGTCCGCAGCAAGGAGGTCACTGTTTTTTGTTTCCTCAGCCCTCTTAACTGTAACCTCTAGGTCGCCTGCCATTTCAGCGCCTTTTGCCACAGCTAACGCCATGGTTTCAGTGTTACCAGACTTTGAATCAAAAACAACCAGAATTTTCGGCGTAAATTTTCACTTCACTATTTCCCTGATTATGTCATTAACCATCATTATTTTGGCGTTGTAGACGTATTCTAGGTATTTTAGGCCTTGATCTTGGTCCTCTTGGGTGAATGCTTCTACGCCGTCTTTGGCGATTACTATGTGGTATCCTCTGAAGAAAGCGTCAGCAGCTGTATGTCGCACGCACATATGTGTATGTAAGCCGCCGAGCACTACGGTTTTTACGCCTTCACTCTTGTAGAGGCTTCGCAGAAGCGAGTCTAAGCCTGTCTCGAAAAAGCCGCTGTAAGTGCGCTTCTCCACAATGTAATCCTTGCCTTCTTCAGGCTTAAGCTCAGGAATAACCTGTGCACCAACTGTGCCTTTTATGGCGTGGTTGCCCCATTTCCGCGTTACTTCAACGTCTTGAGGGTAGTGGGCGTCATTGCTGTAGATGACGGGCACATCGTTTTTGCGTGCAGCTACAACAAGTCTCTGCAGCGGCGGAATAACGGTTTTGGCACGTTTAACTTCTAAAGCTCCAGTGACGAAGTCGTTTAACATGTCAACGAGTATAATGGCGGGTTTATCCAAACATTCACTCTCAAACAAAAAAATAATCATGTCGCACTCTATTTAGTTTTCCTCAAGGTGCGTTTGCCAAAGCGTAGGGTCCAACTGTAAGCTTCTCAGCGCCATCCTGCGTGACAAGGACTGTGTCTTCGATTCTGACTCCGCCGTAACCTGGCAGGTAAATTCCAGGCTCATCGGTAATCACGTTGCCAGCTGCTAACGTGTCTTTGCTGTCGGGGCTCAAGGTTGGTGCTTCATGAATTTCCAAGCCTACGCCGTGACCAAGGTTGTGAACGAAAAACTCTCCATAACCACCTGCTTCAATTGTCTGCCTAGCTGCGGCATCGACTTCTTTGGCTGGAATGTTGGGTTTTATGGTTTGGAAGGCTTTTTGATGCGCAAGTTTGACTGTTTCATAAATTTTTCTTTGTTTTTCGGAAGGTTTTCCAGCTGTGAAGGTTCGGGTCATGTCTGAGCGGTAGAAGTTGTAGGTTGCCCCTAAATCCACAACTACCAAGTCGCCTTCACGGATTGTTCTGTCTGAGCAGGAGCCATGTGGGAAAGCTGAGGCGGCGCCTGAAGCAATAATGGTGTCAAAGCCTGTTCCGTCTGAACCTTTCTTGCGCATGGCATACTCGATTTCTGCTGCCGCTTGCTTCTCTTTTATGCCTGGCTTGATGGTTTCAAATGCTACTTGCATGGCTATACTTGCTAAATTGCAGGCTTCACGGATGCTCTGGATTTCTTGATGATCTTTGATTTTTCGCATCTCGCGGATTAAGTTGTTGGCTGGTTCGAGTTTTTCTTCGCCGCCGAATGCTTTGGCAAGGGTACGCCAACTTTCAATTGGTAGAGTGTCCACGGCAAACTTGCTTGGCTTCTTGGAGGCTGTTCGGTTGGCGATTTTTCCCATTAGGTTTTCGCCTCGTTTTAGAAGTTCCACTGTTAACCCGTTGGTTTCTGCTTTTGCCTGCTCGTAATTGACTGCTGAAACGTATAGGACGCTTTCGCCTTGTTCAGGAATTAGCAGTGCGGTTGCTCCTGGGAAGCTTGTGAAGTATGTTAGGTTGGCGTTGTTAAAAATTAGGAAAAAATCAAATTTTTCTTCTTTAAATGCTGATTGCTTAAGGGCGTTTATTCTGTTCAAGTTTTTTCGCCTATCAGGAAGAGGGAATGTTTTTTGGTCGGTTTAAGTTTTTGCTTCTTTTTTGCGTTATGTAAGGAAAAACACGTCGGTTTTAACCGTGAATTTTTAAACGAATCAGCCATTAACTTAATATACTTTTCAGTTGAATTTCCCTCATAAGAATTGAGGGAAAAATGTATGTTTGCTTATGCAGGAAAAATTTTACATGTTAACCTCACAACTGGAGAAATAAAAACCGAGCCATTATCAGAAGATATGGCTAAACAGTACATCGGCGGAATAGGATTAGGCATACGCTTACTTATGGACAATTCAAAACCAGGCACAGATGCCTTTGACCCAGATAACCCATTAATTTACTGCTCTGCTCCACTTAGCGGCACCATGGGTCCAACCGCTGGAAACGGTTACGCTGTTGTCTCCAAATCACCTGCCACAGGCGGAGTAGGCGAAGCCAAAGCACACGGGTTCTTTGGTCCAGATCTTAAACGTGCAGGATACGATGCAGTTATCATCACTGGCAAAGCACCAAAATTATCTTACCTCTGGATTGACGATGACAAAGTTGAAATCCGAAATGCTGAATACCTAAAGTACGCAACACCTAACGATACTGACCATAAAATCCGAGATGAACTCGGCGACTTTTACATCCGCGTTTCAGCCATCGGTGAATCTGGCGAAAAACTTTGCCGTTTTGCAGCAATCATAAATGACGAGTTCCGTGCAATTGGAAGAAGCGGCATGGGCGGAGTTATGGGCTCCAAAAACCTCAAGGCAGTCGCTGTCCGCGGAACACATGATGTTAACGTAGCAAACCTTGAAGGGTTCAAAGAATTTATCAAAATGATTCATGAACGCATGAAGGGTCCATCAACCAAGAAATACAAAACTTTAGGCACACCCGAGAACGTTCTTGTTCTCAACTCGCTTTCAGCTTTGGCAACGAGGAACTGGACTAACGCCACTTTTGAAGGCGCAGACAAAGTCAGTGGTGAATACTTAAACGAGCACTATGTAAAGAAAATTGTCGGTTGCGCAACCTGCGGCATGCGTTGCGACCACATTGCAGTTGTGCCAGAAGGACCATACAAGGGTTCAACTTCAAGGCTTGAATTCGAGTGCCTCTGGAGCATGGGACCATTATGCGGTATTGACCGATTAGACGCTATTATTGAAGCTATGCGAATCGTTAATGAATACGGCATGGACGGCATATCCATCGGTGTCGTCGTCGCATTTGCCATGGATCTCTATGAGCACGGCATAATCACAAAAGAGCAAACTGACGGCATTGATCTTCGCTTCGGAAATGCTGAAGCGCTCATAGCCATAATTCACAAAATCGGCAAACGCGAAGGCTGGCTAGGCAATATACTTGCGGAAGGAGTAGCAAAAGGTGCAGAATTAATCGGCGGAGACGCATACAAGTACGCTTGCCACATTAAAGGCTTAGAATTACCAGGCTATGACCTTAGAACGCTAAAGACTGCGGCACTTGGCTTTAGTGTCTCGTTCCGTGGTGCATGCCACCTCAGAAACGGAGCTTACTCACCTGACGTTAAAGGCAAAACAAACCGCTTCAAGATTGAGAAAGGAAGAGGCAAAATAATCGCGGACGAAGGCAACATGTACAACATCATCGACTCACTTATCGTTTGCAAGTTCAGCAGAGGCACATACTACGACGGTTGGAAGGACTTGGCAAACTATTACACATTAGCCACAGGACTACCTATGACTCCAGAAGAAATGACCAAAGACGGCGAACGCATAGAGAACCTTGCAAGACTCTTCAACATCCGAGAAGGCAAAGGCACACGCAAATATGATGATGTACCTTACAAGATAAAGAATTATCCAGTGCCAGATGAGGGACCAGCCAAAGGCGCCTGCGTAAACGATGAAGAAATGGGAATAGGCTTAGATGATTACTACTCTGTCAGAGGCTGGACTGCCGACGGAGTGCCAACAACTGAGAAGCTCAAAGCGCTAGGTCTCGGAGACTTAGCGTATGTTACTGAGAAAGCAACCACAGGAGGCGCATAGAAATGGTGCGACCGCAAGACAGAAAATTCGTAACAGCAGACCCAGAGAAATGCATCGGCTGCTGCTGCTGCGAGTACGCTTGCTCGATGGTTAACGAGAAAACCTTCAATCCAACAAAATCACGCATTCGCGCTATGAGAATGGGACCACTCGTGAACCTTGCTGTCACCTGCAGGCACTGCGAAGATCCAGCATGCGTAGCTGCGTGCCCAAGAGATGCGCTCTCGCAAGAAGAGAACACTGGCATAATTCGCGTTGATGAGAACGCTTGCAACGGTTGCGGATGGTGCATCAGCGCATGTCAATTCGGCGCCATGAACATGCATCCAGACAAGAAAATCGTTTTCACATGCAACAGTTGCACAGACACCGAAACCAAAGAGCCGCAATGTGTCGAATGGTGCCCTGAAGAAGCATTAACATACGTTACTGCAGAAACACTGGCGCAGAAATACAGGCAGAAAGCTGTTAAAAACCTGTTCCAAACAGCAGAAGCCGAAGCCAAAGCAAAATAAGCTCGATTTTAGCGCTTTTAAAGCGCTCTCTTTTTTAATTTTCTTTTTCTTATGCCAAGTCGTTAGGTTGTTTTCTGTGTTATCATACCTTTCGTGTAAGGCACAAACTCCCTAATCTGCTCAATCGACGTTTTTCCAGTTTTCTCCCTTTGCTCTTTTGGCAGCTTGAGCATTAGAGATTTGAGAATTTGCTGCAAAAGCTCTTTGCCAGTCGAATCACCGGGCGCAAGGACAACGTAAGTTTTAGTTTTCGCTTTAACCGCATCTATAGGTCCGCCAGCAAAAGAGGTTTCCTCATTAACAACTATGCCAACGGCGACCTTTAGCGGTACACTTCGCATCCAGTTGCGTTTGCCAACAACTGCGAAGGCGCCATGGGGAACAGATTCTCCTGAAGGACCACTTTTGCTTAGCTGGTCAAGTTTAACCCAGTAGACATCGGCTGAGCCGGCGTTTTCACGCCAAGCACGCGAAAAAGACGCTGCGTACTCGCCAGCTTCATGAAGCGTTTGCTCACTTATGGTTTTGCCTTCAGATTTAACAACTACAAATGGTGCGCCTGAGATTTCTGCGTGAAAAACCGCATCCTCCTGAGTACTGTACTTCTTAATGAGCACTTCGTTGCTGACTGTGTCTTTGCCTGCAACCACCAAGAAACCGTCGGAAGAGGTGAACCAGCGGAATTTTTCATACCATTCCTTATTCTCCCTCTCCACCTTACGTTTAGAGAGCGCTTCAATAATTTCCGCTGGCTTGAGACTTTTCAGCTCTTCCGCTTCACGCAACTCACGCTCGATTTTAGCTAACTTTTTCTTTGAATCCTCCAATGCTGCCAATGCGCCTGCTGATTTCTGCTTCGCCTTTTTTCCGCTTTCATAATATTCATTAGCATTATCGAAAAGTGAATGGCGCAAGTTAATGCTAAACCGCAAGTTATCCATGCAAAGATTAAGCGCAAGGTTGCGCCCATCAAACGATTCAAGGTAAACCTCAGGTATACTGCAGGTTTTTTTAGCCGTTAATGCTTCATTGATTAACGTGTTCCAGTCTTTACCTGCCATGTTTGTATTCAAAAGCTTGTCTTGGAATGTTTGAAGCTCATTGAAGTGAGCATAAATGGCATCGCCAATCAGTTTGTCCCGTTCCGCTTTAGCTTCATCTTCATGTATGGATTTTTCTTGTTCCGCAACCACTCGTTTTAGCCGTTCTGCTTCCTGCTTTAACTTATCAACGTCAACGCTGGCAAGCGCATTCTCAGCCGTCGTTACCCGAAGGTAAAATTCATCTAACGCTTGATTAAAACTGCTGTAAACTTGAGTTTTGCAGCTTTCATAACGCTTAAGCTTGAAAGGCACAACATCCAAGAAGCCTCCATCTTCGCCGAGAATTATGCTTGGTTCGAAATTACCCGATGAAACCTTTGAAAGCAAACTCTGAAGCGCATCAAAAACCGCCTTAATTTCCATGTCTGTTAAGTTTTTGCATAGCTTAGCTTTATCGACGCCAGCTCTAAGCAATACTTCTTCGGCGTAAACTCCACCGATGCCTAACAAACGGGCTGCTGCTCTGACAACCTCAACTTCACCCGCATTTTTGAGGGCTTCCTCCAGTTCAGGTGGGGAAACTTTGAAGGGGTTCTTGCCGCTTGGAGGAGGAAACACCAAGACTTCGTTGCGTAAGATGTTGCGGTCACGCATGCGCTTAAAGAATAGAGCCTGCAAAATCATGTTTTTCTCGTTTGTTAATATGACGTTGCCTTCGCCGAAAAGCTCTACAACAAGCTCAAGTAACCCTTCTTTAGTCCTAAAACTCACCGTTACAATTCTTTCAAACTCATACTGCTCAATGCCCACTATCCATGCTCCACGCAAATACTTTCTTAGTGACATGCAAAATGCTGGCGGAGTAGCTGGGCTTTCCTGCGCGTAAACGGTTGAGTGCAATCTTCGTCCTGCTTCCACGACTAATCGTATTGGTGGCAGGTTGATTTTGTGGAGCTTGAAAATCAATGTTTTCTCGTCAAGCTGGTAGATGTTGTTAACTCTTGACTCAGCGATTAATTCCTTTAGTTCACTGATTGCCGCGGCAATATCGAAGCTTGTGAATTCTTTTTTGCGCAATGCTTACACCATCACACGTGCTTGTTATACTGAAACTTGATTAAAATAACCTTTTCACTAAAAAATTCGCAGAGCCTAATTAATTGCATTTGGAATGCAGAAATGATTAATATCTAGGCATGTTTTTTAAGTAAGAATAAAATATACTGTGCCAAGGATTAGATACGACATGACGCCTGTAGTACAACTTTACTGGATAAGAACCGTGTTAGGCATAATTGCGGGAGCATTAAGTGCAATAGTAGCTTTTCTGATGGGTAACATGACTGGTATAGACACTCTTGTTGACAGTTTCACAATAGCCCTAATAATTTACTTATTATCCTACTACATTTTGAAACCAGTGTTCCAAAACAAGATAGAGAAACAATCAAAAATATTGAGTACAGGAGTAGCCATGTACTTCTTCGCTTGGTTACCCTTCTTCGTACTGTTCTTTACACTAATAAAAATTTACGCGTAAGCTTTAAAATAAATTTATTCGTCTTCACTTTTCTCGATGAAATTAGCAATCGTAGCTTGGCTCTTGTCGCTTCTTAGGGTTTCTATTTTTTCTTCTCCAGCTACTTTGTCATTACCATTTTGCGGGCTGGGGATTTCCATGCGTGTTAAGATGCGCATACAGTCTGCCCAAGCTGAGAAGTATCCGCGGTCAAAATCTCCATGCAAGCCGTTGCGCATGTGGTCGAGAAATTCTTTTCTGTAAGCATGCAAAGCTACTGTGTCGCTTAAATCAAGTTTTGAAAAGAACGCGTAGTCGTCAGTAGCACCATTTTTCCGTGAAAGATACATTCCATATAATGCTCGGAAGTATCCTCTGTTCCACTCTGTTTTCTGCATTTTTTGCTTAATTCGTTCCAACTCCCGTTCAGCTTCGGTGAATTGCCTGCTGACTATAAGTTGGAAGTACCGTGTGACTAAGGCTTGCGGTGTTGGCATGTTTTAGCGTCCACGACTTTTGTTTGCTTTCTCTGCTTTCTCTTCTTCAGAGATATCTTCTATTCCATTCTCGGTTACTTTAAGTATTTCCTCTCCTTCAGGCAAATACGGACTTGAAACTAGCCTTGCAATTCGCGTGGGGCCATGGGGTGCTTTTCGGAGGTAGATTCGTGTGTGGCTTGTGTGGCCGACGATGTTTCCGCCGATTGGGTGGATTGCATCGCCGAAGAATTGGTCTGGTTTAGCCATTACTTGGTTGGTAACGACTGCTACCGTGTTGAATGCTCTGGCTAAACCGATTAGTTTGTGCATGTGCTTGTTTAGTTTTTGTTGTCTTGAAGCTAACATTTCTCTTCCGAGATATTCACTTCTGAAATGTGCTGTTAACGAGTCGACTATGATTAGTTTGACGTTGTTCGCCTTGATTATTTCATCAGCGTTTTCAAGAAGGAACATTTGGTGGTCTGAAGTATATGCTTCAGCGTAAATAATTTTTTTTGCTACTTTTTCAGGGTCTAAGCCTAAAAATTTAGACATTTGCACTATACGTTCAAGCCTGAAAGTGTTCTCTGTATCCACGTACAATGCGGCGCCGTTGAGTCCACCTCGTTCTGGAGGCAACTGAACGTTTACGCAAAGCTGATGGCATATTTGGCTTTTTCCACTGCCATACTCGCCGTAAAATTCTGTTAAAGTTTGAGTTTCTAAGCCACCATCTACTAATTTGTCTAAGGCTTTGCTGCCTGTGCTTAATCGTAAAACGCTTTGGCGCATTTTAAAAAGTTCATCTGCTCGGACGAAGGCAATTCCGATGGATGAGCGTGCCGCTTCTATGATTTGGAAAGCCTTTTTTTCGCTTACTCCAACTGGGTCCAGCTCTCGTGCTGTCGCCATGGCTAAAGATTCAACAGTGTGGTAGCCGAGTTCTCGGAGTTTTTGGGCTGTGGCTGGACCAACTCCTGGAAGGTCTTCTATGAACTCGTATTTTTTCTGTTCTGGCTCTGTTGTTTCTGTTTCTGTATTTTCTGGCTCTTTTTGGTTTTCAACGTCTTCGTCTTCAATCATTATGTTCACGCTTTGAAGATGATGTAATGTTTGGCTATTTAAAACAACCTAAGAATAGGATTATTTGCCTAGTAGAGGGGTAAGTGAAAGTGAATCGTTTTTGGTTGGTTATTGCTATAAATTTCGTTGAGTGAACTCTAGTGTTTAGAGCAATTATGGTGTTCCCTTTGTATAAAGCAGTCAATTAACACATGGTTACTCTCTTTGGCTAACCCCGCATATATTAAACTAAAAAGAAATGTCTTAGAAAATTTTTTACTCAGAAAATGTTGACAAGACACTTTTATCGGCGCAATCAGAAGTTAAAACAGTAGAAAAAGAAAATTACAACAAAACTCAGATGTTTTCAAAAAACAACTCTCAAGGAACCGCTTGCAAGCATCGACTGTTATGTTCACCGACGCTTTACTGGTTTATTTCAAAAAGCTTAAAAAATTATTCTTTGCATTCTTTGAGGTTGCGGAGCTCCTGCATGGTTTGGTTTAAGATAGCTGTGTCCTTAATCGTTTTAATGGCGGAAACTGGCAAGCAAACCACCACTTTGCCTAGAAAAGGCCTCTTGAACCCCAGCTTTTTCGTCGCTTCATCCGTTAAACCTACATAAAAATTCGTTATTTGCCAAGTGTTCGTGTCCAATTCAGCACTTTCCACTTCGCCCAGCAAAGATGCGTCCGAAGTAAAAGCTTTTTTCCAAAATAGTCTTGTAATTTCAACCATATAAAAGACCTCGGTATTAAATTAACAAGTGACCTCTATATTTGTTTGTCGGCGACTAATTGCGACAGAATGCTTTTTACAATCCAAAAGCATCAGTTATAATGGTAAATTATGACTACTTCTCAAAAGGAAACCAAGAAGCTTACTCCCCAAGAGGAACGCGTGATAGTCCAAAAAGGCACCGAAATGCCCTTCACCGGCAAATACTACGCTTTTTGGCAAAAAGGCACTTACGTTTGCAAACGCTGTGGAGCACCCCTCTACCGCTCAGAAAACAAGTTTGAAGCAGACTGCGGATGGCCAAGCTTTGACGAGGAAATTCCGGGCGCAGTTAAGCGACTGCCTGACCCTGATGGGATACGAACTGAAATTCAATGCGTCAACTGCGGCGCCCACTTAGGCCACGTCTTCACCAGCGAACATTTCACAGAAAAAGATACTCGGCACTGCGTAAACTCGATATCCATGGATTTCATCCCTGACAAAGAATAGAACCCACTTTTTTACGCAAAAGTCTTAGGTATCCTGCTTCTAAAATTAAATATTAAGAGATTGAGAAAGTTTAAACTATGAGCAAAAAAGATGCACCTAAACTCGTCGCAAAAGCCTCAAGTCTTGAGGGCTTGATTGATTATCAAGAAGGCTCAGTTGTAAGCCGCACAATTATTGACAAGAAAACAGGAACCATAACACTGTTTGCGTTTGATGAAAATCAAGGCTTAAGCGAGCACACTGCACCCTACGACGCAATGGTCTATGTGCTTGACGGCGAAGTAGACATTAACATATCGGGCAAGCAAATCTGGCTAAAGCAAGGTGAAATGACCATCCTGCCTGCTAACCAGCCGCATGCTTTAACTGCAAAAACAAAGTTCAAAATGCTCCTAATAATGATAAAGTCTTAACTAAGCTTCCTGCCCCATCTATCCCTGAAACAGTAATCATCAAGCATTTTTCTAGGCGGCTTAGGCGGTTTCTCAGCTGGATAGCCCATCGCAATTAATGCCTCAGGCTCAGCCTCATCAGGAATTTTCAGCACTTTCCTCACCGTTTCTTTGCAAAAACCTGGCGCACAAAACCAACATGCCCCCAAACCTTTCGCATATGCCGCCAACAGCATGTTCTGCAAGGCTGCCGCTAAACTTTGCATTGCCAAATCCCGCTCGCACTTTTGTCTCTTTTCATCAGAAAAGTTATCCATGCCATCCATAGTTAAGCAAGCAAGTATAAGCACGGGTGCGTTTGCGAATCTTTCAACCCGAAACTTGAACTTTTCTGGTTCAATGTTTAATCCATCTTTAGCAATGTCCACAGCCCAAGATTCAGCCATAGCCTCAGCCAATTCCCGCTTAACTAAAGCATCTGCTAAAATTATGAATCGCCATGGTTGAACGTTATGCGCTGAAGGCGCCCAACCAGCAGCCACCAAAACCTCCTCAATCACCTCTTGCGGTACAGGGCGAGCTGAATATTTTCTGACGCTTCGCCGCTCTTTAATCGCGTCTAACACGTGTGACATGATAATGTGTATGTTTGTGTTGCTTTTTATCTCTTACAAACTTAAACTCTGTTAGGCTCCAAAATAACCTTCAACGATTGCCCCGCCTCAGCCATCAACCTGAAGCCTTCCTGCGCCTCGCTTAAACCGAGCCTATGAGTAATCATATCTTTAACATTCAACCGTTTAGTTGCCAAAACACGCATCGAATCTTCCAAATCGTTAGGTGCCGCGCCGTAACTAGTGCGCATTGTAATCTCATTTCTCCAAAACTGGGTAATTGGCACTGGAAGCTTCACACTTGGGTCTGGCACAGCAAAAAACAGGATGGCTCCGCCGTTTTCTACGCAATCTAACGCTGTTAACGCGGCTGAAGTGGCCGCGGTGCAGACGACAACTTGGTCTGCTAATCTTCCACCGTTTACATCTTTAAGCTTCTCTGGCAGGTTCTCTTTGGCATCTAATGCGTGGTCTGCGCCGAATTTTTTGGCAAGCTCTAGCCTGTAAGGGTTAATGTCGGCTACAACTATGTTTTCTACGCCTTTAAATTTGGCAAGTTGCGTATGCAAGATTCCTGCTATGCCGCTTCCAATAATCAAGAGCGTATCGTCTTTTTGCAGGTCAGCCAAGCGTTGACCGCGTGACACGCATGCTAATGGCTCAATGAATGTGCCTTCTTCAAAAGACATGTCATCTGGCAGCTTGTACACGCCGAAGTCAACGTTTATTTTTGGAACGCGTATGTACTGTGCAAAGCCGCCTGGGAAATAATTTGTTGTATGCAGCGTCTGGCAGGCGGTGTGGTGACCTCTCTGGCAGTAACGGCACTGGTTACAAGGTACGTGGTGTGAAACAAAGACTCTGTCGCCGACTTTGAGGCTGGTAACTTTACTGCCGACTTTATCGATGACGCCTGTGGCTTCGTGACCAAGCACCCGCGGAGCCTTAGGAATTCGGTACCATTCAATAACATCGCTGCCGCATATGCCGCTCGCCATAACCTTCAACAATGCTTCATCCTCGCCGATTTCGGGAATGGCCATTTCTTCAATGCGGACGTCATGGTTGTTGTAGTAGACGGCGGCAAGCAAGAGGCTTCACCAAGAAAAAGAAAAGTGCTGGGTTAAGCCTTTCCGGCTTTTACCTGATTAAACAGGTCCAGTGCTTCTTGCGGAGTAAAGTTATCGTGGACAACTGCTCTAATTGCCCTGATTGCAGCTACTGGATTCTCGGTTTGCCAAATGTTCCTGCCCAAGTTAACGCCTATAGCGCCTTTTTGCATGCCATCATAGACGAAGTCAAACACTTCCTTTTGCGTTTCAGTTTTTGGTCCGCCTGCAATAACCACTGGCACTGGACAGCCATCAACGACTTTTTCAAAGTTCTCTTTACAATAGTAAGTCTTAACCACACGTGCGCCGATTTCAGCTGAAACTCTTGCAACCAACGCTAAATAACGGGCTTCACGTTTTTCAAGTTCCCTTCCCACGGACGTGACAGCCATAACTGGTACACCATAATCTTCGCATTCATCCACGAGTTTGGCTAGGTTGCTGAGGCTTTTGTTCTCGTATTTTGTGCCGACAAAGACGGACATGGAAACTGCCATGGCGTTTAATCGTAGAATTTCTCGGATGGATGTGACTATGCTCTCGTTTGCCAAATCTTCGCCTACCACGGTTACGGCTCCTGAAACTCGCATTATGATTGGTTTCTCAATCGCTGGGTCAATGCAGTTTCTCAGAACCCCGCGGGTAAGCATGAGCGCGTCTGCATACTGGTAGATGGGTTTGATTGTTTCTGCGGGCTTCTCAAGGCAGTGTGTTGGTCCTTGGAAGTATCCGTGATCAACGGGTAAGAAGAGGGCTTTCCCGTCTTTTTGGATAAGTCTGCTTAACCTGTTTTTCATTCCCCACTCCATATTTATTTCTCCGTGAAACCTTTTGTTTTAAGAATTAAATAACCTTTCCTACCCTTGCTAAGAAAAACTGTTTGGATTTGAATCCAAATTGAATTTTTCGATAACACATGAGACTAGCCACAGTAATCATAGCCGGCGTATTTAGTATCTTAGGAGCTGTAACGTCAGCAGTCGGTGGGCTCATGGGCAACTGGATCTCGAGATAGATTCCGCAGAAACGTTAAGCGGTTTTTTCGGGGACCACATGCTTTCTTAAATTTCTAAGGTTTGGGAAGTGTAGGGCGTAGGTATGATTACTTTTGTCTGAGGCATTTTCTCTTTTAATATGTTTTCGAATTTTTTGTGTTGCACTTTGGATCCGTGCATGGCAACGACCACATTTGGTTTTAATTCAGATGCCATTTTGAAGGCGTTTTCGGGAGAAGCCGTTGGGGACCAGCGGCCTGTGGGCAGAAAAGCTATTTGTGACTGATAGTCTTTCATGGGCACGTATCCTGAATCGCCCGCGTGGAATACGAGAAGGTTCCCCATTTTTATTTGAAAAAGCATTATTGGGCCACGGTGAACCCCTTGAACCGCCTTCACAGTGAGGTCTCCGTAAGCGTACGTTTGACCAGACGTCGCACTTGTTAACTTTTCGCTGGGGATGATTCCTTTCAATTTGTTGGCGACTTTTGCCTCGGCCAATATAGGCGCTCCTGTCTTCTTGAATAGCTTCAACGACTTGCCAGCACTGAAATGATCCAGATGACTGTGCGTAAAGAGCAGAAGGTTGACTTCTTTGAGGGCCGTCGTCTCGTCATCCTTCAAAAAGCCTGCCGCATCTATTAGAACGCTTTGTTTCGAGGTTCTTGCGAGGATTCCTGAAGCCCCCAGATATATGACAGCAATCTGGTTCTCAGAAAGCCCTAAAGCAAAAAAATTGCCAATTTCCTCAGCCTTGCTTGCTCTAAACATAAATGATCGCCATCCCGTTGTGGGAGCTACCGACTTAAATAATCTTTGTTGAACCAGTTTGATATTTTCTATTTTTTGAATGAGTTATGCACGCTGCTGAAACATTCCAGATTTGAGTGATGAAAGACTATATTTCTCTTTAAAGTGCACTTCATTTATTCTTGCTGTTTTTTGTATTGCGCTATAGCATTTTCAATCAATTGGCTTCTGTCTTTAAAATTCCCTTTTTGGACTTGCCTGTCAATCCACTCGACTAGTTGCTTGTCGATGTTTGCTAAAACTGTTGTTTCATTATTTTTTAGTTTCGAGCTGACTGAGATAATATATCCTTTTTCTATTAGCCAGTGGTGAAACTGCCATGTGGTATATAGGCATCCGCTGCTGCACTTTTGCCTTGTCTGCTCGTAAACTGGGGAAGCCTCTGTTAGCTTGTTTAGCTCCATCTGTACAGGGCATTTTACGTCTTTGCAGAATTCTCTTCGCTTATACTCAACAAATCCTTCAAGAGCCATCTTCATCGGTGGCTTACTCCTCGTTTAGGCTTAATAAGCCTTGTTCATAGGGAGATGGGTCTACTTTTATGCAAGTAAATTTGGTCTAAAAAGCTAGTAAGTAGCATGCCCTTTTAAGGTGCGTTTTCAATTTGTGCTTGTATGCCCCAACTTTATCTCTTAGGCGGAGAAAACGTCTTTAAAAGAAGTGCGAAGGAAATAAACGAGAGCGCTTTCCAAGATGCAGGAGAACCTCTGGTTGTTCTTGTGTTTCCTTGGGCAAGAGCATCATTCGACAAAGGCTATAAGAAAAGGAAGACATTGGTTGATTATTTTATAAGTCTTGGCGCCAGCACAATCAATTTTATAGAATACTCTGATTCCAATGAAACGATTGCCAAAAAAATGGCTGATTCTAACATAGTTTATTTAACGGGTGGACTTGCAAACGTTCTAGTTGAGCGCCTGAAAAACATGGGTGTTGACCGTTTGCTGCATGACTATGGCGGAGTCATCATTGGGCGAAGTGCTGGAGCGTTGGCGCTTTGCCGAAAATGCATAATCACCTGCCGCAGCAATTCAAAAGTCAAAATTATCGACGGCCTCGGTTTGGCAGACCTCACCCTTAAAGTTCACTATAAACCTGAAAAAGACGTAACGCTGGAGCGGCTGTCGACACAGGAGAAAATTTACGCTCTACCTGAGGGTTCAGCGATTGTTTACAATAATGGCGCTTGCTCATTTATGGGCGAAGTGTATCTGTTTGAGAATGGCATAAAGCGGATGTTATAATCGTTGTCTTACTTTTTCTGTAAGACGCCTCACAACTTCTTCCTTATCTTTTTCAATAAAATTTCAAAGTTACTTGCTTTCATTATCCGTTGAAGCATCTTTTTTGTAGCTGTTTTTTATGCGCCATAAGCTTCTGTTCTCAATTTCCAGTTGCTCCATCAAGTTGCACGTATCGTTATCAAGCATCCCTTTTCCAAATGCCCCTTGTTTACATGGTTCGTTTTAAGCTTTAGTTTGGCCTTCATTTTCTATTTCCATGCATACTATTTGACACCTATCTTTTTCCACATTTTTACATACCATAATGTCAGCGTCCCCTTTGCTGGATACTGCTGTAAGTGCCTCCTCCTTTTCTCCAGCTAAAAGTATCCGCCTCCAAAAGAACAATGACAAATCAAACTAAGCAGGTTAACACACTTAAGCATATGTGATTGCAAAAAGCTGACAACAAAATTATTTTTAAAATTAAAAGTTAACAAAATTATTCTTTCTTTGAAGAAACGCTAGAACAACGGTTGCCAATATAAGCATCAAGAGCGCTGCACCGAAAATAATGAGCGGAATTCTAAAGGCTGGCTCGTTATGCAGAACAGTGGTTGTGGGTAGACCTCCCAGATAAGCTGCTAAGAAAATACCCACGAAAACGGTGCCTACGCCTTCAAGGGAAAATAAAATTGTGTTTAATTTTTTCTTAGCTAAAGTCATTTAAGTCCTTCTGTGAGCTATGTTTTAATTAAGAGTAAATTTGTATTTAACTTTAACCTTTATCTCTTGAAAGAAGCGGTCTGAAGCTAGTTTGGACGGCGGTAAAACCGCAAATATAATATACTTAAGAGAATGAAGTTTCTTGTACAGCCGAGTTAAAGGTTATGACTGAAGAAAAGTTCTATACGCCGCTAAAAATAGGATTGTTGATAGTCGTTTTATCTTATTTCCTGTTCACTTTACACGCAACGTTTACCCTCTCATGGATTGGTGAATGGAACCGAGGAGGGCACTATTACTTTGACATTTTTATTACAGACATTTCGGGATTAGTCGGACTTATTTTTAGATTTGCTGCAAGCATCTTAGCTCTAGGGGCAATGATCTTTTACTTTGCCAAGAAGAATATTTCGAAACCCGCAGCTTACACAATACTTAGGTGGATTTTGGTCTTGGAAGGAATTTATTGGTTGAGTCTTCTTACAACTGGAGTAACGGATGTTCAAAGCTTAATTTCAGCTTCAAGTCATATGAACCTAAATTCATTGCTACGTTCATTTGCATTGGGGGCTCTTCCTAGTTTGGTAGAATCCATAGCTCCTCCCATCGCGCTTTTCATATTTGCCTTAAAACTGAGTCCTAACAAGCCCGCCAAGAATGCGATAAAATGGGGATTAATTACAGGTACAATCTACATTTTTGTGTTTTGGTTGACCAACTCAAGCATGTGGCTTATAACGTGGGAGGTGAAAGGAACTGGATACCTGGCTTCTTACCAGGAAAACCTGCTCAGCTTCATCTTAACTATATTCGGGTTGTTGGCGTTGTCAATTTACACAGCGTCTTTTGCGAAGAAATCCATCGGAGCGGAGACTTTGCAAGAACTGAAACTAAAAACTATCGGTGCTATTATCTTAGCGTTTGGAATGTACTTTCTCTGGAACTATTTAACATGGATTTTCTTTGGAGGCAATTACTTGTGGAGCACATGGTATGCATGGTTCTTGGGGCACAACATGGATTTGTGGATGCTTTCACTTCCATTGCTTGGAATACCGCTACTTTTCGCCGATAAGATTCATGAAAAAAATGATTCTCTGTAATAGCTATTCAAATGGGGTAAATTGTCAAAGCGGAGTTCTGCCTTGAAGCTCAAGCTGTAAAAGGGGTTTTTAGTCGGTTCCTCGCCTGCTTTTGTCTGCCATGAAGAGCAGCGGGTCGCTTGGTTTAATTTTGAGTTCCTGACAGGTTTGGAAGGAATAACTATTTAGCCTCAGTCGCCGACTTTGGCTGTTCCATCTGATTATGTTTTTTCTTCATCAATTGTAATGATACACACTTTTCATATAGTTCATGCTAAAAACGGAAAACACGTTTGCGTGCCGAAATCTGATAACCTTTAAAAGTGTAAAAGCAACAGGACAATTTGACCTACATGCATAAATCAAGATGGCTTGCAATCACCCTGACAGTGCTTATCATAACCGTTTCATTTACAGCAGTAGCTTTTGCCAATCCCATTGTTGGCGTAAAGAAAGGCGACTGGATAAAATACCAAGTAACAGTAACAGGCAATCCACCACCAGACGAAAACATAACTTGGGCAAGAATGGATATCACGGGCGTTCAAGGCGAAACCATAAACATTAATGTCCAAACTGGATACGCAAACGGAACTATATATCCAGAAAACGGAATAACCCTCAACCTAGCGACAGGCGCCATAGGAGACGGCTTCTTTGTACCCACAAATCTAACTCCAGGCGATCAATACCGCACTGAATACGAAGGCACCATAAACATAACAAGCGTTGGGCAAATAGAAGCTGGAGGCGCCGAACGAACCGTTCTCTCAGGCGTTTCAAGCCAGACCACCTATTACTGGGACAAGCAAGCAGGCATCATGGTTGCAGCAACGTCAAACCTCACGGGATATACGATATTTACAAAGACAAGCGGAACCAACATTTGGCAGCCCCAGATTCTAGGATTAGATTTAACCGTCTTCTATACACTTATAGTTGCAGTAATTGCAGTCGTGGTAGCCTCAGTAGCTATTGCGGTGATTTTAGTTTGGCGCAAGAAAGTGCCCGTAAAAAACTAATTTTTTTGACAAACTTGAGGATGGTTAAGCGCACGCGCTCTGGGCTTGGCACGAATTTATGCACAAACAATTAACTATCGTGGATTAGGACAGTACCTAAATAAATAATACAGCACTTCAGCGAAGCAACAATTATCCTTAAGTTAGCTCTAATTTTGCCGCCAATCCGCGGGTTACTGCGCCTAGGCGGAGGCTCATACAATACTTCGCCAATCTTAAAATCATGCTTTTTAGCAATAACCAGTAATTCGCCGCCAAAGGTTTCTCCACCTCGCAAGCTAAAGTGGGCAATTGTTTCTTTTTTGTAAGCCCTAAAATTTGAGAAAAAATCTGATACCCCAAACATTTTACCCAGCGTCTTGGAAGCCAGCCTCTCTGAAAACCTTGGAACAACCGTTCTTGACGCTACAACTAAATCAAACTTGCCGAATCTGCTAATAAGGCTGGGTATAAAATCTGGGTTATTTTCTAGGTCAGCATCTATTGTTACTATTACAGGAAACCTGGCTAGTTTCATCCCATACAATAAACCCTTAGTTTGCCCTTCCCGAACTTTTGAAACCGCTAAATCAGCAAAGCACTTAGCAACATCAAATGTCCCATCAGAAGAGCTATCGTCAACAACAATTATTTCATGCGGAAAATCTCTGAGTGCTGACCTTACTCTAAGAATTAATTCCTTAATATTTTTTCTTTCATTCCCAGTTGTTGTAACCACGGATATGCCCTGAACCATTTCGCCGCCGACACTCATGAGTAGCCATAGCCATCTTTGGGTTATAAATTATGTTGCTTGAAAAACTTCAAGAAATCTCATTTTGAGCATGGCGTTTAGGTTCTTTTCAGGTGGTCTTGGATTTTCCAGTCATGCTGCAAGCGGAAACAACATCGTAATCTTAAAATAATTGGAGGACTGATGTGTTAACGAATTCATAAATTAGGTTAAGATTAATAGAGGAAGAAAAAATGAGCAAACAAGAAAAACCCCACTTAAACCTCATCATCATGGGGCACGTTGACGCTGGAAAATCCACAACAACGGGGCACTTACTTTACTTAGCAGGCGCAATTGACGAGAGAACAATCAGGGCATATGAAGAAGAAGCCGAAAAAATGGGCAAAGGCACATTCAAGTTCGCTTGGGTACTGGACAACCTCAAGGAAGAACGAGAAAGAGGAGTCACAATCGACCTTAGATTCCTGAAATTCGAAACCAAGAAATTCAACTACACAGTCATCGATGCACCAGGACACAGAGACTTCATAAAAAACATGATTACCGGCGCAAGCCAAGCCGATGCTGCCGTACTCTTCGCCTCAGCCAAAAAAGGCGAGTTTGAGGCAGGCATTGGTGCAGGCGGCCAAACACGCGAGCACGCCTTTCTAGCATTTACTTTAGGCACTCGCCAAATAATCGTTGCAGTTAACAAAATGGATGATGCATCCGTTAACTGGAGCAAAGATAGATATGAAGAAATAAAGAACGAAGTTTCAAGAATGCTGCGAATGGTCGGCTTCAAAATCGATAAAATCAACTTTATACCTGTTTCAGGCTGGACAGGCGACAACCTGATCAAGAAAAGCGACAAAATGCCATGGTACACTGGTCCAACCTTAATTGAGTCACTAGACCTTTTAGAAGTACCCGCTAAACCAACTAACAAGCCCTTACGCGTTCCAATTCAAGACGTTTACAGCATCACTGGCATCGGTACAGTTCCAGTCGGCAGAGTCGAAACAGGCACTCTTAAAGCAGGGCAAAACATAATTTTCATGCCCAGCAACAAAAGCGGCGAAGTTAAATCAATAGAAATGCACCACACCAACATTCCAATAGCTGAACCAGGCGACAACATCGGCATGAACGTAAGAGGCATCGCAAAAACCGACATCCACAGAGGAGACGTAGCAGGACCAGTTGACAATCCGCCAACAGTAGCTAAAGAATTCATCGGTCAAATCATAGTGATTTACCACCCAACCGCCATCGCAGCAGGATACACACCGGTACTCCACTATCACACTGGACAAATCGCATGCAGATTCACCGAACTAATAAAGAAAATCGATCCACGCACAGGTCAAGTAACTGAAGAGAAGCCAAGCTTTCTCAAAACCGGCGACGCAGCCTGGGTAAGAATGGAACCATTGCACCCAATAGCCGTAGAGGCTTACACAGACTTTCCAGAGCTCGGACGATTCGCCATCAGAGACATGGGCACAACCGTAGCTGCAGGTGTCATAAAAGAAGTCACCAAAAAGGGACCGTAAACCTTCCATTTTATTTTTTGTTTAATTAATCAAACATGTCTTTTTAACTTTAATTTGCTATATTTTCAGTTGTAACAGGTTAGACTATTCAATTTTTAATTTGTTCCGTTTAATTGATGAAAGCTTTGTTGTAGTCATGTGACAGTCACAAGTACATATATCGTATGATTGGGAAAGTGGCTTAACTAAAGGCGAGGGTTAATGGATTATCAAAATGAGAAATCCAGCATGCCGTTAAACAAGAATTTTGATAGGGCTAAAAGGGGACGCTTAAGCCAAAAGCTTGAGTCTATATCATTGAGAGATGTGTCACTCAAAGATAGGCGCAAAGAAGCAAAAAAACCATTATTCTTAATCAGGTACGAGTGAAACCGATTAACAAAGCAAACGATTAGTTTAACTCGTAGTTTCTTCTAACGTCTTAACTGTTTTTTACTGGAAAAGCTGGCATTTTTCAGTCTTAAATTGTTTTTTATATTTTTAAATTACTGATTCTTAGAAGCGCAAGCAAAATAAACATGCAGTTATGGTTACCTATTAAGAGTTGACTGCATGTCCGGAACTGAAACGTTGATTCCTTACATAAATGATAAAAAGAAGAAGGGTGAAGAACCCACCATAATAGTGGATAGCCGAGAGGCAAGTAGTGCAGAAAAGATTGTTAAAGGCTTAATTGAACGGGGAGTCAACGTTAAAACTGAATTATTAGAGAAAGGCGACTACATTCTCTCTGATCAATGCGCAGTAGAACGTAAAACTGTCAACGATTTTGTTTACACCCTCACGCGGCGGTATCTTTTCGAGCAGCTTTTCGGGCTTAAAGAGGCTTATCCCAAATCGCTTATCGTTCTTGAGGGTTACCTGCCGATAATCTACAAGTACAGCAATATTCAGCCTAGCGCAATTTGGGGCGCGATGTTTAATTTAGCCAAAAACGGAATTTCGCTGGTTAACACAGCGTCATATAAAGAGACTATTGATTTCCTTTATGTAGCGGCTAGGCAGGAGCAAATTGTTGAGAAAAGAAGCCCAGTTGTGCATGCCTTCAAAAAATGCGAGACGCTATCGGATGCGCAAGTATATTTTGTTGCCAGTTTGCCTAATATTGGACGGGAAAAAGCAACAGCCATACTGGATTCTTATCAAACACCGATAAACGCGTTAATTAACGTGGATGATTGGTCGAAGGCTGTGAATGGCCTTGGTCCCGTGATAACTAACAAGGTGAAAGAGGTTTTAAGCACACCTTACAAGGATAAAACATGTGTAGAACAATAGATACTTTAGGCTCTGTTTAGCAAAAGATTAAAAGCTTGTAGTAACTAACGAGACTGCGGATGGCATGGACAAAGTAAAGATCGCCTTAACAATACTTTCGATAGCAATTGTGATTGGTCCTCTCGTTGGCGTAGCGTACGTTTATAGGGATAATTTGCTTGGTTTAGTGGTTCCTCCCCAAGTTAAGAGCCTCTTAAGCGGCGGTAATTCCACTGGATCACAGTCTCAACCAGAGTTTCAACCGCCCCAGCTTGTAGGGCAACCGCAATATAATGCTCAGACGGGCGCGGTTACTGTTTCCTTCAACTTTACTAACCCCTTAACAAATGGAGTTTCAATCGATAAACTGTCAGCAGAGGTACAATCCGAAGAAGATGGTGTCTCCTTAGGCAATATATCAATAAATCAACCAATCCAGATAACGCCAGGTGAAACTTCCACCATAAATGTTTCTGGAATTTTGAATCAAAATGCAATAAGTCAATTTGAAGCTCAAAATCCAGGAGTCAACGGCATCAACATTTCCCTTGAAAACTTAAATGTTGACGTTGCAGGCGTCACCGTGCATATGGACCAGGTAAATAATGTTGGGCAGCTTCAATTGCCAGGGTGAACATGATGGGTCGAAGCATAAACTGGTTTGGTCTCTCCGCTGGAATCATCACTTTAATTGTGCTTGTTATTTCCTTTTATGTTCCTTGGTGGCAGTTAACGATTGGTGAAAACCTCATAAAAGTTAATGCCTCGCCAGTTAACACAAATTTCGGCTTGTTCGGTGGTGCTCAATTTACGATACCGTTAATTTGGGCTTTGAACCTTATATGCATATTAACGTTTACCGCCTGTGGTCTTGTTATGCTGATTTACTCACTGAATCCGACAAAATCTTACTCTAAATATCTGCTTGGCTTCTCTTACAAAAAGCCGTTATATGTGTTGATATCTTTCGTGGCTGGTCTAGTAGTAATTATAGCAATCGCTGGGTTCCTTGGAATGAGTATTCCTCTTATGGGCTCAGCAACCCTTTCTTTGCCGACGCAATTCATGCCCACGGGCTTAAGCATCAACGCTTTAGTTTCAGGAAGCTTTCAATTGCCCTTCTACCTTGCAATAGTAGCCGCCGCACTATGTATCGCAGCACGCTTATACCACAAAAACCTCGCTAAAATCCCAAAAACAGGGCCAGAAACAGCAGCTTCGCCGACTGAGACTACCTCAACCAGTGTATCGACTTAAGCCACTATTTCTTTTCAACAACAAATGTTGCCTGACCGTTAAAGTTTAAAGCCTAAGCCAACATTATTCTATGAACCCGCAAAAATAGCCGTCTAAAAGCGATTTGAAGGGGCTGTCGGCTAGCTTGGTCTAGGCTTGTAGCCTCGGGCGTTATAGACGAGAGTTCAAATCTCTCCAGCCCCACCAAAAATCTCTCATCCCGTTCTTATGAGAAAATCGTTAAAACTGGTACACGCACATTTAGGTCAAGGATTATCAACGCTTCAGAAGACTCGTGCAAGGCAGCAAGAGACATGGAGGAAGCAATGCAATGGTAGAGCAAGGCTTCGAGTACGTCACAGAAATGGATTCTACAGATGCCGAAGATTTGTTTTTCCAGAAAATCATTTGAATAAATACTCTTTTCCTAGTTCGATTATCTGTATATTGTCGCAGATAGACTTGAAGAGGTTTTGATTTTCTGTATGTACTGGAAAAGCTTGTTTCGGGTCAGTATGTTCATCATTTCAACTAGTTGGTCTTTGGTCATGTGTCCGGATGCATGCAGCTGATGGAATTTGCATTTTGGAGTGGTTCATCCAGTTATGCATAACTTGACGCTTCTTAAATACTTCAAGTACGATAGGTTTTGTTCATGGGATACCAACCGCCGATAAAGTCGCCTCGAGCCTCTGGTCGAGGATACAGAAAGTCGCAACATGAAAAGGTCAAAGATAGAGGACGGAAGCATAGATCTGTAGGGGATTCCATGCGGGAGGAGAAGCATGTTGCTACTATGAAAGAGGTTTCGGATAAAACCCTCAAGCGACTACGTATTTTGGGAAGCCAGAGATTTGGTTCTTCCCCGTTCAGCGAGCACTTCGACCGTTGGCTAGTGAACCTAACAGATGTCCTGTCTGAGTTTGAGTCAAGTCCAAACATAAGCGCAGATGATCAATTCGTAAAGGAGCGCTCACAAATACTCTCCATTGTTAAGATTGAGCTTGAGGAAAGACGCCGTAAGGAGGCTTCTCTCGAGGAGGCTATGAAAAGTCTATCGAATAGCAAAAATCTTCTTGAACGAATCAAGGAAGAATATGCTACTGGGACGAGGGAGATTAAAGGGCAAAAAAATAGTGAAATCAAGCGTCTGTATAACAATATTGATGGTCTCAGAGAAGAACTGGATTATATAGTTCGGCTGAAAACTGGCCTCTTCAGAGGCATCTCCAAGAAGGATAGGGAACAGAAAGAGATAGAGACAACTCAGGAACTGAACACCGAACAAAGGGAGCTTGAATTAGCCATGCTGGATTTCACTGAAGTACAAGAAAGGCTCCGAGACGAGTATGAAAGAAAGAGGCAGCCAGTCATCGAGCAGATAAGAGATTGCCAGAAAAAGATTGAGAACCTGGAGACTGATGGTTCTCGAGAAGACAGATGGTTTGCTTGCGAAGCCCTCGTAGATTCAGTGAATGCACTTCTCCAAAGAAAAACGCTCCAGCTTCATTAGCCCGCTTAATGCTGCCCATTCCAGTATTTTCTGAGTTGCGACGATTTTTTCAGTTCTCGGACCCGAACCCGTTAGGTTCAGGAATCTCCAGCTCCACCAAAAATTTCTTGAATTGCCCTTGAGAAAATCGTTAGAATCTGGAAAATTATGTTTTTGATTACTATTTTTTAGTGAATGTTTTCAGTTATTAACTCGACGAATTCTTCTGCCCATTTAACTGCCTGCTCAGCTTCGCTTAGCGAGACAATATCCAACAAGAAACAATTATCGGGGTTTAACACAAGTTTAGCTAGTAGTGCCACCCGGGTTTTTGACCCGAATAGATTATCTATTTTAGATGTCATATGACCTATTTAATATGTCAAAGAAAATCTAAAATTTTCTAACCAAACTAAGTTGCCTTTGGGATTGAGGGCTGAAGCATATTTGGAGCATATTTGAACATCTAAAACTAAGCTTCTTCAACATGTAAAACAGCTTATTTCATGTTGAAAGTGCAGGGATTAATTCTATGTTGAACTATGTTGAATCATATTTGGAGCATATTAGAAGCATATAGTAGACCGGGCGGTAGGCTGTAGCGCACACAGATCTCGAAGGCTAAAGCCAAGAGAGGTAAATTTGCACCCATTTTTGTTTTAAATTTAAGGTAAAGATTGTTTGAGGCTACTCCAAACGTAGGGTCTTATTGTTGATGGGTGTTTCTAGCTTTCCCATTCGTATTGGCTGAATGGGGTTAGTGCATTTGTAGAAATGAAATAGCACTCGCTGTCTAATAGCAAACTTAGTTTATGTTGATTGACAAAATTTGTTATAAATACAAGGTCGTTACTGTTGACCAAGTTTTGCTCTATGCTTAAAACAACTCCATCCCTTAAGGTATCAAGCATCTTTACATCTATACTACAGCTTGACCCTATTTCTCTTTTAAACACCATCGCATCAAATACGTTAATGTGTCTTCACCTGTTCCAAATTTAGCTACTCACATCAGCCAAAAATATCTGGACAGGTGATTCCAAACTTGGTTATTACTATATAAGCTTAAGCACTCTTAAGGCTTCGCTTAAAAAGAGACGAAAAACAACAGTAAAAACAAAACAAATACACAATACATAAAATAACTAATTAGCAGATATCTCAGCTTACTATTATCATCTAACGCTCTGAGTCGTTCGCTTTTCTATCGTCAGTTTGTTTGTGCTTCCAGAAATTTTCGGTTCAGCCCCCATAATCTTGGTGACTTCGGAAATTGTGGACCTATCGCTTGATTAGAGAACGCCTAACAATGCTGCTACTACAACAGCTATTGAAACTGCGGCAACCAGAAATATCAGTCCTTTTGATTTGAAGAACGAGTGTGTTGCTGCTTCGCCTTCTTGGAGTTCATATTCTTTTATTTCTTTTGTTTTAGAATTTATCTGGACTTTAGCTGTTAGTTTTTGAAACATCATCTCAACTATGTATAGTTCTCCATCAAGCGAAACTTTCATCGGTAACCAGCTTCCTTTGTACCCTAACCTTTTCAGGAAGTCAGCTGTCATGGTTGTCGCATTTTCGGCGTCGAACCGTGGAGCCTCTGCTGTTTCAGTCGACATGAGTCTTCTCCGAGAGAAATTGGCGCTTTGACATTTTAGGATTTATGAAGCCAGAAACCATATTTCAAATCAGCAGAACACCCGCTAGGAAAAAGCTACCGTTTTAACGGTAGTTTACGGCGTTGATTGGCTTGGCAGTTGCGGTTGAGTTCCATTAAATAGGTTGGTTTGGTTTAGAAGGTTGTTTTCAAGATTTTTTAGTGGGCCAAGTTGTGGGATGTTGTTTGTGTTAAGAGTTTGTTCTACAGTACTTACGGCATAGGTGACAACTACGCAAGTAAGCACCACAGCTGCCGTTATTAAAAGCAAAGTAGCTACTGCTGTCTCCAAAGCTTTCTTCTCCTTCCTCGAACCATACTTTGCCAAAAAATCATTTAATAGATTATTCTTTTTCCCGAATTATTCCTATTTCAGGGATATGTCGAAAATGGTAATAACGCGCGTTCGACTAGTTAGTTATGCTTTTTACTGCTTAACTATTTCAAGTAAGCTCAGAAACTTTTTCTTTTTTAATCTTCTATTAACTTGGCGCTTGCTTTTCTGCAGTTGGCGCAGCAGAAGCCGCAGGAGTTGCCGCTGGCGGTGTTTCAGGTTTTTCTGGTGGCGGTTGGTTTTGGGGTGTGCTTGATAATATTTGTATTTTTTCTGCCATTGGGTGAAGAAGGTCTGGCGGTGGATATGGCGTGTTTAGGTTGGATGATAGCATGTAGATTGAGTTAAAAACATGCTGATAGATCGTGAAGAGGATTTGGGGAATTTTTGTTTTAGGATTAACCTCAAGTTTTTTCTTGATGTCATCCGCTTTGCCTACCAGAGTTACTGTGCCTGTAGTGCTGTATTTTACAACGTTTGGCTTGGTTGAGATTACCAAGGCGAAGTTGAGTGTTACTTCGTTTGTGCCTTTTTTTTGTTCTTCCAGCTTTGCGTTGACATCAAAAAACAGTTCTTCTTTTGAGAGGTATTCGCCGGTTCGTTCAGCCTGTAAACTATTAAGGTTGATGGAAACGATGACTCCTGAGACAGAATACTGCGGGTTTACGGCTGATTCCTCTGCTACATCATTGCTGTGATTTTAATATTTAACTTTGTTTGTAGCCAGCACGCTGACCACCCTTGCGGTCGATAGGTTCCGGTTTTATGGTTGGTCGGAACTGTAGAATGCTGGCACAGAAAACTCCGTTATAAACTTGAAGGCTTCATCTCCTTTAGTGTTTGCTTTTGGTTTTAACACGATTTTTTTAGGGACGTCTTCTTCAATGTAAACTATGTAGTCAACAGTTGTTCCTAACCCTAGGCGAGCAAGTTGCTGCACGGTTGCCTTAAATTTCTCATTTTCCTGAATTTTTTTATTTATTTTTTCGATCGCCTCAAACAGGATTTCTGTTTGTCCCTGTTCCGTGAATGATATTGCAATGTCGCCTGATTGAACCCAGCCTGAGGTTTCTTCTTTTCCTTTGGCCCCCTTTTTCCCTTTATCTGCCGTTTCTGTAGGTTTCTTTGATTGGCTGCGCAGGTTTTTTTGGAGGGCTGCTGATTTTTGATACCATTCTTCGTTTTTATGGGCGTCTTCAAAGTCTCTTAGTAACGTGCCTAGCCATTGGCTGTAATCTTCAAATAATGCTCGATACTGTAGAGTTTGGTTTGCTAGAAACTCTGTAAGGTCTTTTAGTGACGTGAAGGTACGGATTTCTGTTCCCGTTTTTTCCACTTCCTTTTCCACATTTTCCTCGGGGATTTGGCTTTGGATGTATTAATACGGTTAGTTTTTGGATAATAGGATTTGTCTATTGCAGAAATTACATACTTTTTCAGGGGTGCGTCGAGAAAGTTTTGTTTTGCGTTGTCTTTTGGTTGGTTGTTGGAAGAGGCTCCTGTGGTTTAGGGTAAATATTGCGGAGGCAACTGAGCTAAACCCCACACTTCTTCTTTGAATCGTTCAAGCGGTTGCTTAAGCGATCCATCGTTTGCTAATAGCTCAATGGCTTGCCGTCCACTTTATATTGCCCTTTTCCACATGATCCTCTTCCATGGTTTGGCTCTTCTGGTTGGAAAGGTCTTGTTTTACTTTGTCGGGTACAATATAAAAGTATTATGTATTGCTACACAAGACGCGTAAACAGTAACAGCCGTCAGTGTTTTCAACGATTTCTAGCTTGGTCATAAGCCTTCGCTACGGCTTCACTTGTAAGAACACCCACCACTTTTGTAGGCGATTCCTTATCGACAACAGGTAGCAGGTCGATTTTTTCTTTTGTCATAATTTTGTATGCTTCAAACACTGCTTCATCTGGATGGGTTGAAATGTTCTTTAGGGGCATCTGCTCCACTTTCAGGTTACCCCGCTGCTCTGGTGCGACCTTGATTATTTCATTCCAAATCACTACGCCTTGAAAAACGCCATCTCTCTCCACAAGAGCATCATGATAGCGATTCTTGAACATAACTTCGAAAGCTTCAGCGAGGGTTTGGTCAGGATGAACCGCGCCCACCTCAGATTGCATGACATCTTTAACTTGAACACTTGCCAGCGTCGTGGAAACTATCGTTTGCTCTGCTTCTTCACTGGCACCAATGTAAATAAAAACGCCAATTATTATTAAAAACGGATTAATAAAAAATCCCACTACGACCATTAAGATGCCAAATATTCTGCCAATATACGCCGCGTATTTGGTTGCCTGAGAAAACTTCATCCGTTCAGCCAGCAAAGCCCTGAAAACTCTGCCGCCGTCCATGGGAAAAGCTGGAATAAAATTGAATGCGCCAAGAAACAGGTTCAGGTATCCTAAGTCAAGCAGGATGTTTCCTGTAGAAAATAATAATACGGAAACCGCTGGAAATAACGGTATCTTTACTGGTAACACATAGTTTACGCCAATCAGGGCTGCTCCAAGCGCTAAGCTTGTGAGGGGTCCAGCAGCTGCCATTCGCCACTCTATTTTGGGGTTTTCTGGTATTTCCTCAATTTCTGACACTCCGCCGATTGGGTAGAGAACAATTTTACGTACCTTAATATCGTAGCGTCTTGCAACAACACAGTGCGCAAGCTCATGGAAAAGCACGAAAACAAATAGGAACACTATGAGAATGAAAGCGTAAATTTGATTATAATAGATAGTTAAACCTAACACGGCTAAAATTAACAAGATAAAAGTAAGATGCAGCTCAATGGGAATCCCCCATGCAGAACCAATTTTAAAAGACAACTTCATAACCAAAAAGAAGACAATGTTTGCTTTTTAAATTTTCTATAAGTATGCATTTTAGCCCCGCTCTTAGGGGGATTTGTGTGTGTGCACAACCTACCCTCCTAGGGTACTAGATGCTTCTAATATGCTTCAAATATGTTTCAACATAGTTCAACATGGAAATAAGTCGCGCACTTTCTGCATGAAACAGTGCTTTTTCTGCATGTGAAGAGTTTAGTTATATTGGTTTTAGACAAGTTTTGAAGCCTTCCCGAGTTAAGTAGTCTTCAAGGCTATTTTCAGCAATATTGTTATAAGTAAGAATATTCTTACTACGCGTGGTGAGAGAGCATGGTGGAAGCATCAACAACTAAAGTTTCCTCTAAAGGGCAAGTGGTTATCCCAGCGAACGTGCGCAAGGCAGCTAACCTGAAGAAAGGCGAGAAGATCCTGGCAATAGCTGTTGATGACATGGTTGTTCTTAAAAAAATAATTGATAAATCCTTTGAAGAAACTATGAAGCCAGTATGGGCTAAAGTTAGGCAGATGGGTCTTTCGGAGGAAGATATAAACGCCCTCATCGAAGAAGCAAGAGCCAAAGGTAGTTCTTGACACAAACGTTTGGATTTCAGTACTGCTTTGGGGCGGCAAACCCGCAGAAATCATAAAAGCAGCCGAACAGAACAGAGTCAGCATCCTAACCTCTGAAGAAATCATTGCCGAAATCAGCCAGGTTTTAACTTACCCCAAACTCAAGAACATCTACCAAGCTGAGGGATTACGCAGTGAAGACTTAATTGAAACAGTCCTGAAAATTGCAAAATTCGTCAAAGTTACAAAAAGAATTAATTTTATTGTGGAACATCTGGCAGACGACAAGTTCATAGAATGCGCCCGAGCAGCAGGGGCACACTACATAGTTAGCGGCGACAAACACCTCCTCAAAGTAGCATGCTACAAAAAAACGCAAATAGTGTCAGTGAACGAATTTCTCAAACTCATAGAAACCAAAAGATAGCCCGCAAGATTTCTTCAAAATTCAATGCGCCTGCGAGCTCTCGACAGCTTTTGCAATATAATTATATAATTCTTTAAGCTTATGTTTCTTTGAGGAAACTGTTTGTCAGAGTTTGTTTGGAATAAACCTGTCATATGCATTTTTAAAGAGCGTGACGTTAACCCTGAAATAGACCCTTTTGTAGTTGTTAAAGCCAAAAAAATAATGCTTTCCCGCGCCGAAAACTCTCAAGTAACTGGCAGCCTTGTAGATTTCTTCACTTTGATGGGTGATGCTGACTATCTTTTATCGCCTGAAGGCGCAGTTGACCATTATGTAATGTGCTGGTTTGATGACACCGAGCCAGATATGACTAAAGACCTGAGGCGTTTAAGAGGAGTTACCCTTAAGGGAAAAGTTGTTTGTGCACTTAACGTAGCCGGCAAAAGGACGTATAATGCTGCTTTCAAGGCTGAGCACGCCAAACTCAAATAAACCTGCTTTTCAGGTAATTTTACTTTTCAAATACCTTTAACTTCGGTAAGTCAAGCTGTAAGCAGCTTTAAGGATGCGCTAAGTCGCTGCAGTGTATCGAGTTAAAGGTGAATTTTACATTTTTCTTAAACTTAATTTTAAATATAACTGCATAAACTCTATTGGGTAAGGTCGTAGACCATGGTAGAGCAAAAGTTACATGCAATTCTAATTACTGGTAGAACAATCGATCAAGGTGTTGGAAAAGAGATGGGGAAAGGCTCAAAAGAGTACTTTGACAGCTCCGCCCTCTGCTTTATTGATGAATCTGACATGAAAAAACTGGGCATTAAAAGTAGATCAAACGTTAAGGTTACTTCAAAGTATGGTTCAGTCATCGTTAAAGCAGCCAAGAACCCCTATGGCTCCGATCCTGGCTTGGTTTTCATCCCTTGCGGTTTATGGGCAAATGCCATCTGCGGAGATGAAACCTTCGGCATGGGCATGCCTCTGTTTAAGGGTTTCCAAGTTGAAGTTGAACCTGCCCCAAACCAAGCTATCTTAACGCTTGATGAACTTTTGAAAGAGGAGTATGGAAGGTAATCGGGATGACAGAAGTAAAATCAGTTGTTTGTCCGATATGCGGCTGCTTATGTGATGACCTTGAAGTAACAGTGGAAAATAACGAGATTGTTAAAATGAAGAATGGCTGTTCCGTCTGTGAAGCGAAAATGGTTCACGGCTACAAGAGCGACGAGCGAATTTTAAAGCCGCTGATACGAAAGGATGGTAAGTTAGTTCCTGTATCGATGGATGAAGCAGTACACAAGGCAGCCCAAATTCTCACAGACGCAAAGTATCCACTGCTGTTCGGCTGGAGCAGTTCAACCAGCGAAGCGCAGCGAATTGGTGTTGAATTAGCTGAAGAATTAGGCTCAGCACTTGATAACTGCTGCAGCGTTTGCCACGGTCCATCAGTTATGGCAACACAAGAAATCGGTATCCCCTCATGCACTCTTGGGCAAATCAGACATCGTGCAGATCTAATAATTTACTGGGCATGCAACCCATGGACTTCACACCCAAGACACCTTGAAAGATACACCAGTTTCACTGACGGACGCTTTGAGGGTAGCGAATGGAAAAGTTATCTGGAAAAATTAAAAGGAACCCAAAGCAAGAAAAAAGTGGTAGCAGCTTCACGGCGAATCATAGGTGGATATGAACCGACGCCTCCTCCGCAAGCTTACACTGTGGATGCGCCGCCACAGACAATGCAGAAGGCGGGGCGTAAACTGATTGTTGTTGACGTAAGAAAAACCATGACTGCCGAGGCAGCTGATTACTTTATTCAAGTTCAACCAAACAAGGATTATGAAATACTTGATGCGCTTAGATGTTTAGTGGTTGACCAAGAACTGGACGTTGACAAAGTTGGCGGTGTTCCAGTTGAATACCTCAAAGAAGTAGCTGACGAAATGGTGAACTGCGAGTTTGGCGTCATCTTCTTCGGTCTCGGCTTAACTCAAAGCGCTGGCAGATTCAGAAACGTCGAAATAGCAATTGCATTAACACGGGACCTTAATAGAAAAACCAAATTTGTAATTTCGCCTATGCGAGGGCACTTCAACGTTACAGGCGCAAACGTGGTTTTCGCTTGGCAAACAGGTTATCCATACGCCATTGACTTCTCACAAGGGTACCCACAATACAACCCGGGAGAATTCACAACCATCGACCTTTTGAGACGCGGCGACAACGACGCAACACTAGTTATTTCTTCAGATCCAGGGGCGCACTTTCCTAAACCAGCCATGCAAAATATGATGAAGCACCCGTTAATCACCATTAATCCAGATATGAACGCTATCTCAAGGCTTGGCGATGTGGTGTTTCCAACGCAGTGGTGCGGCATTGAATATGAGGGCACAGCTTACCGCATGGATAACGTGCCAATAATGCTCCGCAAAGTCGTTGAGCCACCGCCAGGAATCCTAAACGACGAGCAACTTCTAAAGAGAATCCTTGATGAAGTCCGAGTAATTAAAGCACAAAAAGCAAAGAAAGAGGCTAAAATTGAGGCGGCTTGCTAAATGACTGAGTTACTTATAAAAAACGGCTTCGTCTTTGACCCCATAAACGGGATTAACGGCGAAAAAATGGACATAGCAATCAAGAACGGCAAAATCGTTGCAAAAATCACGCGCAGAACTCAAGTGATTGACGCCTCAGGCTTAACCGTTATGCCGGGCGGTGTTGACATTCACACTCACGTTGCCGGCGGAGAAGTTGATACTGGCAGAATTATGCGTCCAGAAGACCACGTTAAAGATGTTGAACGCAAAACAGCCCTAACACGCTCAGGCACCGGCTATTCGATTCCATCCACTTTCACGACGGGTTACCGTTATTCACATATGGGTTACACAACAATCATGAATCCATCTATGGTTCCGCTAGAAGCAAAGCATACGCATGAAGAATTAAACGATATTCCGCTCGTTGACAAAGCCACATACCCGTTGCTGGGCGACTGGTGGTTTGTACTGGAAAACCTGAGCAAAGGCAACATTGAAGAATGCGCACGGCATGTCGCTTGGATGCTTGATATAACTAAAGGCTATGCCATAAAAATCGTCAACCCAGGCGGCTTAGAATCGTGGGGTTTCGGGCACAATGTCCACAGCATCGATGACCAAGTTCCAAACTTTTGCATTACCCCACGCGAAATAATGAGGGGCTTAGCTAAAGTTAACAAACTGCTAAATCTGCCTCACACGATTCACCTTCACACTAACAACCTGGGCTTGCCAGGCAACTACACCACAACCCTCGATACCATGAGGGCGCTTGAAGACTTATACACAGACGGCAAACCAGTTGCGCACATAACTCACTTGCAATTCAGCAGTTACGGCGGCGACGGTTGGAGCCACTTTAAATCGGAAGCAGAAGAAATCTCAAGCTACATCAACGCTCACAGCCACATGACCTTTGACATGGGACAAATCATATTCACAGACACTACAACCATGACTGCTGACGGCCCCTTCGAGTTCACGCTCTACGAGCTAAGCGGTCACAAATGGGTTAACAGTGACGTTGAAACTGAGACAAGCGGCGGAATCATACCCTTCCAATACAAGAAAAACAACGCCGTCAACGCAACCCAGTGGTCAATCGGCTTAGAGTTAGCCTTACTGATTAAGGACCCTTGGAAAATCTTCCTGACCACAGACCACCCCAACGCCGGACCATTCTTCGCGTACCCAAGAATTCTCGCTTGGCTAATGAGCAAGAATGCACGTACGGCAACGTTGAATCATTGCCATAAGAAGGCACAGAAAAAGAGTCTGCTGCCCTCAATTGACAGGGAATTGTCGCTCTACGAGTTAGCAATAATGACCCGTGCGGGACAAGCTAAAGCTTTAGGGCTCAAAAACAAGGGTCACTTAGGTGTTAGTGCTGACGCAGATATTGCAATTTACAACATTAATCCTGAAACAACCGACATAGCCCGAGAGTTCAAGACGGTGCGCAGAGCCTTCAAACATGCGGCTTACACGATTAAGGATGGCAAAATCGTGGTTAAAGACGGCAAAGTAGTAGGCGAAGCTAGCGGCAGAACCATGTGGCTTGATGTCCAAACAAAAGAGCCATGCATAATTGACGAAGAAATGAAACGCAAATTCAAGCAATACTGGACAGTTGAATACGACAATTACCCAGTGTTTGACCACTACCTGAAGGTTCCAGAAAAATTAACCATAAAAGCAAGTGTCTAAAAATGATAACGCTGATTCCAAAAAGAAAGTTTGAGGTGCCCGTTCAGGCGGCATGTATTAGCCCAGACGTCTTCAAAGGCAAAACCGCCGCTGAAATAGCAAACTTACCCGTTACCGAAGGAAACCGCCAACTGAAACTATGCGACCTCTTTGAAATAACAGAAGATAACGCTGAAACCCCAGCCATAACCATCAACGGCGACGTAAGCAAAGTCAAACGCATAGGTTCATGCATGAAAACTGGCGAAATAGTCATCAACGGCGACTGTGGCATGCACACAGGCGAAAAAATGCTGGGCGGCAAAATCACAGTAAACGGCAATGTAGGCGGATGGACAGGCAACGAAATGAAGGCTGGAACAATCGAAATTCATGGAGACGCAGGCGACTACTTGGCTTCACCATACCGCGGAAGCAGCAGCACAGGCATGAAAGGCGGCTTAATAACTGTTGACGGCAAAGTCGGAAGCGACGTAGGCTGTTACCTGCACGGGGGAGTACTCAAAATCGGCGGCGGCGCAGGCAGATTCCTAGGCTACCACATGAGCGACGGCGCAATCCTTGTTGACAAGGAAACTGACACTCGCGCCGGCGCATGCATGACAGGCGGTAAAATAGTCATAACCGGCACAATCCAAGAAGTAATGCCAACATTCACAATTGACAGCGTCAAACCCAAAGTCAAAATCGACGACACACAAAGCGTCGCTGGACCATTCTACGTGTTTCTCGGCGACTTAGCAGAACACGGCACAGGCAAAATCTTCGTCTCCAAAGCAAACAACCCACAACTAAAAACGTACGAAAAATACCTATAATTTCTTTTAATGGGCAACGCTTCAGGCGTGAGCTCGCTTCTATTTTTTTAAATATTTCTGCCTCTTACTGCGGTTGTTTTACGTTTATTTCGGTTAACAGGGCTTGCTGCGGTCTTATTTTTGACGTCACGCATATACATGGATACTAGTCACGCATGTCCATTGTTACCTGTCACTAATTTTTCTTAAGCGTGCGGTTAGAATAGGTCAACGCTTGCTTCTTCTTGCTCGTTTACTATAGTAAACGAAACTTAAGAATTACGTTTACTATACTATACGAATCGCACTTTCGCCTCATTTTAATTCGACGTAATAAGCTTGTGCGGTTTATACTTTTTCAATCCTTTTTTCTTTGAACTTCTCTTTTGATTTTAAGACTTTGATTATTTCAATAAAGGTTTTGTAACATAGCCGAATGCCTTATCAACAGCGCTGAGTTCAAAACACAACAACACAAGAGGACAGCATTATGCGTCAAGTGGACATGGTGAGGCTTGACTTATCAACTGGGAAGGCGGAGATAACAAAGGATTGTGTTGCTGAAGAAGTCCCCCTTCAAATCTCGTTAAATGATGTTTATACGTTTGTGATTTGGTGTTCTCCCTCGCAGTTTAAGGAGCTTGCAGTCGGCTATTTGCTTGCCGAGGACATTTTACGGGGGGTTGACGAAATCGAATCCTTAAGCTCCAGTGAGAAGGAGAGCAGTTGCCAGGTTAAGCTAAAGGCAAGCGTGGATTTGGATGAGCGAATGAAAAACTCACGCCGAAGCACCCGCATCATCCCCCTCATCAAAGCCAGCACATCGCCCTACCAGCATGACGAGCAAATACCCGTCGTAAAATCGCAGCTGAAAATTAAAGCACAAGTTATCCTAGACGCAATAAACCAAATCAATAGCCTTGCTAGGGGTTTTAAGGAAACTGGGGGGCTGCATGACTCCGCCATTTTCAAGTCAGACGGCACAATCGTGGCTTTCTCCGAGGATGTGGGAAGGCACAACACCGTTGACAAAGTCATAGGTCAGGCGTCACTAAACAAAGAGGACTTCACCCAGTGTTTCATGATAATAACTGGGCGGGTGCCAGGCGACATGATTTATAAAGCGGCAAAAGTTGGCTTGCCCATCGTTGCTTCCACGGCTGCTGTTCTTAACTCAGGCATTTCCTCAGCTGAAAAAGCCAACATTGCCCTAGTAGGGTTTGTACGTGGAAAACGCATGAACATCTACACTGGGCTCGAAAGAATAATCATTTAAAAGGTGTTTTTCATGAATAGACCCGATATTAGGCGACTGCCAAAGCGTGCAAACCCCCAAGAAGCATTAAACAAGCTACTTGACGCAGTGCGCTCAAAAACGTTGTCAAGCGAGAACATCGCCTTAGCTGAGGCTTTAGGCAGAGTATTAGCAACAGATGTCTATTCAAACGTTAACATACCCAGCTACGATAAAACCTTCATCGACGGCTACGCAATCAACCCACAAGACACCGCGGGCGCATCAACCACAAAGCCTGCAGTGTTTAAAGTTGTTGGTAAACTCTTCCCTGCTGACTACCCAACTAATGCCCAGGTGGCAAGTGGAGAAGCAATTTACGTTGCATGTGGAGCACCCCTACCTAAAGGAGCAGCATCAACCGTTAAAGTGGAAGAAACCCGATTAAACGGCGATAGAATCGAGGTAGTCAGAGAAATAAAGCCAGGCGAGGGCATTATACCGCTTGGAGACGACGTTAAACAAGACGCATTAATTCTTAAGCGAGGGCAAGTTTTAAGACCGCAAGACATTGGGCTGCTCGCATCGATTGGAATGTCTGAAGCTGAAGTGTTCAAAAAGCCAAGCATCGCCATTCTATCCGGTGGAGACGAACTAATCAAACAATGCAAAAAAGACCCAACAAAAATCTCAAATAACTACGCCTTAGTTGTTGCAGGGCTAGCATCTGAATTAGGTGCCGTAGCAGAGTTGAAGGGTATAATGCCTGACGCTTTAGACCAAGTGCAAGCGAAAATCGGCGAAGCCTTGCTGGATGCCGATATTGTTGTTACTATCGGCGGCTCCTCGGTAGGCATGAAAGATTTTGTTCCAGACGCTATAAATAATCTTGGACAACCAGGCGTAGTTGTGCAAGGGGTTTTGTTGAGGCCTGGCGCTGTTTCAGGCTTCGGCGTTGTTAAGGGTAAGCCAGTTGTGATGTTGCCGGGTCACATCGGGTCTTGCATCGCTGGGTTTTACCTTTTTGTAGCTCCCTTAATCCGCCTTTACTGTGGTCTGCCAGGAGACGGTTTGCTCCCATGTTTAACGGCTGAGTTGACTGAAGCGGTTGATTCTGGTCCGCAATTCAGGTTTCTGCTCCTTCACCTAAAACGAGCCGAAGACAAACTCTTAGCAGAGCAGGTTGAGGGCGGTTCAAGCGCGTTAACAACCATTGTCAAATCAAACGGGTACTCGATAGTTCCGCCGCACACAAATTTAGCTAAAGGCACAAAAGTAGAAGTCTACTTGTTCGGAAAACTAGAATTGGTGCAGATCACCTAAAGCAAGTTACGGTACTTTGGGCGGATACCTGTGAATATGACCTTGTTTTCCCATCGCCCATGATTCGCACCATGATTTATCAGCCAAAGCTCGTTCCGCCAGAAGTATGCAACGGTTTTCCTCGTGTATTTCAGCTTCTATTCGATAGTTGTTTGCAGCCCTAAGGAAAGCCTCTTTGCCCTCAAAATCCAGTTCAGTAGCCGCTTTGGAGTCAAGTTGCTGCTGAGACAGCTTCAGAAGTGCTTCACCTTGGTTTTCTCCGCTTACTGCTGCCCAAAAAAACGAGTTATAAACCTCAAAGTTGCTGGTGCATGAAGCAAACGTGCTCTGTGCCTCTGAAAGGTTGCCGCCTTGGAACATTTCTGTGCCCTTTCGAAGAAGCTTCAAATCAGAAATTGATAAAACGCCCAAGTTTACTTGCCGGTCTTCTGTGACTGGACCGTGAGTGCGGCGGGTCTGCAGCTGATTTAAATCTTCTTTAAAGTTAATGTTGATGAAACTTTTGAGTTCTGGGTCAAGCGTTTTGATATGGTTCACTGGAGAAGCAAACAGTATTTTGGAGGCGCCTCGTGGTATATCGTCTGAGCGTGGCCGCTTCAACTTGCACAGTGTATCGGTGATTTCTAAGCCGCTATGCCTTTCAAGCACCATTATGAGGGTTTCAAGCCTGCCGTTAGGCCACATTGGAACAACCACCTCAAAACCTTCCGCCTCATTAAACAGGTAATTAGCAACAGATGGTTGCAGAAAGGGCATGTCACAGGGCAAAGTAAGACAATAATCAGCTTGAACCGATTTCAACCCAGACATAACTGCCACGTTAGGACCACTAATATGACTATTTTTTTCATCAACAACTATCTGAATGTTTGTCAGAGCATATTTTTTTAGGATTTGGGCATATTTTGCTTTCCGTTCCTCGTCGTTTACGGATATTGCAATTTCATCAACAACGCCTTGAACGCTTTCAATAGCGCGAATTAAAAGTGGCTTTCCTGAAAGCTTGGCGAGGGCTTTGTCTTGCCATTTTTTGCCTTTCGACTGGAACCTGCGGCTTTTTCCTCCTGCCAGTATGAGTGCAGCCCGTTTGGTCATTGTGTCTTTCCTCAGTTAACAGTTTTTGCTGGGTTTGTTCTGTGCTTTTCTAATTGTTTTTTTATTAGTTCTACGAGTTTTTGCCCGTCTTCGGGAACCTTAATTATTGGTATGTTAGTGTAGGTTAGGTTGCTTGTGTTTTGGGCTATTATGCCTGCAATCGCTAATATCGGCTGAATTGTGCCCTCTAAAGTCTGTTCGAGGCCATTTTGGTCTTTTGCAGTAATAATCTTGGGTACGTCTTGCCTTTTAGCGATTAAACTGTGGAAGCCTTCAATGAAAACAATGTCGAGTTTTTCTTGTTCAAGTAGAGCGATTATTTTGTCTAAATCGTTGAGCGCCATCTGGGTTTTCTTAATGATGTCTATTTCTTCAGGTGAGATTGCTACGATTACTTTGGCGCCTGCTTTAGCGTATCTCCAAGTGTTAGTGCCCTCTTTATCCATCGAAAAACCTTTGTGGTGGACATGTTTTATTGAGCCGATTTTGTAGCCTTCGGCTGAGAGGTGAGAAATTAAGTATTCTAAGGTTACTGTTTTTCCTGAACCGCTCACGCCGACAGCGGCAATAACTAAAACCGTACCGGGTTCACGCTCCTGTTTGAAAATCAATTTGCTTGGCTTTATAAATTGTGCCTCATTTTTTGTTTTTATGCATTAAACAATATATGGCTCATTTACCGTACAAGCTTGATAGGTGCAAACATTTGCCAAAACTTGTTGCGGTTGTCGGGGGGAAGCATTCGGGAAAAACCACGGTGATTGAGCATTTAACATCGGAGCTTAAACGTCGCGGTTACCATGTTGGAGCAATCAAAGAGATGGTTCGCATCCCAACTTTGGATACCCCCGCCACTGAAACCGACAGGTACAGCAATGCAGGAGCAGAAATAATAGTTGCAGTTCCACGAGATGAGACAGTAGTATTTATCAAAAAACGGCTTACTGTAAAAGAGGTTTTACCATATCTTGAAGGGTTAGATTATGTTATTTTAGAAGGCTTCGAGCAAGAGAGAACGGTTCCGAAGATAATTGCGGCAAAAACGGCTGATGAAGTAAAGGGCTACTTGGATGGCTTAGTCATTGCCGTTTCAGGTTTAATAATGGAGTCTGATGATGAACGAAAGAAAGCTGAAGGGTTTCAGATTCCGATGTTTAAAAGTCTAACTCAAGCTGGAGAACTTGCTGATTTAGTAGAGCAAAAACAACGTTAAAAAAATGTGAAAATGAAATTTTTAGCTGGCTTCGATTACTACGACGCCTTCGACCCACCTTTGCGCATACTGATCATTACCTATGATAAGCCGAAATGGTCCTTCGCCACCGTTTTTGAGGGGCGTCAAGAGTTTGCCGTCTTTCTGGTAAGCAATTATGGTGTTTTGTCTCATTGCATCTTGCATTGAAATTGTAGTTCCGTAACCGTCTGAAGCTTGAATGTAAACTGAAGTGGCATTTGACGATACATGGGCTTGTTCCAGCAGTGTTCCAAGAGGAACGCCCGTGTAGTTGAAGACGCCGTTAGCTGAAGGTTGACCGCTTGAGGATAAGGTAACTTGAACAGTCACTGGTGTGAACGTTTGAAGTTGACTTAAAGTAACGTTCAAAGGATTGCTTACTTGTCCCTTGATCTGAAGGGTTCCTTCCTGCACCGCAGCTGGCCGCGTATAAAAATAGAGGGGAACTGCTGCCGCAACTAAAACAATAATCAATGCCAAGGCGATTTTTTTATTTTTGTTCAATGTTTATTTTTCCTCCGAAACCGATTTTTCCTATTCTAACGAGAAGCATGTTTGCGATGAATCCGCCTATGCTGCCGCTTATAGCAGCAATAACAGCCAAAAATGACAAGACAACCCAGGGTAATACGAGAACTAATGCGCCGACCAAGACGGTTCCGACAGCGTTAGCAATTGCCGTAGCTATCATACAGCAGGGTGCGCAGCATGCTTTGTGTCTTGAGAGCAGAAAGAAAGCGTCTATGGCTAAGCCTGGCGCAAGGTAGATGACGAATGATAAGAGCCCGAAGTTGCCGAAAGGCATGACTAAGCTGATGAATGCTTGAGTTAGCGAGGTCATTGAGGCAGCGCCTACCTTACGCACGAAGCCGAACGCCAAAACTGGCCACATCATGTAGACTCCGCCAGCGACGGCGCCAGCTGGAATGTAGAGTGGCTCGGTTATTACGGCAACGAGCGGGTGGACGATGTTTTTTGTTGCTAAGCCTAAACTGGCGAAGAGCGTCATTAGTACTAGGTCTATGGTTGCGATTTTCAGGTTGCTTTTGTGCATGCTTGGAATGTTTGGATTCACGGCTCTACTCCGATGTTATCAGTTTGTAACATCGCTAAATAAACCTTCTGCTAGAACAAAAATCTATATCTGTATTAATTACCCGTCAAAGGCTGCCTGTGCAATCAAGGAAGTTCTTTCAAAACTCCGTCAAGCCGAGCCTGGGCTTTCCTATACCGCACAACTAGCTCTTTTCCGAAATCTGTAACCTCAGATGATCCGCCGCCCTTGGCTCCACCGCGAACCCGCGTAACCAGCGACTGCCCAAGACGCTCCTCCGCCAAAGTGATCCTGTGCAATGCGTATCGATATGACATCTCCAAATGCTTTGAAGCCTCCAAAAGTGAATGATACTTTTCAATCGTCTCCAGCAACTCGGCTAAGCCGTCGCCGAAAACTGATTCACCCTTCTCGTTAACCATCCAAAGCTTAACCTCATAACGCAGGGGGCTCACTAGGATTCACCAACGTTACTTAGAAGCGTTTAGAAGAATTAAGTTTAACGTTATTTTCTTACGCTTCTGTAACCTTAACGTTCTTGAGAACCTTGACGCTCCCGGCGCCTTCAGTCACGTAGCCAACTTTGAAATGTTTAACTTTCCGTTTATTCAACTCATCCTGCAAGTCATCTGAGTCTTCTTTAGCCACTGCGATTAGCATTCCTCCTGCAGTTTCCTTCGCTTCACCAGTCAACAATGGGTAACCGAAAAGTTCCGCCAAGATTGGCGTCCCACGAATCACCGCCAACTGATCAATCACAATGTCAACTTTGCCCAGAACCGCCATGTTTCCGGCATGACCTTTAAGACCAAAGCCTGTCACGTCAGTTGCTGCGTGAACTGGAACTTGCTGCATGGCTTCAGCAACCGGCTTATTAGAACTAATCATTTCATCAATGGCTTCATTAACAGCTGCTTCAACAAGTTCTTCTGGAACCTCTCTGAGTAATTCTCGTCCTTCATCCTCTTTCCTCAGTCTGTAGGCAGCCATCGCAGGCGCAATCCCAAGCGGCTTAGTCAAAAACAGCCTGTCACCCGCCTTCGCGCCACGGGTATACACAATCTTTTCGGGGTCACCAACACCAGTCGCTGCGCCACCAATAATTGGCCAAGGATTCCGAATCGTGTGACCGCCCAAAACGGGTGCACCCATTTCGCGGCAAAAATCCCCAAAACCCTTCAACATGCCCACAGCTAACTCGTCAGGCATGTTCTCGGGAAACGCCATAATCGACAAAACACTGACAATATTGGTAACCGCCAAAGCGTAAATGTCACTCGTCACGTTGTTTCCAGCAATCCTGCCTTGAATTTCAGGTTCATCAACCATAGGAGTGAAGAAATCAAGCGTATTTAGTATTGCAAGGTTATCGGCGATTTTTACTACGCTGGAGTTCTCCCAAGGACCAGCCAACACATCCTCGCCGAAATCAGCCGTCAAACCAGCTTTATCCAGCAATTCGCCTAACTGGTACTGTGGAAGCTTGCAACTGCAACCATGCACTGGAACAACTTTAGTTAACCTATAACCCAACCTTCTCATTTCTCCTAAACTTCAGTCCTCAGTTTTCTCATATAGGCTTAATATTTTTTTATTATTATTCGAAACTCATTCTCTGATTTGGACGTTTCAACCACTTCATGCCCATTATTTTTTACCCAACGCTGAATATTCTCAAACTCCAATTCGCCTTCACCAACCACCTCAAGCAACTGCCCAGAAGCCATGTTTCCGAGCTTGCGCTTTGTAAACGCTACAGGCATGGGGCACATTTTTCCCTTAACATCCAATCTTTCAATATCCAAAAATTGTCACTAGAAAACTATTACCTTGTCACTATTAACTGTCCACTCAACAAGTTCATGGACAGTCGCGATTTTTACCCCATCAATCAAGTCAGCTTGGGTTAAGCCGCGTGCTTCAACGCAGACAACGCAGGCTTTCACTTCAGTACCGCCTTTCATTAAGTCTTCTAGCATTTGGCCGTAATTGATTAAGCCTGAAGCAGGTTTTTGCCCCTTTTTTGCAAGGTACACCCCGTTTTCAAACAACCAAATTCTTACTTTATGTCCTTCCACGTCGCAGGTCCAAGCGAATCTTAAAGCTGAGAGTGCACGTTCTTTTGCGTATGGGGCTTCATTTATTATTAATGTGAATGTTACCATGTCATTCAACCTCAAATTTTCTTATGATAATTTTTATGTTTCTTCTTCAATCTTTACACAGATTTTGCCTGATATAATTTTATGCTCATAGATTGTTAACTTTATCGCTGGTTCATCTTCATATTCGCCTGTTTTTAGATTAAAGCGCCACTCATGGCAAGGGCAAACAATTACTAAGCCCTCAAGGGTGCCGCCTGAAAAAGCACAGCCCATGTGTGGACAGCGGTTGTCGATGGCGAAAATTTGGCCAGACTGTTTAATCAGTAAAACTGGTGAGCCTTCAACTGACACAAGCTTCATTGCGCCTTCTTGTAGATCTTTTTCTTTTAAAACAGGAACAAAATTACTCATCTACTCAACTTCTGTCTCTGCCAGATGTTACTCGTTAATTATGAGATAAGTTTTGCGGCTTCTACCAATTACGTCGGAGAACTTGCCTTAGCCACCTTTAGGGTTATTCCGCGTTGGTTGTTTTGCGGGTCTCATTTACCTCTGAACTTTAAAAAGTAGACCACTCCACCAGCTGCCATAGCGGCAACAAGCCCGGCAATAATAAAAAGAGAGTATTTAACGTAGAGTGGCGGCGGGGTCACTGTTATCATTAACTGTTGGCTGTACGAGCTGTAAGATGTTGGGGTTTCAGGGCAGGTTGCAGTAACAGCCCACTGTCCAGAAGAGTTAGGTCGGAAAGTTGCCACAAAAGTACCATTACTGTTTACAGTGCAATTTACCGTTTGGGTGGAGTTAACGCTGCTGAACTGCACTTCAACCATAGAATTATTATCGCTTGGAGTTAGAACTCCGTTGATTGTGATGTTTTCGCCAAGGCGTATTTCATCTTTAACTGCTGTAATGTTAAGAGTTAATGGCTCCTTTACGGTATAGTTGCCTGATGCATACGCGCCATTTTCTAGAACATCAGTTGCATTAATTTTGTATTGAACTAGTGTTCCTGCCTTTTGGCCTGGAATTGTAGCGTTGCATGTTTGGTTGCTGATATCCATGTTCATAGTATTTGTAGTGTTCCAATTGTTGGTGGTGTATGACAGTTGAGCCGACTCCAAATTAGTATTGTTTGAAAAGAAGGCGATTTCGGTTAGATTGTCAGGATAAACTCTTTCTGGAATAGTTAAGGGCGTTAAGGTCTCATTTTCAAAATTAGTTTTCAACATAAATGTAATATTCCCTGAGCCTACTTCACCGATAAGCACTAAATGGTAGAGATTTGGTCCCGCATTAGGTGAAGTGTAATTTAGAGACATCGATTGACCCATGTATTCGCAGCTTGCGAAGGCTACGCCCCTGTAGCCATTGGGTTCAAAGTTGTAGCCGCCGACTGAACCACTTAAGTTACCGTACAAACCTGGTTCCCAAGCCAATGGAAAATTGTCTAAGCTTGGCGATTCAGCGTTATTCATTAAGTAGAGCCTAGCTTCATACATATCAAGCGTATCTGGAACTTTTACGTATAATTGAACATGTGATGCGTTGGTTTCGAACTCATACGCCCAGTTGGTGTAGAAAGTAGCGTTACCGCCGCTTGTGCCTTCGACATAACTAGTACACCACTGGTCGCATTGGAGATTTTCAATTATCATAAAGGTAGCTTGCTGAACACCTTTGCTGTCAACTGGATTATTGTTTATGACAAATGAGTAGTTGCCTGATTGTGTCGGCGTAAAAAGCGCGTCCTTAACAGTTGTGCCTAAGTGTTCTGGAAGACCAGCTGATTGAGTGTGTGTACTCTCCAAGTTTCCTTGCGGGTCATAGACGTAGACGTTGTAGTCTGTTTTTGCTTTGGATGAGGTGTTTATGTACGCTCCATAAAAGTAAATATGGTAGTTATGGCCTGCTTGAAGAGGGCAGATGATGGTCCAGTTTTCGCCGATTGGTATTTGCGAACTGTTAATTAGTACTGGGAACATTGGTTTTTCAACGTAAGTGCAGTTTCCTTCAGCGTTGACGAAGTTATGTACGTAGTTTGTGTATTCTGAAGTTGTGGTTAATTGGATGGTGGAGGCTTTGGCTTGGATGGTGGAGGCTTGAGCCATGAATAAGGGACTGAAAACTAAGATTACGATTGTAATCAGTGATAGGATTTTTGTTTGAGGGTTGATTTTCAGATGCATGGCTAAATCAGCTTGCAAACGTTATGGTATTTACGGGTGCTAGACCATATCGGTTATGAAGGGTGAATCTGTATTTTTAAGACAGGATTTTGGATCCGAAACTGGTTTCTGTTCCAGAGCTCAATTGTTGGCTGATTTTTTTTTAAAAAATGCTTAAAGTTTCCCGAAAATTTGTTTGAAATTCCGCTCATGTATTTCTTGGCATTATTGTTTTTATGTTGTTGAGTTGGCTTTCTTCTTTTTTTAATAGTGATAGTGTATATTGAGTCATGCTACGTAAGATATTTATAAGGAATTGTGCGTTCTAACTGTTACAGGCGAAATAAAGCAATGATCCGACTCTTAAAAAACCGTTACGCACTTGCCACAGTAATAACTACACTCATAATCCTAGTAGTATCAATATTGCTTGCAGGTGTCGTAACTTACTTTGCTATCAACGTCGTTAGCACCAGGGTTCAACAGGAAAGTCTTTCGATTTCACAAGCTCACCTTTGGGTACCCGCAACCGCCGCAACCGGTCCCATTGAAGGTGCGCTTATGATAACGAACACTGGCGGACGCGACGTCGTCATCAACCAAATCCAAGTACGCGGACAACCATGCATAACTGTATTCTATCTTGACGTCGTCACAGCTGATTCCACTTCCGGTGCCTTAAGTACAGAATTAACATGGGTAGCCCCCACTACAGGCGGCACTCCCACACTTAACGGTCAAACCGTTGGAACTGGGGGTACAGCTTTTGCCAACCATTTAGCTACAGCCCCAGCTAACTTAGTGTTGCCTTCCGGTGATACTATTGTTGTTTACATCTCTGGACCAGACAGTGTCACCATCAACGACATCGGCTTAACAGTTGGTTTCACAGTCTTCACGGCCCAAGCAATGTACTACAAAGAGACAAACGTTCAAGCATACACAGGTTAAAATTAAATAACCTGAAGAGTATCTACCCTCCACTATTATTTCCATTTTAAGAAAAAATATTCTATCTTTCTGTAACTTTTAGATGTGTATTTTTTTTTACGCACAAGTTTACTTATGCAGAAATCGCGTAATGGTTTTTTCAGGAGATTTAAAAATAAATGAGAA
>JBEKKX010000011.1:0-66260 GCA_050010515.1 Bathyarchaeia archaeon
CGGCTGCGAAATAGCTGTCTTAGACTTAAACGAGAAAATCCTTGACGTAGTACAATTAGCCGACATAGTTTTTTGGCCAGTAGCCATCGACATCAAGTACAAAGATGTTGAAGCGATGCCTGCCAAGTACATTGACATAACTTTCTTTAACGGTTCAATCCGAAACTCAGAACAAGAACATATGGCTAAGCTATTGAGACAGAAGTCTAAAACTCTTGTTGCTTTCGGCTCATGCGCCCACGAAGGGTGCATACCGGGCCTCGCGAATCTCCATGACCGCAAAGAAATCTTTGACAAAGTCTATCTGGAAAGCAAGTCCATTGCTAACCCGAAAAGAATCGTTCCCAAAACCTCGACCGAAGTAGAAGAAGGTATATTGAAGCTTCCAGAGTTCTACGACACGGTGAAAACGCTGGACCAGACCGTTGATGTAGACTACTATCTTCCTGGCTGCCCACCTCCTGTCAAACTCATAGCCACCGCCGTGGAAGCCATCACGAACAACCAGCTACCGCCCAAGGGTTCTGTGCTTGCACCGTTGACCTCTGTCTGCGACGAATGCCCGAGAAAGAAGGATAACAAGAAAATCTCGAAGATATACCGTGTTTACGAGAAGATACCTGAACCGGAGAAGTGCCTGCTCGAACAGGGCATAATATGCATCGGACCAGCGACTCGCAGCGGCTGCGGGGCTCAATGCCTCACGGTTGATATGCCTTGCACAGGATGCGGCGGACGCTGTCCAAACTCGCCGGAGCAAGGAGCAGCCATGATTAGCGCGTTAGCTTCGATACTGGGGCTGGAGGGAGAGACGGAGCATTACAGCCAGGAGGATGTTGACAACTTGATGAACCAAATCAAGGATCCTCTTGGAACGTTCTACATGTACTCTCTACCATCATCAATTCTCAAGAGGAAAGTGATGCAAAAATGAAGGAAATCGTCATAGATCCGATAACGAGACTGGAAGGCCACGGTAACGTCTCGATATTCTTGAACAACGAGGGCGAAGTTGAAAACGCTTACCTCAAGATACCTGAACTCAGAGGGTTCGAACAGTTCTGTGTCGGCAGAAGAGTTGAACTCATGCCTATTCTCACGACTAGAATCTGCGGAGTCTGTCCCGTCTCCCACCATTTCGCTGCCACAAAAGCCTTGGACGCAGCGTTCAACGTTGACCCTCCATCTGCAGCTAAAAAGCTCAGAGAACTCATGTACGCTGGATACATTATCTATGACCATTTATGCGCGCTATCAGGATTTAGAAAAATTTAACTTGCAGTATATGTCTTTTTCCGCAAATTAATTAAAGAAAAAGAAAGGAGAAGTCTGCTAACTGTTTTCTCTCTATTCCTCTTTTTCGAACAGTAAGTAGTGGTTCACTCCCTCACCTGCTTGAGCGCAGGTATATGTGTGTAGTTTCCAACCTGTTTTCTCATATTCCTCGATATTCTTGGGGACATCCTCATGTCTGTCAACTAGTATACAAGCCCATTTTTTCAACGGTTACACCATAGATTCAGGACAGAACTAAAGCTATTTTTAACTTTCGCAAAAAGCTTCGCAGATTATCTTTGTGCTCTGCAGTTTGGACGCTTACTTAGCTGTTCATTGTTATCTAAGAAAAAACTCGAAATAATATTATGGCTATTTGTTCTGACAATAAGCCCATTTCTCTCGTTGTTGTAGCGTAGAAAGATCTAAGTTGCTCAACCCTCATCCTTAAGTCAGCTCTACCCAACCTTTTGTCAACTGCGTTGCAGGATATTTTTGCAGACTTGGAAATCTAGAGCGCGCTAATGCCAAATCTACTTCTGCCTTACATGTTGGATTGAACTAATGTATAGCCAAGGCAAGCTACCTATAGAATGCCCTATGTGCGGTGCAAAATTTGAATAAAAGAACATCCATAGCAATTTATGACTCTGCTCTTTTGACGCTATCATTCTTATATCTACGGCGCGCGCCAGCTTGTTGCGAAAATGGTTTTGAACCCTTTTGGGTTTAAATCTCGGTGACCGCACTTATTCTGCTTCTTCAGCTTCCCTTGCGCGACTATGACTCCTATTATTATAACCTAAACGTGAACCTTTGGATCCTGTATTTCGCCTGAAAAGAAGGCTTGATGAATCAAATATTATGCACTAATAATGCATAAATTTGTATTTTAGTAATGCACACTTTTGTTGATCGCGCCAATTTCAACAAAACCGCATTTTGACCTTCAAAAAAACAACTTTGCAGTTAGTCCAGTTCGCCCTCTCTATCAAGGGATTATTTGGGCGTCTGCACAACCGCTGATTATATTTGTTATTTTTATTTTTAAGTGTTCGTTGGGTTTTGCGTTGCTAATGAAGACTGGGAATCCTTTGATTTTGGCGATGCCTTCCCCGTTCGGAGTCATATCTTCCACTTCTACTTCGTATTCATCCCCAATTTCAAATGGGTAATCAATTCCTTTACCGCGCTTGTTTTTTGCATTTCTTGGAGCTCTTTTTTTGGGACTAAAAGGTCATCTTCCTCGCTTTCACAATTATTTAATATTAAGTAATGTGTTCAAAGGCATAAGGGTTTTGTTTTAACCCTACTTAAAAAAGTTAAAAAAACAGCAGGTTCACTCTTGCAGCAGATATCGACAAAAAACCTAGAAATTGAACCCGCCACTTCTTAGCTTGTGTGTACCGCCAATCGGTGATTATACAACAAAAGAGAAAAGAGCAAGTTGCAACATATTCAATGTGGTGTTGAACTATCCTTTCGGCTTTTATTATGGTTCCTGTTCCATCTTATGCTCAGTACTTAACCTGCCCAAATTGTGGGTCACGAGTAGCATTGTACTCTAACTACTGCAATTTCTGCGGCGTACCCTTGCGTCAACCAATTTTGCTAAAAATCTGCCCCAGATGCAACACCCGGATTCCTGTAAGAGCAAATTTTTGCCCTGAATGTGGAAAAAAGCAAGAACCCTTTAGCCATGGGCAAAATGCTACGCCTATGGTGCAGGAGGCAAACCGCGGCTAGCCTTCTCACGTAACCCTTCAAGCCAAACTTGATGCGCCTGAGCTCGGTTGAGCTGGTTATGTTTCCGCTGATTGTAAGGTCGACTGTTGTGCCTCTGTCTGTGGTTGCTGGCACGGTTGTTGCTGAAGGAGTTGGATCTGCTTCCATGCCACCACTACTTTCTTTTTGAAGGATTTTTCGAACACATCCTTTTTCTTGTTTACCGCATACTCTTCTAGAACTGGGTTCAGAAGGACCGACCCCTGAACGGTCACGTTCTCGAAAGCCACGTGGGCTTCCACATTTTGAACTATAGACTGATGAGAGAAGTCCAAGCTGTCTGCTAAGCGCAAAATGCCGACTAAAGTCGTAACTTTCCGTCTTAATTCACTGCTCAGCGACTTGAAGTTATAGTGCTTATATTGTGGACAACCTTTGCGGTGATACCGGGCTACGTTCCCTATGACCCGCCTCTCAATAGAAGTGAACGGCAGCTGCGCCTCGTTTAGAATTAGGTTCAGCGATTTCTTATGGTGTGCTTTCGGTCCTTGCGACAAGCCTATGTCGTGAAGAATCGCCGCGCATTCGAGCCAGCAACGTTCCCTCTTGCCGAGCTTGTGCAGGTCTTGCAAGGCGTCGAAGAGTTCCAGAGACAGTTTTCTCACTTGCTCCGAATGCTTCATGTCTGGCCAATATTTCCTTGCGACTCTTCGGGTGCTCCTCGCCATCAAAGTGCATTTTCTTTCCATGTCGCTCTCTCGAGCCTTGTCTTCCGCGATTATATCCTCAAGAGATAGCCCGCGAAGCAGCATCTGGGCGTAACTTTCAGGAGCTCCTGTCTTTCTAAGAGCATCGGCCGCTGCCTCCACGTTATAACTAACCCTTACCAGCTCAACAGAAAAGGGGCTGGCGGTGATCGCTGCGTAGGCGGCTTGAGGGTTTCCGTCCCCAGGTCTCCCCACGCTGCCCGGATTAATGAATAAGGTTTCGCCAGCTTTTTTTGTGAATTGTTCATGTGATTGACCGAAGACAATTATGTCCGCGCCCGCGGTTTTGGCCACTTCCTGAAATCTCTCCTCCGACGTGTCATGATAAAGATGTTCGTCAACCGAGTCGGGGGTTCCGTGAATCATGAGAAGTTTCTTGTGAGCGATTTCAAGCTCGAGTTTGGACGGCAAGGTGCGAAGATAGGTTTCGTAAGCCTTTGCTAGTGTCTTTCTAGCGTATTCTAGAGCGAATTTTTTAGGGCCTTTCTCCCTGTTATTCTTGTCCAAGACTTCAAGGTCGTAATTTCCTATTACGCTGAGAGCATTCTTCGAGTATAGCGTCTGGATGACTTCGTTGGGAAAAGCTCCGAACCCTATTACATCGCCGGCGTTTAGAAAAACAGTTATTCCTCGGCGTTCCGCGTCTTGCAGTACCGCTTCAAGAGCATTCAGGTTGGCATGAATATCTGCAATTACCGCGATTTTCACGTAGGGATTTTTCAGTTCTGCTTCCGTTCTATATCCCGCGGCTACAAAACCTGCGCTCGCATTTTTCCTCAATTCCTCAAAGGCGTTTTTGCTCTTCTCTTTTTCCCAAAAATTTACGAAATTTTCGTAGTGGTTTTTTCTTTTTTCTTTAATGTGGTCGAGGAACTTGAGAAGATCTTGATTGCCCTCGGCGATCGCTTTTTCGTTTTCTGGGGATGTTACGATTTCGTTTTCGATCTGGTTTATGAATTTTGGAATACGTTCGATCCATACGTCGCAGTCGTGCATTTCGCCAAGTGTATCTTGAAAATTTTTCATCATTTTTATCTCTTCCGAAAGTTCTTCTTGGTACAGCGGTGCAAACGCTTCCATAGTGTATCGGAGCCATTTGGCTCGAATGCGCATTTCATGGTGTTTGAGGATTTCGTTTTCCTTATGGACGTAATCTTCCATAGCTAGGAACCCGTCGAGTTTTGGGGATATTTGCCAGAAGGCTTTTTCGCGAACGGCGAACAAGTTGAAAGAGGTGCTTGCTGTTTCCTTGATGATTTGTTCGCAGTAACAGGATGTTTGCTGCAAAACTCTTGACTCTTTAAGCTCTTGCAGTCCGTTAATTATGTTCGATTGCAGGTATGTTCTTTGGTCAATGTGCCACTCGAGCAAAGCCTCAATTCCCGTTTTGGGCTCGGTGGGTTGAAGCTGTTCAATGTAGTTTTTTATGACAGAGATCTGTACGTCCAAGTCTCTTGCGGCGCCGAGGAACTGAGTAACTTTCTTGATTTCGTTTAGCCATTTTTTGTAGCTTTTTTTTGGAAAACATTCTCTGAAAAGAGGCATGGCTGCTCTTATTCTTCGGGAAGTGACTCGCATTTTATGGACGTACTCTATATCTTCGCTTTTTTCAACCCCGTCTATTTGGGCTTCAATAGTTTGAAGAAGTTTCGCGAGGGCTTCGGCCCCGAAACGGCAGTAGCTATAGTCTGTCATGGAGCCGTTAGGGTCAAAGCGAGTATTCATGCCATATCCCTCGATTTGATCAACCAAGCTTGTGAGTTTATTCTCTCTTCTCTTTCATCCGGCATAACTCTTTCGTAAAAACCGTCTGAAAGAAGCCTTCGGGCTTTCACGTTGTCCCGAAGATGTATTTTGAATGTGTTTTCCAGAATCGCTCGGCTTATGAGCAAGTCAGGCACAGAGAAAAGCACTTCGACTCGTTCGTTGAGATTTTGGGGCATCATGTCTGAACTTCCTATCAAGACTACCTCGTCTCCGTTGTTTCGGAAACAGTAGATTCGAGCGTGTCAAGAAATCGCCCTGCGATAGATATCACTTTGATGTTTCGCTTACCTGCGTGCGGGTTAACGGTTTCGGAAATTATAATCTTGATATTCTTAACGGTAATAAGTAGAAAACGAATTATAAATATTGCGACATCTCTGGCTCAGCGTTGGTTCCTGAGCAAATCTTCTTTGCTTCATATTCTGTGGATTGCAATCTTTCACATTCGAAAAAGTAGCGTTTTCTTATCAACAGTTCAAGCTCTCCTCCTGACTATCGAGAAAGAAAGCGAGCCTAAATCCTCCAGAGTAGAAACAATAGCAGACTACAGTAAACGCCCACGCGCTACATATAGTTGCTACATTTCACGGCAGTAGAAATAGTTAAATCTCTCTACCAGTCCTTAGTGAATCATGAATTCTAAAACTTTAATCGAAACAGGATTCACCGAATGGTTCCCGCTGAAAACGCTAACACACTCAAATTTACCTTCAGACAAAGGTAGCGTCATCATAATAGTGGATAAGGAACTCTCAGGAAAACCAGAATCTGATATTCTATACATAGGACGCACAAAAAAACCCGTCAAAAGGATACTGGGCGGATATTTGGCAGGATACGGAGGAAAAAACAGTAAGAAGATCAACCAGATGCTTTTCGACGAAGGCTACATAGAAAAGGTCGCTATAGGCTGGATCCTAACCGACAAACCAAGAATCATGCAAGAAAAATTGCTTGCCAAATTCAAAGAAGATCACGGTGAACTTCCAATCTGGAACACCAAAAAGAAACTCAATGTTAAACCCAAAGGAACTCCAGCTTTTAAGCCCAAAAAAGCTCCAGCTTTAAAGACCAAGACCGCCACACCGAAAGCCAGAGCCGCCCCAGTAACAAAGCCCAGTCCAAAGCCAAAAATCGTTTCAACAAAGAAACCAGCAGCAAAAGCGGAAACATCAGCCAAAACGGAGCAGCCAAGCAAAGAGGAAACTGCTGCAGAAACGTCAGAAAAGGCAAAGACCTCAGACAGCGAAATAAAAACTTAAAATAAAGATCCAGCTAGCTTCTTCTCTCCCTTTTTTCCTTTGATTAGTGGGTATCTTGTTTTTCTAATAGGCTTTTTTCGAATAAGATCCCCTTTATTTTGTTGTTGGTTAGCAATCACATACCAATCTTGATCGATTTTTTTTGGGTTGGTTATCTTAATTGTATAGCTCTTTGATTGATAGAGTAGCTATTATTAGGCAGCGTAACCTATTCTCAATGAGGCTGTTTTAGGTGTCGATGGATTCAGAAGATTTCAAGGTGTCGTCTGGTAAAAAGACTAGTTTGAAGGATTTTGATTCAGGTTGGATTCCGAAATGGGCTAAGAAAAAGGAAGACGAAGAGGGCAAAAAAGCAGTAAAAGAACAGGCACTAGCTATTCTTGAGGCGAACAGGCAGAAACTGGTTGAGATGCAGGAGTTGTTTTGGGCAAGCAACACCTATTCCATGTTGATTATTCTCCAAGGGATGGATGGAGCTGGAAAAGACAGTACAATCCGTCATGTAATGTCGGGGGTTAACCCTCAAGGTTGCCAAGTTACTGCTTTCAAAACTCCATCCGAAGAAGAACTGAATCACGATTTTCTATGGCGCCACGTGAAAGCACTTCCAGAAAGGGGAAGCATAGGCATTTTCAATCGTTCATACTATGAGGATGTGCTCATCGTTAAGGTTCGTCCAGAGGTCTTAGAAAAGACCAAGCTACCCCTGGCGGTGGAGGGAAAGCAGTTCTGGAATCAACGATATGAGGACATAAACATGTTTGAACGGCACTTAGTTCGGAACGGCACGGTAGTGCTGAAATTCTTCCTCCACGTCTCAGAGGAGCAGCAGAAACAGCGTTTGCTTAAACGCCTCGAAGACCCTGACAAAAATTGGAAATTTTCGCTTACGGACCTTTCAGAACGCTCAAAATGGGATGATTACATGGAGGCATACGAAGATATGCTTAACCAGACAAGCACTGAATGGGCGCCTTGGTATGTTATCCCTGCAGATAAGAAATGGGTTACCCATGCATCAATCTCTGAGATTATAGTGTCCCAAATTAAGAAGCTGGATTTGAAATATCCTGTTCTGAGCCCAGAGCAATATGCAGCTTTGGACAAGGCTAAGGTTGAACTGGAAAAAGAATAACTATGTACCCGGCAGGAAACAAAACGGAATCCCATTTGCAATGCAGGGTTAAAAAACTCGTTTAGAGCTCCAGCACTTAATTACGTGCTTGGCGTAACTATGCAGTGAACATCCAGCTGTTTTCCGAATGCTTCATAGAACGCCTGCTGATTCTGGATGATACTCCATTCTTCAAAGCTGCAGTCTGAGTCTGAATAAAACGAGAGCAGCACTTGGTCTTTATTTACTTTGACAAATTCTGCTTTCTTTACAAGTCCACAGTGGCTTCGGTCAAGCTTTTCTGCGAATCGGAGAAATGTTGAAAGAATGGCAATAGTCTCATTTGTTTTTTCGTTAAATCCTGTAATTTTCAGTGCTTTTTTGGAAGGTAACTTTTTCCTGTGAAAACGTGCTATGTTAGCCATTATTTGGGTTTCTCTCTGGTCAAAACCCAGAAGTTCAGCGTTGCTAATAATATAGTGAGAATGAAGCTGATGGTCATTAAACGAAAGAAAATCGCCGACATCATGCAACGTTGCAGCATGCTTCAAGAGTTCTCTCTCTGTCTCACCCAAATCATGTAGCCCAATTTGTTTTGCGCTATCAAAAAGCTGCAACGCCAAAGAAGCCACAGTTTCCGAATGTTTCTCATCGAAGTTGCAAGATCTACCTAAGTGCAAAACGCTCCTATTTCTCATCGGCGTCTTTTGTAGTTCTCGAAAGCCCTCAAAATTCGACAAATATTCAACAAGCAGACCATCCCGCAGTTCTCTGTGAGTAATGCAGATTTCTTCCAAACCGAAGTCTTCCATGACCGCTTCAATTATGGCTGCTCCAGCAATTATGATGTCGGCTCGGTCAGGATTAATAGCAGGCAGTTTTTTTCTTTCTTCGAGCGAAAGAGAGCAAAGAATCTGCGCCAACTTTTTCAGGTTCTTCCTTGATAGAGTGAGAACGCCTCCATTGCCGTTTTTCTTGAAAAGTTTGTTCGCGATTTCTGCCAAGTTTATGATTGTCCCTGATGAACCCCACGCGAGCCTGACGCCGTACTTGAGCACTGTCGCTTTAACCACTTGAACTTTGCTGCAAGCGTAATTTTTCATCTCTTTATAGTCATTGCTTGTTGTGGGTCCAGTCCAGCCTTCGCCGATGAATTGAGTTGTTAGCCTAATTGCCCCTAACTTAAGACTGTTTACATAAAAGCATTCGTGCTGGTTTCCGATGGCAATTTCGGTGCTGCCACCGCCTAAATCTATGAAAATAGCCTTTTCTTCGCCGATATCTATTCCACTTGAAACGCCCAACCAAATCAAGCGGGCTTCGTCTTGTCCCGAAATTACATGTACCTTGAGTCCTGTTTCGCTGAGAAGTTTTTGAAGGAAATCGGATTGGTTTAGCGCTTCTCGAATGGCAGAGGTTCCGACGGCTATTATTTCAGTGGCGCCATAAGTTTTGGCGAGTTCAGAGAATTTTCCGCAAACAAAAACGGCGCGTTCCATGGCTTCTGGTCTTAGTATGTTGTCTTTGAATTCTTGTTCGCCAAGTCTGATAACTTCTTTTTCTTGGCTGATGATGGTGTAAGAGAAATTGGGGTTTATCCTCACCACTAAAAGACGCACTGCGTTTGTCCCGATGTCGACAAATCCAACTACATGTCCAGCGGTTTTTACTGTCGTTTCCATACTAGCACCATTTTTCTAGCGAAGACCTTTTCAAACAAATCTTTCTTCTTATTAAAAGCCTGCTCTTCCAGCGTCGATTCAGTTTCGGATACGCATTCCGCAATAATTCTTTTTGTGCCCACTTTGGTGTTTAAACTTTTTACGATTGACTGGTGAGTGTAGTCTAAACCATCTGCTATGCGGAGAAGGCTGGTCAGAATCTTTACTTTGTGGACGGTTACGCGGTCCAACGTCGCAAGGTTGTAATGTCTCGGTTTGGGCAAACCTTTGCAGTGGTATCGGGCTATGCTTGCCACTATCCGTCTTTCCTGAGAGGTGAATGGCAGTTGCGTATCGTTAAGGATGAGCTTGGCTGATTCTTTGTTGTGACCGCCTCTATTTTTTGACAAGCCTACATCATGCAGAATTGCGGCGCATTCAAGCCAGCATCGTTCCCGCTCGCCCAACTGATGCACATTGATTAAGCCGTCAAAGAGCTCTAAAGCAAGTCGGGCAACCTGCGTGTAATGTTCAGTATCTTGCCAGTAGATTTTCGAAATCTTCTGAGAGATTTCTGCAATTTCTTTGCAGTTTTGAACCATGGCGTCTTCTTTGGTGTGATCCTCTTCGATTATAGTCTCGAGAGATACTCCGCGAAGCAGCATCTGAGCGAAACTTTCAGGCAACGCTTTTTTTCTAAGAGCGTCTGCAGCAGCCGTGACATCATAGTCTAACCGAATCAACTCAACATTGAAGGGGCTAAAGCTCAAGATTACATAAGCCGTCTGAGGGTTTCCGTCGCCAGGTCTTCCCACGCTTCCAGGATTGACAAAACAGAACCCGTTTGCTTGTCTAATGAATTGATCATGTGAATGCCCCAAGATTATTACATCAGCCTTGGCAGCATCAGCAAGGGTTTTCAGTCTCTCAACTGGCGCATCATGATAAATGTGCTCTTCAATCGACTGGGGACTCCCATGTGTTACAAACAGTTTTTTGCCTGCGACTTCAAACCTAAGTTCATACGGTAAAGAATGAAGATAATATTCGCATGACTTTGCTAGCTCTTTTCTGGCAAATTCCAAAGCAATTTTTTTTTCGCCTTTAGCTTTGGCTTTGCCCTCTATAACTTCCAAATCATAGTTGCCCAAGATGCTTAGCACATTTTTTTCGCATAACATCTCTATCACTTCATTTGGGTAAGGACCGAACCCTATCGAGTCACCTGCATTCAGAAAAATTTCTACGCCCAGTCCTTCGGCATCTTCGAATATTCTTTCTAGGGCTTGCAGGTTAGCATGAACATCCGACAAAACAGCGATTTTAACTTGAGGATTTGCAAGTAGTTGTTTGGTTTTTTTCCCGGACATGGTTAATCCCGCGTTGGTTGTCCTTTTAAGTTGAACAAAAAAGCCACTGTTTTTGTTTTCATCCCAAAGACGAACAAATTGGTTATAGTGGTCTCTTCCTTGTTCTTTTACATACGCTAAGAAGTTCAAAAATGCCTTCTCAAATTTTGTGGTATCTTCTTTTTTGTTTCCTTTGGATTTCATTTTGGCTTTTGCTTTGTCAATGAATTTAGGTATATAATCTACCCAGACATCGCAGTCGTGCATTTCTCCCAGTACATCTTGAAAAGCTGTTATTGTTTCTATCTTTTTTGCGAGTTTGTTTTTGTATAGTGGTGCGAAGATTTCCATAGTATAGCGGAGTTTCTTGGCGTATATTCTCATCTCGTGGTGCTTTAGCTTTTTATTTTCCAAGTAAACGTATTCTTCCATCGATAGGAAATCGTCTAGTCTGAAGGATATGTGCCAATGAGCTTTTTCAAGCACCTGATTGGAATCAAAAGTGGCGTTTGATTGTTCTGTAATGGTTTGTTCACAAAACTTGCGAATATCCTCCAAAATGTCTGATGCTTCTAGTTTCTCCAATCCGCTAACAACGGATGATTGAATGCTTTTTCTGCGGTCTTTATGATCCTTAAGCAGTGTTTCTAAACATGCTTTTTCAGCTGGAGACTTCAGTTTTTTCGTGTACTGCTCTATGAAGGCTATTTGAACATCAAGGTCTCTTGCATCGGCAAGTAGACGCGTGACTTTCTTTAATTGACTTGCCCATCCCTTGAATCCTTTTCCAGAAAAGCAGAACCTGAAAAGGGGCAGCGCAGCTCTCAGTCTGCGGGAGGTAACACGCATTTTATGAACATATTCAATATCGTCGCTTTTCATCACGCCCTCAATTTGGTCTTCAAAAATTGAAAGAAGTTTTAGGAGCGTTTCAGAGCCGAATTTACAGTAGCTTGTATCGCTTTGGCATGTTTGAGGCTTAATTGGGGCGTTCATTCCAAATGCCTCTGTTCTGAATAAGCCACGCTTGAGAGTTGATGACTTCTTCTCCTTCTTTAGGTGTAACTCTCTCGTATGTCCCATCAGGCAGTAATCTTCTTGCTTTGACGTTGTCTTGAAGGTGGATTTTAAGCATGTATTCAAGGATAGCGTGACGCAGGTATGGGTCAGGCACTGATAAGAGAACTTCGACTCTTTCGTTGAGGTTTCTGAACATCATGTCTGAGCTGCCAATAAGCACTTCCTCTTCAGCATCATCATGGAAGTAATAGATTCGGGCGTGTTCAAGGAAGCGCCCAACTATGGATATCACTGAAATGTTGTCGCTTATTCCTTTTATTCCAGGTTTTAAGCAGCATAAGCCTCGGACGTTGAGGTCAATCTTGATTCCAGCCATCGATGCCCTGTATAAGGCTTGAATAATTTCAGTTTCTTCTAAGTTATTAAGTTTAAAAGCTAAGTAGCCTTTGCCTGTTTTTTGGTGAAAACTTATTTCCCTGTTAATTCGGCCCAGAATTTCGCTCTTCAGCGTTTTAGGTGCCACAAAAAGGTGTTTGAATTCTTTTTCTTGAAGCCCGTTTATAATTATTTTGAAAAGCTCTTCAAGTTCAGCTCCCACTTCGGGGTTTGCTGTTAGGTAGCCTATGTCGCCGTAAATTTTCGCTGTAACCGCGTTATAGTTCCCTGATCCGATGTGCGAGTATCTTATTAGTTTATCTTTTTCTTTTTTGACAATTAAGCAGAGTTTTGCATGAACCTTAAACTTGGGAAAATTATAAACGGCATTTACTCCACCTTCCCTAAGTTTTGAAACGAGAAGAATATTGTTTTCTTCATCAAATTTAGCTTTCAATTCTACTATTGCAGTTACTTTTTTGCCTTTTTCAGCTGCCTCTATCAATGCGCCAACGACCGGCGAGTTATGATCCATACGGTACATTGTTATGCAGATTTCCAAAACATTACTATCTCTAGCGGCTTCTCTTAGCAGATCAATGATTACTTCAAAGCTGTCATAGGGGTGATATAAGACAAAGTCTTGTTTGGCGATGGTTGCAAACATATCCTTTTCAGGGGTCAGAAGTGGAGAAATGCACGGAAGAAAACTTTTGTCTTTAAGGTCGGGGCGGTTTATTTTAAGCATTTGCCAGAGATCCACGAACCCTAGTGGTCCATCAAACTCGTAGACTAAATAATCTGGCAAGCCTAAGGCTACAGCTATCCCTTCTTTAATGACTGCCGGCACTTTCCTTTCAAATTCTAGCCTACTTGAGAACCCAGCTTTTCTGGTCGACAAACTCTTCTTTACAGAATAGAGAAAGTCTGCTGACTCATCCATTAGAATGTCTATTTCTCCATTTCGTGTAAGTCTAAATTGGTACGCTGTCAGGTTTTTTTCATTTGGGAAAATTAGGTCTAAATTATTTACCATCAAATCTTCAACAAAGACAAAGTTATACTCTATGTCTTGGCTGTATACGCTTTTTGGGATTCTTATCAGCCTTCCAAACTCTTCGGTCGGGACATCAACTAAGCAGTAAAAATCTTGCTTAGCAAAGCCTGATACGTAGAGTGTGACGTGAAGATTCTCAATTGCCGCACCATCAAAGCCTTCCTTATGAGTTTTGACGAACGGAAGAATGGATTGCTTGAAAAATTTACGCAAGTTTTCCTTATCTTTTACTCCTAATTGGTTAAATTTCCAAATGAAGATTTTTTCTTTCGCAAGAGCGGGAAGAAGTTCATTTCGCCAGCAAGCGGCATGCTTTTCGATAAGAGGGGTTATTTCTTTTCTTGTGGCTTCAATCTGTTCAATGGCTGTCATTCCGTCCATAGATTTTTCGTAAGATCCTGCCTTGATTTTTTTCATGAGTCTAGGGATTCGTGTCATAAAGAATTCATCAAGGTTGCTGCCACAGATGGCGATGAATTTTACCCTTTCTAGTAGGGGATGCCACAGGTCTTGTGCTTCCTCAAGGACGCGTGTGTTAAATCTTATCCAGCTGAGTTCCCTGTTAATGAAATAGCTTGGGTTATCTAGGAGTTTTTTCTGGTTCAAGGCATTATTTGCATCTGAATCAAGGGTATGTGGAGCTAACAAGAGCCTTTACCTGGTAAATTTTCAATTGTTTAGTGTAATTAACTACCTCAAGCTAAAAATGGTGTTCGTGACTTATCAAGCAATCTGTGTAAAAAATAATCTTTCACTGGAGCTGAGTTATTTACCTTCAGCGGTCGTGCTTCCTTGGCAAATCGTGAGATTCGGCGCATTTTGTTTTGCGAACTGCAAATGACTCATATTCGAAGAGGGGAACTTTTTGGTGCATCTGGCGTTACCTGTGTTTCAATTGAATGGAAGTTGCCATTAAGGACTTCGAAAATAGAATATATAGTTATAAATAGACTATATAGGAAAGGTTAAATCTCGCGTCAGATTAGCGAACCGCATGAATTCTTTGGCTCTTAAAGAAAACGGCTTCACCGAATTCGTTCCTTTAAAAGGGCTTTTCTTTTCCAGTTTGCCATTCAATAAAGGCAGTGTTCTGATCTTGGCTGACACCACAATCACTGGAAAACCCGCCTCAGACATTCTGTATGTTGGCAGATCAAAGAAACCGACTAAAAGAACCTTTGGGGGATACTTAGCTGGATACGGCGGAAAAACAACTAGGAAAATCAACTCAAAATTGTTTGACGACGGATATATTGAAAGGGTCGCGGTCAGTTGGATGTTGAGTGACAATCCGAAGGCAGCGCAGCAAGAGCTTCTGGAAAGCTTTAAGAAAGAACATGGCGAATACCCAGCTTGGAATGCTTCGAAGAAGACCTCCGTAAAATCTCAACCAACGAAAAAAGTTGCCCCAAAAGTTGGTAAAGTGCGTCCTGTTCGTAAACAAACTGCCAAGTTTGCGCCTTAGAACATCGGACTGTGTTAATCTTCGGTTTTGCCTTTTTTGAAGGAATAGTGGCGGATTAATTCGTCAGTTGACCATGGCAGGCAATCTTTGGCTTGGAATCCTAAAAGAGCAGCGTACTTGTGGATTAAATCAATGTTTTCGGATTCTATTTCTAGAAGCTCAGGAATGTATCCGTAGTCGCCAGCGTAGCAGTCGATGTCAAAGCGTGTGTGGTTGAGCGTGTAGCTGACTCTGTGTTTCTGCATGCTTTCGGTTATGGATAGACCTATGTTTTCCAAGATTTTCTTCATTGTTTCCAGGTTTGAAACTTCAACGGAATATTCTTCCGCCAGTTTGGCTGTTTCTGTAATGTGAACTTTTTTGTATGTTAGTTCGGTTTTATCTTGTTCTTTCCTTAAGCGTAACACGTTTTTTGCTTTAATTATTGCGCCATCTTTGAAGTCAAAAAACATGGTTTGGATGTCGCCGTCGAAAACTTTTTTGGCGCCTAAGCTGGTGAGGGTTTCTTCAATCTTTATTCTGTTGACTTCTAAAATTTTGACTTCCAGTTCTTTCATAAAAGCTAAGAAAGCTTTTGAGAGTTAAAAGCTTGTGCTATTTCATGCCATCGGGATAATTCTTGAAAATATGTATGGAGATTTAAAAAACTGCAAGGATACTTCAGGGCAGTAGAAACAAACCCAACAATCCTCACGATTGAAATAACCCTGACAGCCTTCACAGCAATCTACTTCATCTATGTCTACCAAAAAGTAATCCGCACATCCCTAAAATATTAACCCACCCAGCCCTCAAAACTTCGCTACCTCAAAACGTCCAGACTTTTCTGCACTTTTTACACGAATTTACACTTTAGCGAAGCTTTGAAGCGTTACTGTAAAGGTAGCTTTCTCAGTTAACGGCATATAACCTTTTTAACACTTACACTTAAGCATTTATAAACGCAAAGAAACGCGAATAAACGCAGAACAACGCATAAAAACGCAGAAAAACGCAAGCAAACGCGTAGAGACGCAACCTGCAAACACTTCAAACCCCAAAACAAAAAAGCAACCCAAAACAGCTTGTTCAAATTTAATGTGTTTTCAGCAATCAGTACTTAGTGCATAATACAGAAAGGTTATTACTTTTAGAGTAATTCACAGGTTAAGTGGAGAGAAAAAAAGGTGCCCCTCGCGTTTATTATTGGAACAGCTGGTTCTGGTAAATCCCTGTTCACTGCAGCCTTCAGCGAATGGCTAAAAATGTCAAAGCAAGACGTTGCCGTAGTCAATTTAGATCCTGGTGCATTGAAACTTCCTTATTCGCCGGATGTTGACGTGCGCAACTATGTTGATGTTGGCGATTTAATGGAAAAATATGGTTTAGGACCCAACGGCGCATTGATTATGGCAGCTGACTTAATCGCTGACGAGATTGAAAATTTAACCCGCGACATCGAAGAAGTCAACGCTGACATCGTCTTGGTTGATACTCCTGGGCAAATGGAGCTGTTTGCTTTCAGAGCAAGTGGACCATACATAGTTGATGAGTTAACAAAGGAGCCTAAAGCGTTAATTTACCTCTTTGACGCCGTTTTCTCAATCAACCCGCTTAACTACGTTTCAAACATGTTTCTTTCAGCCGCAGTTTACAACCGCTTCTTTCAGCCGCAGTTGCATGTTCTCTCAAAAACTGATTTAATACCAAAAAAGGATGCACAGGCAATTGTCACTTGGTCAGCTAACACTAGAGCGCTGGAAGATGCAATTGAAGAGAAACTTGAAGGCACAAAACGCCTCTTCAGCCGCAACATGATGCAAGCCATCAACAAGCTCGGATTACAATTTTTGTTGATGCCCCTTTCCTCCAAAACAAACGAAGGCATGACTAACATTAACACAACACTTGAACGAATCTTAAACGAAGGAGAAAAATACACAACCTGAAAATCTAAGCGCTAATCAGTGACCAGCTTGCTGCAAAGGCCCCACGCTTAGCCCTCAAAGCTGAATCAGCACCAGCGATAATAATAGCATCATTGTCCTCAGGCGCGAATTCCTTAAAAATTTGGCCTGCTGCCTTCGGATAATCCTTCTCAATACAATCACTGACCGATTCAATACACAAATGGCCATCTTTAAAAACGATAACTAGGGCTTTACGTGCGCCAGCAATGATAGCCGCATCCCGCTGATCAATTCCTGACCGAACTTTTTGCCCGCTGTTTTTCACCAAAAAAGCAAAACAAAATTCGGATTCAATCAATTCATTTTTTGGAATCTCAACGCGTTTAGGAAAAACTTGTTCAAATTGCCCCCAAATCTCTAAACCTCTCTTCGATAAACTACAGCCTTCTTTTGAGGTTTCAATTAAACCAGCATTTCTAAGTCTGCTTATTATTGTGCGTACTGCTCCGTCACCAACGTTGAGTTTCTTAGCCAGTTTGTTTCTGCCCAGAGGTTTCTCTGCCATAAGCTCTAAAGCGTAGAACACATGGAATACCGTGAAGCTGGTTGACGGTCCCGGAGCTTTTTTTCCAGCGATTTCTTGTATAAACTTTTTTAGCGATACAGCCATATTTTGCCCTGCTCTAACTAAGCTTGATTAGGTTTTTATAATTTGTGAAAAAGAATATGCAGATTAGTCTTTGTAAGCAACAACTGAAACCTCAACAAGCGCATCTGCCTTTAATTCTATGCCAACTGTGGCGCGAGCAGGAAATTCTGCATCAAAGTACTTGGCATATACATTGTTGAACTCGTCAAATAGGGCCATAGAAGAAAGATACACATTGGATAGAACAATATCTTTCAGACCATAATCTGCAGCTTCCAAGATGGCTTTTATGTTCTCCATAACCTGTCTTGTCTGTAGAGTCACGGTTTTGGCAACGATTTTGCCTTCCTTTGGATCAATTGCCAGTTGCCCTGAGACAAATAGGAATTTGCCTGCTTTCACCGCTTGACTGTATGGGCCTACTGGTTTTGGTGCTTTTTCGCTAAATATTGGCGTTTTCATGTTTTCCCTATTCTTGTTTATGTTGTTTAGGGAATAAATTGTTTTTGCGAGCAAGCATTGCCCCCGTTGCTTGTTGATTAGTTGTTTGTATTGTAGAAAGCCTTTTAAGAAAAACGCCAAGTAACTTATGTCCCTATTACAGGCTAAACGGAAAGATTCCCATGAAAAGAAACGGAAAATACTTATTTACCTCAGAGTCAGTCGGAGAAGGTCACCCAGACAAGGTAGCAGATCAAATATCCGACAGCGTTCTAGACGCAATATTCTGCAGTGACCCCAAAGCAAGAGTTGACTGCGAAACCCTCGTTATGCAGGGAACCGTAATGATTACGGGTCAAATAACCACTTGCACCTATATTGATATCCCAAAAATTGTCCGCCAGACCTTAAAAGAAATAGGGTTCGACAATGCTAAGGATGGCTTAGACTGGGAAACATGCGGCATCTTGGTTTCATTAACTGCGCAGTCTCCAGACATTTCTAGGGGTGTAACCGAATCCAAAGGGCACGAGCAGGGGGCTGGTGACCAAGGAATGGTTTTCGGCTACGCAACCACCGAGACAAAGGAGCTTATGCCACTGCCGATTATGCTGGCGCATAAACTTGTTAAACGCTTAGCTGAATGCAGAAAAACAAAAATTATGCCTTATCTTCGTCCTGACTGCAAATCTCAGGTTACAGTGGAATATGACGGTTGCAAACCAAAATGCGTTAAAGCTGTTGTTATTGCGGCTCAAAACAATGGGGCAGTCGACGATGCAACATTAAAGAAAGATATTATTGAAAAAGTAATCAAGAACGTTATACCTGCCAACATGATAGCCGAAGACATAAAATACGTCATTAACGGCACGGGCAGATTCGTGATTGGCGGAACACTAGCCGATTCTGGGCTAACTGGCAGAAAAATCATCGTTGACACTTACGGCGGAGTTGGAAGCCACGGAGGAGGTTGTTTCAGTGGTAAAGACCCGTCAAAAGTTGACCGTTCAGGCTGTTACATGGCAAGATACATCGCCAAAAACATTGTCGCCGCCGGGCTGGCAGACCAATGTGAAATCCAAATCTCCTACGCTATCGGCGTTGCGCAGCCGATCTCTGTGTCGGTGAATACTTATGAAACTGGGAAACTGTCTGATGAGCAAATTCTTGAGTTAGCGAAGAAATATTTCGACATGAGGCCTAAAGCAATCATTGACCAACTAAACTTGCTAAGACCAATATACAAGAAAACAGCGGTGTTCGGCCACTTCGGAAGAGAAGAACCAGAATTCACTTGGGAACAGACCGACAAGGCAGAAGTGCTTCGCAAAGAACTAGAAAAAGCCAAAAAACTCTAAATTTTCCCATTTTTAACTTTCTTTTTTCATGTTTCTATTATCAGGTTAGCATTTTAATCTGCTTGAGCATCTGGCTAACCAAAGGGTATACCCTCTTTTTGATACTGAAACGACCAAACAAATAGTATACCCCTTTTAAGATTGCTGAAAAATACGCGGGTACTATGCTTTGTTAGGTACGGGAGCTTTCAAAAGTGAATTTCAACCATGTTTTTCCACCGCTGAAAACTAACATAAGAATCAACCCATAACCTCAACATTTCCTAATGTTAAACTACAATTATCGCCAAGAACTTATTCAAAATTCTAATGAAGCAAAAAATAAGAATATTTTGATGTTATAGCATACGTGTAGGTTGTTTCTTGAGGAAAGGCTTAGTCATGCCATTGATAGTTACTGTTCGATGATGGCTTTTCCACCATTCTCCTCGACCAAAATTGAAAGTTGCCTCATGGCTTTCTCAAGCATTTCCATGGGCCTTTCTTTGGCTTTGGCTGCAACTGTTAAGTGAATTTCGATATGCGGCTTATTTTCTACACCCATCGGATGAGACTTTATATAAACTCCCTTATTTGCACTCATGACTTTGTCGATTAATGGAGCCAAATGCGATTCCATCATGTTATCCAAAAACATGCTTTTTTCACAAAAAACCCTGTCACCCACAGTTTGTTTAAGCATAGACGCTATCGTTTCCGTAAAAATCGCTTCCATCTCTGAAGGCACACCGGGCAGGGCAAACAAAACAGTTCCTTCCAAATCTATGTGTACTCCGGGTGCAGTGCCGATTGGGTTGTTGATTGGTTCTGTTTTTTCTGGTAGGGTTGCCATTTTGACTCTGGGCGGCGTTAATTCAATTATTGTTGAGAGCTGCCTTTTTCTGGCGTATTCTTCGCATTTTTCCTTAACCATTGCTAACGCTTTCTGGTTGATTTCCAATTTGCGGTTTAGTGCTTTTGCTATTCCCTCTAACGTTTTATCGTCAAAAGTTGGTCCTAACCCGCCAGTCGTGATTATGAACTGCGGTTTTCGCTTTATGGCTTCCCGAACAATGTTGGCTATTTCGTCAACGATGTCTTGTACTACTGTTATGCGCTTAACGTTTACTCCGAGATTTGTTGCTTGTTTACCGAGCCATTGAGCGTTTGTGTTAAGTGTCTTGCCTATTAGTAACTCGTTGCCTACGCAGATTATTTCCATGTCCACGGTCACGGTGCTTCAGCTTTTTATTGTTGGTTGAATCAGAATTAAAGGCGTTTTCTTTTATATCGTTTGCTTGATTATTGTTCAAAAGCATGGTGACGGCTTTGCTGAGTTTAGTGTTTTAATGTTTGCCCCGAAACTATAGTCAGAGCTAACAAAAAGGTTCGTCGCTTTTTTTGATTGAACTTACTTCTTGCTAAGCCACCATTTGAGGTATTCTTTTCTGCGGTTTTCTTTCTCTTCTTCCGCTGTTTCTTCGCTTGGCCTGTTCTTTTCGCGTAGTTCCATTAGTTCTTGCTGTGTCACTGATAACCCGCAGCTTTTGCAGATATAGTGTTTGGTGGATATAAGGTACTGCATTTCTCCGCCGCATTCAGGACAGTAATTCATTTATATTCTCTCAGGGAAGTTTTATAATAAATCATTTTTGCAGAGATATTAGTCTTCGCATAGGTTTGATTAATTTTAACCTAAAAATCGGTGTGATTCTAGACGTGAGTGTACATTTTGTCGCTGGTGTATTTTCCTGTGTCCATTTCCTGTTCGATTTCACGCAAAAGCAAAATGCGCTTAAATGTCGGAGGGTGCGTAGAAAACAAGCTGTTTATTTGGTGCCATGTGCTTTTGGATTCTTTCTCCATCGCTAATTCCAACTCACGCTCATCTAAAACGCCATCATGGTCTAAGTCGTACTGGTCTTTTTTATCCATGATTTCCTTAACTTCCTGTTTCGCCGTTGCTGGATCTGCAATGTAGAACGCTCTGGCTCCTTCTGGTGGCTTGGGCGAAATGGATAAGCCATAAGTGATTTTTGCCAAGGCACTTTCCAATTCTCTAGGCGAACCTGTCACGTAAGCGGAGTATGAATCAGCAAAATGTTCGCGAAGTCGACTAAGCCTCATAACAATCAAGAATGTTAATATATAAACTATAAACGAGATTACGCCGATTAAGATTAATATTGCACCTGAATTGCCTTTATTTCCTCCTCTTCCTCCTCCGGAGCCTCCGCCTCCGCTTAACGCGCCTGTTATCAATGTTACCTCTGCAATTAAGTATGCAATTAACGGCAACGCGGAAAGAACAGTCATTACAATATAATCTTTATGTTTAATGTGACCTAACTCGTGAGCTATTACGCCTTTAATTTCATCTTCCTTCAAACTCCTCAAAAGCCCGTCATGCACCGCTAAAGTGGCGCTGCTTTGGGATCTGCCAAAAGTAAACGCGTTCGGCGTATTATTCGGAACTACAGCTAACCTCGGCATTGGTAAACCGCTTTTGTCCGCTAACTCTTTAACTGTTTTTTCAAGCCATGGATTCTCACCAGGCTTTAAGTAATGCAGCTTTGTTGAAGCTTTAACCATAAATGGACCTATCGCGTACTCGAACAGTATGAAGAGTGCTGTACCACCTAAAGCGACAACTAAACCAGTAAAAACACCCAATTGTAAGAAGAAAACAATTGCAAACACGAGAAGACCAAATATGAACGCTGCTAAGAAAATCGAAGTCGCCATTGCCCACTTTAATTGTGCTAAACTAGCCAACTTATTCCCTCTCGTTTGTTGTCCACAAGTACTAAGTTAAAGAATTAAGTCTTTCTCAAAAAATGCAGAATCTCGGAATTCCAAAAAATAAAAAGAGAGTTTTAGATTGGGTAAGCTCCGCAAACCTTGCAGAACTGGATTTTTGTTTTAATGTAGCTTTTGCATTTTGGACACTGTATTCCGCCGTTATCTGGGAAGACGTCTTTTGGTTTGCCGAATTTCTTGCGGAAGTGTTCGTAGTAGAGTAATTGTTCTTTGTCTTGGATTTCGACGTCGTCTTTTTCTTTTATTGCTTTCTTTTTCGCTTCAAAATCCTTGTCAGAAATCATGTCGTTGAAGTATGTTCTGAGCGTTTCTGTTCCTGTTCCCTGTTCAAGCGGTGCTTTTGTTCTCCAAATGACATCTTTGGGTATTACATCTTCGTAGGCTTTGCGAAGTATCCATTTGCTGTATTTTACGCCGTTGTACATGTTTATCTTGAATTTAATGGGTAGTTTCTTTGCCCAATTCATGAACAAAGGATCCATGTAAGGTGCGCATATGGTCTCTCCAAGAGCCTCGGCCATGGGAAGTGATGAGAAGCCCATTTCTGCCCACATTTCTTCCTGCTTCTTTGCGAATTCCGCTTCGGTTAGGTTGAATTGCCATGGGTACCCGAAAAGCTCGTCTAATGAGTCGCCTGTGAATACGCTTTTTATTCCCTTAGCTTTAAAGAGCGTTAAGCCAATGTAAACTGGTAGGCTGTTTCTGATTTCCATGGGGTCAAATTTTTTGAGTGCTTCCACAACTTTCGGATAATATTTAAGTACATCTTCTTTGCCGAACTCGTACGTTTCCTGCTTTAGATTTAGGAGAGCAACCATTTTCTTTACGTATTGGGCGTCTTTTGGGTTTCCATGCTTAAAAGCTAAAGTGAGGCATGGAATGTCAGGTTTGTACTTCACTGCTTCATAAGCAATTATTTGAGTGTCTGTTCCGGCAGAAAACAAGAAGCCGTCAGCCATATTTTTCTTAACAACTTTGCTTACTAAAGTTCTAACTTCTGGTAACAGTTTGGTGTATTCTGATGGGTCTAGCGCCATTTCTTTCCCTCGTAATACATTGTTTTTCCTTCATCCACTATTTAAGGTTTCTCCATATGCAAACAAAAGCAAAAAAATAATAAACATCTGTGAGGAAACTGAGCAAAATACTGAACAGACGAGATTTCAACAAAACAAAAAATCTGGTCACCTCAAAACACCACATTTAAAAGTCTTTAAAGCTGAAATTCAATAAACACAAGCATTCAGAGGATTCATCCCTTGAAAACAAGCCTACTCCACATGAAAATACGCGACTCCCTGCAAGGTAATATAACAGCAGCCAAACTAGCAATCAAGAAAGCCGCCAAGCAAAAACCAGTCCTAATCGCTCTCCCAGAATATTTCACAGTTCCCAACTGCATGGCAGATTTCACTGATGCATCAATCATTTCGAAGGAAACCTGCAAAGAAACCCTACATTTTCTGGCTGAAATTTCTAAGGAAATATCCGATATTTACTTGTTGGGCGGTACAGTGCTTGAAGAAGACAGCGGAAAATATTACAACACAAGCACCCTGTGGAAAAATGGGTCTCTTTTAGCCAAATACAAAAAGATAAACCCTATTCAAGCTGAAATTAAAGCTGGCGTCGCCAAAGGCGCCCAACCTGTTGTCGTTAACACAGAAATTTGTAAAATCGGGCTTTTGGTTTGTGCTGATATGTTTGATGCTGACCTTGTTAAAAAAACTGCTAATTTGGGGGCTGAAATAGTTTCTCTTCCAGTTGCAGCGATGGGTACTCATCCAAGCGTTAAAGGGCACCCGTTAACTGAGAAGGTTGCTTTGGATAATGGTTTGTTTGTGCTTAAAGTTGGAAACGTGTGCTCGAGCATGAGGGGTGGAAGAACCGCAATTTTTGCTCCATGGGGCATGCTTGGCGAAGTCTCCGACGCACCTGAAGATTCCATATTAACCCGGGATCTTGACATGCAGCGGCTCAGAGAATACCGTAGAAAGCTTAATAAATCTTAGCCCAATCATCGACGATTCGGCTCATTTCCTCAAAGTTGTATTTTTCGAGCCAATTCTGGAAGTTAATGTTTTGAACAGCAAACCTGCAGATCTGTTTAGCGTTCTCTGAGTTATGTACTAAAAGTAGCACTGCGTCTAGCATGTGCCTTGAAACGTAAGCCACCGTTTTCAGTAGCGCATCCAATTTCTCGTCGGTTGGCATCTCGGCGCTTAATTCTAAAACAACAGGCTTCTTCAACGACGCAACAAAATCTCTTGCCAACATATCCACCCAGTACATAGTCAAATAATCTCTCGACGAAAGCGGCACATGGAAATAATCAACACATTCAGCTATCGCATTTAAGTCTAAGCCGAATCTTTCTTTAGCAAGCACTGGATCAGGATAAATTTCAACCGCAAAAGTCTGCTTCACTCGTGCTTTGGCTTCTTGAACAAATTTTGTTATTGTTTGTGCTCTCCATTGCGTCCAGTTTAAGCCGCTTTGTTTCCACAATTCGACGCATCTGGGGCAGACGCAGAATTCTTGGTCTGGAAAGTGGTAGAGGTTCAAGGTTACGCCCATGATGTTTTCTTTGCTTAGGCTCTCAATGTAGTCTAACACTTTTTTTCTGTACTCTGGGTTTGTTGGGCAAACAAAGTCAAAAGCCAAATTACATCTTCTATTTTTGCGCAGCGCTGGACCACTGTTTGAGACAGCAACTATGTCTGGGTTTTCCCTGATGGCTTTAGCATCGCAAAACGCGGTAATGTCATTCTGCATGCCTTTTGCTGCTGGGAAAACTTGTCCATCTGCCCATTTTGAATAGTAAACGTGAAGATCAAAGCCCTCGACTTTTTCCGGCGTATAGGTGACTAAGCCTACTTTCATGGTCTCTTACCAGATGCGCGCAAACAATATATTCTTGGTGCTTATTTAACTGTTGATTCGCATGGGCAAGCAGCATAAATCCCTTATTATCATTGATACCGCTAAATGTGCTCCCTGCACAGGGCTTATCTGTGTCGGCGTTTGTCCGCAGGGCGTTTTAGAGGAGGGCAAAAACAAAAAGCCACAAGTGATTGATGCTGTGGAATGCACTCGATGTGGCGTCTGCGTAAATCTGTGCCCATCAAAAGCCATTACTATAAATCCTAATAAACCCAGAGTGAAATAGTTACGAGGGGGAGGCTGGCATGGAACAGTTTAACCTTGCAGACAGCGTTAAATTAATCATCAAAGACAATATGCTAGCCGTATTTTCAGATAAAGCTTTAATGACTGTGAGTTCTGCAATCTTTAATGGCGGGTACAAACAGGTTAAAGCCGTCCTCAATGTAGGCGTGCCGGAAGGGTATAATGACCGTTCCTTGCACCTTGACCCGCTGGAACTTATCACATCGTCTGCGGCTAAGCTTGGATTAGCAAAGGATTATCTTGCCATGGTCACAGCCGCAAAGATTAAAAACTACAGTTTAGTATCAAAAAAAGCTGGTGATTTTTCAGTCAGCGTTGCCGCCACCGCCGGCTGCTCGCATGGTGAATCTTCGGGCGAAGAGATGGATGTTCAAGAAATCGTAGGCACAATAAATATTATCGTCTTAATCGACGGGAACCCAACGGAAAGCTGCATGGTTGCTTCGCTAATTACCGCCACAGAGGCGAAGTCGGCAGCACTGAGGGATTTTGACGTCCGAAGCAGGTACACGGGTGACTCAGCTACAGGCTCAATAACTGACAGCGCGACCATAGCATCAACAAGCCAAGGCAAAACAATCAGTTATGGCGGTCCAGCGTCGAAACTGGGCAAGTTGGTCGGGTATTGCGCAAGGAAAGCCGTTACTGAAGCCCTAATCAAGCAGGAGCCAATTTGGGCTTGCCGAACCGTTTTAGATAGGCTTACAGAGAGGCATCTTCCGCTGGAGAAACTCGCCGCCGAACTATCCAAAGTCAAAGGCATAGATGTTGATGAGAAGGGTTTGGCTGAGATTTTGAAAAATAAACCGCTTGCTAGTGCTTATTTGTTGGCGGCGGCAAGGTTGGATGATGATTTTAAAAAGAACCTGTTGCCCGCAGAGTTTGGGGATGCAGCTGAGTTAAGTAAATGCTTTGGCAACCTTGCCCATTCTCAGCCGGATTGCTCTAAAGTGCCAGGTTATGATTCGGTTGATTTGCCTCCCTTCCTAAAATATGCTTTAATCAATATTGTAAGAGAAGTTCTCTTCAAAGGTTAACTGAAAAGACTTAAATAACCTGCAATTTTATTCGGTAATAAAAACAAGAGTTAAAATGGTGAATTAAACTTTGAAATTCGGCGTATTTCTTTATCAACCTGAGCCTGCTGAAGGCGTCGATTACAACTTCTACCGCATTAAACCAGAATCAGGAACCGTGGGAAAACCAAACCCTAAAATGTACACTAACATTGCATGCTTCGGCGACAACGCCTTAGCAGCGAAACGCCCTGAATGGGTATCCATCTCCAAAGATGGTCCAGCGTTACGCACGAACAAGAAGTACAATTTACGCTGGGACGTTTTGTGCATGACCAACCCAGAGGTCAGAGAATACAACCTTAAACTAATCGCCGAATGCGCCAAAACCACGCCGGGCATAAGCATCAGCAGCCAACACTTTGCTGAACGCGACTTCTGTGTCTGTCCACGCTGCGTTGAGCAGTGGCGCCAAAGTGGTTTGAACTGGGTTGACTGGAGAGCCAAAACCGTAACGGAATTCCTCAAAGAAGTCCGAGACGTCGTCAAAAACAAGCCCTTATTCGTTAATTGCCTGCCTGACCCGTTGCTTGGCAAAGCACGCTTCGGCTACGACTTCGACGCCATGGCAGAATACGCTGACTACTTCGTTATACCCATGTTCAGCAAGGCTTACCCGACTCCATGGTACTGGGAAACCATCGCAAGAGGCTACAAAAGCTTCCTCAAGAAGCCAGTATTCGTAAACTTCTACGTTCGAGGTCCAAACGAGACTTGGGACACCGTGGCACCAACTAAACAAATAATGACAGTAGCCACGCGCGCGGCAAGAACAGGCATAGATGGCATAATCTTCCTAGCAGAAAAAGCCCAATGGATACAAGAGTTCCAAAAGAACGCGGTCGCAGACAAAGAAACACGAGAATTCCTCAAAGGTCACGGCGGCGACGAAGTCCTAGAACTCTTCAACAGATGGGAAAAAATGCTAAAAGCTTAGCATCCACACTTTTTTCTTATTTGACTTTTTGTGCTTCGTTTAATCAGGCAGGATATTTCTTTTCTTCTACGATAGTTCCTGAGATTGTTATTAGAATTGCGTTTCCGCTAACAGAAGCAGCTAGGTGCCTTCTGCCGATGCCATAAAAACCACTAAATTTCTCTGGAATCTGCAAAGCTATTTTTCCTTCTTGTCTTTTTATTGGAATTTCTGCCGTAAAGAAGGCGAACTCTTTCCATTCTGGTATTTCGCAGCCTGCTATTCCAATCGTGGTGCTGTCTAGCGCATAGACAAAGGCGTAGTCGAGCCATTGCCCATTTTCAAATTGCAATAGATTTTCTTGTACTTCAATTATGTCAGGGGGTTTGGTGTCTTTTGGGTAAATAAGATTCACCCGTCTACCAGTCCTCTCAATACTCTTGATTACGATCTGGTTCTGGTTGAATAGTCTTCTAATGGCGCCATCAACCCGTCCGCTTTGCCAATTAAGCTTCTTTGTGAGTTCGTACTGAGAAAGCCCAGGGTAATCTTTTATGACATCTAGTAAGGCTTTGTCTGATTCGACCCCTCTTTTGTTTCTAGTTAATTCCTGCATAACTTGCATCTAACCCTTGGTTTAAATCAACAGTACCTCATCGTATAGCATTATTAAAGGAGCTTTTAAGGTATAAGTTTTTTGGAATATTCCAAAACAATTAAGTGATAAATACTAGAAACCCACAAAAAGAACCACATGGCTTTCTTCCAGCCGAAAAAACGAATCTTCACTGGACAAATAGAATTAGGTCCTCAGGTCAGAACATGGATTGCAAAACATAGAAGCTTTGCCAGCAGGGAATGGGTCGAAAGCCAAATCCGATACAATGAATGGATCCCTGATAAGTCTGATAAATCTCGTTTCCTGATTTACACCAAAGATACCATCGGCATAAAACCTCTAACAATTCTAATTAAGATACGAGTGTTTAGTACTCGTGTCTTTGTTTATCATGCTCACGTCTTAAGAAAAAAATGAGGCTGCGGCTATACGGAGAAATCTAGCTAACGCTTGACTGCCACTAACGATGAAAGGTTACTTATTTTTTGATATTTTGCCCTTTGTATGTTGCTGCGTTTATTATTGTCAGGTTAACTATTTTCCCCTTGCTATTAAGCCCTAGTACAATTTCACCGTACTTGTCAACGATTTTGCTGTCAACACTTTTTGCGGGGTACTCAAAATGTACGTAAAGAACATCTGCTGAATCATCGTAGTGAAACATCACTATTTTTGAGGGCAAATTCAAGTCGTATCGCTCGGCAATCTGAGTAACGATTTTTGGGACATCGATGGCTAGATTCACAGTTTTCGCCAAAAGCGTACATCCTCCTTTTTCTTCTGTCACTAATGGGAAAAGCGATTCTCAGGGTATATGTGTTCTTGCTTTTACCTTGTACTTAACTTTTTAGAGGCGGCGACAGTTGGAAGTAGCCGAGAAGGTCACAGTATTCGGGAAAGCCCGAAAAGTGAAAAAAACGGAAAAAGACATTCCAGAGACACTTAACCAGCAAACATTTCAAGCCCTGAATCAAAAAAGCAACCCAAAACGAGTCCTGCCTAAAACTGCCTACCGATAGACCTACCCTACTAGTTGTGGCAAAAAACAACCACAAAAATGCAATCAAAATAATTTAACTTAAATAAAATAATAGCGGGGCTACGAGAGTTTGATGTGCATGGCTCTGAGTGCATAGGCTGCTGATGTTTTCACGGCTGAGATGCCGTAGGTTCCGCCTCTGCGCATCATCTTCAGAATGTAGCCTGGACGCAAGTAAAATTCTTGGTAAGCTTTATAGCGGATTTCTGCCAGTTTCTGGATGCTAAGCGACGGCGTTTCAAAGGTTGGCGTGGCGGTGTCATATTTGTTGAAATCAGTAACTCTTAACCAGCCGTTCTTGATGACTTGATCGTACATTGGCGTGCCTGGATAAGGTGTCGCGACGTAGAAGCCTACATCATCAGGATTCAATTCTTTGACGAAGTTTATGGTTTGCCGTGCGGTCTGCTCTGTTTCGCTTGGGAAACCCAGTACAACGTTAGCTATGGTCATTAACCCAACGTCGTGTGCGGTTTTATATGCCAAGCGTGTCTGGTCCAGCTTTATGCGTTTGTTCATTGCGCCTAAGATGGCTTCGGAGCCTGATTCTACTCCCAGCCAAACGGCTATACAACCTGCGTCTTTCATGATTTTGAGAAGTTCGCGATCTACCATGTCTACGCGTGTTCCGCAGTCCCACATCATATCCAGTTTTCTTCGGTGGAGTTCTTCGCAGATTTTTAAGACGCGATCGCGGTTGACTGTAAAGGCGTCATCGTAAAAGGTGACTTGGCTTACACCATACTTTTTATAGACCAATTCCATTTCGTCAACGACGTTCTTGGGGCTGCGCATGCGGTATCCTCTGCCGAACATGCGGACGGTGCTGCAGAAGTCACACCAGTAAACGCAGCCTCGGCTTGTGATTAGGGGGAAAAGTACTTTGCCCATTCGTTTTAATGAGTCAAGCGGCAGAAGGTGGTGTGCTGGAAAAGGCAGAGCATCCAAGTCTTCAAGGAAGGGTCTGTCTGGGTTCCGGCTGATTTTGCCCTCTTTGTTGCGAAAAGTGATGCCTAAAACTTTGTCGAAGCTGTTTTCTCCTCGAAGTTTATCGAGGAGTTCTATGAAGGTTGTTTCGCCTTCTCTGCGTACGACTATATCTAAGCTTGGGTATTCGTTGAGGGCGTTTTCGTCCCAGAAGGTGCCGTGTGACCCGCCAAGCATCGTTACTGCATCCGGGTGAACCTCTTTAGCTATGTCGATTAACTGCATTGCAGATTTATAGAGTAAGGTTGTAGCTGTTACACCGATAACGTCTGATGGGACTTGGCTAATTCGTTTGCGAAAGGCATCGTAGGTGAGTTTTTCTGCTTGGCAGTCGATGACTGTGACATCGTGGCCTGCTTTTTCTGCAACTGCACCTAAATATGCAATGCCCAGCGGAATGAATGGTGGATGTGAGTGTACGCTTGGCGGATAAGGAGGATTAACTAGCGTAATTTTCATGTTGAAGTGTGCCCCTTCTGCAGTTGGATTTCTACGTTTGGATACAATATATTGTTTTCTTAGTTAGTAGAGAAAACAGGGGTTAAGAGGGTTTGAGATGGAAAAATGTTGAAACAAGTTTCCAATTGTGTTGTTGGAGCTGCAGAAACAGGTTGGATGTATGAAGTGACTTCGTGTTAACATTTACTTTTTTCTTGGAACTGTTGCTTGAAAAGAAACGCAGAAACTGAAAAAGCTTCTTTTAACTTTCGGAATCTCCGCCGTAAAAACCTCAGGTGCTTACTTGCTCAGGAGTTTGCACGTGAAGTTCTCTTAACCTTCTTATAAAAACAATTACAGCAAAAACTAACACTACTGCACTAAGCGAAATTGTTATTGAAGTGAAGTTAATCCCGATAGGTGAGAGACCTAAGAATAAACCTACAAGCCCATCTAAGCCAAAGCTTAACGCAACCGACAACACTAATTCTTCTACGAAATCAAGCTTGTTTCTATTCATAAACAAAATATTAACTAAACAATACCCTGGCAAAAATGCGACAAAAACAAAACCGAAAACGTAACGAAAAACGGCAAACAATGAGTTGCTTGGTATAAGATAAGTTGCCAATAAGGTTAAAGCTGTGAAACCAACGATAATTTCAAGCCATCTAACAGGTTTCAGTTTTTAACACTTCAAAAATTTAACCATAAAAAATAAAGGAAGGAGTTTTACATGAAAGCTTTGTAGATTGGGTGGGTTTCTTCTAGTGGCCTTGTTCCGAGGTCTGCTGCTGCTGATGCAATGTATATGTCGGTTACTGCGACGGCTGGGAATACCCATTCTGCTTGTTCTGCGGGTCCGATCATTAGCCAGTTTGCGCCTGCTGTTTGAATTATCGCGTTGGTGGCGGTTACGCATCCTTTTCGGAATTCTTTGGCAATGTTCGCTTTAATCCAACCCATGGTTGTGACAACGTTTCCGCTGCCTAATCCTACGGGGTGACCATACTTCTCTTTCATTATAGGTATAGTTCTTACTGCAGTGCCCATGTCTGGAGCAAATGCGGGAATTGCCGTGTCGATCAGAGGCTTTGTGATTCCACCTTTGGCAGCTAATGCTAATGCTTCTTCTATAACAGACATCTTTCCTTCGAGGCTGTTGTCCTTTGGATTGTCAGCAAGCACTATTGACATTTTGACTCCGCTTTCCTTCAAATTCGCCAATTCAGCATCGGTGACGCCTTTGTACACTGAGTTATACAAGCATCTGTCAGAAAGACCCATTTTTTTAGCCATTACAGCTGCTGCCATACGTGTCTTAGGGCTCATCGCATCGAGCATCAGTGGTGCATCACTGTACTTCGATACAAAGTCAATGTACTTCTCAAAAGCTATCTCAGTTGTCCCAACAATGTCAAAAGCGAATTGTACACCAGTAATGTCACTTTGAGTTTGCATCGTATTAATTATTTTTTCTGCCTCTTTCGCATCAAAAATGCCTTTGTTTGCATCTTGAACCATTTTCTGGCCTAGCCAAAAGATAGAGCCAATCAGAAAAGTGGGTAGTTCCCCTGGCTGGCCGCCTACCTTCGCTCTTCCTATAGTGTAGATATTTTGTTTCGTATTGAATTTAAAGGACATTTTTCCTCATCTGATGGATTTATTTCTTGCCCATAGCTTTCTTTGCTAACTCGGGGGCCTCTTCCTTGTTCTTACCAAAGAGTGCGCCTAATGCGTCAGCGTCTTCTTTTTTGACTGCAGCACCGCCCATGATTATTGCGATTTTGCCTTTTAATCCGGCTGCCTTCAATGCTTCATCTAGTTTCGGAAGATTGTTTTTTGCAGGTACTGTGTTTACTGAAATTGCAATTATGTTCGCGTTGTTTTCTTTTGCTTTATCAACGAAAACTTGCGGTGCAACGCTTTTTCCAACGTCAATTGTTTTGAATCCTGCGCGTTTTAGTGACCTTCTAACTGCTTCTTTTGCGGTGTCATGCATATCTGGTTCAATGTTGCCTATTACGATTATCCCCAATGGATTCTCTGGTTCTGGAGGCTCTTTTTCCATCATAGATTTAAGCCATGACATTTAAACACCTTTTTTCCTTTTTATTACTCTGGGCTTTTTATACTCGAATTTCATATTTAAGCTTGACTAATAATTTCATCAAATGCGAAAGGATAAAACTCGGAAAGGCGAGGGTAAATGTTCAAAGCAACCAAAAAGCATGTCTTGCTATTGCTAATTTTCGCTTTCGCGTTTATTTACCGTATAATTCTAATGCTTTGGCAAACATTCCCGCCAGGCGCTGACATCGGCTTACACGCCAGCGTCATCAACTCAATTACACAGTCAGGTAACACAAATTTCCTAACGGATTACTACCAGATGGGCGGAGGCGTATCCTTGACTTTTCCAGGATACCACATTTTCGCTGCAGGAATAATACTGATGACGGGAATGTCCGATTATGTGGCGCAGACTATTATTGTGGCTTTATTCTCTTCGCTTATTGTATTATGCGCTTTCTTGATTACTCGAACTGTATGGAATGAATCAGCCGCTTTCATCGTTGCATTTTTAGTGGCAATCTCACGCTTTGATGTTGAAATGCTCCTGTGGGGAGGCTACCCCAACGTAATCACATTGCTTTTGATTCCTTTAACCTTTTACCTGTACCTTCAAAGAGACAGGTTTTCGCTAACGCCTTTTCTCGTATCAACCTCTATTTTAGTTGGCTCAATATTTTTAACTCACTCTTTAAGCGCCGCCGTTTTCGTGGGCATAACAGTGGGTACCGTGCTCTGTGTAATGATTTCACCTAAAACATTTGGTACATCAAGAAAAAATGTCCTCTATTGGTTACTGCCAATATTTGGCGGAGCCGTCCTTGTTTCCCCTTTTCTAGCAAGTGCAGTGCCCGCATATTTGAATGCTAACTCTACATTTACAGGCACCGCTTTAATTGACCGAGCATTGCTTGCAACGCGAGTGCTTCCTCTTGATATAGTGTTAGCGCTTTTTGCTTGTCTTTTGCCGTATTTTCTTTTATCGAAAAAATACAAAGGACGATTTTTTTCGCTTCCGGTGTTTCTCCTTATCATGTGGCTTTTAGTTCCTTTATTGTTAACACAGGGCTACATGTTTGGGCTTTATGTGGATTACAATCGGTTTCTATACTTCCTAATTTTACCCGTCATAATACTCTTCGCTATGATGATTGATCATGCCTCAGGATACTTTGCAAAAGTAATAGACACCTTACGTGTTTTAACTAGCCAAATGCAGAAAACAAAGAAGACTGTAAACAAGCTAAGATCAAGAATCTTAACTCGGATAACTCATAAAACAATTTATTCTGCCTTTTTATTGGGCTTCGTGCTTATCTTCCTCTTCACTCTTCCAATCTTTCTGACTCCTTGGCAAGGCGTCACAATTCAAAGTTTCTACCAAGTTATGAACAACCCTGGCTACCAAGCAATAGAGTGGGCTAAGCAAAACACGCCAGTTGGCTCAGTGTTTGTTTCCGATGCTCTTTACGGGTGGTGGCTTGGCGGGTTTGCTGAGCGGCCAACTTTAAGTGCGGTTTCCCCACAATATTTAACGGTTGACCAAGAGTTGGCTCCGGCCACTGTTGCTGCTAATCTGCTTGACACGGATTACATAATTGATAATGGTTACATTCAGGTTAGGGAAGATGGCGGATACATTGGTAGACATAATCCCGAGTTTTTAGCTGATCTTAGCTGGACTCCTTTTTCCTATTCATTCTTTCAGTTTAATGATAGCGAGATTACTCTGCTTTCTCAGAATGGTGGGTCTGTTCAATCTACTGACATAACACAGATACCTGTAACTAACATGCAACTCGTAGGCGCGCAAACTGATAATCCATCAATTATCGTTAACAAAGGAAACAGCGACTTCAATTACTCAGAAATTTTAACCGTCTCAAAGGGAGTTGCCTTCGCAAATATGACCATAGCAATCCAGAGTAACAATCAGAATGTTTCCTTGGATTGGGTTAATTTCATTTTAAACTCCCAAGGCGAATTTCTGCAACCGAGTGGAAATACAGTTGCAATGTTAGATGTTGGCATGAAGGAATGTGGTCAATTAATTTTTGTTGAAAATCAGCCAGAAATTTCCTCGTTTAATTCAGAAAATCCATGCGTTACAGAATTATCCTACAATTTACAAGGCAAAACTACAGCAGAAATTCAAATGTTAGTTGGAATCTACCAGGTTTCCGAAAGTGACATACAAAACCAAGCAAGCCTCAACAAAACAATAACTGATAATGTTCAAACTGCCCAAAAACCAACTGTCGCTTTGCCTATGACCACGTTCGATTACCAAGCAGCTATACAAGCAAATTCAATTTCCTATATTGCAAATCGCGATTTTGAATTAAACCCCAAATTTGCTGGCGATCCCACATTTAACCTTGTATTTATTAACAATGAAGTTGCCATCTTTAAGGTTAAAGCTAATGCCACTCTAGTCGGGGGATAGCTACACGCCTTGATGGGTAAATTGACAGAGAGACAACTTGAAATCGCCTTTATCACTGTTTTCTCTGTACTTATTTTCATCATTTTCTACACCCTCATATCAATGAATGGCGTAGTGTTAGGAAACGACCCTGCTGTTCATTTGGAAAAAGCCCAAATCTTCCTGCAAACAGGAAAAATCCCCTTAGTTAACTTAGGCTGGACCCCTCCGCTTTACGAGCTTTTGCTTACAATGCTTATTTCTTTTAGTGGTGCAACTGGCATTGGGCAGCAGATTTTTTTAGTAAAAGCTTTAGCGGTAATAATTGATTGGTTGCTGTTCCTCTCTGTTTATTTGATTGGTAGAAAATTTTTTAACAAAAAAATCGGAGCTGTGGCCGCTGTTTTGTTGCTGATGTGTTTCCCTATCTACGAGGCCAACGCGTGGGGGGGCTATACGACAGTGCTTGGTATAACGTTTATTCTCTTGGTATTTCTTTATTTAACTTTAGCAATAGAGCAATTCGGGTATCTTGTGGTCACTTTTTTTGCGGCTTTTGCTCTTGTTTTGTCTCATCAGCTTGCTGCGTTTCTTGGCGTTATAATGTTGCTTCCAATTCTGCTCTATATGCTAATAAAATCCAAAGGCGCCTACCTTAAAGTTGTAGTGGCGCTAATGTTAGGCGGAGGAATAGCATTCTTCCTCTATTATTTTCAAGCTATGGTTCCTTATCTTGGTCTTGTCATCGAGTACGTGTTTTTTGCCGAAAAAAGTTATGCTACCCAGATTCCAGCAGCAAGCTTTAATTCTTTCTTGGTCAATTTCGGTTTCATATTTATCTTTGCTTTAAGCGGCATTTTTATTTCATATTATCTTTTAAAAAGACAAAAGAACCTGATTTTTTATGCGATATTGATGCTTAGTTTCTTTGTTCCTCTTTTTTTCGCTGAATCTTACATTTTTGGTTTGTACATGCCCTTTCAATGGTTCATTTATTATTTGACGCCTCCTATGGCAATTTTCGCGGCTGTTTCCGTTGTCTTTATTGAAGAAAAGTTCATAGTTTACTATGCCAAAAACAAAAAAAGTTTCCGTAAAAACTGGTTAACCATAGCTGCTGTTTCTTTAATTGTATTAATGTGTTTAATGCTCGTTGGTCGGTCAAATGTTGTGTATGGAAAAATCATGCAAGCCAGCGTTTTCTATTCGACAACCGACATAAAAGCGTATGATGCTGGAGTTTGGCTTGAACAAAACTATCCCGGCGACGCAACCGTGGTGGATACCCAAATTCCCGGCTTTTGGTTTTCAATCTTTTCTGGCAAAACCGTAATTGCGCAAACCAGTGCGGGCGAAGGAACAAATGACATTGCCGAGTCCGTTTTGAGTCTATCGTACTCAATTCAGGACCCCCAAACTTTGGTGAAGGCTTACGAGGCGAACGGTGATGTTGACGAAGAAAATTACGTCTCCATAAATCAAATCTGGTATCAAGTATCAGATTCTTCTACCGCTGGCGATTTTATCTCATTCACACAAAATGGCACGAATTACAAATTTGCTCTCTCTGACTTAAGCATGGAGATATCTTTTGATGAGCAAAGTTACCCCGCAAAGGTTGAGTTCCTCTACTCCAATGACTATGTAGAATTAACGGAGACAATGTTTGTTCAAAATGACAGTTACCCAATCAACGTTTCATGGGCTGTCACTCCCTTAAACAACGACATTTCTAATGTAACATTATACTTAACCACTTACTTTGACCCTCAATTTGACTTTGATGAAGCGCAGATACCTCAACTAATGAATTGGGTTAACCCATGGAACGTGTCTTCAAAAACTACTGAGGGAACAGAATGGGCAGTTGTTAGTTTTACAAGTTCAGACTTAAAAGATAATTACATAGGTCTTTATGACGATAAAAACCAGATTGCTTTCGCCTTTAATTTTACTGATTTGCCCGATTGGGGAAACATCGGTGCTTTGGCAAGTAGACAAATAGATGCTGTGAGATTCCAATACCAATTCAACCAAATCAACGTCAACCAGACAGTTACAAGGCAGTATCAGGTTCTTACGCTTTCAAAAAACAGTTTTCCAACATTGCAGCCAAACGAACTGGAAAGCCTCTTCAATTTCAAACCTGGCCAATTTACAGTATCCACCTCAGACTTTAAGGACTACATCGCAGAAAACAACATTGGATTCATCGTTTATGACAAAAACCAACTTAATAGTAATATGGTCAGTTGCCCATTTTTAGAACTAATTTACTCAAACGACAGGTATGACATCTTCAAAATCTTAAGCAATTACAATCAAACGCAAACTTGAAAATAAAGAAGAATGTTTTTTTCCTAAAGCCCAGAATAAGCGTTTTTTCACGTAGCGTCTTTGTACGCATGTGCAATGTCACCACGGGTTCTTGAGGTTTTCATCTATCTTTAAACGGGTCAAGGTAGCAGGTAAACCTTCTTTTCGGCAAGAATCTCTCAGCAGCATCTTTCAAAACAGCAATGGCATCTTCTTTTCTTTAGTTGCGGGTAGTTCTTCAGTCTTGTTCACAGAAATAAAGAAGAAAAGAATCATGTGTTTATTGTTTTTTGAGGGCTTTTGGGTCTTCCTGAAGCAGCTTTGGTATGTAGTTGCAGGCTGGGTCTGACTCGAACAGGTCGCCCGTGTAGTATTCGGCGCGTGTTCGGCATCCGCCGCAGATTTCTCGGTACTCGCAAACTCCGCATCTGCCCTTAATGTTGCTCTTGTCACGCAGCTTCAGGTGCAGTTCGCTTTGTTGCAGGTCATCCCAAACCTTGGTTAATTTCTTGTCTTTGACGTTGCCTAAGCGGTAGCCTTCATGGAAACCGCAGCTGCGGTAGTCGCCGTTTTCTGTTATGCCAACGTAGTTGCCGCCGATGGTGCATCTTCCGAGATAGCCCTCGTGATACCAGTCCCAGAAGTCAACTGGGTTTTTCTGACGTACAATTCTGGCGTAGAAAGGCGAGTAAACGTTGACTTTAACTTTGCCCATAAGTTTTCTTTGGATGTCGTATATTTCGTTAAAAGCTTCCTCATATTGTTCAGGTGTCGGTGCTAAGTCAGGCATATTGCTTCCTGCTCTGCCAACTGGAACTAGGTTATGGTAGACAAGCATGCGGGCTTTGTATTCCTCTGCAAGTGCTGCAGGGTGCGCCATGTGCTTGATGTTATACTTAGTCATGGTTGTGACTAAGCAGTCTAGTAATCCAACCTCGGAGAGCTTCTTCATAGCGTATACTGCTTTGTCATAGCTACCTTTGCGTCGAATAATTTCATTTGATTCCCTGTTTCCATCAATGCTGATTGCCGTGTGAACATTATACTTTCTAAGTTTATCAAACCGTTCCTCATCAAACGCAAACCCACTTGTGATAAGACTAATTTTCATATCATATTTTTCTTCAGCATAAGCGATAACTTCAAAAATGTCCTCTCGAATCAAGGGTTCTCCGCCGCTAATGCCAAACCATGGCGAACCGAAGTCATGGATTTCGTCAACCATTTTTTTGGCACCTTTGGTGTCCAGTTCGGTGTCTGCGGCATACTCTTTGGTATAACTGCAGTACATGCAGTTGCCAACACAGTTCCTTGTACACCGCCAAACCACCATGTACAATGGTGACTTATTTGGAGCCATATAATACCCACATTTGAAAATAAGATTAGTTAATGCGATATAAAACTTGCTCCTAAAAACCGGCTTTCTGTTTCTCTACAGAGGTTGCAGAAAGCAATCAAGTGAGGCATTTTTGCTCATCAAAAGAAAACCCGTTGGCTTTTACTTTCCTACTCTTCCTTCTCAGATATGGAACATGCATAGGCTTTAGGAAAGTCTTATAAAACCAACCAACTCTAAATTGAAAGCAGAAATTAAGGAGATTATAAAAAAATGTCTAAACCAAAAGAATATTCATCGATGACTAAAGACAAACTGATGACTTACACCTTTTTTGCTGTGCTCATACTTACCGTCGTCACAGCTGCTATTTGGTCAACCGAGACTACCCCCTCAGGCTGGAACTTGGGGCTTACAGTAGCCATCTGCGCCATAATCTCTGTCGGCATCGCCGTAGGGCTTGACGCTTTGCTGCACAAAGTTGCAGTTGATAGCCCACTTAACCTAATGTCTGCCGCTGTTTTCGGCTTCATCGTCACTGACTGCTACACCTTCGGCGTTCCATTTATGCGTACAATCGAACTGTTCCCTCTGGAGGCACCTCAGTGTTTCGCCTTTGTTGCCCTAATGTCTGCCATAGGTTTGGTCGTTTTCAAAAAAATCGTCGGTCTCTCTGGCAGAAAATACGTTAATCCTGCTGCAGCTGCAAAACTAGTCGTTATGATACCCTTCATCAACACATTGCTAATAGCAGTTGACCATCTGAAAAACTCTAAACTCGGTGTGCCTTCAATGGCGGGTCCAATCGGCTTAGCAAATGCAGTAAATCACAACGGTCTGTCTGGATTTGGTGCATATATGATCAGCTGCTTCTCAAACTCCAATCATGCGGTCCCCGCAGCAACAACCAACAACTTGCTTACAGCAATGTTTCTAGAGCAGTTCCACAACTGGGCTGGCGGAGCGTCAAGTCTCGCAGTTATCATCGTTGGCATCGGCTTCTTTGTTGTAGCACGCAAATACGTGAAATGGAGAATAACCCTAAGCTACCTCGTAACCACTGCAGTAATGTCACTGATTCTGTCTTTTGCTTATGGTGACACAGACTACCTTGTGCGCCTGCTGTTCCTACTGCTCATCGGAGCCTCGATATTCTTGGCTTTCTTTATGGCAACAGATCCTGCAACGACCCCACTAACCTACACAGGACAGGTAATTTTCGGATTCGGCGTGGCACTATTGACCGTGCTCATGATAACCTACCTGCAGTTCTTCGGCGCCTCATTTGTAGCGCTAGTCATTATGAACTTAACTGTACCAGCGCTTGATAGAGTTGGCAAGCTCAAACCCACCACCGAATCGAAAGAGCGCAAACTGCCTAAAGCCAAAGCATTCGCCCCTGAAAAAGTCAAAGAATACCAATGCATAAGATGTGGTGCTTGCATGCGTGTATGCTGCCACAATCTCAGCCCGATACTGATTAAGCAAGCGTTTGATAAAATGAACATTGATGCCATGAGCAAGCTAAATGCGGATTATTGCACTGGCTGTGGAAGCTGTAGTTTCGTTTGCCCCTCAAGAGTTGACCTGAAAGGTGCTGTGCTCCGATCAAAAGCTATGCTGCGACAGCAAGAATAAACTTCATTTCCTTTATCTTTTCTTTTCTTTTATTTTATACTTTTAACCAAAAGTTCATTTGAAATTAGAGCTTTTTCAAAGCCTTCTTTTTCTTAATGCTTTTCGATTCTATATTTTTAGTCTTTGAAACTTTTGCATATCAAGCTTTCAAGCATTAAGCTTATAAACATGCCACCACGTAAATAAGTCAAGGGATAAAAATTGGAAACTGAAAAATTTAAACTAATTGACGTATTCTACGGTGTAATCATACCACTTATTCTAGTGCTACTAATCTTCTTTCTCGCAATCTATGTCAACGTCAGCGGGACTCACCATATAATCGGAGCTACTAATGTAATCGCTATCATTCTAACCTCTGGCTTTGCTCAAATGATCGTTCTCGGCATCCCACTAGTGCTAGGCTTACTATGGAACAAATGGGCTGGCGGCGCAGCAGGCTTTATCACGGGCGGCCTCTATTACGTAGCCAGCGCAGGGCTTTACACAGGGTATTATGAAACTTCCTCCGGGCATTACAACTTCTTCGGCGACATGAGCATGCTAGGATACCTCGTTATGGCTGTTATCATCGGCTACATGGCGGGAGCATTGTGCAATAAATCAACGAATTTCAAACGAATGCTAGGAGCAGGCATGACAGCTGCGGTGATAACTGCATTAATCCAAGCTTATCTCAACTACACTGTTTCACTTAAGCCAGCGATGACTATGAACCATAATATGTGGGCAAGCACATCATATCTAGGGATAGCTGGAGTGTATGGCTTCGTGTTGCAATTCATTCCCAACATTGCTTTAGGCATAATAGTACCTATTATTGCTAAAGTAATGACCTGGTATGGGCTTCAGCCGATGAGGCACTAATAAGATCCCAATCTCTTTTCTTTTTTAATCCCATTTTCTGGTTGTAATTTCCAGTTTCAAATTACACGCTTTGCTTCATATTAGCATACAAGTCCTTGCTTGTTACTGTAGTCTCTCTTGCAATTAGGCTCATGTACCTGTAGCCGCTTAGTTTTCACTGTATAGGCAGGAAGGGGTCGGGTCAATTTTGCTAGCGAAAACTTGTAGTTAAATGAGGGGGAGGGGTAGGCTATTTTTAGCCAGTGAAACTAATCTAAAAGGGTACCGGTAGGTAGGTGCAATTTTTGCTTTGAAAATGAGGGTATCTCTAAGGAATCTGTTTTTAAAATAAACTTAGAGGTGTGCACAATTCCATTTTTTAGTAATTTATTGAGATTTTCCTGTCAAAAGGGTGTTTTGCATCAGACGAGTTACTCGCCAAAAGATAAACGAAATCGAATAGTGCACACCCCTAAATAAACTTTGTATGCAGTTGAGATTTGAAAAAAAATTAAGTTTGGTTAGGCGCGAATTCCCAAGCGATATTTCCTTTCCAAATCTCACCTAACTTTGTTATTCTTATCTCTTTGTCGTCAATTTCAATTAGTCCCTTTTCTTTTAGCTTTTGAAGTTGTTTTGGAAAGACTTTCTCTGGTGTGGTGCCGAATTTCTGCATAAATTCTTTTTTGCTAACTGGCAATCGTAGGTATAATCGGGTCATTGTCCGTCTCATCATGTCTTCAGTCGTTGACTCTGAAAGTCTACTTATGGGTAGTTTCCCTGCTTTTACAGTTGTCATGTAGTCGTTTATGTTTTCAATGTTGGAGTAAGAAAACCGTTGGAGGTACCCCATGAAGCAGCCCGCGCCCGTTGTCAGTATGCCTCCCCATGGCCAACCGTTGAGGCAGTTCTCTCGCATATGCCATTCTACTCTACTAAAGCGGTCATGACCTACTGCCTTGTAGCCTGCTTCAGTCAGCATTTTATAGCCTATCATGTACATTTGCTTTTCATATTCTGCATCGCCAGTCGGCGGAGAAACTCCTGTTCTAATCATTTTTTCAAGTACTGTACCTGGATCCACATGTAACGAGTAGGTATCCACTTCTACGTCAAGTTCAATCGTCTTCTTTAGTGTATTAATCCAGCTTTCCATTGTCTGCCCTGGAAGATTGTACATGAGGTCCACGCATACGCACAAGTTCAGTTTTCGTGCATGCCGAACCGCTTTTTCTACGTCAGCTGCAGTATCGGGTAAACAAAGCATTTTTCGTAGTCTGTCGTCAAATGTTTGCGCCCCCATATCCACTTGGTACACGCCGTACTCGGCGAGTTTGTCAATTTTTTTAAGCGCGAGCGTCTTTGAGGAACCAGTTACTTTGATAAAATATTCCTTGTTAATGTTGAATCTTGCTTTGCAGAAGTCTATGAGGTCAATCATCTGCTCAGCAGCCAAGACGCTGGGTGTTCCACCCCCTAGTACTATTTCGTCAAATACGCTTGTTTGCACATATTTGGTTTTGGCGTACATTTCAAGCTCTTTCTTAACGAGTTCAAGATACGGCTCTATCTTTACCTTGCTTGTGGCGGTGGTTGGAAAATAGCAGAAAGCGCATCTTGAATCGCAAACAGAAATCCAAGGTTGAAGCTCCATCAATCTGCCTGAAGTATTCTCAGTGGTCAAGAACTCCATAAAAGATGTAAACGTTCCAGGTTTAATGTCAGGGTAATCCCTGTAGGTGTAGGGCGGCCAGTTTTCCCGTGAATTGTAAACCTCTGACTTGCCTTTTTCAACCTCAGAGTTTTTTTCCATCAAAGTCCCCTTGATTGTGTTTTTAAAACGGTTTGATAACATAATAAAGATTACGTTAAAAAGCCAAATTAACTAAGAAATACGTAGTTTACATCCTTAGTTATTCAATTGGTTTTTCAAAAGGATGACATATTTTTTCTTTAAAATGAAGCTTTCTTATTAGCGCTTTTTGGGGGTTCTAGGCATAACTTTATATGCAAACCCACTGAAAATGCTCTCTATAAAATTTAGGAGACAAGAAAAATGCAAATTGTTAAAAGTAAAACTGTAGCTATTGCTATTGCTTTATTCTTAATGTTTTCAATGTCAGCTTCAATGATGCTAATACCAAACGCTAGTGCACATACACCTGCATGGCAGATTCCAACATACGCCTACATTAATGTGGCACCTAACCCAGTAGGGGTAGGTCAAAGAACATCCATCGATATGTGGCTCAGCAGGGTACTACCTGGAGCAGAACCAGGCAATGACATTCGCTGGCAAAACTACGAGCTCACCATTACATCTCCTACCGGTACAGTTACAACAACGACTTTTGCCACCGTTTCAGACCCAACAGCAAATCAGGACTATTACTTCACTCCTACCCAAGTCGGCACCTACACGCTTAACTTTACTTTCCCAGGGCAAAAATACAATTGGCCCCTCTCCCCGGGCTTCTTCGGTCCTCCTTCGCCAAGTCCATACATAGGCGATACTTATCTGCCCTGTTCAGCGTCAACAACACTCACTGTTCAGTCGTCACAATTATCTTCAATTCCGTCAACTCCGCTTCCGACAGCTTACTGGACGCGCCCAATATACGGGGAAAACTCTAACTGGTGGACAATTTCGTCAAACTGGCTGGGCACAGGTTCACCAGGCTACTCAAGTGGAATGTCTGGTGGCACTGTTCAACCCTATGATGTAGGGTCTCTAACTAGCCATATTATGTGGACAACGCCGCTGCAAAGTGGAGGAGTGGTCGGAGGAAACAACTTCGTCATTCAGGGAGACACATACGCCGAAGGAAGCGCATACGCCACTAGATACACCAATCCAATAATAATTGACGGAATGCTAATCTACACGGAACCATTATCATTCGCGGACGACACTGGTGGACCAACCGTCTGCGTTAACCTGCAGACAGGACAGCAAATCTGGAGCAGCACCACTATGCCTGCGCCATCATTCGGCTACATATACGACATGCAAGACCCCAACGAGCACGGAGTTTGGCCGCCGATTTTAGTTACAACTGTCGGCGGATCCTTCTTAGGGCCTCCAGTGCCTTTGAAATGGATGTGCTATGATGCAGACACAGGAACGCCGCTGTTCAACGTAACTAATGTTCCCGCGGGCACAGCACTCATGGGTCCGGAAGGTGAATACTTGATAGTTAGCCTAGTAAACCTCGCACCAACTACAACGACTATGACTCCTTACGGCCCGGTAACTACTCAAACAGGACCTAATCAATACTATCTGCAAGAATGGAACTCGTCAAGACTGTGGGACGATGAATACTCAGGCCCTTCAACAACTCCTTCTGTAGTTCCACCGATAACTGACGGAAGCAATCCAACCTTACTTGACTGGAACGTTTCAGTGCCTTCACTTAACACACTAACAGCAACACCCACTATTGAGAGCGCTTTCTACAACGATATGGCGATCGTAGAGGCTGGTACAATGCCAAATGCCGGCAACAATGTTTTCGGATCACCATCATGGACTCCCTACACCTACGTTGGCATAAACCTCAACTCAACAAGCGGTACAATCGGTACTAAACTATGGACGAATACGGTTAACGCGCCAGCTGGAAACTTGACTGTCTCATACGAGGGAGCCGACCCAACAGCTAACGGCGGCGCCGGTGTCTTCGTTGAATACTACACTGAATCAATGCAGTTCGTAGGGTACAGCATGAGTACAGGCCAGCGAATTTGGGGTCCAACATCAACTGAAGCAGCTTTAAACTTCTTCTCGACGGGATGGACCGGTCAGGGACCAACGTTGGCTTACGGTAAACTTTACACAGGCGGTATGAGCGGAATAGTCTACTGTTACAGTTTAACAAATGGAAACCTGCTTTGGACATACGGCAACGGCGGCTCAGGCAACAGCACTAACGCTGGCCTTAACTGGGCTACGAATTATCCGACTTACATATCTGCTATAGCCAACGGAATAGTATACATGGTCACTGGTGAGCACACTTTTGAAACACCAATCTACAAGGGTGCATTAACGCGCGCCATTAACGCTACAACCGGACAACAAATCTGGACGCTTTCAAATGCCAACGCCGCTTCCACAGCATATGCCATGGCAGACGGGTACAACACATTCTTCAACGGCTACGATAACCAAATCTACGTTGTCGGCAGAGGACCCAGCGCTACTACAGTACAGGCGCCACTGATTGGTATCACAGCAGGACACAGCGTTACTATTCAGGGTACAGTGATGGATATTTCCGTTGGCACAAAGCAAACTGAGCAGGCAGCTGATTTTCCAAATGGTGTTCCATGCGCATCCGATGCTAGCATGACGGCTTGGATGGGCTACGTTTACCAGCAACAACCATGCCCAACCAACTTTACAGGCGTTACAGTTTCAATAGACGCTATTGACCCGAACGGCAACTTCATCCACATAGGGACCGCGACGACCGATGGAAACGGCTTATTCAGCTACTCATGGCAGACTCCAAACGTTCCAGGCAAATACGTAATCACCGCCACGTTCGCTGGCACCAACGGTTACTGGGGATCAAACGCACAAACCGCCATGACCGTGGAATCAGCACCTTCAGCTACTGCGGCACCTACAGCTACTCCGACATCTGTCGCTGACTTGTACTTTGTTCCTGCAATCGCTGGCCTATTCGTTCTAATCATCGTAATAGGCATTGTATTAGCTTTGTTGATGCTTAGGAAACGACCATAGCTTCGCTTCATAGCTCTTTATCTTTCCCCTTTTTTTGTTTTTTAAAAAAACACATGCTTTTTTGAAGAATTCAAATTAAAAAACGTCCTTTTTATTTTTTTAAATCGAGCGCTTTTTTTGGAGGTAGCCAGATAGCTTTATAAATAAATTCAGGGATAACCTTTAACATAAAATTTAAGGAGAAAAGAAAAATGCAAATTTCTAAAAGTAAAACTGCAACTATTGCGATTGCTATATTCTTAATGTTTTCAATGACAGCTTCAATGATGCTAGTGCCAACTGCTAAAGCAGCTACCGCCCTGACCATTAAAGATTACGCCTACATTAGCGTTTCAACTAACCCAGTCGGTGTAGGTCAATCATTGGAAGTTATCATGTGGATGAACCAGATAATATTCGGCGCAGATCCTCTCAACAACATCCGATTCCAAGGCTACAAACTTATCGTAACGGCACCTGACGGCGCAAACACTTCAGAGCCGTTGCCTGCAGTTACGTCGGATCCAACATCAGCACTAGACTATTCGTTCACTCCAACAACTGTCGGCACGTACACTCTCACCTTTATATTCCCAGGTCAAACCTACACCTACCCAGAACAGATGACCATATTCGGACCCAACACTGCATACTTAGGGGCATATTACGAGCCCGCCGCTGCGTCAACGACGCTTACTGTTCAATCAACGCCAATATCCGCAATACCGGCAACTCCGCTTCCGACTGCATATTGGACTCGACCAATTTACGGTGAAAACTCTAACTGGTACACGATTTCATCAAACTGGCTAGGTCTAGGTTCGCCCGGCTATAGTGGCATCGGCAACTCGCCCAATTTGGGAGCCAACGAGGAACAGTTCCCAACGCAAGATGTAGGGCCTCTAACTGCTCATATCATGTGGACTAAGCCTCTTCAAAGCGGCGGAATCGTCGGCGGAAACAACTTTGTCATACAAGGAGACAGTTACTTCGAGGGGTCCGCATACGAACAAAGATTCGACAATCCGCTAATTCTCGACGGAATGCTCTACTACACTGAACCAATCAGTACCACTGAACCCTCAAGTGGACCAACCGTCTGCGTTGACCTGCAAACAGGACAGCAAATTTGGAGTAGCACTGCTGTACCAGCACTATCATTCGGCTACATATACGACGCTCAAGACCCCAACGAACACGGAGTTTGGCCACCGATGCTTGTTGCAACAGAAGGCTCTACTTGGCAGGTTTATGATGCCGACACAGGAGACCCACTGTTCAACGTAACCAACGTTCCCTCAGGCGTAACACTACTAGGTCCGGAAGGTGAATACCTGGTGGTTAGCCTAGTAAACCTAGGGCCAACGACAATGACACCCTATGGTCCAGTTCCCTCCGGTCCTGCAAGCTGGTATCTGCAAGAGTGGAATTCGTCTAGACTTTGGGACAATCTATACTCTGGTCCATCAACAACGCCAGATATTCCTCCGCCGATAAGTGAAGGTCAAATCGCTTGCAACGCTCAGGGCGTTCCTACCGGTCAAACCGTAGATGCAACTTGGACAGGCGGCTATATCTTATACGAAGGGGCACCTACGTACGTTTCTAGCATGTATGACTTTAACGTTTCAGTGCCGGTGCTCAACGGGCTTTCCGTAACTGACGTTGGAGCTATCCTTGGTGATGAATTGCTTTGCTACTCTGGCAGTCTGCCCTCAGAGGGCGCTGATCTCTTCTTCGGTTCACCAAGCGCGACTCCCTACACATACTATGGTATCAACCTCAACGCAACTGTCGGTTCAGTGGGTGAGAAGTTATGGTCGAATACACTACAACCGCCAGCAGGCAACATCACCGTCATAGAAGCCGGAATCGACCCAGTGAACAATGTCTTCGTTGAAGAATACAGGGAAACTATGCAGTTTGTCGGGTACAGTTTGTCTACAGGCGGTAAACTTTGGGGTCCAACTCCAGAACAAGCGTCACTTGACTACTATGGCAGCCCAGGGTCAGGCAGTTTAGCTGATGCAATAGATTACGGCAAAATCTACAGCAGTGCATACGCAGGATTACTCTACTGTTATGATACGAAAACTGGGGACCTATTGTGGACCTTTGGTAACGGCGGCGCAGGCAACAGTACAAATTCTGGTGTTGAAAGTCCCTTCGGTAATTATCCAACCTTCGTAAACGCTATTGGCAACGGAGTAGTATACCTTGTCACCACCGAGCACACTATTGAAACGCCAATTTTCAAGGGTGCATTAGTACGTGCTGTCAATGCAACAACCGGACAACAAATCTGGGCTCTTTCAGATTACACAGGCGAATTCTTGTCTGACAGCTTTGCCATGGCGGACGGCTACGCAACATTCTTTAACGGTTACGACAACCAAATCTACGTTGTAGGCAGAGGACCAAGCCAAACCACAGTCGGCGTTCAACCCTATGGCTCAGATGTAGTGATTAGCGGTACAGTGATGGATATTTCTGCTGGCACAAAGCAAACGGAGCAGGCAGGTGACTTTCCAAACGGTGTTCCATGCGCATCTGATGCAAGCATGAGCGCGTGGATGGGTTACGTTTACCAGCAGCAACCAGAACCGACCAACTTTAACGGTGTACAAGTGCAAATAGCCGTTTTAGACTCTAACGGCAACCATTATCCCATCGGCACAGTCACAACCGACGCAAGCGGCAGCTACAGCCTAACATGGGCACCGACCATACCGGGCAACTTCACAGTCTACGCTACTTTCGATGGCAACAACGGCTACTGGCCATCGTACGCTGAAGGACACTTCTATGCTAGCCCATCAGCACCAACAGCAGCACCGACAGCTTCACCGGTTACAGGCTTGGCATCGACAGCGACCGTAGAGTTAGGAGTAGTAGCAATAATAATCGTAATAATCATAATCGGCGCTTTGATTCTGCTGATGCTCAATAGAAAACGACCATAAAAATTGGTAACCAAATAAACAACCAACCTCTTTTTTTTATTTTATATATCTAAGTAAGTAACTGAAAAAGTTCTGTTATCTTTATCTACGAAAATAGTAATTGAATTTGAATCAAAAAATTTCTAATTAAAGGCTGGCTTTGGCTCGCCAGAGGTTGTAGTTTATGGCTGTTCTCGCCATTATCTTGCTGTACAAATTCCCTTTCAAATATCCTTTTACAGCTTGACGAAGAATATACTGTGGACTATAGAATTTATTATAAAAGGTCTTCCTCATCTGAGCTATCTCTTTCGCTGGCAAAAGCGGATCCTCGAAAATGGGATTCATCGTGTTGTATAGCTTCCAGTCCTCTGACATTTTCCATCCCTTGCTCTCAACTAAAGCGCGAAGTTCAGTTCCCAGAAAGGGTGTAGCATGACATAACCACACATCGTCAGGCTCTACTTTACGCACAAAATCAAAACTTTCCTGCAATGTCTCCTTTGTTTCGCCAGGGTACCCTATAATGACAGAGACCGTGACGAATATTCCTGCTTCTTTAGCCCACTTAATTGCGTTTTCACATTGTTCAGTTGTAACTCTCTTCTTTAGTGAGTCCCGGATTCTCTGGCAACCCGATTCCACTCCAAAACAAATTTCGTCGCATCCAGCTTTACTCATTTTAGCTAAAACTTCTCTTGTAACTACGTCCGCTCTGCTTCCACAGCCCCATGGTAACTTTAATTTTCTATCAATCATTCCGTCGCAGATTTCAAGCGCTCTTTTCCTATCGAACGTTAACGTATCATCTTGAAACGCTATCCCTTCCGCTCCATAGTCGTCTCTGAGCCATTCTAGTTCATCAAGAACGTTTTTTGGACTTCTCGCTCTGTACCTTGCGCCAAACATTTGGGATGCAACGCAGAAAGAGCATTGGAAGGGGCATCCTCTGCTAGATATTATCGGAAGAAGCTTCATCCCCGTAATTCTGTATCTTTCAACAGGAATATACTTGTACGCCGGCCTAGGCAACGCATCAAGGTCTTGGATAAAAGGTCTATCAGGTGCCTGAATAATCTGATTATCCTTCCGGAAAGTTATGCCTTTAATCTCGCTGGCTCTCTTAAGCTCGGGAGATTGCTTAGCCAACTCTAAAAGTGTCTCCTCTCCCTCGCCCCTAACAATAATATCAACATCTTTCTCATCAGCAAGGATTTGTTTATCCGCAAAGGTTGCATGAGGTCCCCCCATTATGACTTTAGCGTCAGGGCAAACTTCTTTTGCAACATGTGCAGATTTGAGCGCTGACTCTATCACTGGAGTCATAGAGCCAATTCCAACTATTGTAGGCTGGAAAGAATCCAATTCAGCTTTAAGCTTTCCATGATCCATTTCGCACACAGGGCAATCGAAAATTTTTACTTCAAAATCGTTTTGTTCTAAGACAGCCGCCATATATGCTAAGCCAAGTGGGGGAAAAAGTGGGTGATGTCCAACTTCTTGAAGGAGTGGCGAATTAACCAGCGCTATCTTTGTTTTATTTGTCTTCATCACTATACACGTTAATGCAAGTTATTAGAATGAATTTAATCATTCCGACTTCAATATAGGTCTTAGGCAATGTTGTTTGAGAATTTTAAGCTTTTGTTAATAAGCAAGTTTTAAGCGGAATCGGTTACCACAGTTATTTTACTTGAAAAAGCAGAGTTTCATTCGCAAGCAACTATGGCTTATGCTTCTTTTTATAGAGCACAGTCGCTAATACCACAGATGAAACTGTAATTATCGCTAAAATTAACGCAATAAGAACTGTGAACGATAAAGAATAGGTTTGTTTGCTTGATAAAGAACCAAACGCATACAGCATATGATTGTATGAGCCAACGTAAACTATGTTGTTGGCTATGGCGGGCGAAGAAACAACCATTCCTCCAGTTGCATAACTCCAAATATAAGCACCAGTCATGGCGTCCAGAGCATAAACGTTGCCATCATAAGATCCTACATAAACTATTCCATTTGCTATAGCAGGCGAAGAAGCAACCTCTCCTTGGGTTGTGTAGTTCCACACGACTTTGCCGTTTGATGCGTCCAGAGCATAAACCTTGTCATCCCCTGAACCTACATAGACTACGCCGTTTGCTATGGCAGGGGACGAGGATACATTACCCCCCGTCGTATAATTCCAAATAAGCTTACCGTCTTTAGCATTTAAAGCATAAATTTTATGGTCGTATGAACCTACGTAGACTATGCCGTTTGCAACTGTGGGAGAAGAAACTACATAACCGTTTGTAGTGTAATTCCAGATGAGTGCTCCGTTGGAAGCGTTTAACGAATAGACGTTATTGTCATTTGAGCCAATGTAGACTCTACCATCATAGACTGCAGGAGAGGACACCAATATCTGGCCGCCAGTAGTGTACTTCCATATGAATGCGCCGGTGGAGGCGTTTAAAGCGTAAACACTGTGGTCCTCTGAGCCCACGTACACCATACCGTTATACACTGTAGGTGAAGAAACCACTGGGTCACCAGTTTTGTAACTCCACATGTACGCACCGCTAGTAGCGTTCAAAGCGTAAATGTTATCGTCATATGAGCCTACGTAAAGTACGCCGTAAGCAACCGCTGGCGCAGAAAACATAACCATGCCCCCAGTAGCGTAGCTCCAAACCACATTGTTATGAAGCTCCAAATTGAAACCAACCATGCCCGTGGAGGCATTCAAAGCAAACACTGCACCGTCGTGGGAACCAACATAAACTAAACCACCAGCCACGGTCGGAGACGAATCGATCTCACCGCCAGTCGCATAACTCCAGATATAACCGCCGTTGCTAGCGTTTAAAGCGTAAATTTTGCCATCCCACGAACCCACATAAACCACGCCTTGAAATACAGCAGGACGAGAAATCACTATGTCAGCAGTTGTATAGTTCCACAAGAATCCTCCGTTTGAAGCATTCAGCGCGTAAATTTTGCTATCCTCAGATCCTACGTAAACCACGCCGCCAGCAACAGTTGGAGAAGATGCCACACTACCGCCGGTTGTGTAGTTCCAAACGTCTTTGCCATTAGATGCATTAAGTGCGTAAACTCTGTTGTCTAATGATCCTATGTAAACTAAGTCGCCAGAAACATCAGGCGAAGAGTAGACAGCAGCCCCAGTGGTAAAGTTCCATATTGATTCGCCGTTAGAAGCATCTAAGGCATAGACATTATGGTCTAATGAACCCACGTAAACAACGCCGTTGGCAACCGTGGGTGAAGAAACTACGTTGCCGCCTGTTGTGAAGCTCCAAACTAGCTTGCCGTCTGTAGCGTTTAAAGCGTAAATCTTGTCGTCCAATGAGCCAATGTAAACTATGCCCTCACTCACGACGGCAGAAGACAGCATGATTTTGCCGCCCGTAGTATAATTCCATATATAAACTCCTGTTGTAACGTTCAAAGCGTAAACGTTCTTGTCTTCTGAACCAAAGTAAACTATTCCATTGCTAACAGTTGGATCTGAATCAACATAGTACCCTGTTGTGTACTTCCACAATTGGTCGCCATTAGCAGCGTTAAAGGCATAAAGATTATGGTCTTCTGAACCTACGCAAACTATGCCGTCAACCACGCTGGGACGAGAAATCACTATGCCACCTGTAAGTGAATCCCATATTATCCCCCCAGTGGAAGCGTTAAAAGCATAAATCTTATGGTCATACGAGCCTACGTACACCACGCCGTCAACTACTGAGGGTGAGCCCACTTGGCCACCAGTATTGAATTTCCATAATGTTTCGTTTGTTTTTGGCGCTGGTGAATTTGAATAGCCTGTATGTGCAATATCATCGTGAAACATGGGCCATGAATCTACACTCGATTGGCTTCCTGCGGAGGCAATGCTTCCTAAAACGCCTGAGGCTAAAAATAGCGCTATCAAGACGAGGCAAATAATAGCTTTTCGTTTCATTTTTACTCTTATCTATGTTCGGCTCTTATCTACTTATAAGATATTTTCTTTTATTGTCTCATAAATGAGAAATGAGGGGTTGTACTATTTTTTGCGAAGACTTTCAGGTACATATGCGCATGCTGGGTCAGATTCGTAAATGTCTCCTGTGTAAGCATACGCTCTGTTTCTGCAGCCTCCGCAGAGTTCTCGGTATTCACAGACTCCGCATTTACCCTTCAGAACGTTTCTATCTTGGAAGCTCTTGTAATACTTTGATTGCTGGATTTCTTTCCATGCCGTGGTAAGGCTTTTTTGTCTTATGTTTCCCAGCATCATTGGTTCTGAAGGCTGAAGATCGGTGTAGAAGCATGGTATTAAATCGCCATTTTCGGTTACACTCAAGTATCCGCCAAAAGCGAAATAGGTGCATTTGCCGTGAAACTTATGTTCATACCACTCGTCAAAATTCAGAGGGTTTCTTTGTTTTACAACACGCGCATAATGCGGGCAATGTACATGGATCTCAAATTTTCCTTCATATTTTTGGGTCAAGTCCCATATATGATTGAGGGTCCACTCGTACTGCTCAGGAGTCGGAGTTAACTCCATTGTTTCTTTTGCTCTTCCGCTAGGAACAAGATGGTTAAACCAGACAAAGTTGGCATGGTATTGCTCAGCTAACTCTGCGACGTGGTCTAAATGCTTATAGTTTATAGTTGTAATTGCGCATGCTAAGCCATTTAGGATTTTGCCTTTCGATAGCTTCTGGATAGCCGCCAGCGCCTTTTTGTATGATCCTTTTCCTCTTAATTGATCATTGATTTCTTCTGGACCGTCTATGCTTACGGATGTCCAAACTTGATTTTTGACCAAGTTATCGTAAATTTTTCCGTCCACAAAACATCCGTTAGTTAATAAGCACACGTTGAGACCTAGACTCTTTGCGTGATCTATAATTTCGAAAATGTCTTCACGCATTAGGGGTTCGCCGCCTTTTATGCCGAACCATCTTACGCCGAAGTTATGAACCTCGTCCACTAAATGTAGTGCCTCTTTTGTGCTCATTTCTCTGGGGGCATGCTTACCTGTAGCGTCAACATTGCAGTATTTGCAACGGGCATTGCAAGCGCCTGTTGCCCTCCAAGAAGTCATAAGTAACGGACCTTTACTTGTCAAAGTTTAAAATCCACCCTCAAATTCTCTTCGCTGATTTATCATTTATCTTAACGTTTCTTTTCAACTTAAAAAAGATTGTGCGCTCTCTCTTGTTTTTATTTTTTGCGTTATCTTTGCATTTTTCTGTTTCAATGTAACTGAAATTATGGAATCACAAGTTTCCACAAGGTTTATAGTGAAATAGATCATCATACCATTATCGGGGCTCAAGGCATTAACCTCTTAATTGAAAATCTCTATATCATAAATATTAGGGGGTAATTGCAATTCCCAAAAAAATTCTAGCCATGGTCATTTTGGCTCTATTGCTTTTTTCATCAGTTTTTGCTTCTATTTCAATCTTTCATGCGGATGCAAGTGCTCAGGTGAACGCTAATACAACCTCCGCCAATAGCACTTTAAATAAGTACGAGTGGCCAGAATTTCAAGGCGATTCCTCTTTCACGCGGTTCTCAGCGGGACCAGCCCCTGACACATCAAACATACTTTGGAAAGCTAACATAACAGGAATACAACCCTATATCGCAGCCTTTGACGGAATGATTTTCGCTTGCACCAACACTTCAGTTGTTGCACTTGACCAATCAGGAAACATCGTTTGGCAAACAGCAATTCCAATGAATAAAACTTGGCCGATAGCCTACGAAATCGATAGTTCACACATGATTGTGGAAGGCACTTGTCTTGACCCAAACACGGGAAATATATTATGGACTAGCTCTTCGTTCTGCGCCGACACTGGTATTTTCAACGCCGATGTCTACAGCCCAGAAGAGCAAATGTTTTACATAAAGCTCAATTCCTATATTGAAGCTTGGAACTTTTCTGATCCCTCAAAGCCGCCAACTATGGCTTGGAAAACCTATATTCCAGGCGGTGGCATAACCGGCATCGGAACAACATACGGTGACGGCATGGTGTTTCCGGGCTCTTTTGAAAATCAGCAAATGGCGCTCAATGCGACGACAGGAGCAGTCTTGTGGACTACTCTCACAAAGGGACCTATGATCTTCAATGGCGCCTATTCTGATGGCAGATTCTTGAGAGGAGGAACAGATGATAATACACTGTATTGTTTCAACGCCATCAACGGCCAAATTCTTTGGACATACACTCCAGACACAAACGGCTACTTCGTCACAGGTCCCGCGATAGCGTATGGAACGGTTTATGAAATGAACAAAGACGGATATCTTTACGCTATCGACATTGCAACTGGTGATCTAGTGTGGAAATATAGCGCGTCAGATAAAACACTTATCTGGCCAGGAATGCCCACAGTTGCAGACGGCAAAGTCTATGTAACAACAGGCGAAACCGCGGCATATAATGGTCCACCCGGAACCTCCGAATTTGCATGTTTGAACGCTTACACTGGGCAGCCCATTTGGACGCTTCCTATAGAAGCCTTGCCTCCAAGGGAGTCTGTTGCAATTGCGTACGGCAATTTGTACATCATTCCAGGCGATGTGACAACAGCGGTCGATACGCTCACAGGAACAGAATACTCCACGGTCAACCAGCTGTGGGCAATAGGGACCAACTCTACGACAATACCAACGCCTTCAGCGACTCCATCTCCAACAGGTACACCGATTCCAACGCCAGTACCTACACCAACGCCAACGCCGATTCTAACTCCAATTACTGCTAGTAATTGGTCTATGTGGCGGGCTGATCCAACGCATTCCTCTACTGCTCAAGAAGGTCCTTCAAACCTTACTTTGGCTTGGAAATTCACAACTGACGGGTCAGTTATCTCCTCACCGAGTGTTGTAGACGGAATAGTTTATGTTGGTTCACAGGACAAAAACATCTACGCTATTGGAGCATCGAGCGGTAATCTTATCTGGAAGTTCACCACTAACGGTGCAATTATATCTTCGCCTGCAGTTGCAAACGGCAAAGTTTACGTGGGAAGCGAGGATGGATACGTTTATTGTCTTAACGCTAACACAGGTGCCTTCGCCTGGAAAACATTTGTCAATAGCGACCTGCCTTTCACGTTTGGGGACTTAGTGCTTAAATCTTCACCAGTAGTATCCGGAGGCATAGTCTACATAGGATCCTTAGACAGCTACCTCTACGCCCTTAACGCAAACAACGGCGACATAGTCTGGAAGACCAAAACAGACGGGCCAATTGAATCTTCTCCAGCGTTTGCCGACGGCGCTGTCTACTTCACTTCTCAAGAACCAACGGCAGGCACTCTCTACAAACTAGACGCTAACACTGGAGCTGTAATTTGGAAGCTACCACTTCCCTATCAATATTCATTCGTGGGAGGCACAGAAATGCTTGGTTCTCCATCAGTCGCAGCAGGCATGGTCTTTGCATCCTCCGACTGGGGAGCTTATTATGCTGTAAATGCTACGACAGGTATTGTTATATGGAAATTCATAAATCCAGCCGCCATTGAATTCATAGTTTCTTCCCCAATTTATGTTAACGGTGAACTTTTCATCATCGACATATTCAACATAGCTTGTCTAAACGCAACGAACGGTCACACCCTTTGGAGCGCCTACACAGGGGATGAGTTGTATGTTTCACCCTCTTACGCTGACGGCAAAATCTACGTTACAACTAGTCAACGCGATATCTTCGTGCTTGATACGACAAGTAACGGCACAAAAATTGCAACCGCCACCACGCCTTCCAGCAGTTGGTCTTCACCGACCATAGCCAACGATAGATTATACATAGGATGTAACGACTGGAACGTTTACTGCTTCTCCGGTTACGTCACTAACCAAGCTTCAACTCCGGCTCCATCACACAATGTTACCTTGGGATATGACTTAGTAATAGTCGTTGCCGTTACAGCTATTGTTGTGGTTGTTGCACTTTTTACAGTTGACTATGCAGCCAGAAAAAAGACCAAAAAATCGTCGATTGCCTCTGTAAGTGTCTACGGTTTTCCTGAAGTGTAGATTTGCGTCATCGTTATGGCGGTCTTAGGGCATGGTGAAATTTGGTGTTTTTTGGCGAAATTAATGGAAAGTGTAAAATGGCGGCAGTCGGTTGAAACGGAATTTACGCTTGTGGTTTAAAGGTGCGATGAGCTTAATCTTGCTGGTCTTTGCTTGGCGTACTATGCCCGCCTGGGCTCTTTTTCGTGTGCCTCACTTTGCCTAATTGTCTAAAAGCCCATCTTGACGCCCTATACTTCCATACGAGATGGTTTAGTGCCATGCGCGCCATGATTTCGCTATGGAAGTCTCCTCTGAGTTTCATTCGTAGGTAGTATGTTGGGGTAAAGACGCTGTCGTAGAGTGCTTTTTTGGTTTCCTCTAGCTTTTCAAGCGGCAAGAGAGTGTTTTTGAAAACTTGCGTTTGCTCATGGTACTGGTTCCAGTCCTCGGACATTTCTAAGCCTAATTCCTTTACGTAACTATAAAGTTCGGTGCCTGGGTAAGGAACTGCCTCACACATGTAAACGTAATCAGGCTTAGTTTTATGAATAAAGTCTATTGTTTGCTGTAGCATTTCTGGCGTTTCGCCTGGGTAACCGATGACAAGGGATATGGCGACTAGTACTCCCGCTTCTTTTGCCAATTTTATGGCTGTTGCATTCTGCTCAACGGTTGTGCCTTTCCGCATAATGTTTAGCATCTGTTGGCTGCCTGATTCGACGCCGAAATGGATGAGCTGGCAGTTTGTACTCCTAAGTTTAGTTAAAAGTTCCTTGGATACTTTGTCTACTCTTGTTCGGCAGTCCCATGGGAGCTCAAATTTTCTGGTCTTCATTTCGTCGCAGATCGCGATTGCTCGGTTCACGTCAAAAGTGAATGTGTCATCATAGAAGGCGAAGGCTCCTGCTCCAAAAGTGTCTCTTAGCCACTCAAGTTCGTCAACAACTTTCCTTGGGCTTCTCGCTCTAAAGCCTCTTCCACACATTTTAGATGCCAAGCAGAAGGCGCAATTGAAGGGGCATCCTCTACTGGTTATAATGGGCATGTAGGTTATTCCAGAAATTTTGTATCTGGTTACATCAAAATGTTTGTGCGCTGGATGTGGAAGTGTATCAATATCTTCTATGAAAGGTCTGTCAGGGGTGCGATAAACTTGACCGTTCTTTTTGAAAGTTATGCCTAAAACATCGTTGAGGCTTTTCAGGTTGCCGTTGGACACTAAAGCGGTAAGCTCCAGCATGGTTTGTTCCCCTTCGCCTCGCACCACGATGTCTACGTCTGCGCTTTCAGTGAAGGTTCGCTCATCCATAACCGTAACGTGTGGTCCACCAATCATGGTTATGCAGTTCGGCAGAGCCGTTTTGGCGGCTTTCAAAATTTGAAGCGCAGGCAAGTAAGTAACAGTTGCAGCTGTTACGCCAACTATGTCAGGGTTAAGACTTCTGAACTTGTCTTCCAGCTCTTTTTGGCTTGGTCTGGAAACCTGGCAATCAACCACATCTACCTCATACCCTTTTTCCTCAAGCACCGCTGCCAAGTAGCTTATGCCAAGAGGGATAAAGACGGCTTGTGGCACATCCTCTGGGTAAGGTGGATTTGCAAGTACTACGTGAGCTTTCACGTTGTCTCCCCGACTTTTAATAATGGAAAACGGTTAAGCCAACTATTATGTGTTTTGCAGATACGTGTGTCGTAAACTTAATAGCTTGTTAGAGCATCATGTATTTTCGGTGTAGCAATGACTGAAAAATCGATACAAGCTCCTAAGATAAGCGCTGAAGAATACAAAAAATACCGTGGAAAAGATGTAGCCTTATACAAGAACAAAATAATAGCAGACGGAGAAACTTCAGAGGAAGCACTGCAGAGAGCCCTAAAAAAGTATCCTGAGCTAAAGCCTGAAGACATCGAAATTTATTACATAGAATCAGCGGATGAACTAATCCTTTGAATCGATATAGCTTCAAATGTACACCTGAACCAACAAAAAAGGGCGTAATCAACCGTCCAACAGCACGGGTCTTTCTGCAATCAACAGGATAAAGTGGCAATTTTGTCAGCAGATTTAGCATTCATTAACGCAAACGTTAGGACCATGGACCCAAGTCAGCCTGTTGCTCAAGCAGTGGCAATAAAGAAAAACAAAATCGTCAAAGTAGGCACAAACCAAGAGGTAAACCAGTTAATTGGCAAAGGCACAAAAGTCATCAGCCTAGACGGGAAAACAGTGGTTCCCGGCTTAATTGACACTCACATACATGTGGCAGACTTTGGCAGATGCCTGTTATGGCTTGACTTAACCAGCGCAGAATCAATTAAGGAACTGCAAAGCCTCCTAAAAGAGAAGGCAAAGCAAACGACTGCTGGGAAATGGATAATCGGCCGCGGATGGAACCAGAATCGCTTCAAAGAAAAACGCTTACCCAATCTTTCTGATATAAACGTAGCTGCACCAGAGAACCCGGTAATTCTATACCATGAATCAGCAATGATTTGTGCCGTAAACAGCAAAACCTTAGCTTTAGCTGGCGTGACAGGGCAAACAGCTGTGCCTTCAGGCGGAACCATTGACAAAAACCCGCCGACAGGTGAGCTTACGGGCATTTTACGGGACAGTGCCACGAACCTAGTTTGGCAAGTAGTTCCTGAACCCACTGAAAACGAGCTTTTGGATGCTGCAGTATTAGCTTGTCAAAAAATAGCGGAAGCAGGAGTAACCAGCGTGCACTGGCTGGTGCTCTCTGAGAATGAGCTTTCGATAATTCAGAAGCTTCATGCAGAGGGAAAGCTTCTGGTCAGGGTTAACGTGATAGTTCCTGACGTGCTCTTAAAAGAAACTATCGGTTTCCAGTCAACTGACAGTTTAATGTTGCATGTTGGCGGCGCTGTAATTGCTACAGACGGGTATTTAGATTCTAAAACAGCCGCATTGTTGCAGCCCTACAGCGATGACCCAAATAACAACGGCAGATTGCTCTGCACTCCGGAGGAATTGGCGGTTTCTGTCACGCGGGTTTTAGGAGTGGGTCTTCAGCCAGTTATACATGCCATGGGCGACAAGGCTGTGGATACAGCACTAAGAGTAATCGAGCAAACTGCATCTGCCAACGGTGTTCGCTTTCGCATAGAGCAAGCAGCGGTTCTAAACAAAGAATTAATCAAGCGTCTGAAAGCCCAAAAAGTCGTGGTTACGGTTCAGCCCAAAGTTATCGCTACAGAATTCGCCGTTTGGTCAGCCACAGAGCGTCTTGGTGAAAGGGCAAAGTGGTTGCATCCGCTCAAAACCCTGCTAAAAGAGGGCGTGAAGGTTGCTGGTGGCTCCGACTGCCCCATGGAGCCCCTAAGCCCGTTGCTTGGTATGCAAGAAGCTGTGCTGAGAGCAAGTTTTCCTGAACAGCGCTTAACCGTTGAGGAAGCTTTGCGCATGTACACGGTTGATGCCGCCTACTGTTCTGGTGAGGAAAACGTTAAGGGCTCAATTGAGGATGGCAAGCTAGCGGATTTAACGGTTTTATCAAGTGACCTGTTGGCTGTTCCAACGAATGAGATTGAAGATGTTAACGTAGAAATGACAATTATAGACGGAAAAGTTGCTTATTCCAAGCGCTCACTAAGTTGCTAGTTAATGTGTTGCTTTGTTTTGTTCTGACTTGATTAGTTCAGCGGCTAATCTCCAAATGAAGAATCCAATGGCACTTGCAATAAACATCAAGATAGTGAAAGTGTCCGTTCTTAGCCAGAGAAAAAGATGCGAAACAGGCATTGCCAGCCACATTGGATCAACCAATTGTATCACTACTCCGTCGAGCCAGGCCAGCAAACCGTATAAAAACAGCACTTGACCAACAACTTTGGCAACAAGCAATATTCTATTAGAATCACTCGTCATGTCCCATTAAGAAACGAGAACATTATTATAAAACTTGCGAGAAACAGCAAAACAATCTCAAGCGGCACCTTAAATCTCAAAAATGCTATAATTTTTAATACAACCTTTTTTGCTCGTTAGTTTACTGTCCCACGCTCAAAGTTACCCTTTGATTTTCCATTGCTTATTTCATTTTGAGCAATATCTTGATAGTTTTTTTAGGATTTCGAATAGCCCTTAAAACTTTGTCCCTTGTAAAAGTTGGATTCGCCAAATTAGCTCTTGCACATAATTCACGCAAATCATCCGCTGAAAACTCTGCTGTCTCAATTAACGGCTCAGTAGCCGCGAGCGCGTAGTCGCAAAAGCCTTCTCTTAGAAAACCTCCTTCTTTTGCCTGTTCGTATAATGGTGTTCCGTAAAGTGGCATAGCAATGCTGAATATGAGGCTGTCAGCGCCTAAACTTCTAAGCTTATACGCAAACTTTATGGTCTCTTCGATGTCTGCTTTGGTTTCCCCAATCAACCCCAAAACGAAGAAACAGCCAACTTTTATGCCGACTTTTTTGCACATAACAACAGCTTGCTCAACTGTCTTCAAATCTAAATTTTTGCCAATAACGTCGTTCACAATGCGTTGCACTCCAGATTCAGGAGCGACACGAATCTTTTTGCAACCAGACCTCTTCATCTTTCGCAACAGCGGTTCATCAAGCGTGTCTGCCCTAACACCATTAGGCGTAAACCAATCAACATGCAAGCCTCGCTCAACAATTAAGTCGCAAATATCAGCCATTCGTTTTTTATCCAGCGTCATGTTCTCGTCATAAAAATCGATCTGCTTAACCCCGTAAGTCTTCACTACATGCTCCAGTTCATCAACCACGTTTTTCGGGGTTCTGGCACGCCAAGTTCTACCCCAAACGATACAGGTTGTGCAGAAAACACAGTTGTATGGGCAGCCTCTGCTCGTCGTCATGATAGTCCATGGTTTACTTATCTCGCCGCGCAACGGATTCTCCTTAACAGCTTCGTAGTAAACTTTCATTGGAAGCAAATGCCTAGCAGGAAACGGCAAAGAATCCATATCCTCAATTATAGCGCGCTTACCCGTGAGTACAGGGTTACCACTTTTCTTAAAGCCTAAACCATCTATGGTGGTGAAATCTTGCTTCCCTGACTCAAGAGCATCAACCAACTCCGAAATCGTATTCTCTGGTTCGCCGATAACAACAAAATCCACATCAGAATCCGAAAGACAAGCTTCTGGTCTAGCTGAAGGATGCTGACCCATCAACACAACAGCAATCTTCTTGTTAACAGCCTTCACTGCGTAGACCACTTCAAACGCGGTTTTTGACCAACCCGAAAAGGGAATTTCAACAACAACAACATCAGGATTCCATTGCCCCACGCGTTCAGCAATGGTTTGAGCACTTAAACCAACACGGTACTTAGTTTCATCCATTTCCACAAGGTTCTTCCAGCCTTCCGTTGGAGCATCAATAACGCAAACACTATGCTTCTTTTCCAAAACAGCGGCGACTGACGCTAAGACTATGGGTGGAAAAACGTTTGGTTTTCCCCAAGCTTTAGGCTGAATTCGCGGCGGATTAATTAAGCAAACACGCATGTGAACTGTGCACTTCTTAACCAGAAATACCATAAAGCTGCGATTAAAACTTTGCACTAAAACGGCAAAAAGAACAACCGCACACCCACAATGATGCCGACACACATCAGTGCCCACAAAACAATCGTCACATCCCTAATCCGCAAAGCACCCAAAATCTTGTCCCCAGTCAGCGGCTCCAAACTGTCCCCAAGAATGTACTGTCCAGGCTTCTCTAACTGAACACGTAATGCACCAGCCATAGCCGCCATTGGCCAACCATGGTTTCGGCTTGGCGTTTTCTTATGGTCTCTGCGGGCGATTTTCCACGCGTTTTTTGCGTCTTTGCCAAGGATTGCGGCAGCCACAATCATGAGCATGGCGGTGAATCTTGTCGGTATGTAGTTGACGACGGTGTCTAGGTTCGCGCTAAACCAGCCTGTGTTTATGTGTTCTTTATCTTTGAAGCCTACCATGCCGTCAAGCGTGTTTATGGCTCGAAACGCGATTGCTCCAGTAACGCCAAACAATGCGAATGATAGCATAGGTGAGAGTTTGAAGTCGATTAGGTTTTCAGCCATGGATTCGATGACCGCGCTGCTGATTTGTGAGCCATTTAGGTTTTTGGAGTCTCTTCTTGAGAAATGACTGTACATCTTTGCTTCATTAAGGTCATTTTCCTCTATGGCTTTGGCTGCGGCTTTTGCCCAATTAGTCTCAAGCTTAATGCAAATCGTCATCTTCAATAGGATAATGCCGATGAAAGCGTAAACGAAGATGCTAATGTAAGTATAGATTGCCCATAAACCAAAATAAACTGGAAGCGTAAACGCACAAATTACCGTCAGCGCCAAGAGAACGCCTAGCAGTTTTTCGATTTTTGGGTCTGGATTTTTGAAGAAGGGCTCGATTTTTTTAGTAAATTTGCCCATTAGAACTGTCGGGTGCAGCTTGAAAACCCACCTGTCAGGATAATTCGGTGAGGGGTCGCCAAGAACCAAATCTAACATTATAGCTAAAATCAGCACTGCAATGGCGATTATTATGTTTAAGACGTTTAACACCAACCAAGAGTTACCTAAGCATTGCTTTTCGAGATATTTGGATAAACAGTTTATATCAATTGCGGTTTTCAGCGCTGTAAAGAAGATTTGGATTTTTCAGCTTGCAAGAAAGCCTTGGAATTTCAGTGCTTAGAGCAATCTTTTCCGACGCTGAAGCATGAGGTTTTAGGTTTTGCAGCCTTTTGCTATTTTCTTCTAAGCTTTAGCTTAATATCTGCTACGAGATTCACGCCTATGATTATTGCCGTAGACAGCTTAAACCTTCTTCTTTTGTCAAAGAAGAATGCCCTGCGCAGATAAAAATGGTGAAACGCACCTTCACGTAGTTTCCCAAGATCTTTCATGCTTAGCTGGGGTGTCTCAAAAATCGGTTTTGTCGTATCGTACTTGTCAAAGTCGGTTACTCTCAACCATCCTTTCTCCGTGACCGAGTCGTACATTGGTGTTCCAGGAAAAGGCGTGGCTACATTGTAGAAACCTACGGCGTCGGGAGATATTTTCTCCACAAACTTGATGGTTTTCCACGCGCTTTCCTTTGTCTCGCCTGGAAAGCCAAGAATAACGTTTGGAATAGGCTTCAAACCCAGCTCTCTCACCCAACCGAAAACTTTCGTGGTTAGTTCAGGCGTGATTCCTTTTTTCATGGCGTCTAAAACCTGTTGCGAGCCAGATTCAACTCCGAACCACACTGAGATACATCCAGCCTCCTTCATCTTCGCAAGCAACTCTTTTGTTAGCATGTCAACGCGTGTGCCACAGTTCCATTCGATTTTCAATCCGCGCTTTAGGATTTCATTGCAAAGTGCCTCAGTTCTTGGCTGGTCTACCGTAAAAGCGTCATCACAAAATGTAAATGTGCTAATGCTGCAAGTTTTGTGCAGAAACTCTAATTCATCGACTACGTTCTTTGGGCTTCTCATGCGGTACTTGCGTCCATGCATTCTTACTGTTGTGCAGAATTCGCACCAGTAAACGCAGCCTCTGCTTGTTGTCAAGTAAAGTATGTTCTCATATTTGCGGAGGGTTTCCATTGGCCAGAGATGGCGGGCTGGAAATGGCAATGAATCCAAATCTTCAATGTATGGTCTGTCTGGATTCTTAACGATTTTTCCGTCTTTCCTGCAAGTGGTGCCCATGACATCATAGTAGCTTTTGCCTGCTTCAATTTTCTGCACCAGTTCCAACAGCGTATTTTCTCCTTCTCTTCTCACTATAATGTCTAATTCTGGGCATTCTTCGAGTGCTTTGTCATCCCAGAAAGTAACATGCGGACCACCAGCAATCGTTATGCAGTTTGGGCAAGCCTCTTTTGCAACCTTTACCAATTTGAGCGCAGACTGATACGTAAGCGTAGAAGATGTTACCCCGACAATGTTTGGTTGGCGCTTACTAATTTCGCTCCTAAAATCTTCAAACGAAAGCTTCAGCACTTGGCAATCAATTACGTCAACTTGGTAATGATTTTTCTCTAAAACTGCAGCCAAATATCCTAAACCTAACAATGCAAAGGGCATGTGCATTGCAGCGCCAACTGGAGCGGCTGGATTAACTAAGGTTACATGAGGCTTCATTTTCTGCTTCACAGCTTCACTATTTATCCCTCAAAAAGAGATGCTTGATGCTTAAACATTTCGCATTTTTTGCCTAAAATGAAAGCGAATAAAAATTTGGACAATAATTAATTTGCTCTCTTTTTTACTCTGGTGCTTATGTGGTTTCAGTAGGCCAATATTTTGGTTGAATGGCTTCATTTTCAAGCAATGAAGGGAACAAGTGTAGAGGCCATGAAGGAGGTATTTTTGTTAGATAAACCAATGTTGTTTCTACACCGCTTATTCTTCTAATTTTGTCATTAGCCTCAAACAACTTGTCGAAATCTTCTAGAGCAAGTGCGCAGTATAGGTCATAGGAGCCTATGAGCCTTATGATAACTATTAGGTTTGGAATTTCGAGCAATTGAGCGTATATTTCTGGCATTTTACTTCGGTTTGAAACTGTTATGTATACGTGTGCAAGAGCTTTGTATCCGAGTTTATTGAGGTCAAGAGTAATTGTGGAAAGAGTTAACAAGTTTTCTCTAAGTTTTTTGTATCTTTGAATTACAGTTTTACTTGAAATGTCCAGTTGCGTAGCAATTTTCTTAAAAGGAGTTCGAGAATTTTCTGAAAGAATCTTTGCAATTTTCCTATCGGTCTCGTCAATTTCTAAAATTGCTTGATCTTGATTAGTTAAAACTGCCCTTTTTTTATTTTGTTGTTTATTTTCTGGTTCTAGTGGTTTGATAATTAAATTTTGAGGGTATTCTATGTTTACTGCCTCTGCCCAGATTAAAGCATCAACATGTTTAATATTGCGGTTGAATTCCAATTCTTCAATAATTTCCTGCAAATTATTGAGGTCTTTTAAGGCTACTTTTCCTAAGAAGTTGTATTTACCAAATGGGCCTACCAACTCGGCGATGTACGGTTTACTTTCAAGAAACTTGGCGACTTCTTTTTCATCTTCAACCGCGTTTATAATGCCTAAATCAACGATGTGGCGATACCCCAAGCAGTGAGGGTTCACAAGCATTTTTTCGCCGTTGATTACGCCATCTCTCCATAAGCGTTTATAGCGCATTCTGACCGCTGTGACTGTAATTTTACATTCTTTGGCGATATCACTAAAACTAGTGCGTGATTCAGATAAGAGTATCCTCAAAATTTTCGCGTCAATTTCATCGATTTTTATTCGATCTGCCAAAATCGCTACCCTTGAGAACTTTAAATCTTATAGCCAATCACGTGCCGTTTTATATAGATTTCTCATTTTTTTCAAATCTATTAAGGAGAACGCCATCGATGTTACCCAAGCAGTCGCGTCACTGGGACACCAACATCTGCACCAGCGTCAATGACTGATGCGCATGTTTTTTGGCTCAGCAATCGCCATTATTATTGTAATAATCATAGTCGGTGCAGTACTTGCGCTAAATGCTTAGAAGACAACCATAATTTCACTCAAGAGCTTTTTATTAAAACTTGACGAGAATACTGCAACCGTTAGGTTGCAGATGAATCGGCAGTAGGTTCTTTTGCTAACTCGCTAAGTGTGTTTCCTAGACGGCAGGTTGCGTCTACCGTCTAGGA
>JBEKKX010000012.1:0-64989 GCA_050010515.1 Bathyarchaeia archaeon
AAATTCTACCGTTCAATTGGCCAGGTCAATGCTGAAACAATCAAACGCTACATAGAACAATCTAAGCATCCATAATTTTTCTGAAGATACCGCAACCGTAAGGTTGCGGTCATTCATTTCAATCGTGTTCCAAGTGCCTTTGCTGTTCCGCTACGTAAGGAAAAAAATACCGCAAACCGAAGCTGCGTCAGAAACAGAAATTGACGAACAATTCGAGTTGATAGCTTCACATATGGAAGAAGTGAGAAAACTAAAATCAGAAGGCAAAATATCCAACGAAGAATTCACAAAAAGAATAGAAGAAAACAAAAACAAACTAGACGAGCTAATCGCAACCTCGCCCATCACAGTTGAAACAAGAAAAATTATCCGCGCAAGAGCCTCCGCGTTATACAGTTCTTTCCCAAAAAGGCCCAAACGCAAAACCAAAGACAAAAACAAAGAAGCAAAAACCAAAACAACCAAAGACTAGCTGCCTGTAAGGTAGGTAGAGTGAGGTAGTGTGTGAGTACGGTTGGTTAGACTAAAATTTAATCCCCAAACTCAAACCCTAACCCAAACTACGACTCATACACTTACACGTCTAACACGTACGACTCTAACACTCACTACGTTAACACTAACGACTTTAACACGTACGACTCTAACATGACCTTAAACCTAAAACCTCTTAGCTATATCCTTGACCTCTCTGTTAGTCAGTCTCAGTCAGTCAATCAGTCAATCAATCCTTCTCTATGAAAGGGTGCGGTGATGGGAATCTGTCTCCTTACAAAAACAAACGATAATAAACCCAAACCCATGTTCGCGCATTTTCTATGAAAAAGCATTTATTCATGAATATGTGGTAACTGGATTTGCTGGCTGAAAATATAAATCATGCAGTCTGAAGGTTGCGTCATTCGCGGGCGTATGCCTCAACCAAGTCACCTGCTGAAAGAATACCTACTAATTTATGCTCTCTTGTGATTGGCAGCCGCCTTATGTGTTTTGAAGCCATAATGCAAGCTGCGTCGTGAACGCTTATCCTTGTTGGTGATGTAATAAGCGGCGATGAGCATGCTTCCCCTACTTCTTCTATTAGTGATTTTTCTTTCGCTAAGAATTTGGTGAGCAGGTCTCGTTCGGTGAATATGCCTATCGGTTCTCCTTGCTCCGTGATGATGACGCTGCCGATATGTTTTGCTGCCATAATCTTTGCTACACTCTCTACGAGTGTTTCTTTGTCAGCAGTTATTACTTGCTTGGTCATAAAGTAGTCAATGTCAAACCATACCTTCATCGTTTCGGGGATTTCGGGTAGACTTCTGATGAGGTCTGAGCTGGTTATTATGCCTCTAAGTTCTCCGAAATCGCAGACTATAAGGCGCCGTGTTTTCTTTTCAATCATTATTTGAGCTGCCTTTTTTATGCTAGATTCGAGACATATTTTAGTTGTAGGACAAGACATAGCTTTCTCGACTTTTATGTCTCTTATACTGGGGTGTCCGCCTATCCAATCTTTCTCCAAACTAACTCCACTACTAACAGCGTTTAGCAGGTCCCTCTCTGTTATTATGCCGACAGGAGTTTCATACTTCAATACTACCAAGCTTCCAATGTGTCGCTCGCCCATGATGCGGGCAGCTTCATGCAACGTATTTTCAGGCGTTATTGTGACAACCTCCTGGGTCATAATATCTTTTAACTTACGGTAACGCATGAGGTTGTTTTTGTGTTGGAATCTTTTAATGTTTGGAGCGTTTGAGCCTCCTTTCAGGTTTTTAGGCGTAGCCATCTTCTTCTCCCACTAAAATATAGGTTGGGCGCTTAATAAAATTATAATTACGCGCGCGCTTTGCAACATATCGAACATGCTTAACCACAACAGAAACTTTCTTTCCGTCCTTAGTCAAGCTCAAATAACCGCAATCCTTCCAAACCATCAAATCACCTCGCTTATAGCAGTTAATTCCTTTTTGAATAACCTTTTCAATCTGGGCTATGAGCTTCTATCTTGGAAAGCCCATAAGGCTTTAGTGAATGCGAAGCTTGAGCCTTATTTGGGGTTTCTTCATTCTGAGCAGTTTGGGAAACCTTCTCTTGTTTGTGACTTCATGGAGATAACAATTATACGTGAACAATGCAGCACAGGCTCCTTCTCTTTTCTCATTTCAATTTTCTTTCTCTATGCCCGACAGCTTTTGTAGGAGAGAAAAACCAGTCAAATGAAGTTCACTTGCACACGTGTTGCAGCGAATCACCAGTTCCTCCAAACCCTGATCACTAACATTTGCTTCTTGAATGGAATAAGCTTCTTCGGTACAATCATCAGGAGATATCGCAGTTCCACACTCTGGACATGAGAAGTCTCCGCTTCCATCTATTTTGGTCAAATCCAATACGTACATTTGTGTTTCCTTTATTTTTCATGCCCCCTTTGTTAGTTTGAAGTTTCATCTTCTTCTAAGAAATCAAATTATTAATTGATTTTCCAGATTTTCACTCAAATCTTTACCAAATTCTTGCCAGATCAGCTTAAGGAAAACGACGCGTTGCTTGTTCTCGGCGACCCAGCGAACCTTATAAAACCTGAAGAAGAAGCAAAGACCCTCTGACGAACGGATTTTGGCGACGATTAAAGACAACAAACCCCAGTGCTTAATGTTTAATAAGCGCTACCGTAAACTATGCTTTTAACAACTATTTCACGGTTGATTTGATGGCGGATAACCAAGAGCTATTGACTCTGCCTGCTGATCAAGTTTTAGCTCAGCTGAAGACATCCCAGTCTGGGCTGTCCTCACAGGAAGTTCAAAGCCGCCTTGCAACGTACGGACCGAACGAGCTGGCTGAGAAGCAGAAACGGACCGGATTTGTTGAGATTCTCTATCACCTGAGAAATCCTCTTGTGCTTATCCTTCTGATTGCGGCTTTGATCTCTGGGTTTGTGGGGGACGTAACGGACGCGATTATAATTTTCTTTATCGTTCTTCTCAGCATTGTTCTTGACGTATATCAGGAATCTAAGGCTCAGAACGCCGCTGAAGCGCTTAAAGAAAGAGTGACCACAAAGGCGACGGTTCTCAGAGACGGCGTTAAACAAGAAGTGAAGCTTTCTGAAATCGTTCCGGGCGACATAGTGTATCTCATAGCGGGAGACCTTGTTCCCGCCGATTGTAGATTAATCAGCGCGAAGGACCTGAACCTTAACCAGTCAGCGTTAACGGGCGAAGCGTTTCCGGTTGAAAAGAATGCTGCTCCACTTTCAACGGTGACGTCTGAGCTTACTGACTGGAACAACTACGTTTTCTTGGGAACTTCGGTGGTTAGCGGAACCGGAACCGCAGTCGTGGCGAAGACCGGCGGCTTAACCGAGTACGGGGGAATCGCCAAAGAACTTGTGACTAAGGCGCCTGAAACAGAGTTTGAGAAGGGGCTTAGGCGGTTCGGAGCTTTAATGACTGAGGTCACGCTTTTCCTTGTGGTTTTCGTCTTTTTTGTAAACGCGTTTTTCTATGCAGGTAGCCGTAGCATTTTGCAGTCGCTGCTTTTCGCAGTGGCTCTTGCGGTGGGCTTGACGCCCGAGCTTTTGCCCATGGTAATGTCCATTAACCTTTCCAGAGGCGCCGTAGCGATGTCCAAAAAAGGCGTTATTGTAAAACGCTTGGCTTCTATTCAGAACTTTGGCAATATGGACGTTCTGTGCACCGATAAAACTGGTACGCTTACCGAGAACAAGCTCACGCTAAACGATTACGAGGATCTAGAGGGAAAAGAAGCCCCGAAAGTACTGATGTATGCTTACTTTAACAGCGTTCTTGAAGCAGGACTGAAAAGCCCTCTGGACGACGCCGTGGTTCAGTATAAGCAGTTCGACGTGACCGGTATCAGCAAAATTGACGAGATTCCGTTTGACTTTATTCGAAGACGTGTTTCGGTAGTGGTCGAGTACGAAGGGCAAAGACTTATAATCTCCAAAGGAGCCCCCGAAGAAATCCTCAAGATCTGCGCCTACTGTGAAACCAACGAAAACCTAACCGATTTGACAAATGTTTGCCAAGGCAAGTTTGAGCAGAAATACAACGATCTCAGCGCAGAGGGATACAGGGTTTTAGCGGTCGCGTACAAGAAGGTTAAAGATGATAAAACGCATTACTCGATTGGCGACGAAACCGACATGGTTTTTCTGGGTTTCCTGTCTTTTCTCGACCCGCCTAAAGAAAGCGCTAAGGAATCTATCAGTTTGCTGGCCAGAGACGGCGTGGAACTCAAAATAGTCACTGGCGACAACGAGCTAGTCACAAAAACAACCTGTGAACGCTTGGGCTTCAACATAAAAGGAATTATTCTCGGAAACGACATTGCTCAGCTCCAAGACGATGCCCTAGCCCGTGTTGTTGAGGACAACAATATTTTTGCTCGTGTGAACCCAGCTCAAAAAGACAGAGTCATCAAGGCTTTACGGTCTAACGGGCATGTGGTGGGGTATATGGGCGACGGCATTAACGACGCTCCTTCCTTGGAAACGGCGGATGTGGGCATATCGGTTGAGAACGCTGTTGACGTCGCGAAAGAATCCGCTGACCTAATACTGTTGCAGCCTGACTTGACCGTCCTGGATCAAGGGGTTTTGGAAGGCCGAAAAACCTTCGGCAACACCATGAAGTACATCATGATGGGTGTCAGCTCGAATTTCGGCACTATGTTTAGCGTGGCTGGAGCGTCTTTGTTCCTGAACTTCCTGCCTATGACGGCTATTCAGATTCTCCTAAACAACCTCCTCTACGATCTTTCCGAAGCGACTATACCAACAGACAACGTAGATGAAGAGTACATTGAAAAACCGAAAAGACTAGATATCTCCTACATAAGAAGATTCATGATTATCATGGGACCAGTAAGCTCAATTTTTGATTACGTGACATTTTTCTTATTGCTGTTTGTCTTCTTGCCTATGCTGCCCGCATTTGTACCTGAACTTCAAAGACAGCATATTTTTCAAACCGCATGGTTTGTGGAGTCTCTTTTAACACAAGCACTCGTGGTTTTTGTGTTGAGAACCAGAAAAACGCCATTTTACAAAAGTAAACCTGGCAGATATTTGCTGATAAGCACCTTAGCCGTCGTGGCGGTTGCGTTCGCACTGCCCTACACGCCGCTCGGCTCCGTATTCGGGTTTTCGCCTCCCCCTGCAATGTTCTATCTAGCCCTTGCGGGGATAATAGCTGTCTACTTATTCTTGGTTGAAGTTGTCAAAAAATGGTTCAACAAACGATACGCTTACCTCCTAGAACAGAGCTACGTGCCGAAAAAAACAAAACTGGCGAGCTAAACAACCAACTAGTCTGGATTGTTCTGCTGAGAACTGAATATTAGTCCGCATTTTTTCAATCCAACCACTACTTAACTCAAAACTCTGAATAGTTTTGGGCTGTTTTTCCAGTTTTTTCTAAGTCAATTAACAATTTTTTTCAGTTCTGGCACCCATTTGTGGTCAAATCCCACCGGCCCGGCTTTGGTTTCGTTTTCCTCTTTGTGTCTCCAAAAATACATAAATTTAAGGTTTCAAACATTAAAAAATTATAGAAAATACCAAAAAACGCAAACGAACATTAGAAAAAGCTAAAAAATAAATGTTTAGGGAGCTTATTCTTCCATCATTATCAAAGTTAAAGTTGACCGAACTTGCTTGATTGTGCGAATTTTGTGTGTCACTGAATCCTTTAGCTCTTCCATAGTGTCTGCTTTGACTCGTATGACTAGATCGTATACGCCATAGGAAACGTAAGCTTCTTCGACGTTATTTATGTTCCTGAGCTGTTTTAGAACGGTATCTTCTGAACCCGACTCAACATTAAACAATACATACGCTCGTGGCATTCAAACACCTATTTTTAATAATTACAAAGGTAATTAAATAGTTTGGCATAAAAAAGGTTTTATAATAACTGTAAAACGGATCAAGCCAACGTGTGTCTAATAAAACATTTACATAAATTCCCTAAGGAACGCTGTTCATATTTGAAAGGAAAAAGAAATTTTAATTTTGAAAGCTTATTCCACAAAGGTTAAATGCGCCATAGCAGTTATTCCTACCAAAATCTCCTCGGAGATCCTCAAAACATGAAAATCATATCCAAAGAAGATTTCCAGAATTTTATAGATGCGTTAATAAAAGATGATTCTTTGAACGTTATTGGCGTTAAATCACGAGGGAATAAATTTGCTTTTGCACCTCTTGAGTCCGCCAAGGAATTGCGTCTGGACTATGACGTAACTTTGTTGCCTCCGAAAAAATATTTCTTCCCTCAACGCGAAACCTTATTTACCTATGACTTGTCAGATGGATTTTCCGCTAAAAATCCAGAGGAAATCAAGCCGATGGTAATTGTAGGTGTTCACCCTTATGACATTGTAGCCCTACTTCACATGGATGAAATATTCAGGGAAACGAAGTCCGATCCCTATTATTTTAAGAAACGAGAGGCAGCAATCATAATAGGCGTCAACATTCAAAAGATGTCGAAATGGAATTTTTCTTCCTTTATGGGCAGTGCGGCTATAGATTATGGCTATGATCTTATGCTTACAGACTTGGGTAATAGATATGCAATAAACATTGGCTCTCAAAAAGGAGAAGACCTATTATCTAAATACGCAAAGAACGTCACACTCGCATTGGCACGCGACATCCAAATTGCTGGGCAGAAAAAAAGAGAAGTAATGGGCATGTCTCAGCAAAAGTTTGACTTTCCGCCTGAACTTATTCCCGAACTGCTTAAGGACAGCTATGGGAAAAGTGGATTTTGGGAAAAGCATTCTGAAAAATGTCTAGCCTGCGGTTCATGCGTTCTAGTATGTCCAACATGTTATTGTTTTGATGTTAAAGAAAACCTTGATCTTTCCTTAGAGCAAGGTGAGAGGATCAGAACATGGGATGGCTGTTTACTAGAAGATTTTGCGAAAATTGCCTCAGGAGAAAACTTCCGTGCTACAAGACCTACAAGATACCGCCATCGATATTTCAAAAAAGGAAAGTATTTGTTCGATACTTTCGGTTTTATTTCTTGTGTTGGTTGTGGAAGATGCTCTTCAAATTGCCTCCCCGATATAGCGAATCCTGTTAACCTATTCAACGACATGTATCATGAAAATATAGACAGCGGAACGCAAATGGCAACCGTCGCTGCTCAGCCAGACGTTAACATTCAAACAGAAGGAGACATAGATTACGTACCGAAGCTAGCAACCATAATCAAGAAAGTACCGATGACTTCGATGGAAACACTGTTTGAAATCAAACTAGATGACGGATCAGAACTTAGTCACAAACCAGGCCAATTTGTAGAAGTCTCTGTCTTTGGAATAGGCGAGGCGCCAATATCCTTATCCTCATCACCGACAAAGAAAGAAACATTCGAAGTTTGCGTACGCAAGTTAGGAAATGTCACTACAAAATTACACAGGCTCAATGTTGGTGATAAAGTTGGAATCAGAGGACCATTTGGTAATGGGTTTGACGTTGGCTCTCTAAAGGGCAAAGACCTCTTATTCATAGCAGGCGGTCTTGGAATAGCACCCCTCAGATCCCTAATCAATTATGTTCTTGACAACAGGAAAGACTTCGGTCGCGTCTATCTGCTTTACGGATGCAAAGAACCAAAGGAACTGCTTTTTAGCGATGAACTAGTCTCAATAGCGTCCAAAGAAAATGTTGAGTTCAAACCAACTGTAGACCGGTGTCCTGAAAGCGGAGTCTGGGAGGGCAACATAGGTGTAATTACAACGCTTATTCCTCAAGTCTCTTTTGATCCAGAGAAGACACTAGCAATATTATGTGGTCCCCCAGTCATGTACAAATTTGTAATTGCAGATCTTAAAAAACGAAATGTCCCAGATGATCACATAATCATGTCACTTGAGCGAAGAATGAAATGCGGTGTAGGAAAATGTGGTCACTGCCAAATTAACCAAATCTACGTCTGCAAAGACGGCCCTGTTTTCAATTATTCAAAAATAAAAGGTGTTCCGGAGGCTCTGTAATGAAACCCAAAGTTGCTTTCTTTGATTTTGCAGGCTGTGAAGGAGACCAATTACAAGTAGCTAATCTCGAAGAAGACCTTTTAGCTCTTCTTGGTCAAGTTGAAGTTGTTAGCTTTAGAGAAGTCATGAAAGAACACAGCGACAATTATGACATAGCTTTTGTTGAAGGCTCTTGCACTAGGCTACAAGACGAGGATAGACTAAAAACGATCAGAAAAAATGCTAAAATCGTAGTTGCTATAGGATCATGCGCGACAATCGGCGGAATCAACTCTCTTAGAAACTACAAAGATTTGGAAAACGTCAAAAAAACTGTGTATGGAGAAAACGCTAGGCTCTTCGATAGTTACGCTGCAAGAGCCATAGATGCAGTAATTCCCGTGGATGCTTACGTTCATGGATGCCCAATAGACAAAGAAGACTTCTTACAAGTTGTCAAATCACTTTTACTGGGAAAGAAGCCGGAAACTACGACTTACCCAGTTTGTGTTGAATGCAAGAAAAACGAGAACGTATGTGCTTTTGAGCGAGGTCAATTTTGTGTTGGAACAGTAACTAGAGCTGGCTGCAATTCATGCTGTGTAAATGAGGGAACAATATGTTGGGGTTGCCGAGGCCTTGTAGACAATCCAAATGAGAATTCCCACAAGGAAGTTTTGATAAAATATGGTCTCACAGTTGATGACGCAATTAGTAAGTTTAGATTGTATTTTGGTTGGCAGGAGACAAAAAGATGAAAGAATCAAATATTGACGTTGAAGTTCACCATGTAACAAGAGTTGAAGGACATGGAAATATCAATGTGAATGTCAAAAATGGACTTATAGAAAAATGTGAATGGAGCATTTCAGAAGCACCAAGGTTCTTTGAAGCCATGGTTGTAGGAAGATCATGGAATGAACTACACCACATCACCTCTCGCATATGCGGCATATGCTCAATTGGCCATACACTTGCTTCATTGAAAGCCACAGAATCAGCCTTAGGCATAACTATAAGTGAACAAGACCTAAAACTTAGAAAACTAGCATTACATGCAGAAAATATGCAGAGCCACATTTTACATGTAGGTTTTCTAGTTCTACCTGACTTGATGGGCGTAGGTTCAGTAATTCCTCTTGCGTCCACAAATCTTTCAGAGGTTAAGATAGTTCTTCAACTTCACAGAACCGCAAATGAGATGTCAAACTTGCTCTGTGGAAGAACAACACATCCTCAAAGATTGATACCAGGCGGTTTCTCTAAAATCCCGTCTATGAAAGAATTAATAGCACTCAGAAAGAAACTACAAGATTCTATTCCAAACCTTCTAGCAGTGGCGGAATTATTCAAGAGCTTAGCAGGCAGATTACCCGATTTCAAAAGAGAAACAGAATTCATTTCTTTAACTGACCCAAGTGAATACACGCTCTATGACGGAAAACTGGCTTCATCAGACACAGGCACTGCACCAGTAAAAGAATATCTTGCATACACAAACGAGTACATTATTCCGCAATCCACCGCTAAATGGGCAAAGCATAACCGTGAATCGTACATGGTAGGTGCTTTAGCCAGGCTAAATAACAATTACAAGAGATTATCCCCGATGGCTCAAAAAACAGCTGAGAAGTTCAATCTTCTACCAATGTGCTACAATCCTTTCATGAATAGTATTGCTCAACTTGTCGAAGTGGTTCACAGCGTCGAAGATTCGATACGACTAATAAACGAACTTGAAGCAGCAGGTCTCCAACCTCAACCAGACTACAATAAACCAGAAGTCAAAGTGAAGGCAGGCACCGGCGTTGGTGCAGTAGAGGTACCAAGAGGCATATTATTCCATGATTACACCTACAACGAAAAGGGAATATGCACAAAAGCCAACTGTATAATCCCAACCAACCAAAACCACGGAAACATTCAGTTAGACATGAAATCTATTCTTCCGCAGATTATCGATAAACCGCCAAAAGAGATTGAATTAACGCTGGAAATGTTAGTAAGAGCTTACGACCCATGCATTTCTTGCTCCACACACGTTGTAAAAGTCAACTTAACTTAGATCGAACGAATCCTTCAGCAGCCAAACATTGACTCAGCCAAAATTCCGATGAGTATCCATCAATAAAGACGGAATTTGATACACGTAGTAAGATTAACTCTTGATTCGGAAAGAAAAAATGGTGAATTTGCTATCATGGTAAGCGACTCATGGCACGGGCTAGGATTAGGATCAAAACTTATGGATTACATTATTGATATAGCTAAGGACTTGAAATTAGAAACAATTTACAGTTACGTTTACCCTCGCCAACATAAAAATGACCAATCTATGCTGCAAAAAAGGATTTGAAACTAAACCAGTAGATGAATACACCATAAACATGTACATGACTTTGCCACGTTAGACTTAATGTCCTTCAGATTCCATTTATAAAATTTCAGATGGTGTGTATTTAGCTATTGGCTTTTGTCTTGGGTATTTGTGTGTGCTCAAGCCTATCCCCCGGGTCTACTAGATGCTTCTAATATGCTTCAAATATGATTCAACATAGATGTGCATAGAACGAAGACCGCGCACTTTGCATGCAGAATGCGTTGTTTTTGATTGTTTTAATCAGGAAAGAAACTTGCTAATATTGAAAGAGGAAAAAAACCAGAGCTAAATACTCACTAAAACTTTACGATAAGCACTTTTACTTCTTTAAAATAAAGTCGATTAAAATAATTGTTTTGTCTATTGGTCAGGGCATAGAGCGACGGCTTCATTGTAAGCTCGCAATCTCGATTTTAGGGATTAACTGGGGTTAAGTTGCTGCTACTTTGCGAAGTTCGATTCTTTCTATGTCTAGACACTCGTCACATAGGTCATAACCCGGTCTTCTAGTGCGGCTTTGAATGACGACACGGGGGTACTGTTTGCAGTTTTTTTTCCAATGCCACCTGTCAGGCTCAGGTCCCTTAACATACTCCTCCATTCTAAACCTCATAATAATGTATGGAACAACAAATATTTCTAATTTGCGTAATTAACGCTCAAGAAAATTCTCAATATCACTAGTTAATGAAAAAATGTTATCAAGTTACCGCATGCATTTTTTCAAAGCGTTACTTTGCCTTGCCAGCCTTCTTAGCGCAAGCATCACTGCAATACTTCTTCTTGCTATCAAACGTCGTATAAACCTGCTTACAAACTGGGCACTTCTTCTGCATCCAAATCGCCTCACATTTATTTAATTAATACCTGCTTTTATGAGCTAAAAGCTTTCTCTCTAGAAAATGATTTTTGATGATTTGATTAAGCAAGGTTCTGGTGGTTAGGGATTAAATTTTAATCCCCCCACGCACTAACTGTCACACACTGTTACTGCATCGCTCTGTCACTCCATCACTGACTCTCACTCCATCACTCAGTCACTCAAATTCTCTCTGTCACTCAATCACTCACGCCTACCTACCTTCCCTCTCTCTAGGCAAGCACACACAGACGAAAAACACGCTACACTGAGCTGATGCACTATTTTTTTTGTGCTCGTTGCTACAGGAAAAAAGGGTTGGAAGAGAGATAGGGAGTTTACTTAAACTACTTATCACAAAAAATCCACTTCCATATATGCGCCTATGTCAGCGGCATACTCGGTTTCGCACCTTATTTTGTTCTTTTTCTTCTTTTTTTGGCTAGGGTAGAACGCGTTTTATTGGTATGCTCGAAAAAAGCGGCGTTTACGTCAACTACCCAGCTGGGGTCTTCCTGCGAAATGTTGACTAGATTTATGTCAAATAGCTAACCTGTGAATCGCTTAAATTGCTACATGCTAATCAACTATGGAGTAAATTTAATGAAAAACTGTTATGAACTAAACAGCGCAAAGCATCAAACAACCCTCTTTCTTTTTTATATTTATCTTGAATACAAACTTCATCTATCCGTTTTTGCCGTCACCTCCCCCCCCACACAAGTCGTATAAACAAAATCGCCAATACAAAGGGGCTATCGAGTAAGAAGCTTAAACGCTGTAAAAATTCTCGCCCAAAATAGTATTTATACATTTATGCTTTTTTGCTCGATACAAAATAAATTAGAAGGAAAATAAAAATGCAAAAGCTAAAAAGTAAAACTATGGCTATTCTTATTGCTTTATTATTGACATTTTCAATGACAGCTTCAATGATACTTATACCGACTATTAACGCGCAACCGACGACGTTGAATGTCCCAGACTATCTATATGTCAGTGCATCACCTAACCCCGTAGGCGTCGGCCAAACGGTGTACGTTAGCCTCTTCTTCACTAAACCTATACCCATAATCAATAGTACCAGTTTCTTCTTGGCGGCAACCGAATATACAGGTTTGACAGTTAACATTGTCAAGCCAGACGGAACTAATGTAACTCTCGGACCATATACATCTGATTATACAGGTGGTGTAGCCGCAGTATCATTCGTGCCCTCTGCAGTTGGAAACTACACCTTCCAAGGGATATTTCCTGGACAATCATTAGGGTCGAGCGCTACTGGTGTGACCTACAATATGGACCCCGCTATGAGCCCACCGGTCAAACTTGTCGTACAGACATCGCCGATACCGACATATTCTAGTCCCCCGCTTCCAACGGCATACTGGACAACTCCAATATACGCATCAAACTATGCATGGGCGCAAACGATTGGTGGGAACTGGTATGGCTTAGGAAGACCAGGATTCTGCAATACGGGCGGATATGATGGCTCTGGAAACAACTATCAACCATATAGCACTGCACCAACTACGGCTCACATAGTGTGGACTAAACCGATAACAACCGGAGGTCAACCTGGCGGGGAAACTCCCGGTAATGAAATAACCGCGTACGTAGCATCTTCCCCACTTTACCACTATCTTGAACCGATAATTCTCAGCGGAGTACTTTATTACAATTGGTACCCTGCTCAAACCGATATGGCAGGCATTGTTGCAGTGGATCTCTTCACAGGACAAACGCTATGGGTTAAGAATACTACTGACACGTTAATTTATGGTCAAGTGATAACAGTCCATACAGTTGAGGAATTTGGCTCTCAAGCACTTCTGTGGGCATATAATCCGGATGGTAATTATGACATATTGGATCCAGTGACTGGAAATACTATGGCAACCGTAACCGATGTACCCAGCGGGTCATTGGCTTTTCTCTTTGCAGAATCAACGACTGCATTGATAGATTCCAATGAACCCAATTGCGCAGGATCAATACTAATCTACTATGTCAACGACACTTACAATGAATATTACCAAGTTACTGCGTCTTCGTTGACTATGTGGAACTCATCCCTATGCCTTACTGGTCCATTTGCGGTCGGTGGAATGGCTGAAATTTTCACAGGTGATTTTAAGCCATCAGGCACTAACAACTGGGCAACAGGCATTGAGTGGTCAGTACCGGTTCCTTTGGTAAATCCAAACTTTGGTATCGCTGAAGAAAGTAACCAGGCAATAGTTTTGAGTTCATCTCCAGCCGTCCTTCCGACGTTTGCCAACCAGTTCGGTGGATCTTACGCTACAGATATAGCGTATAATCCTATTACTGGAGCATTGCTGTGGGGACCGGTAAACCAGCCGTTGACGAAATTTGATGACATAAGCATTGCAGCTACAGGCGACGGTGTGTACGTAAGGCAAGACAAGGATACAGATCAACTGTATGGTTATTCACTGACAACTGGCAAGCAACTCTGGGGACCAACTCAACTTGTAGGAAACGCTTTCAGTTATATTTTTTCTGGTGCTGCTATCGCTTACGGTCAGGTTTACGTCTGGGACTTCGGCGGTTACGTGAATGCTGTTAATCTTACAACTGGAAAACTTGACTGGACCTATACCCGCGGATCCGCTGGGTATAATACACCATACGGTGTATATCCTATTTGGGTCTTCGGTACGCAAAGCATTGCTGACGGAATGCTATTCCTTTCTGAAGGTCGTTGTTATAATCCACCGCTATTTCCAGGCGGAGAGAAACTTGCAATAAACTGCACTACTGGCAAACTTGTCTGGGAAATAAGCGGCGCTTTCCAGAGAGACGTATCCCCTATTGCAGATAGCGAAATGCTTGGATGGAACGGTTATGACGGCCAGATATACGCCTTCGGCATTGGACCAAGCAAAACTACTGTCACAGCACCTGACGTTGGCGTTACCGCTACCACACCAATAACGATAACAGGCACAGTAACGGACATCTCTGCGGGCTCACAACAAAATGTAGTAGCAGCAAACTTCCCCAACGGCTTACCATGCGTATCTGACGCAAGCATGACTCAATTTATGGAAGCCGTTTACGAGCAACAGCCAATGCCGACCAACGTAACCGGAGTTCCAGTCACGATATCCGTCACCGACTCTAACGGTAACCATTATGACATAGGCACAACCACAACTAACCCAAGCGGCTTCTACAGCCTAACATGGACACCCACCATATCAGGGAATTTCACGGTCACTGCAACTTTCGCAGGCACCCAATCATACTATGGATCTTCCGCTTATGCGGCCTTCTGCGCTAGCGCTACACCGGCAACACCAGCGCCAACCGCTACACCTGTAACAGGCCTAGCAACAATGTCAGCTCTAACTTATGGGATCGTTGCTGTAATAATCGTAATAATCATCGCAATCGCCATAGTCGGCTTGCTCTTAATGAGAAAAAAGCCATAAAAACAAAACAACCAAAAAATCCACTTTCCCCTTTTTTAGTCTTAAGCAATGGAGAAGAGATAAGGGCTGAGAAGGCTCTGGTTAAATTCAAGAAAGATAGGATTAGCAAGAATTTGCATTTTCTTCTTCTTAAAAATGTTCCAGAGCCTCAGCAAACCTTACTAAAAAGTCCTGAGACATGAAGTTTTACTAAAACCTCATATCACAAAAAAAATCCAAACTATATACTCGCAAGGTTGTTCCTAAAATGGAGGAAAAATGGTTTTAAGTCAGCTTTCTGCTTTTGGGCAACGTTCTAGCATCTTCGGTTCAAAAAAAGTTTGCAGTCAGTCGGCATCAACACTAGAAAAACATACGACCATGTTAAAAGTACTCGAAATGCAGACGCGCCGAAAATTGCTTAAAATTGTGGGAATGCTTTTGCAGACTAAAGTTTACCTGTTTTGGAGTCAATTTCTGTGACATAACAGTAAGGGCAGAAGGTGTATAGTCTATCAGGACCAATCGCTAATGTCGGCTTACTAATACTAAAAAAAGCCATAGCGCCAAAGCATCAAACATACATCTTTCTTTTTTAATTTATCTCGAAGGCAAATGTTTATGCCACCACAGTCTTTCCACAAGTTTTATATCTGTCGGTGCTTATTCACTTTTCCGATTATACACTTTTCTGCATAGTATTATAAGTAAGTATACACTTATAGGATCACTGATCAAAAAGCGTGAAGCGCGCGCTCAAATGCTCTTTATGCTTCTTGCTCAATAAAAATAAAAATTGAAGGAAAATAAAAATGCAAAAGCTAAAAAGTAAAACTATGGCTATTTTGATTGCAGCAATTTTAACATTCTCAATAGGAGCTTCAACAATGCTTGTGCCATCTGCTAGTGCGCAGGGAGTTCAGCGAACTTTTTCAACTGAGACTTTCATGAATCTTTCACCAAACCCTGTAGGCGTTAATCAGTCTGTTACTGTCTATGTCTGGAATAGCCTTGCACCGTTTCAAGCTGGCACTACTTTCTACGGATGGAATATGACCGTTACCGTCACCACCACTACTGGCGTAAAAACCACATACAAACTTCCTGAAACTCTTCCTAACGGGTTAACATACATATCCTATAAGCCTACCACGACTGGCACATACTTGTTCCAAGCCAACTTCGCAGCTGTAACGATAAACATGCAAACTTACAGTGACTTCGGTGCGCCGCCGGGCAATTACACCTTTGACTCAAGCCAAAGCACCGTTCAGAACCTAACAGTAACGACGAATCAAGTGCTCCCATGGCCTCAAACACCCCTTCCAACGAGTTATTGGTCAACCCCGATATTTGCTACAAACGACAACTGGTATAGCCTAGTTGGAAACTGGGTAAACTCAGGAATTTATGATGGTGGTAGCCCTACCACGAACCAAGGCCCCATCACTGCTCACATACTGTGGACTACACCATTATCATTAGGCGGCCTCAGTGGAGGAACAATTAACGGATCTGCATTGCGACCTGGAAGCCCATATGGATTAAACTACTACACAGGTCTTCTCTACGAAAACAAACTTGCAGAATGGATAATCGACGGCTACATGTACTACGACATAAATCCACCTGGCAGCATGTTTGTAAGAGGCTTGCTGGGAGTAGACTGCATAAACTTACGCACCGGACAACTAGTCTGGCAGAACCTTACTATGCCACAGATAGCTTGCGCTCAAGTATATACGATCGATGCAGGTCTGATGTCAGGGTCACAAGCGTTTCTATGGACAGTCTCACCGGATGGGTCAACTTGGTATCAGTACGACGCTTTAACGGGAACATTGGTGACACAGTACACAAATGTAGTCACTTCAATGGGAATGTTCGGTCCCAGTGCACTCGCTCTGAGTCCAGTTTATGGTCCGAGCGGTGAAATACTGGTTTATGACCTAAACGAGGCGGGCAATTGGTTTGCGATGTGGAACTCAACTCTAGCTGTTCAATATCCCATCACAGCCGCAAACTCACAAAGTTATGAACCTTCCTCGGTTGCTTCTCGACCTTGGGCAAACGGAATTCAATGGAACGTTACTATTCCAACAGTGGCGGGTTTCCCCTCAGCGTCAATCTATGACTATCCAGACGGAGTGATGGTTGCCGAGGGACAAATAAACACGAACACAGCGAATCCAATCTTTGTTGATGTAGGTTACAGCCTTACTACAGGCGCACAACTTTGGGTTGAAAACCGGACAAACGTTGGATGGGGACAAGGCGGACCAGCCGTACCAGGACTGCTCGTCTTCGGCGACGCATACGGTGGCGGGTACTACGCATTTTTCCAAAGAGAAACCCTGCAGTGGCACATCATTAACATCAAGACCGGACTCCAAACAGCCGTAACACCAGCGCTGAACACCGTAACTGGAAATGACTGGTCATATTATGACTGGGCTGCCCAGATAGCTTACGGAACACTATATACTACCGGCTATTCCGGGGATGTCTGCGCTTTCAACGTTACAACAGGAGCAAGCATATGGACTTTCAGCGAAGGCAATAGCGGTGTCCAAACTCCGTTTGGAAGCTGGCCTACCTTTGGTGGAATAACAATCGCAAACGGCATAATTTACTACGGTCCTTCGCAGCATACGCCGCCCACACCTATGTATCGCGGATATGACCTATACGCAATAAATGCCACAACAGGCAAACTGATATGGGACATTCCAGCGGTTTTCGTCTCTATGGCGGTAGCAAACGGTGAACTCGTAGGATACAATGGCTACGACAACCAAATCTACGCATTCGGAATGGGACCCAGCAAAACAACCGTTACAGCACCTGACATTGGCGTCACAACTGCCACACCAATAACGATAAGCGGAACAGTTACCGACATCTCTGCGGGCTCACAACAAAATGTAGTAGCAGCCAACTTCCCCAACGGCTTACCATGCGTATCCGACGCAAGCATGACTCAGTGGATGGAATACGTTTACGAGCAGCAGCCAATGCCGACCAACGTAACCGGAGTTCCTGTCACGATATCTGTCACTGATTCTAACGGTAACCATTATGACATAGGCACTGTCATCACTAACCCAAGCGGCTTCTACAGCCTCACATGGACACCCACCATATCTGGAAACTTTACAGTTACTGCAACTTTTGAAGGCACGCAATCGTACTATGGATCTTCTGCTGACACCGCATTCTGTGCCAGTGCTGCATCAGCGGCAACAACTCCTGCACCGGTAACACAAAACTTTGCAACAGTATCAGACCTAATGATGTACATGGTCGGTGGAGTAATCGCCATAATCATTGCAATAGCTGTAGTCGGTTTACTAATACTAAGAAAGAAGCCATAAAAATCAGGCAACCAAAAAATCCATTTCCCCCTTTTTAAGGTTTAAAAAGCAGTGGAGAAGAGATAAGGGCTGAGAAGGCTCTGGTTAAATTCACGAAAGATAGGATTAGCAAGAATTTGCATTTTCTTCTTCTTAAAAATGTTCCAGAGCCTCAGCAAACCTTACTAAAAAGTCCTGAGACATGAAGTTTTACTAAAACCCCATATTGCAGAACACAACCAAAATGCCGGTTGCTCCGAGTATGATTTCAACCCTTGCTAGTTTGAAGCAGAGCTGGCTAGGGAAGATAGGAGAAAAAGTTATCTTTCTTGCAATACGAGTTGACGCCTTTTTTCAGACAAAAGCACAAAAGCTCAAAAGCCTTTTTCAAATGCATTCTAGAAATGCCAATTTTGCCGCCTGAAGCAATTCGATGTACAAATTCAACTAAGCGAGAATAATTGCGCCAATCCTTTTGGCTATGTCCAGATTTAGCAAATGACCTGGCCAAACTCTGACAACCCTGTTGTTCGAAAATGTTTCTTCAGCGTTTCATGCAGTGCTAGCAACTGAATCCGTTTACTTGGAATCGTTGAATCAACATACAGTGTTCTTGTACAAGTCAAACTGCCCAACATTTGCGTCTTTATCAACTACCCTCGGAATATCAACATTCCAATCAAGATAAGCAAACTTGTTACCTAACTTAGCGAATTTGGTTCGTTTTGTTTATATATTGGTATATTGACTATGGATGTGCAAAAAGAAGGAATATCTAAAGTATGGGTTCCAAGTCACCAAGAGGCGAATTCGCCGCAAGACAACTAAAAAAGAAACGGAAGAATTTCCGTTGGTCTAACCGTTACTTTAACAGGCGCATGCTTAGGTTAGACGAAAAAGTAGACCCAATGCAGGGTGCACCCCAATCACGGGGCATCGTTCTAGAAAAAGTAGGCGTTGAATCAAAACAGCCAAACAGCGCCATCCGCAAATGCGTCCGCACACAGCTCATCAAAAACGGTCGTGTCATAACCGCGTTTTTGCCCGGAGACGGCGCACTCAACGTTGTAGATGAACATGACGAAGTAGTTGTTGAAGGCATCGGCGGAACAAGAGGCGGCGCAATGGGCGACATCCCCGGCGTACGCTGGAAAGTAGTCATGATAAACGGCGTATCTCTAAACGAACTCGTCTACGGACGAAAACAAAAACCAGCAAGGTAACCGATATGTCACAAACAACTGCTCAACCTCAAGATATCAAACTTTTCCAAAAGTGGACATTCAAAGACATCTCAGTTCAAGACATCGGGTTGCAGCGCTACCTCAACCTTACACCCATGGTTGCGCCCCATAGCATGGGACGACATGAGCATCAGCGCTTCCGCAAAGCCAAAGTCAACATAGTAGAACGCTTAATCAACAGTCTCATGCGCTCAGGCAAAAACAGCGGCAAAAAAGCCAAAGCAACCAACATCGTCAAAGAAGCATTCGAAATAATCAACTTACGCACAGGCAAAAACCCCATAGAAATCCTCGTTAAAGCCGTGGAAAACGCATCGCCATGCGAAGACACAACACGCGTCAGCTACGGAGGAGTCGTCTACCACCTATCCGTCGACGTCGCACCACAACGCAGAATCGACCTTGCCATACGCCACATAAGTGAAGGCGCACGAGCCGCAAGCATAAACAACCCACGCAGCATCCAAGAAACACTCGCAGACGAACTGGTTTTGGCAGCAAACAAAGACATCAAAAGCGCAGGCATTGCCAAACGCAACGAAATCGAACGCGTCGCACAATCAAGCAGATAAAAACATCATTTTTCCTTTATTTACTTGGGCAATTCATACGGAAATTTTTTTGGAATATAATAATTCCTTAAACTAACTGGAAAGTGTGTAGTAGAGGCACGCAATAAGAACCATAAACTGTGCAATAACCAATCTCCTTCAGAACATAGAGAATAACTCTTCAAAGAAATATGCGGAAATAGAATTAAAACTATTTTTAGCCGATTTTGCACAACAAAAATCTCGCGATATTTGGGAGTAAATTTGAACAAGCTTTAATAACTCTTTAATACCGATACACTTCTCCATTAAGGAATCCAATGTGAAGTGAGGATAATTTGAAAAAGATAATAACGGCTGTAATTCTTGTAGCTTTAATCGTAGCTGCGTTTAGCATGTTGTCGGCACCGACTGTGAAAGCGAATACTTCCGAAGCTAAGGTTCTCAGTTACAGTTGGTACGTTACTCCTGACTCTATTATAGCAGAGTACGTCGGTGATTTGGTTGCGGTCGGCGAGATACAAAATGTAGGTACAAACGTCATAGGGTACGTGGATGTTGCAGGCGCTGCTTACAATTCCTCCAATACGATGGTAGCGTCCGCAACTGGTATAGTATATGGAAACAATCTGCTTCCTGGACAGAAGGCTCCTTTCTACTTGGATTTTACTCCTCAGAATAGCGTGACCCAAAGCCAAAGCTGGGTTCCTTCAGTTACCAACGTTACCGTTTTAGTAGCTTACGTTAATGATACTACTCAAACTCCGTATTCAGGTCTTTCGATTGCAGCCGGATCCACTGGCATTGACATCCGTGGTACGTACACTGCTTCCGGAACCGTTCAGAACACTGGCGACGGGGCAGTCGGGAATGTTTTTGTTGTTACCACATTTTATAATGCTTCCGGAACGGTTGTAGCTATGAATTACTCAGCTTCTTACTTATCTACCTCGTTTTCGCCTGGTGAGTCTGCGTCGTTTACGGCAACGCCGACGGATAATACAGCTCAGTTATCAAGTGAAATAGCAAATTATTCTTTCCTGATTCAGTCCTCGCCGCTAACAACTTCACCCACACCTTCCCCGCCGCCTTCGGCAACACCTACTTCTTCTTCAACTGCCTCGACGCAGCCTACAAAATCTCCAGCTCCGATATCTTCGGTGCTAATATATGCGGGAGCAGCCGCGGTAGTGGTAGTTGTAGTTGTTCTTGTGGCTTTGTTGTCTCTTAGGAGGCGCAACAAGAATGTGCAGTTTGAGCAACCACCGCCACCACCACCACCGCCTCCGCCATAATTTTTTTTCTTTCATGTTAAATTCTATTGCAGCATTATTTTTTGTCTATTTGAAGCTCTGTATTGACGAACTATTTGAGTAATAACAGCATCTAAGTTCTATTTCGAAGCTTTCTCCTTCCATAAACTATCTATTGCACCTAATCTCAACTTGAAAACCCCAAAAATGCTTTAGGTTCCACAGAATTATGCGTACACATACGCTCAGTATATAAATTGAAACCAAAATTTTTTGGCTGCTATATTCTCGTGTGAATCTCCACTATATCCCCATCTTCCAACAGGAAACCTAAACCAACCTTCTTAGGACTAAACGGCAAACGCTTAGCCCACACCATCGCGAACAAGAAATTCGACACAAACTCCTTATGAATATTCTTCGCCAACTCATTAATAGTGGCTCCTTGCTTGAGCACAAAAGGACGACCCGTTGATTTCCTTGACCCAGGCTCCTTAGTATAGACACGGATAATCCCTAAACTTTCAAAAAGTAACTTCCCAAACTCGTCAAGACCCACTTTATGTTCACATGATACTGCAATAACAGGCAACTTCCCATTCACATACTGCTTCAAAATGCGCAGGTTAGCTTGGGCACCCTTAACATCCATCTTGTTCGCAAGAACCAACGCAGGCTTATAAGTGGTAGTTTCAAAAATCGCGTCCTCCACATCATCAAGCCGCACATCACCGCTGATTTTGACAATCGCGTCAGATATTTTGTAGCTGCGCAGCAAATCTTCCACATCATTCATCGAGCAATCCAAAAGCCTACCCACCAAAATAATTCGCAAAGCCGCACCAGCATGCCGACGGTCAATATCCACACGACCACTTGGCCTACTTACAAGCACTCGGCTCTTCTCCAACTCACCTATAACAAGCTCCAGTTGCCCCACGGGATCGCGTGATAAATCAACCATCAAAACCACGCCGTCAGCATTCCGTGCCAATCCAAGCGTCAACGGACCCCATGCCCGCCCATCCGCACTGCCTTTCATAATCGCAGGCGCCTCAACAATCTGGAACTGCACATCCAAATAATTCATAATCCCCGGCACAGGCTCACGAGTCGTATAAGGCGCTCCAGAAATAACCACGTTCGCATTTGTCAGGGCGCTCATCAAGCAACTCTTGCCAACACTCGTCATGCCAATCAACGCTACCTGAGCAGCACCCTCCTTTTCAACAAAAAGCTTTGGTCCACCGCTACTCTTGCCCGTGCCCTTCCGCTTCTTATCCTCCAAGTCGGCGCGGATAATAGCCATCTTCTTCTTAATTGTACCTCGAAGCTTAAGCGTGCCCTTGTGCTGAGGAACACAGCTAAGGAACTCCTGCATCTTCTGCAGCTTCTCTCTGGGAGTATGGGCAGCTTCAACCTCCTCCCACTTATCCAACGCTTCAGGCGGCAAATTAGTCGGCATACAAACTTCACAGATACTATCCCCAAATCAACTTTAAGACTATTTCTAGTTGCACTCCTTAAAATTGCCTGAGAAAAACAAGTTTCAGCTAAAAAGCTGGAAGGTGTCAGCCGCAAATGAGGGAGCAAGTAAAGAATGTTATGTGATACTTTGGACCACGTATGCTTTTGCATCATTCAGGCTTTTAGCTATGCATCACGCTGTTGACGGGTTTAAGAAACCGAAGAAAAAAGCCGTGAAAAACCAGCAGAAGTATTCAGCGGCAGTCTGAATCTGAATCGCTTTAACTGTAGAAACTGTCGGCTAACAAAAAGTTCTGGCCTGTTATCTATTAACACATGAGATATTAGAAAGTTTTTTATACTCTCTCTGACCTCCATATAACTGATTATAGTTATGGGAGTAAATAAGATAGCCAATTCTATCGATTTTGTTCAATCAAAGCCCGATAAGCAGACTTACCCATTAATGCATTCTTCAAAAATCCCTCTTTCCCAAGACATAGATAACGGTGATAACAGCAGGGATTTGCTTGAAGAGTTAGGAATAAGCAGTCAACAATTCCGAATTTTATTTAACAATCTACCTCAAGGCGTGGCTTTGTATAAAATGGTTTTTGATAAAGACGGCGCGCCTGTTAACTTCATTCTCCTTGAGAGTAACAAGGTATATGATGATATTCATTCTTTTAAAAGACAACGAATTGGAAAGAAAGCAACGCAGTTCAATCCTAAAATAAAAAATGACTCTATAGACTGGATAGGCATTTACGGCAGAGTAGCCACCACTGGTATGCCAGAGCATTTTGAAACTTACTGTAAGCCTCAGGATAAATGGTATCAAGTTTACGCTTACAGTCCAAAGAAGACCTATTTTGTTTCAGTATTTATGGATATAACTGAGCAAAAACAGATAAAAGCAATAGAGCTTGAGGAACAAGAGAGATGGGAGCAGCAACTTGTTATTTCAGAAAAAAGGTACCGCATGCTCTACGAGACATCTCAAGACGGAATTATGGCCAGAGACTTGAAGGGACGAATGATTGGTTGCAACAAAACCTACGCAAAAATGCTTGGTTACTCAAAAAAAGAACTAAGACACATAGCTGTCCAGCAGTTACTGCCTGAGAAGTGGCAGGAACAAAGCGAAAAAATCGTTAATAAAACGCAGCGAACTGGTCGCTCCATTGTTTTGGAAATAGAATATAAGCGTAAGGATGGCTCGGTTTTTCCGGCGTCTGTTAAAACTTGGCGGTTGACTGACGGAAAAGGAAAAGTAATGGGCATATGGTGCATTGTTCGAGATATCACCGAGCAGAAGGAGTTTCAAAAAAATCTTCTAGATCACGCGGGAATTTTAGAAAAAATAATTGAAGAGCGAACAAAGCAACTTAAAGATTCTGAGCGTTTAGCAACTATTGGGCAAACCGCTGGTATGGTTGGGCATGACCTTCGAAACCCACTTCAAGCAGTAATCGGCGAATTATATCTTGCAAGAAGTGAAGTTGAATCGCTTCCTGAGAGCGAACTCAAGAGCAATTTACAGGAAAGCATACAGATAATAGAAGAGCAAGCGGTCTACATGGACAAGATTGTTTCTGACTTGCAAGCGTTCGTACGCCCAGTCAAAATAGATAAACAACCAATCAACCTAAAGGAACTTGTTACCGTCGTCTTAGGTTCCGTTGTCATTCCAGAAAACATTAACATGAACGCTTGCATGAAACCAGCTTTTCCACAAGTGAAAGCTGACCCACAACTCCTAAAGAGGGTTCTAATCAACCTAGTAACTAACTCGGTGCAAGCTATGCCAGACGGCGGAAAACTAACCATAAGCGCACAAGTTAACAGCCAAGGTCAAGCAGTCGTAACTGTGGAAGACACAGGCGTAGGCATACCTGAAAAAATTAAACCCCAAATCTTTAGGCCTTTATTCACCACTAAACCTCGAGGGCAAGGCTTCGGCTTAGCCGTCTGCAAACGAGTAATAGAAGCCCATGGCGGCTTTATCAATTTTGAAAGCCAAGAGGGCAAGGGAGCAAAATTCACAATTCAATTTCCAGTCAGTTAAGGCTCAACCATTTCCTTCTCTTTTTCTGTTCCTTTCAATTTCTGCCTTAGGCTATAAATGAAAGCTATGAACCAGAACGCAACAGTTGCCCATCCCAACGCGAAACCAATAAGGTTCCCAAGCAAGTAATATGCCACTTCGAAGCCAACGATGGATACGAACGTTAAGAAAGAGCCAACAATGCTATAGCCACGTAGCATTTTTCTGTTTTTTATAACTGCTCTTAGCATTAACATCAAAGCGGAAAAATTTACTATGCTAGCGAGACTTAGAGCTAAATTAGCCGCGTCCATATCTTTATTCCTCAAGCCACCACTGTTTTGTACAACTTAAGACTTACGCCCTAGCCAAGCTTTAGGATGTAAAATACCTTAAATCCAATCATCCCTATTCATATGAAGATCGCTAAGGGAGAGGGGCGAATTTTTAAAAAAAAATGATTTCACGCGATTGTGACGGTTGCGAGTTGCAGAAGACCTGCATTCAACGCTACCTGAAAGTTTCTGAAGGCGAAAAAGTCTACTGCCCAGACGGAACAGCACATCTAGTAGACAACGCAAGCCAAGCATAATCATCTATACAAGGAAGAATAGCCTAAATATTCTTCACAACTACTCTTTTTTGGCTCCCGCTTTTTGCGTTAGGCATGTGTGTACAGTTGTTTTATGCTATTTACTTGTTGAAGTTGGGTGTAATAGTAGGGATGGGAGGTGCTTGGCTGATTTTTAAGCGGTAAAGTCGGAATAGACCCAAGCATGAAAACTATACGCTAAACAAGCACGTTACCGTTTAATTTATTAGGTATAAATTAATTTATACCTAAATGAGTTGATTTGTTGTCCCAAGTCAAAGCCTATGCAAGTGAAATACCGAAAGAAACCAGAGCAATAATAGCGGCACTCGATAATCCAATTCGGCAAGCAATTCTTATACTACTAAGCGAAAAAAAGGGGTTGTCTTTCTCGGATATGCAAAAGGAGTTTGATATAGAAAAGCTTACGTTAAATTTCCATCTAAAAAAACTATTCTCAAGCGCATTAATAGACCATTATTACAAACACGAAATAGGCAACCAAAAATACTCATTTTACTGCATAACCCCACTTGGAAGTCGAATCCTTGCCAGCCTAAACAACGCATTAATCCCGCCAGCACCAGTCCAAGAATAACCAGTAGCCAAAAACAAGAGCTTTGAAATCTAAAATTGGTGGACGGGCCGGGATTTGAACCCGGGACCTCCACGATGCCAACGTGGCGATCATGCCAGACTGATCTACCCGCCCAAAGCATCTGGCTTCTAAACTTTAATCCGCGTCGTTTAATAAGCGTTTCTTATAGACTTGCGAAAAGAAACCAAAAGGTCCCGAAGGCTTGCAATGGGCATTTTGATCAAGCATTAATCACAGCGTAGCTTTTTATAATGCAATCGCAAATAGAGAAGCCAAGCAAGGTGCAAATAGAATGCCTAAAGTAAAAGTTGCATTAATCGGCGTTGGAAACTGCGCCTCCGCCTTCATCCAAGGCATACAATACTATGGGAAACTTGAGAAAGCGGAAGATTACATTGGCTTGGGCAATCCAGTTTTGGCAGGTTTAAGCCCAAAAGACATAGAGGTGGTCGCGGCTTTTGATGTTGATGAGCACAAGGTTGGAAAAGACCTCTCAGAAGCGATTTTTGCTATTCCCAATAATGCGCCGAAGGTTTCTGATGTGCCTTCCACAGGTGTTAAAGTTAACAAGGGACCATTGCTTGACGGCCTTGGAAAATCAACGAAAGCTATTATTCAAGTTAGCAGTGCACCCGACTCAGATGTTGCTAAGGTTCTCAAAGATGCGGGTGCTGAAGTAATGGTTAATTTGCTTCCCAGCGGAGCCGCAAAAGCTTCGCAATGGTATGCTGAACAAGCCTTAGCGGCAGGATGCGCTTTAGTTAACGCTACGCCGAATTTCATTGCCAGCGATGCTGCGTGGGCTAAACGGTTCGCTGATGCAAAGCTTCCGCTTGTCGGCGACGACTTGGTAGATCAGGTTGGCTCAACTGCTTTGCACAAAACATTGCTTAAGCTGCTTTCAGACAACGGGGTAAGAATAGATGAGACTTACCAGCTTGATGTTGGCGGAGGAACCGAATCTGTCGACACTTTAGACCGCACGCGTGATGCTAAACGCCAAATTAAAACTGAGTCAGTAGCTGCTTCAATACCTTACAAGGCTGAGATAGTGGCTGGCTCCACGGATTACGTCGATTTCCTGCAGAACAAACGTGACAGTTACTTCTGGATAAGCGGCGTCTACTTCTGCAATGCACCTATGAAGATTGACCTCAAATTCCAAACTGTTGACGCGCCAAACGCTGGCTCAGTACTCTTCGATGTAGTGCGAGCTTTGAAACTTGCGTTGAACAAGAAGCTTAATGGCGCGGTGCAGCCAGTTTGCGCTTACGCGTTTAAACGTCCACCCCGAATGGTATCGCTTGAGGTTGCAGAAAAAGAATTCGCAAAGTTCATAGCTTAAAACGTTCAAGTTAGCTAAAGCTTTGCTAATTCGCTTATTATCTTTTCTTTAACGCCATTTTCTTTCAACGTATCTTTTAGATAGTTTATAGTTTTTACAGGTGTCGGGTCTACGCCGTGCAGAAGTGCCAAGTAGATGCTTGTGAAGTCGCCGATGCAAATGGTCGACAGCATCTTCGCCAATGGGCTTTTTCCTTGAGCAGGTACTTCAAACAGTCCCACGCCAGCTTTGCCCACCAGCTCTTTTGTAATCTCAATTCTGCTGCGAATTTCCGTGGGCTCCTCTCTGTCTCTGATGAAAATTGCGGAGAAGCATTTGCCAAGTTCACCAGCCCGCTCCCACCCTACAATCTCGTTATGGTTAAGCTCTGAGAAAACCTCCCATTTAGCAGGAACCTTACTGTTCTCATTGAACTGCGTCTTAAAACGCTCAGCTACACTGCGGTAAAAACCAAACCCGTAAACCACTGGGGCAGTCTGCCCAATGTTTAGGGCTAAAGTTTTGGAAAAGTTTTCTTTAGTTGGCTTCTCAGGTGAGTTATCCTTGCTGATTTTTTCAAGAAGTGTCAGGGCTTCAGAGAGTTCTTCGGAGGCGCCTGAAACTAACCCCATTTTCTCCATGCCCAATAGCAGGGGAACGAACAGGTAGGGAAGCGCTGCACGAGGAGGCATACCCCCTGGAACACGCAGATACGGTACATTGAGCCTTTCAGAGTTCTCCAGCAAGGCGCCGCCGCTGCTTACGCAGAAAATCATGCATTTCCGCTTTAGTGCGTCAAAAAAAGCGCCTAGGGATTCTTCTGTATCGCCTGAGTAGCTGGTTATTAACACGAGGCTTCTCTTGCCCGCGTATGCAGGAAGCTGGTATTCGCGGTTAACTTCAATGGACACAGTTACTTTGTTTCTTGCCCAATCCTTCAGCAGGTCGCCGCCGATTCCTGAGCCACCCATTCCAGCAACAATAATGTTATCTGGTTTGGGGTAGTTTACTTGGATTTTATTGGCTAATTTGGTTGCTTTATCGTAAAGCTTAGCTGAGTCCAAACAAAAATTAATCATGTTGCTCTTATCAACAGCTTTAATTTTTTCAGGTTCATCTAAAATGGGTGTCTTCATTTTTTGAATCCTCCAATAACCCGCACTTTTATATCTCATCCCCCACTTTTAAGCTCAACGCAGACACACATTAACCAAGCGGCAGGAAGCAGAAAGCGTCATGGATAAAAAGAAACTTGCAATCGCCATTCCAGCATCCGTAATCTCTGACACGCCACATTTGCGGGAGAAAACATCAAAAATCGGCTTGATTGGACGGGCAGCGGCGATTTTCAGGGTGGATGAAATCATAGTTTACCCAGACAACCCTAAAGCCAATCAGACAAGAGACTTGGATTTTATTTCGCTGTTGCTAAGTTACTTGGAGACGCCCCAGTATCTTCGCAAAAGACTCTTCAAACTTGAGCCCAGCTTGCAGTTTGCTGGGATTTTGCCTCCGTTGCGTACGCCTCATCATCCTGTAAGCGGTAAAACCCGGGATTTGAAGGTTGGCGAATACCGTGAAGGCTTGGTTTTATCTCAAGCTAAAGAGGGCTTGCTTGTGGACATTGGCGTTGATCAGCCGGCGCTTTTGAGGGAAAAACAGTTCGCTGACGGTGACCGCTTAACTTTGCAAGTTGTTAAAGTTGGCGAACGGGTTGAAGTTCAAACTGTAGATCGTGAGAGCGTTCCGTTTTATTGGGGTTTCAGGGTTCGTGTGGAAAAACGCTCTTTTGGTCAACTTGCAGGGGATGGCGGGTTTGATTTGGTTATTGCTACCGCAAGAATTGGCGATAAATTCATGGATGTTGCAGGTCAGATAGGGCGAAAATTGAGCAACGCCCAACATGTTTTAGTGGCTTTTGGTGCTCCATCGCGTGGTTTGCATGAGATTGCCAAAGAGGAAGGTGCAAGGCTTGAAGCGATTGTTGATTTTGTTGTAAACATGATTCCTGAGCAGGGTACTGCGACAGTTAGGACTGAAGAGGCGCTTTTGGCTTCATTAGCCATTTTGAACGTTCAATTTAATCGCTAATAGGTCACTTTTTACATGCCATTTCAACAGTTAAAAAGTATACCCCTCCCTCCCTCAATTTAACTAACGAAAGATAGTAGTAAAATTGAACCACCTTTACCTTTGGTCGCCACTGAAAGCATCGGTGTGTTTCTTTAGTTTTCAGCTAAAGGAATAAATCCATCGTTGATTATTTGTGCTTCTATGCTGTATCTTGACGTTGCAATGCCGACTGCGTTGTTGACTGTGGTTACTGTTGCTTTGCTTTTAAACAAACGTGTTGCAGGAAGACTGCAGTCAACTGTCGAGGAAAAAGAGTTCCAGACAAGGGACATAATTCTTCTTGTCATCTTTATGGCGATTATAATTTCTGCTATAGCTTACACTTCTATAATTAACCCCGGGGCAGTGTTCCAAAATCTCCTTCTTGTATTCTTTCTCACATCATACACTGTGTTGCTTTTCACGTTTTCATACGTGTTCTCTAACCTCCCAAAAATAAGAGCGCAGTTGCTTTCCGTTGGGTTCGGCGTAGCAGGCTTGATTACAGGGTTTGCTTGCCTTTTAGGTCCCCTTCAAGATGCCTTTACAGTTTACAGAGTAATAGCGTTTTTTGGGCTAGCAGCCTTCTGCTTTGGCGCTACAGTTTATGCACAGAAAAAGACATCCCTTAAAGAGCGGTGGTATGTGGCCGTTCAACCGGCAGCTATATTCATTCTTCTATTCGTATTCTTTAATTTCATTCATAACCCAGGCACCGCAGCAATATGGACTCCGTACCTTATGGACGTTTTCGGGTTAACCTTTGCTATTTTGATAATTTTGTATCTTTCCTCCCTCTTCTCCTGGAGGACTGTGGGGCTTTTTGCAGTTCTCTTAACTGCGATGGATATCACTTTGGTTATAGGCACAGGAACAATGGTTCAAGCTGCAACCCAGTTTACTGGGCTTGGGCTTCCAGTTCTCGTTTACTTGCCAAACATTCCAACTATTATTTCGACTCAAGGTGGCATCTTATTTAGAGGGCTTGGTTTAGGTGACTTTTTCTTTGCAGGAGTTTTGGCAGTTCAAACATTCAACAAGTTCGGTAGAAAAACCGCCTTTATATCGATCGTAGCAATGGCTGTGGCATTTGGCATTTGGGAAGCCTGCCTAGAGGACATTTTAGCTTGGCTGCAACCAATCGTTGGACGAAACATCGGTGGTTTCCCGGGAACTGTGATGATTATTAGCGGTTGGGCACCCATTATCGCTTGGAAATTACTTAGCGAAAGAAACAAGCTAGCTAAAGTGCCGGTTGCTAAGGAACCACCCGGAGCACTCAAAGAACAAAGTTTACCTATACAATAAGAGATTTCAAGTTTTATTGTCGAGTTTGTGAATAAATATTTTTTTGGGAAAAATTGGTTAAAAATAAGAGAGGGGCTAATTTACCCGAATAGGGCGCCTAATCCTTCTAGAGCTGCTTCTTCTTTGGCTTTTTCCTCTTCAGCTTTCTTCTTCTTGTCTTCTGGAGCTGCGGCTGCTGGCTTCTGTTCTGCTGGCGCGCCACCTGCTGGAGCTACTGGAGCGGCAGCCATCATTGTCGGTGCGGCTTTAATTGCTTCGTCAATGTTTACTTCGCTGAGGGATGCCACTAGTGCTTTTACTTGTATTGGGTCAACTGTGATTCCTGCTGCTTTGAGAACGTTTGTTACTGAATCTTCATCTATTTCTTTTCCTGCCTTGTGAAGGAGCATCGCTGCGTAAATGTTTTCCATACCTTTTCACCTCTTCAACGGACTATTTTAACTTTTTCAGTTGGTTAGACCCGCCTCGTTTGAAGAAGCTGATCGTTACCTTGAATTGGCAGTTAGTTCTGCCGTTTTCTTGCCGTTTAGAAGAATACCCAATACCTTAAGAACCTTTCGTACATGCTTTTGGCTAGCATAGTTACAATCTTTTGTGCCTAAGCAAAATTTCCATGTGAAAGCTTGTAATGTCTTCATAATGCTTATCTTTAAGACGAAGCACAATGCGGTGATTTACAGGTTAATGATACTATGGGAAACATTACAGTCGCCATTCTCGGCGCTTTAGATTACGGCAACAGCCTTGGCAAAAAAGGCACAACCACAGACATAACATTCTATAACCTGAAAAAAGGCGAAGCCACAGTAACCCTCATTGAACCCACACGGTACCCCGAAAGGCTAGCGCCACTGTTCTACGCTGTCTCTCTATCGAAAAAGGCAATAGTCGTCGTGGATGAGATAAACGCGTCTTTCGGCGAATGCCTAATAATGCTCCAATGCGCAGACATCAAAAGCGGCTTCATAATCCTAAGAAACTACATCCCCAAAGAAAAAATCGAGCCACTTATAAAAGGAACAAACCTGGAAAAATTTGAATTCTTAGCAGATGACCCAGCGTTTCTAAGGGAACAGCTCTTAGCAGAGGCAGCAAAACAAAAATCCCCCGAAGTTCCAGTTGGACAACAATCAATTGGAACAGTACCGGTTGATCATGCATTTAACGTTAAAGGCGTAGGTGTCGTCATACTAGGCGTAGTTACAAGCGCAATCGTTCAGAAGCACGCGACGCTAAACGTTCTTCCAGATGGAAAAACAGCGCAAGTCCGCTCTATCCAAAAGCACGATGACGAATTTGATGTAGCTGGTGAAGGCGACCGTGTTGGGCTTGCATTAAAAAACGTTGAAGTTGAAGATTTAGACCGCGGAGCGGTTTTAACAAATGACCCATCAATTAAGACTGCATCCAAGTTGGAAACGCATGCTTCATTGGTTAAGTATTGGCAGGCGCCGATAAAGCAGGGAATGGTAATGCATATTGGCCATTGGACGCAATTCATAACCGCTAAAGTTGAAGCGGTAGCCGACACGGGTGACTGGAGAAAGCCCGCTTTGACTTTAACGCTGGATAAACCGCTTGTCTATCGCCCAAACGATAAAGCGGTGTTGATGTATTTAGAAGGTGCAAAGCTCCGAGTCGCAGGAACCGTGGAGCTACCTTAACTATTAACAGCGAGTTCGACCAACCTAGTTAAAGACAGGAGTAGTTGCAATCTTTAATTAGAGCAAGAACATCGTTGAATTTTAAGAAAAAATCATATATCCCAAAAGCAATCCATCAATCAAGAGTGAATTAATGTAATGTATAGAACTGGCGTTGCAAACTTGCCACTTCATGGTGGAAAGGCACCCTCATGGCTTACTGTGCGTATGCGTAAGTTAGCCAGGGAAATAGCAGACATAATGATTGAGGAGCAGGGCACAGCCACCTTTATCCAACGCTTATCTGACCCGTACTGGTTTCAAGCGTTCGGCTGCGTCTTAGCCTACGACTGGCACAGTTCAGGAGTAACCACCGTAGTCACAGGCATCCTCAAAGGCGCCTTGTCGCCGGAAGAGCACGGCATCGCTGTTTGCGGAGGAAAAGGCAGAACCTCAAAGAAAACGCCAAGCGACATCGCTTTGGCTGGCGAAAAGTTTGGTTTTTCCGAAGAAACTATCAAAATGCTCACTTACAATAGCAAAATGGCTGCAAAAGTAGACAACGCCGCAATCCAAGCAGGATACCAGCTCTATCACCACGCCTTCTTAATAACTAAAGATGAAAAGTGGGCGGTAATCCAGCAGGGCATGAGCGCGGAAGACCGCACGGCGAGGCGTTACCATTGGCTATCCGATAACGTAACTGACTTTGTTGTTGAACCCCACAATGCTATTGTCGGTAACGTAAAACGGGAAAGAGCCTTGAATATGGTGGCAAAAGATAGCGAAGCCGCTAGGAAAGCCTCTGTTGATTTGGCAAAGGAACCCACCCGCAAACTTATGAATCTTATCCAGTCTACTGCAAAACCGCTTAACCAGAAGTCGCTGCAAGATTGGCTTCCAAAAACAAGTGACCCGTGGCAGCAAACCCTAAACAGCCTCAACATGCCCCGCAACATAAACTGGGACACACTCAGCCGAGTCTACGAGTTCCAACCCAACAACTACGAGGAACTCTTAAGCGTAAAAGGCGTTGGACCCGCCACAGTCCGCGGTTTAGCTCTCGTAGCCGAGTTGGTTTATGGAGAGAAGCCAAGTTGGGAAGACCCAGTGAAATTCAGTTTTGCATATGGGGGGAAGGACGGTGTTCCGTTTCCAGTTGACCGCAAAGCAATGGACGAGTCAATCCAAATCCTCAAACAATCAGTGCAGGAGGCTAAAATCGGCGACAAAGAAAAACTGCGCTCACTGCAAAGGCTAAGGCGGTTTGTTCCCGAGACCGCAAATTCCTAAAGCAGACATACTTAAAAAAACGAATAATTTTTATTGTTGCAGGTTCACTTAATTGCCCGAGCCTGTCGGTGGGGTCGTAGTCTAGACAGGTATGACGACGGGCTCCAGAAGCAAGCAACGGGTTTGCTGACCTCGCCCAGAGGAATGACGAAGTTCTGGAGCGTGTCTAGAGAAACCCGTAAAGGACTGCTTTGCGCAGTTCTTGGGTAAAGGTCGTCGGTTCAAATCCGGCCGGCCCCACCAAAACTTATTTTTGTAAAAAATAAGATTATGGAAATATTACTATGTTTTGATTACAATGTATTGTATAAGTTGACATTTTAAGTAAAATTAGAGAGCTGCTTCAAGTTTATCTCGGCCCACTCCCAATAGATTCCCGACTAAACCCTTTCGTAAGCTTGACACACCGTAGAATTACTTATGCCAGCAAGGGTTAAGAACAAGTACCTTTCCTTGTTCGATGATTATGCTGTCAAGCGTTGGTACGATAACGTGTTAACAGGGTCGCAAGTGAACGCTGAGGGGTTTATACTATAGTGTTTAATAATAATAGGATGTTAAATAATTGCTTAAATGATAGGAAGGTCAAAGCAGTATGAGCGGAAATAGTGACTCAAACATTTTAGAAATCGAGATTGACCCCAATGCCCTCAATTATCTTAAGAAAAACGATAATGTTTTCATACTTACAGACGTTGAAAATCCACAATACTCATACTACAAGATTAAGGGTTATGATGCTGATGCTAATCTTGTAATTAAATTCGAAGAGTTTGTCGAAATCTGCAAAACATATCATGATTCTCAAACTAACATAAACAACTCACGAACAGAATTTACTACTAAAACATTTGACGTAGCGTCTCCAGCAAAATTAAAGCATTATGACTTAGCATTTTATGTTGCGAAATCTGGTTTCTCAACGGTTGATGATTGGTTAAAAACATTAAAAGCTGATGATGAAATTCCAGAATGTTCAACTGGACACAACAAAACATTCTATCTTTATCATATTCAAACCATTCAAACCATTGCTTAAAATAGCCCTAATCCCTTTTTTGTTAGTGGATTTTTCGACTTTGCTGTTTGTGTATCCACCAAATTGCAATAAAATACTGTCTATATTCTACGGACAGCGTAATATAAAGTGGTTAAAAATTGGCTTCTTTTGATCAAAAACAAATGTTCTTCCTTAAGTATTTCCTTATACGTTTGAAACTTGCTGGATGTAATTGAGCTTAAAATCATCTCCGCACCAACTTATTTTGATAAAGGCCAATTTTCTTTCTCAAGCGGTTTGCTGGGATTTGATTCCTAAGTTTGGATGTTACTCAAAAATGCGAGATCCAACCACAAAAGAAATATTAATCATAAGATAAGCTACCGCGTGGAGTTCGCTTTATAAGCTAGAAAGACATGTTTGCTCGGGAGATGATAATATGCCATTCTGCGATGTTCCCTCGATTGAAGCGGTTAAGCTTTCAAAACAATACGGCTCATTTGCAGCGGTTTCCGAATTGAACCTCAAAATAGAGGGCGCAAAATGCGTTGGTTTTCTAGGTCCAAACGGGGCAGGAAAAACAACCACACTCAAAATGTTCACGGACTTGATCCGTGCTTCTTCTGGAGAGGCTCTGATAAACGGTATAAACGTTCATACTAACAAGAAGGCAGCACTGGCATCTGTCGCTGCGCTGATTGAGACGCCGGAAATTTACCCTTCACTGACGCCTCGCGAAGCGCTGATGATGATTGCTGAAATCAGGGGAGTGCCGGCGACAGAGCGTAAAAAGAGAATAGAAGAAGCCGTCTCCGAAGTCCATATGGAAGAATGGATCGATAAGAGGGTCGGCAGGTTCTCCAAGGGAATGAAACAGAGAATTTGCATCGCCTCTACACTTCTCAGTGACCCATGCATCCTTCTTCTAGACGAGCCCACCAACGGGCTTGATCCTAGAGGAATGAGTGAAGTCAGGGACATCGTCAAATCCCTGAGGAGCAAGAAGAGACTGATTTTCATGAGTTCCCATATTCTCAGCGAAGTTTCAGAGGTGTGCGACGAGGTCGCCATGATTGACCATGGTAAGCTGATCGTATATGACACAATTTCAAATGTGACTGCCAAATTTTCTGGAGGAGGCAACATGGTTGAAGTTGGGCTTCAGCGTCCCATCAATGCCCAATTAGTAACACGGAACATCGCGAAACTTTACGGCGTAGTCTCAGCAGAGCAAACAGATGATAGAAACCTAAGGATTAAGTTCAGCGGAGGCTTGGATGTGCAAGAACGGATTCTCTCTGATTTGGTAAAACTGAACATTGGAGTCATAAGTTACAGAGCAGCGTCCTCAGAGCTTGAAGACGCGTATCTCAAACTTATAACAGCTACGTTGTGATAAACATGACCCAAACAAACTTTGAATCTGAAAATACAATACCTGGTAGCATGGCGCAAGTCGGCATCTCGATGAAGTACACGTTTCTCGAATACTTTAGGTCGCGCAGGTTCCTTATAATGCTGATTATTACTCTATTGATAGCCGCTCTTCTTACCATCATAGTGGCGTGGCGACGTCCTGAAGGTTTTCTAGTTTCAAATCTTGGGTTCTATTCCAGTTGGTGGGGTACTTCCGTAACCCTTGTAATTATACTGGCTGGAATTTTCTTCGGGGGAGACGCCATTTCGGGGGAGTTTCAGAATAAAACAGGTTACTTCGGAATCCCTAACCCTATTAGACGGTCGTCCGTATATATTGGGAAGTGGTTGTCAGCTTTCTTAGCAGCTACTGCAATACTGGTCGTGTTCACAGTGATTACAATAGCCAATGGAGTTTACTATTCCATTACAATAGCCAATTTTGGCTCAGGTCTGCCGTATCAATTCGTCTACTCTTTACTTTTCGCATGGTTTTATCTCGCGGCAGTCATGGGATTGACGTTCTTTTTCAGTTCGCTGTTTAAGAGCAGTTCCATATCTATTCTTGTAACGGTTATCCTCTTACTGTTCGGATTCACGCTAATTCAGACGCTGGTCTCAGATCTTGTCGGGATTGAACCGTGGTTTGTTCTGACTTACGGGTCAGGGATAATAGGCAGCATATTGAATGCGACTTATCCCCCATCGAAGCTCGTGACATCTACGCCGTTCGGCAATGGTCATACAATTACTACTACTACTTTCTACGCATCGGTTCCTCAAGGACTCGCCATCATAGGACTGTACTTCATCATCATGACAATCTTGGGCTTGATGCTCTTCGAAAGAAAAGAATTCAACTAAGCAAACACACACGGGTTTGCTGACACTGCTAGGGAATAACGAATTTCTAGAGCTGCCTAGAGAAACCCGTACAGAGCGGCTTTCGTGCGGTTCGTGGGTAGAGGTCGTCAGTTCAAATTCGGTCGGAAGCCCCAACCATTTTTCTTCATATTTTCATTATGCCAAAATTTATTTTCTTAAGTGCACAATGATAACCAGCATCTGAAGAAGTGAATGTTTTGAGCTTTTGTAAGCATTAAATATACATCAAAACCCCATTTTTTGTTTGCAGTAACCGTTCATTTTTTCGTTTTGGAGGGAATAAACTAAGATATATTCAGGGTGGACAATTAAGATTAAGTGATCATTTTGGTCTCCAACCGAAGTCTTGAACAGTTGCGAAGAAAAGCGCCGCAATTAATTGTTATAGCATTCGCTATCATAGTTGTCGTTTATTTTGTGCTTGATTTTTTGGAGGACGTCGTTATCGAAGGCGGTCCGATTACAAGCGAGCCAATAATTAGTATTATCCTTTCTATAACGCGTGGTGTAACTGCAACAGTGCAGGCTTGGGGTTACTCAGGTATCTTTGTGTTGATGCTGCTTGAATCAAGCTCTTTACCTATCCCGAGCGAGGTTATTCTTCCGTTTGCTGGCTACTTAATTTCCAGGGGGCAACTTGATCTTTGGATAACCTTAACACTTGCAACCATTGCTGGAATAGCAGGTTCACTGGTTGACTACTACATCGGGTTAAAAGGCGTTCAATCCCTAATTCAACACAAAATTTTAGGCAAAGTTCTCTTATCAACGAACCAGCTTGAAGTGGCAGAAAAATGGTTTCTTAGGAATGGCAATTTAATGGTGTTTATAAGCCGTCTCATCCCAGGTTTCAGAACGACATTTTCTTTTCCTGCAGGAGCAGCAAAGATGCCATTGAAAAAGTTCATAGCTTTCACCACTGCAGGTTGTCTACTTTGGAATGTAATTTTGATTTACTTGGGCTGGTACTTGGGCAAAAATTGGACGCAGGTAGCGGGCATTTCCCGTTACTTAATCATAGCTGCCGTAGCTGCAATCGTAATCATAGTTGTTGTTTACATAGTTAAAAGAAGGCAAACAAAAAAGCAAGCGTTAAAAAACCAATAAAAAGAAGAAAAATTGAGGGATGCTTAACTTAGTTTTGTTATTTTTGGTTTCACGGTGCCTTTAATGCCTAAGTCTTTAGCTTCTTGCACCTGCAGCATACAATCCACATGGGACGCTTCATTGAATACTTTATAATCAACCATTTCTAGGAATGCGGCGTCGATTGAAACTGGCGAGTCAGAGGCAAAGATGCCCACGTCCTTCATGACTACTTCGCCTGGATTAGGCAAACAGTCGCAGTATGGAGTGATGTCCTTGGCAAAGCTCACGTATGACACTTTATTCGGGTTAAAGGTGGAGAGTACCCCGTAAGCGGCTGAAGCGAGCGCCCTGCAGATATTTTCTTGATGGGTGAAGCTTATGGCTTCCATGGGGCAACCATGTTTGCACATTGGGCAACGCATGCATAAAGCTGAGGTGTTTCTTGCTTTTCCCTCAATAATTTCAGGCAAGTTCATTTCGCATATTTCTTTGCATTTGCCACAGCCAATACATCTGGATGTATCTATTTCTAAGCCTACTGTTCTATGCTGCCGAAGCTTGCCTGCTCTTGGTGTGCAGCCCATGCCGAGGTTTTTTATGGCGCCGCCGAACCCGCTGAGTTCATGACCCTTATCATGCGAGACAACAATCATGGCGTCAGCCTCCGCGATAGCGCCTGACACTTCAATCTCTTTTAGTATGCCCTTGGTGGGAACTGTTCGGTAATTTTCGCCTTTAAGCCCATCTGCCACAATAAACGGCGCCATGTTAAACCCATTCATTAACGCCGTAACCATGTGGTCGTATGCATTGTTCCGTTGCGCGTGATAGTAAGTGTTGGAGTCTGTTAGGAAGGGTTTGCCGCCTGCCTCCTTAACCCTGCGGATTATGTCATGGACAAAAAATGGTTGCACGTAATATGGGTTGCCTAACTCGCCTACATGCAATTTAACAGCTACAAGGTCACCTTTTTGTATGCAATCGAAGGTTCCTGCTTCATCGTAGAGGCGATTTGCCTCCATCATTAGATTACGTTTAGTATCCCAAGGGATTAAATAAACGGTCATGTTATTTTTCTTCCTCTTCACCTTTCAGTAATTAAGAATTTTAATATAAATGTACTCTGCAAAATTGATTCTTTTTTAAAAATTACAGAAGTTCGATAATGAGGCAAGTTTTATTTAGAAATATCAAAGTATTGTCTCTAACTACAAAGGTTTATTCTATGAACGATGAAAACACGAAGGTAAAAAATTCGAGTGTCTATAATGTAATTGAGATTCTGTTGGGGTTAGCAGTATTAACATCGGTTATGTTAGATTTATTTGATTTTAGGCTTTTCATTGCAATATTTGGTACATTTGGTCTAACTTTTATGTTATTTGGAACAGCACTGCTAGCAATGGGGGTTCTCAGGTTGGGAAGTACTTTTTTGTGTGGATTTTCAAGTTTAACAAAAAAAGTCAACGCCATAACAAGTGTTTTAACTATAATGGCAGCAGTCATAATCCTGTTTTTTATAATGATTGCCACGGGAACACTTTGGCTTCGTTTTTTGTTTGGCATTGGATTATTAAGCTACGGGTTCGCGCGAATCACCGTTGGAATACTATCAAGTGAGTTTAATTCTGGCTTAAGAACTCTTATTACTCTGCTAGGCATAGTCATCGTAGTTTTCTCGATGATCATATTTGCATTTCCATTCGTCCGTATCCACTCTAACGTTTATTTGACTTACGGCTATTTTGTAAATATGACATTCATCTGGATAGGAATAGACTGTTTAGCATCTGCAATCGCAGGTATACTTTTAATATAAATATAATCTGTAAAATTCATGCTTTTTAAAATTACAGAGGCAAATTAAAATATACAGAAGCGGTATTGTCCTATTTTCAGGTAGTAATGATTCATGGGCAAGCTTGAATGTAGCGGGTTGACAAAGGTTTACGAGGACCATAGAAAAGCTCTTGAAAACGTCACCTTTACAGTGGACACTAACGGTATTTTCGGTTTAATCGGCAGAAATGGCGCTGGAAAAACAACTCTTATCAGAATCCTTGCCACGGAGCTTCAACCTACCTCTGGAAGCGCAAGCATTAACGGTTTTGACGTAATAACGCAGGAAAGCAAGTTAAGGGAGAAAATTGCGATTGTCCCGCAGGAAGCGAGAACGATAAGGTGGATGACATCCAAGCAAACTGTTTTTTCATATCTTCTTTGGCGAGGCTACGGCTACAATGACGCTAAGAGGCTTGCTGATGAGTCGCTTGCAAAGCTTGGTTTAGAACAGTACGCTAATGTATTGACTAGCCGCCTCTCAGGTGGCACAAAAAGAAAGGTTCTCCTCGCTACTGTAACCGCCTCAGAAGCAGACGTTATTTTTCTTGATGAACCCACAACTGGCTTGGACCCAATCTCAAGGCGAGAGCTATGGGAAATTCTCAGAGTGCTTGGAAAAGAACGGTTTATTTTTCTTACAACTCATTATCTTGAAGAGGCAGAGCAACTTGCAGATAAGATCGGAATTCTTAAAGATGGAAAATTAGTTTCATTTGGCACTCTTTCAGAGCTTAGAAAAACCGCAAGATATCAGTACAGTATCAAACTGCCGCCTAAAGTGCAGATTCCACAGTTGAAAGATGGCGAAGTAACCACAGACAAAAGCGGGGTCACACAGGTAATGACCAATGAAGATGAAGCCTTCGGTTTAGCCAGAGCGTTCGCTGAGCAAGGAGTAAAGTTCTCTATTACTCCGGTCACTTTGGATGATATTTTCTTCTACCTTGTTGGACAAAAAGCGAGGGACGAATAACTGAAGCGCAGTAAACTTAGCCAAATTCTAGCAGGAGTTCTGGTGAATGCCGTTTATGAAATGATAAACTACCCTATCGTTTTGCTAAGTGCCGTTATCGCCCCGTTTTCGATTCTGATTGTAATTACCTTCATATCCCATGGCAGTCTTTTTGGAACCGCAATTGAAGGCGGATTGATAATGACTTTCTTTTCAAGCGGAATTGCTCTCCAATCAGACCTTTCGCACTTAAAAAATGACTTCAAGCTTCAAGATATGATTGTAAGCTCGCCGACAAGTGCACGCCTATACATGGGAGGAATGACTCTTGCGGAAATAGTTTACTCAATCCCTTCTTTAGCTATTCTTATTGCGCTCGCCGGAATCTATTTACAACATTCGTTTCTTCAAATAGCAATCTTATCCATTGCACTATTGCTGATGTTCGCCATCTCAGTAGCTTTAGGGTTCATGCTATCCACTTTCTCAAATGATGTAGTTCAAAGCTATGCTTTCTCCAGGCTTCTTTCACTATTGTTTACTACGTTGCCGCCAGTATATTATCCGATAACCTATGTTCCTGCGGCATACAAATACATCGCTTACCTTTCGCCGACAACATATGTAGCGGAAATTATGCAGTCAGCAACAGGCTACCTCAAAATTCCAGTCAGCCTGTTAATTTTTGATTGGGTAGTCCTTTCGGTGGTGTGTGCCATAATCTTGTTTGTTGCCTATAAGAAGACAAGATGGAAAGATGTTTAGGAGCTTAGTATTTTTCTCCTACGCCCGAGCCATAAAAAAGCCCCAAAACAACCACCAGCAACCACCACAAAACACAACTCAACAAACCATAAAAGTCGCAACTTGCGCCATCCCCAAAGTCGCAACTTAAAAATTCAGCAAAACCAACCCAAAAAAACAATTTAGAACTTAGTATTTTTTTCCTAAACAAAGCTTCTTTTGAATATCTAAAACCTCAATTTCATTATCAGCTAAAATGTTTAGCCACAGGTCAAATTCGGCTTTCGAGATTTCTTTTTGGATAACGCCTTTTTGGTCTCCAGAGAAAAATCTTGATGGTTCAGAAGAAAACAGTTTTACGTAAAAGATTCGGTCTGCGATTACCAGTTTGGAGGAACAGCCTGATCTTTCAGCCACAATGTAATCAATTTCGAAACCCATTACTTGAGCCCTTCTTTAGAAGCGTTGATTTATGTTTACTTAAATTTTCTCTTTTGCAGAGGTGTTTTGTTGCTTCTTTATGTAACCACAAATTTAAAACAATAATCTATCTTGGCTGTGAATAACTTTCTGCCTAAACTTTTTCTTTTGCGAAATAATTCTAACCTTTAGGAAGGATGCCTATTTCTTCTTTTTTGTTACTTGGTTTTCTGCGTTCCCAAAGAATGTATCCTGCCGCCAAAGCTATCGTTATTGTGGCTGCGACTCCTACAACCGTGACTGTTGGAAAAGGCGCTATGTTAAAGTAAACCGTTTTTGAACCTGTATTACCTACTTCATCAGTAGCGTAAATGGTTAAACGGTGTGAACCATTAGATAACGCTGGTAAAGTTACGTTTCCGATTATAGTTACATTTTGTTGTCCATCTAAACTGTAAGCTAACCATGTGACTGTCTTATTCACTGTGAAAGTTAGTTGGGTGTCTGTGGATCCATAAGATTGGTTTTGAGGAAGTATTATCACAATTTTTGGAGGAATTATATCTATAGAAAAGAAAACTCTGTTAGAATAACCCATGTTGCCGAGGCTGTCGTTGGCGTAGAGTATTATGTTGTGTGCCCCTTGAGATAAGTTAAGTAATTCTGTTTCTCCCATTATGGTTACGTTTGCTCGGTTATCTAAACTGTAACCCATCCATTCGGTGTCTCTGTTAACAGTAAAATTTAAGGTTACTTTCTTGTAAGTTTCGTTTTCAGGAGAGGTAATCTGAATTATCGGTGGAGCAGTTCCATAACCAATAGGCGTGTACTCCTCAACTGTGTTTAGCCCAACTGTGTTTAGCCCGTTTTGGTCATCAAATCCGCCAATTGCGTATAAAACGTCGTTTACAACAGCAACGCCCAAGTATGCCCGAGCTGTAGGCATCGAAACGCCAGTACTCCAAGAGTTGTTGCTTGGATTATAAACTTGAACATTACTGCTGAAAGAATTCAAAAAATATCCACCGATAACATATAGCAATGGAGGAGCCATGAAGCCTTCAGTTGCCGCAGCAGCCCCATAAGCAACTGCAGAAGGCAAGTTTGCACCTAAACTCCACGTATCATTTTGAGGATCGTATACTTGGTTTGAATTAACATAAATGCTGCTTCCTTGTAAGCTTGAAACCTGTGAACCGCCAATAATATGAATTTTGCCATCTATCACGGTTGATGCGTAACCATAAACAGCCGTTGGAATTGGTGTTCCTGTAGTCCATGTGTTGGTAGCTGGATTATAAATCTCGTTCACATTAGTTTCACTATAATAAGGGCTTATGCTTGAATATCCTTCGCCGCCGATTAAGTAGATTTTACCGTTCACTACACTTGCGCTTAAGTCAGCTCTAGGTGTAGGCATCGAAGCTTTTGTTTCCCAAGTATTCGTTCCAGGGTCGTATACTTCGTTGTTTCCAACATACCCGTTGCCGACTGCTCCGCCTATAACGTATATTTCGTTATCGTAAACCGCGATGGTGCAACCGCTTCTAGCTGTTGGCATAGGCGCTTCAGTTGTCCACTCGTTTGTGCCGGGGTCATACATTTCGTTAACGTTAACTGGTGAACCGTCACTCAAGCCTCCGATAGCATAGATTTTTCCGTTTACAGTTGCAACGTCGAGTCCACCTCGCGCTGTTGGCATGGGCGTCATTGTGGTCCATGAAGATTGGTCTTCGGTTACTTGGGCTTTGGCGCTAAAAAAATTGAACGCTGGTAAAACTATTGTTACAATAATAAGCATGGCTATTAGAATTTGAATATGCTTATTTATTGATGAACCCCCACATCCTCTTTAGGTATTAAATGCACTTTACCTTTATATTGTTTAAAGGAGTCGGTGAAAAAAGCAATCTGACATTTGAAAGCTTAAGTAAAGTACAGGTCAATTGCGTTAATGTTTTGGGTTTGGGGAAAAGCTTAATGGTTGTTTTAAGAATTATCTTTTTGAGATGATAATTTATGGTGATTAGGAATATTTTAGTGGGCGTTGATGGATCTGAAAATTCTGATAGAGCATTAGATTTCGCTTTAGATTTAGCTGAAAAATTTAATGCGTCTATCATGATTTTGAATGTTTCCGAGTCGCTGGCAATGGGTGCAGTTCCTGAAGAATCCATTGCTTATTCAGGTGGCAATACGGCTGCATTTGGTAAGGATTTAAGGGAGATTCATGACGAAATTTTAAGCAGAAGTGTTGCTCGTGCGAAAGCAGTTAAGCCTAACTTGTCCGTTTCGTCGATGTTAAAGGAAGGGGATCCTGCCCTTGAAATTGTTAATACTGCTAAGGAGGGCGGTTTCGACGTTATTGTTGTTGGACATAGAGGGTTAAGTAAGATGAAAGAACTTTTTTTGGGCAGTATAAGCGAGAAAGTGGCACATTTGACACCTTGCCCAGTAATAATAGTAAGATAAATCACATTTTTCTTACTTTAACTCGGTTCCTGAAGAAGCTGGCTTAAATCTTAAGTACTGCAGAAAGAGAAAGCTTATAGAGCTAACACCCACACCGTAATAGTTCCATTGTTACTCGTAGTATTTTGCTCAGCTTTGTTTCTTTTTCTTCTCTCTATCTCTAATTATCCTAAGTTTTATATTACCGAGACACTATGAAACATGTTGAAATTAAAGTAGGTTCAATTTAAAAGGGGAATAAGTTATTCAATTAAGAAAAATTCTGGCATTGGTTCTGATCGTATTTATTGTTGCTGGCAGTACAGGCGCTGTTGTGATTTTGAGCAAAAAAAATCCTTCTCCGCCTCCCATAGCACATACGATTCAGATAGTGAATAGGACAGCTAACGTAAACGCTAGTACGTATGTAGATTACCAGTTCATTATTCCGCCAAATGCATCAAGCATTCATGTATCAGGAACGTTTACGGTACAAGGTGGTAGTGGCAGCGGCATTATAGTTTACATTTTTGACAGCAGCAACTTTGAAGATTATGCGACTGGCAGTTACTTCGGTGCGCTTTACCAAAGTGGACAAACCACAACCGCTTTAATTAGTTCCAACCTTGACTCAAATGGAACTTACTTTCTTGTGTTTGACAATACATTATCTACGATTACTCAAACCGTGAATATACAAGCGAATGCTACCTACTTTATGCCGTAAAGAGAAGGGGGCTGATCAAAATTTTCGATCTAAAAAGGAGAATATTTTAAAAGTTTCTTTTTATTCTGCGAAGCACATTAAAGGTTAGAATAGCTCTATTAAAATTGAAAAGAGTGTACATCAATTATGTATCAAACAGTAGGTAATTACCCATGATAGCTATAATTGGCGCCGGCAAAGTAGGAAGCGCGGCTGCCTTCGACATTCTCCGCTACAAAATAAGCGGCGTAGTCCTGATTGACGCTAACGAAAACCAAGCAAAAGGCGAAGCCCTAGACATGATGCAGGCGGCACCAGCAATCGAATTTGACGGCAAAATCCACGGAACCAGCAACTATGCGGAAATGCAAGGGTCGGAGCTTGTGATTGTGACAGCTGGGTTTGGCAGAAGGCCTGACATGACTCGCATTGATCTGATGAATACTAATGCACAAATCATTAGATCCATCGTAAAAGAGGTTGTCAAGTATGCTTCTGACTGCAAGCTTATGATTGTTACAAACCCTGTTGACATAATGACTTACGTTGCATTCAAAGAATCAGGTTTTCCACGCAGCCGCTTATTCGGCATGGGCAATATCCTTGATACAATACGCTTTAGAACATACATTGCTAGTGAATTGGATGTTTCAAGAGAAGATACTAGCGCTTTAGTGATCGGTGAACATGGCGATTCAATGGTTCCACTGGTTGAATACGCCTCTGTATCAGGTATTCCCATAACAAACTTTCTAACAAAAGAGCAGATCGAAAAAATAATTCATTTAACAGTAACATCAGGTTCTGACGTTATCAAACTCAAAGGCTCAACAATCTATGCTCCTGGCGCCGTAATTGCCATTACAGCTGACGCAATTCTAACGGGAAGAAATCGAGTTATGAGCGTGTCCACATGCCTTGATGGTGAATATGGTTTCTCAGACGTTTCAATTGGTGTGCCCGTTGTTCTTGGGAAAAGCGGGGTTGAAAAGATAATTGAGCTTGAATTGTCTAATCAGACAAAAGATCGCTTTGCTAAGTCAGTTGCCGTGGTTAAAGAAGCGATAGCAGCGTTGAAGAGCTAATGCTAACTCCCAGTTAAGTTCTAAAAACAGTGTTTAGCTATGGATTTGCTTGGCACGTGCGCAGTAAAAGTTTCCATTGACTTTTGTGAATGCTGGGCATTTGCCATCATAACAGTGTTTCAGCCATTGGCATGGTGACCTAACTTCATATACTCGGGGCATATATCCTTGTGAATTAAAAATTTCTTTGGTTTTTTCTCGTTTAGAAACTTTTTCCAAAATTGCTTCCATCAAGATTCCTTCAAAATTTCTAAGTTAAATTATTATTGCTTTATTCTCGTTATTAAAAATGTGTGGCAGTCGCTAGGCAACAACAAAAGCATATAAGCACTAATATGCAAAGAAAAAAAGTTACCGCTGAGCATACAAAGTGTTATTTAGCAGTTAACGGCTTCTTGTTTTTAGGTGCCTTAAAATGGAGTTTCAAGGAAGAGATATTATATCCATTGAAGATTTTTCTCGCCAAGAAATCGACTACATCCTTGATGTCAGCCGATCCATGGAGCCCCTCGCCTCAAAAGGTTCAGATATGCTTAAGGGAAAAATCCTTGCAACACTGTTTTTTGAGCCTAGCACTCGTACGCGTTTAAGCTTTGAAACAGCAATGCTAAAACTAGGCGGGTCCAACATTGGCTTTGCGGATGCTGAAATTGCATCGGTCAAGAAAGGCGAAAACTTGGCGGATACTATTCGCACTGTCGAGAACTATGCTGATGCAATAGCGCTTAGGCACAGTTTGGAAGGTGCTGCTAAATTGGCTGCGGAGTTTTCTAAGGTTCCAATAATAAACGGTGGCACCGGCGCAGAGGAGCATCCGACGCAAGCGTTCATTGACTTATATACTATGCGCAAAGAAAAAGGCAAGATAGACGGGTTAAAAGTAGCCGTAATCGGTGATTTACGGTATGGACGCACTGTTCACTCGCTTGCCTACGCACTTGCACTCTACAACATAGATCTCTACCTTGTCTCCCCTGAAACACTCCGCATGCGAAAAGACGTGCTCCAAACAATAAAAAACACGATTCCAGTAACTGAAGACGCCAACTTGGAAACCATAATGCCGCAAATTGACGTCTTATATGTCACCCGCATTCAGAAGGAACGTTTTCCAGACGCAGCGGAGTACGCCAAAGTTAAAGGTACCTATAGAATTGACTTGAAAACTTTGAAAAATGCAAAGAAAGACATGATAATTCTGCATCCGCTTCCGCGTGTGGATGAAATTGCCGCTGAAGTTGACAGTACTCCGCAGGCGCGTTATTTCCAGCAGGTCTGGAACGGCATTGTAGTACGAATGGCGCTTCTGTCGCTTGTGCTTGGCGCCGTCAAATAAGCTTTCATGTAGAAGTGAAGCGGTCGAACGTTACCAGATTGCTCATGGAGCCGCATGATGGGCATTTATGCAATGTTCCGAGCCAGCTTTTTTTACAGTTATCGCAGAAGCTAATTATTCGATTATAAGTGAAGAATTCCAAGGATTGGTTTTCAATTAAGCGCTGGGTCAAATCCATTAGTGCTTCAGGCTTAAACTCAGCGCCTTCCAAGTCTATAATGTCTAAGGTTCCCCCAGCGTTTAGCCTTTTCATTTTTTGCGTCGTTTCCAACATTTCAGATGGTATGCTGAGGGTTTCACCAGCTTTAACTTGGAACCTGTTTGCTGTTGAGTAATAGGGTTTTTCTCTTGTTCCTGAGAACTTTACCTTGGCCACACCGTATTTTTCGATGTCTAATTGGGCGAGCCTTTCTGATGCTTCAGAATTGCTAAGTATTACAGGGTACAAGCGTTTTCCATGTTTCCTGCCGATTTTCTGCTTGAAAGCCAAAATGTTCTGAATTGTTTCCTCGGCAAACTTGCGGCTCTCTTCCGAGTTTATGCTTTTTTCAGTGAAAGCTTCTACGGCTTCTTTGAACCCAGCTAAATTTATTATCCGTGAGCAGTTTTCTAGCCTGAAGTATGTGTCTCCACTGGTGTTTTTTAGCAGGAAAGGCAATGAGTTTTTTCCGAATTGCTTGAGTGCATTGTTTTTTACTCCTAAAGCTCGGGCGGCAAGTTCAAAACGTTCTCTCACTAAATCGAAAAACTTGTTTTTATCCTTCTCACTTTCTTGAGCGATTCTTGGCAAATTAATTGTTACACAACCAAGACAGCCTGTGCGAAGGGTGTCGGTTTCCCAGTCTCCAGTAAAGTCAGGTGTAAGTTTAACTCCCGAAGCGGAAAAAACTGTGTTTTCTGCTTCTTTCTTTATGGTGTTGGCAAAGTAGGGTGTTCCTTTTTCCGTTGCCAACTGGTGGACTTTGAGGAGAACTGCCTTTGCGTTTTCATCTGGTAAAGTATCTTTGTTAATTTTTATGACCAGTTTGGGATTGAGCAGGGGCTTCTGAGAACTCTCTTCCGTGAAGACTTCAATGATAAGTGATGCTAAAAGTTGGCTTTCTTGGGTGAAGTCACTGTATTTGCCGCATATTTTTCCTTGAGGACCAATTGCTTCTTTTTCCGAGGTTAATTTTGGAATTAAAAGCTCAAGCCCCAACGTTGCGTTGGCATGCTGGTTTAGGTTTAAAATGAATAAGCGTAGGTTTTCCTTTATTCTTGCTGTTTCAGCGCCTTTTGCAAAGGGAGCGAGAAAAACGTTGAAGTAATCGCACGTTTGAGTTCGGTTTGTTTCTTTGCTGGCATGTAAGAGAACGTTGAAGGCAACTGCCAACGCTGATTCAAAGTTACTCGGAGGCTCCATTGAAACTTGCAGTGGATTATCCAGTTTGAGGCCGTTTTGGAAGAAAAACCTCAGGTCATGGCTGATCTCGTCTGGTTTTAGTATCCATGTGCCTAAGTCGTCAATGTGGATGGCGCCTGAGAGGTGAGCGTCAGCTATGTCTCTTGGGAAAATGTTGAGCAAAGTGTACTCGCCAAGGACGGCTTGGCCTGCTTTTGTAAGTAACGTTGCTGAGTCAGTGGGGTCATCCTTTGATTCTAATGAAGTCGTTACCTCATGTACAGGCATGCCTACTCTTGTGAGTTTATGGCGGTATTCTTCATAGCCCTTCTCAACCAAAATGCCATTAACAATTTCCCTGATTAGGGATGCTGTGAGGTATTTTGTTTTTGATTTAACTAGGCGTTTTTCAGCTTCTTTAGCCGCTTTCTGCGCTAATTCAGCTGGAACTTTTGCTTCTTTTATAAGTGAATTGGCTATTTTGTTTGCATCAAACTCTTCCACTGTTAAATGTGATGTGCGGACAAGCATTCCTCTGGGTTTAAATGCTTTCTTCTCGATGCGGTCAGCTACGTCGAGAACCATTTTGCCAAGGTCAGTTAGATAGTATTTTTTTGCTTCAACATCTGCTTCAACCAAATCTGCCTTTAACAGAAATTTTAGGTGGTAGGCAAATCTGCCGGCGTCTCGGCTGGGGTTCATTTTTAACTGGTTCATTAATTCAGTGTATGAGAGAGCGCTTTTGTCGAATAGTAAGTTGAGGATTTGCAGTCTGAGAGGTGAAGAAACGGCTTTGAGCACTTTCACGCCGTGTGCACGATGCGATGGCTGATTTACCATAAACCCTTTTCCCCTTCGGCTCCCAGATTGGCGCTCTACCTATAATTCAGTGGCAGAGTTTAAACTTAGCTAAAGGCTTTATTTAAAGCAAAACTAAAATTCTCAACGCTTTCGTACAAATCAAGCATAACTGAAAAACGAGGGCTAAAGTGCTTAAAAGGTAAGTGATGAAACGACATTCCAGTGTAGGGGAAAGATTGGTTGAAGTGAAAGCGGTGGAAAGCATTTGTTGTAGCTTGTTTGAGACAACAAATTTTCATATAGTTTAAACGCTACTAAAGATAAGTTGAAATTTCATGATTTCGTGTTGCAATGTTATCTGTCCAAAATGCGGAAAAGAGCTTGCTAAACCTGATAAAAAATTAGAGAACTCTGTCTTCTGCATAGCAATTTACACATGTGATGTATGTGGCACGACATTCAAGTATTCTAAGTCATTTTAGCTATTTGGCTTGCAGATGCCCAATTCAGTTTTTTGCTGTTAAACTTCACATTCGGCGATATTTCTTATTAATTTCCTTGTCTTCTCCATAAATTATGCTTTTTATACTGAGCACAAAGAGGAATCACGCAAAAAAACACACTAATTTATCGCTTTGTTGCTTCAAACTGTGACAACATTATTTTATATTCTTTAGAATCGTAACCAGATGACAAGAAAGAAGAAGGAATCAGCTAAGAGCCCAGTTGAAACATGAGATCCCTAAGAAATCGCCCATCTTTCCTAGGCTGCTAAATAATCAAAATAAAAAAGTCGATAACTCAAAACCTTGTTATTGTAAAGGCACAGTCACATCATTATTTATCATTCAAGACACACCTAGTATTTACAACCACGCAGAAAGGATTAGCCTAAAAGCGTGAGTCGATGGTTAACTTAGATGCAGGCGAATGATTCCCCTCTCTCTTTCCTGAAATTTTTTGTTTGCGTCTAAGCTAACCTATTTCGCTTAAACCCGCAATTATTTTATAGTTCCATCAAATAAAAACATAGTGTCTTTAATTTTATCCCATTTTCCCTGTTGCGAGAGGGCATTCAAGCGGTGGCTTGTGAGCCTGTTTGGCTATACAGAAATTCTATTCAAAAATAGGAAGGGGAAGTAGATTTGGCATTAGAGCAGTCTTTAAAGAGACCGATAACATGGAAAAATACGGTTCTTTCAATTTAAGGCAAAGAAACTATTTATTAAGTTAGAGCAATGACAATAGTTAGTTTATTGGGGCTCAGAAACATGAAAACATTCATAATCCAGTTTCCATACGGAGTAGCAGCTTTCGACGACAAAAACAGTTTAGCAGAGAAGGTTCTGTTTCCAAAAAAACCTCAGGCAGCAGCAAGAAGCTTGCTTAAAGCTGAAGCCGGAAAAATGTCCGACGAACTATTCTCATTAATTTCCCTTCTAAAAAACGTAGGTTACGACGCTTTTGTTTTTGAAAACGCCAACTTGGCAGAAGAAGTTCAACGCAAAATGAACGTTACCGTGGAAGTGGCGAAACCTGCCGAAGCTGAAGTTCTCCGTTCACTCATGAATGAAGTTGCAGTTGAATCAGGCTTTGTAAAAGATGAACAAGACCTAAGCCTTTGGAACCGCAACGTCAGCTTGGAACTTGCCAAGTTAAGAATAAAAGGTGCCTCCGAAAAAAGAGACCTAATCATCGCTCAGGGCATTCAGACGCTGGATGATTTAGACCGCACAGTCAACCTATTCATGGGCAGGCTTAGAGAATGGTACGGCGTGTACTTCCCAGAGCTTGACCGCTTAATCGAAAAACATGAAACTTATGCTCGGCTAGTCATGAATTTAGGCGACAGAGAAAGCTACACAGCAGAAGCCTTGGAAAAGGAAAATATTCCTAAAGAAAGAGCAGGATTAGTCGCTAAAGCTGCTGAATCATCCATGGGCGCAGACATCGCTGAACGTGATTTAGAGCAGATACAAGCCTTAGCTAAAAACGTGCTTGAATTTTATGAACTGCGCAAGAACATGGAGAACTATATTGATAGAACCATGGAGGAAATGGCGCCCAACGTACGTGCAGTTGCAGGTGCACTTCTCGGTGCACGCTTAATAGCCATAGCTGGCAGCCTGCGAACCTTGGCTATGAGACCAGCAAGCACTATTCAAGTTTTAGGTGCAGAAAAAGCGCTGTTTCGCTCCTTGAAAACTGGGGCTAGACCGCCAAAGCACGGCTTAATCTTCCAGCATACACTGTTGCATGATGCTAAGAGGTGGCAGAGAGGAAAAATCGCAAGGGTAATCGCTGGGAAACTAGCCATCGCCGCTAGAGCTGACGCTTTTGGAGGTCATTTTATCGGAGATAGGTTAAAAGCGGACATAAACAAGCGACTGGAAGAAATACGCGAGAAATACAAGGAGCCGCCGCCACCTAAAGAAAGAAAGCCAGAGCAAAGACCAGAAAGACGGGAACAACAATTCAGGGAAGGTGACCGAGGCGGAAGACGTTATGGCGGCGGTCAGAATCGGAGAAGAGACAGGCGTGCACGTCAAGGTTAAACCGCATCCAAAATTCAAGGAAATCTACCAAGCCACGCTTGAAGACGGAGTACAAAGGTTAGCCACACGCAACTTAACGCCTGGCTTAAACGTTTACGGCGAACGCCTCGTTAAGGTTAAAGGTGTTGAATACCGCATTTGGGATGCTTTCAGAAGCAAGTTGGCAGCCGCTATTCTTAAAGGCGTGCAAAATGTGCCCATAGAACCTGGCTTCAAAGTGCTTTATTTGGGTGCTGCTTCTGGAACCACACCCAGCCATGTTTCAGACATCGTCGGCGAGAGTGGGTATGTTTACTGCGTCGAATTTGCTCAGCGGTCAATTAGGGATTTAGTTAACAATGTTGCGGCTTATCGGTCTAACATTTCTCCGCTTCTGGAGGATGCCCGAATGCCGGAAAAATACGCCATGTTCATCTCTGGCAAAGTGGACACGATCTATTGTGATGTGGCGCAGCCGGAACAGGCTAAACTGCTCGCTGACAACGCAGACATGTTCCTTAAACCATTAGGCTGGGTGATGTTAGCTGTGAAAGCGCAAAGCATCGATGTAACGATGGACCCAGACGCGGTATATCGGCAAGAAGCAAATATTTTGCGCAAACGGCGCTTTGATATTAAAGAAGTTGTGAATTTGGAGCCTTTCGACAAAGCACACGCCATGATATTAGCCCAACGAACCTGATTTACGAGCAGCGACGCCTTCTTTTAGCCAATGAAACTTCTAAGCAAACAGTATACACTCTCCCCTCAATTTTGCTAGAGAGATTCAGTTGCTAAATTGATACCCTATCCCGCCTTCTTACTGCAATCTAGCTGCTTTTTCTTTGTAGAAGCAGTTTTTGGAAAAAGCAATATAGCTTAGTTTACTAACGCCATTGATAGTTAAGGTTGAAAACGAAGAATGTTGGTTGCTGGTGTTGATGAAGCTGGGCGTGGATGCGTTATCGGTCCCTTAGTAGTTGCTGGCGTCATGCTGAAAGCTGAGAATTTGCCCCTTTTAAGCGAATTAGGCGTGAAAGATTCAAAGCTTCTAACGCCCAAGAAGCGTGAAACATTATACCCTGAAATCATCCGCTTAAGCGAAAAATACCAGACAATAAAGGTGCTTCCATACCAAATTGACAAAGCAGTTGAAAGCGCCAGAATTTTGCATAAACTAAACAGGCTTGAAGCACAGACAATGGCGCAGATAATTGAAGCCTTAAAGCCCGATGAAGCCTACGTTGATGCAGCAGACACAGTTGAGCACCGCTTTGGAAACCACATCAGAGAATGCCTAAAAAACAAAACCAGAATCATTTCTAAACATAAGGCAGACAAGATTTTCCCAGTTGTTTCAGCAGCATCCATCATAGCTAAAGTAGAGCGTGACAGAGAAATTGCAACTTTAAAAGTTGAATACGGCGACTTTGGCAGCGGATACTTAACTGACGGGAAGACCATGGTTTTCCTGAGGCAGCTGCTGGAAAAAAATGATGATTATCCGAGTTTTGTTAGAAAATCATGGAAGCCTGCGAAAAGAGCAAAAAATGAGAAAGGCACGTTGCAAAAAAAGCTTGCTTAACCATGTTTTAAGCATAAAGATGTTTTAGTTGTAGTCAAATGTTTCGGCAAAAAGTCTACAATTAAGCACTAGTTATATAAATGTCGAGGTACATTTTTAACTTAGGAACAGCGGGTTTTAAACGGCGGTTACTTGATGAGCGAAAAGGATGTCACTAAGTTTTTGCAGATTCTTGGGTTGTCGAAGAGGGAAATTCAAGTTTACATGTTCCTTGCCAAAAGCGGTGTCCAATCAACTAGCTTTGTGGCTAAAAGGCTTAAAATGGAGCGTGTTCAAGCATACCGTACATTCAAGAAGCTGCAGGAGAAAGGCTTTATTGAAGCAACCTTGGAAAGGCCTACGCGTTTTACCATTGTTCCTTTTGAAACCCTAGTTGACTCATTTATTAATGCTAAAAAGAACGAGATAACCAACCTAACTGACCAGAAACAGCCTCTTTTAACCGCTTGGCAATCAATAAGCGCTCCCGAATCAGAATATCCTGTAGCCAAATTCTCTATTATCACGGGCAAAAAAAAGATTCATGCCAAAATGCTATCTATGATTGAGGAGTCGAACGCTGAAGTTATTGTCTTAACAACCGCTTTAGGTTTAATTCAAGAAGATATCGCGGGCATTTTTGATACAGCTTTCATCTCTTCCCAAGATCGAAACATACCATTTCAAGTAATAACCGAAATTTCCCATGAAAACCTCAAAGTTGCAGAGCGGATAGATAGGAGTATTTCGGAAGAAAAGTTAAACATTAAACTTCGTCATGTGAACATGAGTTCCAAATTTTTCCCGCGCTTTTTGATTGCAGATGAAGAAGAAGCCATCTTGTATGCGCCTTTTGGCAATGAAGCCTCCGTGCTTAATTTGGAAGATGAAGGCTTATGGATAAATGACAAAATGTTCATTTCGGTTCTGAAAGCTTTTTTTGTCCAAATGTGGCAAAGCGGAGTTGACGCTTCAAGACGCATAGACGAGTTGAAGAGCGGAATACCGATAGGCGAAACGCTCATCATAAAAGACCCTGAAGAAGCCTGGTCCAAGGTGACTGAGGTTCTTGAGTCAGCAAAAAAAGACATTGTAATAATCACAACATCACAAAGCATTAACCGCCTATCTGAAAATGACCCATTAATAAATTACTTCAAAAAAGGCTTGAAAATTCAAATAATGGCATCCATAGACTTAGATAATCTTGAACCAGCACAGCGACTTTCAACCCATTATGAAATCAAACACGTGCCAATCAGCTACCTAACAATGATGCTGGTTGACAACAAGCACTTGTTCATGTTTAAGATGCCGCCGCTAAACGATTTTGGAACTGAATCTGCCTTTTACTTGGCTGACGCCTTCTACTCCAGCGACCCCAGCCAAATAGAAAGGGTAAGTGAAATGCTTAGTGATATTTGGAAGAGAGGAATAGACATCTCGGAAATCAGCAACCAAGCAGGCACTAAACTTCCCATAGTTGAGGTTTCAACAACTGACATAGTTGCTAAAGTTGTCGATAAAATGTTACAAAACAACGTCACTTCAGTATTGATCAATGAGAATCATAAGCCAGTTGGGGTAATAAACGACAGAGACCTTTTGAAGGAAATAGTTGAAGAACACAAGGATCCTAAGAAAACTCTAGCAAAAGACCTCAACTATACGCCGCTTATAATTCTTCAAGCAAACGAATCCATGATTACAGCCATGAAGCTTATGGAGGAAAAGGGCATGAAGCGAGCTGTCATGGTTAGAAACGGACAGCTTATAGGCATGTTAATGGAAAATGCTGCTAATGCTGCTAAAAGGGCTGCCTTGCAAGTTAAAGCATCTGTCTCATAACATTTTTTTAACTTAAAATAACCTTACTGCATTTTTTGAAAGGCAAACGATATTAACAAAATACGTTACCCTTTAAGCGAGGCAAACCACTTGAAACTAAAAACACCCATAATTATCGTAAATTTTAAAACTTATTTAGAGGCAACAGGGCAAAAAGCCGTTGAACTTGCAAAGAACGCTGAAAAAGTAACCAAAGAAACAGGTGCATCTATTGCGGTAGCGCCGCAGTTTGCTGACATTGCAAGGATTGCAGACACGGTTGAGATTCCTGTGTTAGCTCAGCACATTGACCCCATTAAGCCTGGCAACAGTACAGGTCATGTTCTTGCGGAGTCCGTTAAGGAAGCAGGTGCGGTTGGAACTTTAATTAATCATTCGGAGAGGCAACTGAAACTCTCAGATATCGATGCAATTATCGCGTTGGCTCGTGAAAAAGGGCTAATTTCTTGTGTATGCGCTAATAATCCCACTGTAAGTGCCGCCGCGGCTGCATTACGGCCAGATATTGTTTCCATAGAGCCACCTGAGCTTATTGGCACGGGAATCGCAGTTTCAAAAGCGCAGCCCCAAGTAGTCACTAATACGGTTAATCTTGTTCACCAAATTAACCCAAATATAACTATTCTATGTGGTGCAGGGATAAGTCAAAGCGAAGACGTCTCAGTAGCTTTAAAACTGGGAACAAACGGCGTGCTTGTTGCAAGCGGCATAGTAAAAGCGAAAGACCCATATAGTATCCTACGTGCATTTGCCGACGCAACAAAACAATAACTGTGTGAGTAACTTTGAAAGTTGAAGCTGAATGTGAATCTTGCCTGCTTGCACGGGCAACGACGCAAACCTACCAAGCTACAACAAACCCTGCCCTACGTTTCAGATGCCTCGCTGAAGTTGTTAAACTGTTAAATCGAGAATTCAAACCAACGTCTGTGGCGGCGGATTTAGGCACCAAAAGAGACCGCATAATTAAACAGTTAACAGGCAACAATGACCCATATCTTCGAACCAAGAAGGCGGCTAACGAGAAAGCGTTGAAAATGCTGCCGCGTGCAAAAAAGCTTGTGGAAGAGGGTAATAATCAGCAGGAAAGGTTCAAGAAGGCATGTCTATGTGCTATTGTCGGGAATGTTATGGAGTTTGATATTCCAGGCCACAGGTTCAACTTGAACAATTTGTCGGGTTGTTTTAGGGGAGCATCTAAAGATTTAGTTATTGATGATATTGACAAAGCATATGAGTTGGCAAAGAAAGCAGACAGTGTTCTCTTCTTAGCGGATAACGCTGGAGAAATCGTTTTTGACATGTTACTCGTTGAACAGTTAAAAAACATGGGCTTAAAAGTAACATATGTCGTTAAGGGTGGACCAGTAATTAACGATGCCACTTTAGATGATGCGTTATTCTCAGGCATGGATAAAATTGCTGACGACATATTAACCACGGGAACCGACGCGGTTGGCTTGCAGAAAAAGGAAGTTTCACCTGAATTCTTGAAAATTTACGATGCTGCAGAGCTGGTTTTTGCTAAAGGCATGGGGTATGCTGAAACCCTTACTGAGTACAAGTTAACGAAGCCTCATCTGCTTTTGTTCAGAACAAAATGTGTCCCAGTAGCCAATTATTTCTGTGCTCCACGCGACAAGAACATTGCAAAGCTGATGCCGTAAAATGAAAATGCCCTCCATAGTCTTCACTCAAGAAACGCTTTCCCGCTTTGGCGAGGTTATGCGGAAGGAGTGGCTCATAACCAATGGGCTGGGCGGTTACGCATCAAGCACTGTTTTAGGCATTAACACAAGGAAGTATCATGGATTATTGGTTGCCGCGTTGCATCCGCCCGGCGACCGCACAGTGTGTGTCTCAAAGCTTGACGAGGATGTTTTGGTGGGTAATGATGTTTACCGGTTGGGTGCTAACGAGTTTCAGGATGTGATTTACCCGCAGGGATACAAGTTCCTAAAGGCATTTAGAGTAGCGCCTTTTCCCACGTACATTTACGGTTTTAACAGCATTGAGGTTAATAAAACGGTTTTTATGCCTAAAAACAAGAATGCTGTCTCAGTAATCTATAGGGTTTCTAACAAGAACAATTTCGAGGCTAAACTTAAAATCTACCCGATTTTAACGTGCAGATATTTTCACAAGGTCAAAGATAGATTGAAAAACCCTTTGGGCTTCACTCAAAAAAGCATCGGCAAAGAGTTAGAAACAGCTTTCCAGAATCCAGAAGCCACAATCTTGTGCCGCTCAACTGACGGAGAGTTCAAGGAGAAAATCAACTGGATAGAACGCTTATTCTATCGCACGGAAGCCTCAAGAGGCGAAGCCAGTAGTGACGATTGCTTCCAACCCGGATATTTTGAAGTTCAAGTTCCAGCTAAAGAAGAAAAAGAGTTTGCGGTAAGCTTCGCCGTAAACCATGAAAGCCAAACAGCAAGAGAAGCTCTGACTTCTGTCGGCGACACAATCGATGAAGTTAATGCTTCTTTCAATCAAGAATTAACACAGCAAAGCAATCTGCTGGAAAAATTTTATGGTTTACACCCTGAGGTTCCAATAAGCGATTGGTTAAACTGGATTCTTTTAGCCGCAGACTCCTTCATAGTGAAGAATACCGCTGGCAGGAAAGCCGTCATTGCCGGGTACCACTGGTTTGAACCATGGGGCAGAGACACCTTCATTTCATTGCCTGGTCTTATGCTGGTTACTGGCAGATTTAGCGATGCAAAGGAAATACTTCAAAATTACATTCAATACAGCCGAAATGGGCTTATTCCAAATTTTGTAGGCGATAAGTCGGGTGAGCCAGCCTATAACACTGTTGACGCCACACTCTGGTATGTTAACGCTGTGCTTCAATACCTAAAATACACTGGGGACTCCGCGTTTGTTCAAGAAAGGCTTTGGAAAAATCTCCAAGCAACAATTGATTATCATGAACGGGGCACTTTGTTTGGTATTCGTTTAGATTACGACGGCTTACTAATGCACGGTTCAAGGCTAACGTGGATGGATGCAGCAGTAGGCGGCAAAGAGATTACGCCAAGAGTTGGAAAAGCCGTGGAAATCCAAGCTTTATGGTACAATACACTGCGAATAATGCAGTTGCTGGCAAACAACTTCGGCGAGAAAGCCTTAGCTGAAAAATACGCTGTGATGGCAGATAAAACCAGCATTAGCTTTAACGAAAAATTCTGGAACACCAACGCAGGTTGCCTCTTTGACGTTCTGGACACTAATGACGCTGATGCATCACTTCGCCCCAACCAGATTTTCGCCGTCTCATTGGATTTTAGCATGCTGGATAAAGACAAGGGCGCGCAAGTTGTCAACATGGTGAATCGTGAGTTGGTAACACCATATGGCTTGCGCACTTTAGCGTTAAATGACCCAAAGTTTGTCGGTAAATGCTTTGGCGATAGGTTAAGCAGAGACACCTCTTACCATAACGGAACCATTTGGCCTTGGCTGCTGGGGCCATTCATAACAGCATATTTGAAAATAAACGGCTACAGCACTGAATCACGCGAGTATGCAATGAAAAATCTTGTTTTGCCCCTATTCAGCAGCGGAATCAACCAAGCAGGATTAGGCACATTAAGCGAAATATACGATTGCGATTCACCAAACACGCCGAGAGGCTGCATCTCGCAAGCATGGAGCGTCGCCGAGCCCCTCCGAGCTTACATAGAAGACGTGTTGCTGATCAAACCTAGATTTGTGTCTACTTAGCTGGCTTTTGGCTTAGGGTATTTGTGTGTGCTCAGCCTACCTACTCGGTCTACTAGATGCTTCTAATATGCCCCAAATATGATTCAACATAGCACTGCATAGAAACTATTACGCGCGCTTTCAACATAGAAACGTGTTTTATTCATGTACTTTTTGGCACAATTAACATAGACTTTATTGTTAGATATTCAAATATGCTCCAAATAGGCTCTGAAGGAACAGTTTTAGTGGCGATGTTTTTTGAAGTAAACCAACAAACCAGCAACCACAACCACTGCTAATGCTCCTGAAACAGCGGCGACAGTTGCGGTTGGAATCGGTAAGGCTATGGTGAAAGTGATGGTTTGGGAAGCGCCTATGTCTCCAAAGGTGTCATTTGCGTAGACTGTAAGGTTATGCAAACCGTTCGTCATGTTAGTTAGGGTGGTGTTGCCTGTAATGGTTACGTTTTGTTTCCCATCTAGACTATAACCCACCCAAGTAACGGCCTTATCTGTCGTGAAAACTAAAGGAACACTAGGCTTATCGTATGTCTGGTTTAGTGGCGCTAGAAGCGATATTTTCGGTGGAGTAGTCTCTAGTAAATAAGTGGCGCTGGTGAAGGGTTCCATAAGTGGGAATTGGTCCGTATTATTTACGTATACTACATATGGCACATCGCCTATTCTCGAACTATCTATCTCGGTGGCATTAGGGTATACCGTCTTGTAGTCGCTCCAGTAGTTTCCGCCAAAAGGATAGCCATCATCCCAAGTGTTCAGGGGAACTGTTTGGTAAAAAGCATATAACCCAGTGTCTATAGCCTGTATTGAGTTATTAACGAAGTTGTTATGGTAGATGATGTTATTTGAACTCGAGTCAAAATCTATTCCTGCAAACGAACTGCCAGTAATGTTGTTCTGAACAATGATGTTCTGCACTGTTCCCAAGAGATATATGGCTAAGGTGTTGTTGAAGAGGTTATTACCCGTGATAATGTTTGAACTTCCGCCTATAACATTGATTCCACTGCTTGTCCCACTAAATGGGAGGGGGGAGTTATTTGCTGTTTGACTTATTGTGTTATTTGCTATGGTGGTTTTTGACGAATATGTCAAAGTAATGGCAGTCAAGCCACCTGTAATTGTAAAGTTTGTAATGGTTACGTTTGTAATTTCACCTACAATGACTCCGTCTGTTGCATGTCCATTTCCATCTAGTATAGTGTTATTTCTGAACACCGTGATGCTTCCAGCCGTATCGCTTGTCAAGGTGTAGATGTTGCCCTTTTGCTGAATAGGTGCTGTTGAAGGATTTATGCTGCCGTTAGCATTGATGGTAATATCGGTTTCGTTTTGATATTGAGCCTTAACGGGTAGAACATAAACCAAACCTAAAGCCATTAGGCATATGAGAATAAGGGCAAGAACGACGGTTTTTTTCATGTAAGTTCCCCTTCAATTATGCGGTGAGTCTTGGGCTTGTGTTTCTTGAAGTAGACCAGCAAACCAGCACCCACCACAACTACTGCTGATGTTCCCGAAGCAGCGGCAACAGGTACAGTCGGGAAAGGCTTTGAAAGCTCTGGCAATTCCACTCGGAAAGTAATGTTTTTTGAAGCACCAACGTTTCCGAATGTGTCATTAGCGTAAACTGTTAAACTATGCAAGCCACTTGTCATGTTAGCAATGGTGACATTAGTTACAGTATTACTATTTAGGGTAGTGTTGCCTCTTATGGTTACGTTCTGTTTCCCATCCAAACTATAGCCCGCCCAATTAACCGTTTTATCAACAGAGAAAATTAGTGAAACACTGGAATCATTGTACGTCTGGTTTAACGGCGACAAAACAGATATTCTCGGTGGAGTAGTCTGTAGCAAATAAGTGGCGGCGGTGAAGGGTTCCATAAGCGGATATCGATCCTTGTTCTGTGAATCTATAACATACGGTGTATTGCCTATTCCTGAATTGTCTATCTCAACGGCGTTAGGGTACTTTGTCTGGTAGTCGCTCCAGTAGTTTCCGCCGCCCGGATAGCCATCGTCCCAAATATTAATTGAATTGGAACCGCTAGCCTGTTCTCCAATAGGATTGTAAAAGTTGTTGTGGTAAACCGTGTTATTCGAAGCGTTATCAAAAAACACGCCGGGACCATTTATGCCCCAAGGATTCGACATGTCCGTTAAACTGTTTCCAACAACGAAGTTGTTTTTGGTATTATAGAAATAAATAGCGTCTATGTTGTTTACCAAGTTGTTTCCAGAGATAACGTTTGAACTCCCATCGTCGACATATACTCCAGCATACAGCCCCTGAGCATTCATTGCAAGAAGCGATCCCATTCCAGTTATTGTGTTATTGTCAACTACAACGTCTGAAGTGCGGGTTAACGAAATACCAACTTGTTCATCCTGCAATCCTCCACTGCCAGCAATGTTAAAGTTTTCTACTGTCACATTTGATACGCCATTCAAAAAGAGTTCACCAACTAAAGTGTAGCCTTGCCCATCAAATACAGCATTATTTCTCGATACCGATATGCTGCCATTAACGTTGCTTGTCAACACGTAGATATTGCCAGTGTGTTGAATGGGTGCTGTTGAAGGACTTACGCTGCCGTCAACATTGATGGTAATATCGCCTTGATACTGAGCTTTAACGGGTCGAATGCAAACCACTCCTAAAGCCATCAGGCATACGAGAATTAACGCAAGAACGACGGTTTTTTTCATGTGATTTGCCCTCGATGCATTGGTGCATTTGGCACCCATGAATCCTCAGTAGCAGAATGCAAAGGTGGTATTCCAGCTGCCGCTAATAGTGACAATGCAAAAATGATGATTGCTAAGCTTGTTCTTCTAACAGTGGCTAACATACACCGCTGCCCACACAATACTTGCTATGCGCATGCTTATAGCTCTCCTCAGAGAACAGAGTGTTCCGCAAGAAGAACAGCCGAGAAAAAGAACAGGGACAAGCACTAAGGCTAACCCTTTACTCATACTTATCCAACTTTACCTAAGAAAAGGGTGGCGATAAAAAGGTTGCCAGAGAAATATAGTGTTGAGTTAAGTTAGGAAACCTTGACAAAGCAATCCTTCACTTAAATGCTTGTTAAACCTACTAAACACGGGAAATAACTGCAGTTCTGGAAGGAATTTATGAAAACTTAGGGTTTTATTGCTTTTCTGAGGCTTTCAGCGGCGGTTTCTGGCGTGATTGTGTTTATGTATGTTCCTGTGCTTATCTCGAAGCCTGCCCAAATTGACAGTTTGGGGTAAACTTCCAAGTGCCAATGGTAATAGTCTTGTGCTTCTTTGTTTAGGGCTAAGTGGAAACCGTAATTGTACGGTGGGTCATTCACTAAATCCTTTAAGCCTTTGAGACTTGCTTTGAGGGTTTTAGCAAACGCTGACACTTCAGCATCATCCAAGTCAAGGATGTTGGCGGCATGTTTTCTAGGCATAATCCAGAACTCCATCGGGTTAATGCTTGCGTAAGGAGCAAAAACAATAAAATCTGAATCTTCGTAAACAAGCCTTGGACTTTTTGATTCTTGCTCGATCATGTCGCAGAAAACACACTTGCCCTGTTTGCCGTAGAATACTTTACTTGCATCCAGCTCTTCTTGGATTATTACAGGAATGACGGGTGTCGCGATTACTTGACTATGCGCATGAGAAAGCGACGCACCTGCTAGCTGCCCATAGTTCCTAAAAATTGAGACATATTTGACGTATGGCTTTGCGCTTAACTCTCTGAGCCTATCAATATACGCATGGATAACCCGTTCCAACTGGGGCAGTTGAGCGTCAGCTGGGTCCTCATCATGATTTGGAGACTCAATTAAAACCTCATGATGCCCAATCGCATAGCTAAAACATTCGTTCATTAAGATTTCGGCTTCATCTTGGGGTTGTTTGGGTGGACTGAACGCTGGGTAAAGGTTTGGGATGCAGCGGACAAGCCAGTTTTTCGGGCGTTCGCCAACCAGCGGGTCCTTAGCCTTTTTTATTTCGCCATTCTCTTTCAAGTATAACATTAAGGCTGGCGGCGTCATGTTTTCGTTGCCAACGCACATTGGACAAACCGCGCTTTGGGCTGTTTCAGTTTTTTGTTTGGCAAAGTCGGTGGGTCTTCGGCTTCGTTCTGTCGCGATTACGACCCAGCGGTTTAGTAAGTAATCTTTTCTCAGTTCATTGTATGGCATCTGTTAAGCACTCTGACAAACAAAGGCACTGAAACATTTTGGCATGACAATAGTTTTGATACTGAAATTTATTTATGTTACTAAGGTTATTTGTTCTCAACGGTAAATCTTTACTCCCTTCTTTAATCATGGCTTATCAAAATAAATCTTTTGCTGAGTATATCAGGGTATTTTACAGAATAGAAAGAAGCTTACATAATTTCTCAAAAGTCAAAAGCTTCAACGGTTGTGTTGTTGCCTACCAATTCTCAAAGCAAGAGCAAGCGCCAAAAATGCGAATATGACCAGCACAAAAAACATCCTAATATTTGAACTATACCATAAGAATATGAATCCTACCACCAAAAACAAGACACAAGAACAAACCGCAATAAGTTTTGTGCGTAAGCTATCTTCCATAACTTTTCCCCTCAGTTCTTCAATTCTACGCTATGCAGATTTAAGACTTTTTGACTCCGAAGAAAACGAAGATTCCACCAACAACCATGAAAGCGATTGCGATAACAGCTTCTATTAAATAGTTATAGGCATGTGAAAACATATTTGTTACAGTAATATTTGTTGTTAATTCCCTTCCAGCAAGATACGCCATAATCAAACCTATTAAAAACAGCAATATTCCTGTACCAGTGAGTATTGCTTTGTTCATTTCATCTCGATTCTATTCTACGTAATGCAAATTTAAGACTTATCTTTATGAAAACTTCCTAATATCGAAGTTTCTAACTCCTGAATGGTCGAAGTAAAAGAGAGTCTTAGTCGAGAAATCATTTTTGAGAATCCAAAACAGCGAAGAATTAAAAACTTTGAATAATTTATAATTTCAAGCCAAAAAGCCAGCTTGCAGTATAGCTTTTTGAAACGCTTTTTTATTTATTAATTAACAAGCAAGCAAATGAAAACAATGAAAGCTTTGAATCTACAGAAACAGTAACAGAACCAGAATCTCGACGATAACTGCTACAGTAAGGATTTTATTTAATCGCTCTATTCTTTTAACCGTTTGTTCAAGAGTGCTATCCATTTCTTTACCACCCCTTTAAGCTATTTTCTTCGTTTTCCTCCATGTTTACAATAGAGAGATCACTATTAGAACAAAAAGGATAGCTACTCCGAGACCCGCTGCCGCATAACCTAGCAGTTCAGCTCGCCTCATCGCTTTTTCCAATCGCGCAGACATGTCGCCGCTACTGGATGCGTTTGGCCAAGTAGGTGACCCTTGTGAAGTCACTTGTGGTTGAGAGGTAGATATCGACGTTGCTGGGGAGCTTATCGCGGCTCCACAGTTGCTACAGTAAACTGCACCCTCGGGAACCGTTGCACCGCAATGTGGACAAGTAGGCATTCCAAATTTTTCTCCTTAATATGCATTAGAACGAACAGAAATTATCTATAGTTAAAGCTTTCTACCAGCAAACTAGCGTGTTCTATCTAGAAAATGCCTTACACTCTCGCGTCTTAATACTACCGTAAGAGTGGAAAGGGCTTGGATAGAGATTTAGATCAGCTGAAAGCGTGGATTATAAAGAAGAGGCTGCAGGGTT
>JBEKKX010000013.1:0-111329 GCA_050010515.1 Bathyarchaeia archaeon
GACTTTTCGGTTTTGGAAAGTTGCGACTTTGTGTGGTTTTTGAGGTGATGGTTTGTTTGGTTTGGTTGCGCAGGTTATTTGTATATTTGTAATTATACAAATTTGAATTATACAGTTGGTCCCAGAGGATCATTTATACTGTTCACCTGACACATCCCTCTTTTTTTTGGGTCTTCATATGTAGAAAGGATAACGGTTTGGCTCGCTGCAAAGCAAAGACGTTGACTAAGTAAGGAGGTCACATCTGTCGACTTGACTACACCACAAAACTCTTTTTCCGTTGGCAAGTCCTCGGCAAAATAGCAGGTTAACACTTACTTTTCAGAATTTCAACCATTGCTTTGGGACAAGTAAAAAATGCATGAATGAGTATACTGTAGCAGCAAATCTTGCTCTTACATAATTGTGTAAAGTCTCTCTTTTCTTTAGAAAGTATTACACCTAATAGATTGGCTCATTATATCCAGCGGCGTACTCTCTCGCAATACTGCTCATAGGCTTCTCCGAAGTTTTTTCGCAATTGTTTCTCTTCAACTGGAATGACAATCCAATTGAGATAGTACACTACAAAAAGTAGTAGAATAAGAGACCAAACTAACGTAAAAATCCCTGATATGCCAATAAAAATCAGGAACAGACCTATGTACATAGGGTTACGGCTGAATCGATAAGGTCCCCAAGTTATTAGCCTTGTCGAAGTTTGGTTGGGGTCTGTGGTGGTGTGCTCTTTACGGAAGAGCCATTGTGCCCACGCTGCAAGAGTCACACCGACCACTAATAACAGAATACTGAGAACTTGAGTGATTGTAAGTAAGACAACTGAACTGATGGTCAGGGGAACTATGAACTGGATTCCAACTCCGACTAGGTATGGAATCAAGAATACCCATGGAACAGGGATGCGCATTAGGGGATGAATTTTGCCGGAGTTATTGTTGTTGCCCATGTGATTTACCTTAGTGAGTAAATTACTTAGTAAGTAAGATATGTTTATTATAAACTTATTTGCTCAAATAGCAGAGAACCAGTTAAAAGAGGGAAAAAAATGGCTATCGAGGAAGATTTACCGTCCGGAGTTCTCTTTGGACGAGAATTCAGTACATCAGTAGTATTGTTTCAAGAGGCAGTAGCATCTAAACTTGGACTCAATGCCACAGACTACCGATGTTTAGAATTAATAATAAGGAAAGGCTCAATGACAGCCAAGGTTCTTGCTGAAGAAGTAAATCTCTCAACAGGAGCCATAACCGGAATCATTGACCACCTTGAAAAAGCCGGATACGTCGAACGCCAAGCTAACCCAAAAGACCGCAGAAGCATAATCATAAACCCACTCATAACCCACAAAGAAATACATGAAAAAATAGGAAACACAATGGAATCCTACAGAACTGCCATGACCGAACTCTTCAAAAAATACGATGCAAAGCAAACCGCCGCAATAGTGGATTTCCTCCAAGAATTTGTTCAAATCCTCAAAGACCAAACATCAAAGCTTAAAGAAAAATAACCCATCAGCCCAAAAGTAACAAAAAGTCAACGAAACAGCACAAGTTAACAAATTGGCGCACTGCTGCGCTATTTTATCGTTGGTGTATGCTATTTTTGCGTGGTTCCTTAAGGAGAAGAGCTTGGCGGAAGAAGGCGTGCTCTTGTTTGATTTAAAAGACCCTGAAAACCTCATAGAAGCTTAACCGCAGGCTTTATTCATCTTCGTCTTGGTGTCTGAGCTTGTCAAGCTCTGCCTTAACTTCTTCAACGGTGATATTGTCTGGACCTGTGCCTATCCAGTCCCAAAACGAGTTTAGAGGCTTAAGTAGCAATCCCTGTTTCTTCTCGATAATAACAAAAGCTTTGCCGTCTTCTATCTTGTACTTTTTGCGTATCCAAAGGGGAATAGTAACGTGACCCTTCTTTACCACGATTACCCTGTTTTTTCTCATGCCCACTCACTGTATATTTCTAATTATACAATTTCAAATTATACTATTTTTTCAGATCCATGCCGTTTGGATTTCTTTGATTTGCTTAAAGTGAGGGTCGTCTGTGATGCAGACTGCCTTAAGTACAAGTGCTGTGGCGGCAATCATGCTGTCACCCATTGGCAATTGGTATTTATGTTTTAGTTCTGCAGAAACCTGCGCTATTTGTTCGTCAACTGGAACTACTTTAAATTCTTCCAGTATATTGGCAACCTGCGTTTTTGCGGTTTCTCGGCCTTCGCGTGATATGGCGAGATTGTAGACCTCATGAATAACCACCGCGGAAATGTATCGGTTTTTCCTCAGCTTTTCCGCTCTCATTTTGTTAAGCAGCTGTTCGTTTTTGGAATAGTAATAGTCTGCAAAAAAACGGGTATCAAAGACTGCTTTATTCATCTTCTTGCCTGAGTTTGTCAAGTTCTTTTTTTACTTCTTCAGGTGTTCCGTATTGAGAATATGCCCCTGCCATATCCCAGAATGACTTTTTAGGCTTTAGTATGATGCTGTCTTTTGTTTCTATCACTTCAAGGCGTGTACCTTCCTCTATCTTGAATTTTTTACGAATTCTAACTGGAATGGTGGTCTGACCTTTTTTCTTTACGACAATTTCATTTTCCAACTAAGTCATCCGTATGACTTTTTGTAAAGTAACACTTTTAAATATTGTGGCGCGATAGGTTACAAAGGCTTTTTAACACAGCCAAACACTTCTAAGCCAGTGACCCGTATGAGCCTGCTTGAAGCCAACGACTTTATCGTGAAAAAGAAAATCCTCTCAGCCCATGAGCACTATGACTTCGAAGACTTGCAGGGCAACAAGCTGGGCGAAGCTGATGGCAGCCTCGTTCAGGTTCCGCCCAAGTTTGACATCAAAGATAACCATGGCTTGGAGCTTATGCATCTGCAGGGGAAAGTGTTCTCGCTGCACAGTGAGTTTACTTTTAACGGCTCAGCCGATGAGGCGCTGGGAACAATAAAGAAGAAGATAGCCAAGCTGGTTGGGCAAGAATTCTGGGTGGAAAAAAACGGCGAAGAGTTCATGCGAATCTACGGAAACTTCAGAGCACGAGTACCAGATGGAGATCGCTGGGGTTCCAGTTGCTTCTGTTCACAAGAAATGGGTATCTGTAAGAGACCAACTTGGAGTATCAATAACAGGAGACGTTGACCACCGAGCAGTTATTGGAGCGGTTATTGTGATAGAACACGTAGAAGTCACAAAGAGACAATCTTCATCAGGCCCAATGAACATAAATCTTTAACTAGACCAAGCTAGCCGACAGAAACCAAAAAACCGAAAAGAACAAGCGGTTTGTTTTTTGCTTTTTTCTGATTTTTTTAAGTTGCGACTTTGTCTGGTTTTTGGCATGTGGTGGTGTGGTAGTAATTACACGAAGCTTTTAACTTTGAATATTCCTTCCGAAGCTTGTCTAGCTTTTGAAACATATTTTTCTGGGCAGAAAACATAAAGCGTTCTGACTGGTATAAGGGAGGCAAATATTGGAGACTCTTCATCAAATGAAAAGAATGAACCGTTCTTCCTTTTTACGTAAATAGGCTTTTCTTTGCTTCCAAACGTTTGTTCAAACCGTTCGTAGAGTTTTATTTTAATACTTTGAACATGAACTGTAACATATGCAGAATTGATTCCTAACTCATCTGCTATTTTATTCTCCGCATCATATGTCTGCTGTCTAGTCATTTCTCCAATCTTCTTTCTTATAATTGGGTTGTCAACGCCATCTTTAGTTAAAGGAACTACCAATGCTCTTTTCAACAGGTTTCGGTTTCTGATGTCATTGACTAAGTTCTTTGCTAAGCCGTTTGAATTTAAGAGGATTTTATGTTGAATTGAAAAATCGTCTAGTTTTAAATAGTTTTCAATGAAATCCTCAGGGCTGGCTTTAAAATCAAGTTCTTCCTTAGTAAGAACTCCCTCTTCTAATGCTAGATTTATCGATTTTATGAACATGTCATCAGCAATAAGTCGAGTATGATGTTCATAGACTTGTATATGCATTGCATATCTAGCCAGGCGATAACTTTCTAAGGCATCCTTGCCTTTTTCTCTTATTGCTAAGTAGTCCCGTCCGGATTCCGATAACTTGCATATCATTCTAATTACACGCTCAATATCAAAAATGCCATAGGTAACTCCAGTATGATACGAATCTCTACGCAGATAATCAAGCTTGTCAACATCAAGACTGCTGGAGATAATATCTGACCCTATCGATTCACCGTTTAATGCATCCAGAACTTCATTCTTTAAGCCTTTTACAGCATTTTTAACTTGCGGGTCATGCTCCACTATAAGTTTCGTTATATTCTCATGCGAAAAATCTTCACCGTTTATCCATCTCATTGGCTCTTCCCAGATATGGGAAAAAGGTCCTTGGCCTACATCATGCAGTAGAGCCGCGACCCTTATACCCTTCTTCTGTTTACTTGGCAATCTTAATTGCGTGCAAATTCTATCACTTAGGTAAAGAGTTCCTAGTGAATGTTCAAGCCTTGTATGAACTGCGCTTGGATAAACGATATAGGTATGTGCCAGTTGTTTAATTCTTGATAGGCGTTGCATAGCCGTAGTATTTAGCACTGCATTTTCTGTTTGATTTACATCAACAAAACCATAAAGCGGGCATCTTATTATCTTAGGTTCACTAATAGATGACACATTTAACCCTGATCTCACTTTTCAGTATCCACGAGGATCAAGTGAAGTGCTTGTAGCAGTTTGACGCCTGCTTCAACCTCACTCTGGTTAAGTTTCCAACCAAATAATTTTCCTGCATTCATCGCCTCTGTATAATTCATCGGTTTTTCAGTTTTCTTCAGGATAAAATGGACTTTTGATGCCCAAGAAAGTGAACGATAGTTACAATTTACAATTCTACTGCATGCATTTACCACTTTGGAGATTATCCTATGTTCGGTTGGGAATTTTTTATTGATGACTTCAGCAAACTGGTGCCCGTCTGCCGTTAGGTAATAATTGTACATTGTTCTGTTTCTTACGGTTTGCCTTGCTTTTTCTACCACAAAGTCAAATTCAACCAGAGTTTGAAGGTTGGACGCAACAATGGGACTAAATGGACCGTATAAATCGGCTTCATAGCCTGCATCCATGTTTAACTTAACGGATGATAAGTACCCGAGCTTTTGGATAGCTGTTCTTCCATCAACACCCTCAGGGCAACTGCTTAATATTGTAATTATTAACTCTTCTATATCCACATTGCTTCCCAACGACTTTATCACAGAATTGTGTTATTAAACTTATGCAAAGGTTTATGTCAACTTTACAAGCAATAACTCCCAAATAGGTTAGAGACTTGCTATAATCAACCACTCAGCCTTTTGTTTTTCATGCTTCTATGCTTTTTTAATCACAGCAGGGGTATATACAAACCAATTTTTGGCAAGGTTTTTTTAGCGGTTGCAAAGGCTTTTTAGATGAAAACAAAGTTGCTTCTGTTCACAAGAAATGGGTATCTGTAAGAGACCAACTTGGAGTCTCAATAACTGGAGATGTTGACCACCGAGTAGTTATTGGAGCGGTGATTGTGATAGAACACCTAGAAGTCACAAAGAGACAATCTTCATCAGGCCCAATGAACATAAATCTTTAACTAGACCAAGCTAGCCGACAGAAACCAAAAAAACCGAAAAGAGCAAGCGCGTCTATTTTTTGCGTTTGTCGCATTGGAGGACTTTGGGGCAGATTAGGCATTCTTCTTGTGTTAGCATGGTTTCTCCTGGTGCGTGTAGGAGTCCGCTGAAGTGTACGCATTTGGCTGGTGAATCGAAGACGGTGGGGTATTCGGTTGGTTTGACGCTGATTATTTTTTCGTTTTGGGTGGCTATTTCAAGTTTTGACATGCAGAAGGGGCAGGCGTAATGGGTTTGTCTGGGGATTACGGATGTGTCTGTAATGACGGTTGGTTTATCGAATAGTTTTTCGCATCCCTTGTAGGGGCATTTGAGTTTTTCTTCGTTATGTCCGTGGAAAAGCTGCATGTCAATCGCCTCCCGCGTTTGTTATACATCGAGTGTAGCAATATTTAATAAACCTTTCCGCACGAAATCATGTGCTGCATAACCGCACAACACAACTACAACAAAAAGCAAACAAAGGCAAATTTCGCTAAATGTTCATAGACTAAACGAATACCAGCACGTTCACGCACTTTTATAGCCTAAAACATGCTGCTTACTCAGCTGGTAGAGATAACCATCTGAAAAGTAACCAAAGCCTCGAGCGGCTTTCGTTTAATTGCCCTTCTATAAGAGGAAAAAAGGTATATACTTTAACTCGGGGCTACTGCGTATTTTTCTTCAGAATAGTTGGCTGAAACTTTAACTGGTAAGATAGATTCGACGGTGACAAAAATCAGACCTCCAATAGCCGATAGGCTGATTTCCGAATTTGAAAGCTGATAGAAATCTGCAAGTCGTTCAGGAATCTTCAAAACGATGCTTTCACTGCTTTTCCTGATGGGCACAGTCTCTCTCGAAAATGCCTTCCCATTCCACTCCTCTGTTTCTTGGTAAGCAATCCCGATGGTTGACCTAGATAAGGCGTAGACAAACGCTTTTTCTCTCCAGAGGTCTAAGTTTGCCATCTCTCGCGGTATCTCAATTTGATTTGCCGGTCGTTTCTCAAAGTCTGTTGGATAAACTGTTTTGATTAGCATGCCCTTCTTCAAATTATGTTTTATTGCGGCTTTGCCTTCTGCTGTTAAGCGGTTAACGCTTCCATCTACTTTTCCGTTTGTACATGCAAGGTTCTGGGCAATTTCTGAAATTGTGATGCCTGGCTTTTTTATAATTTGTTCCAGGACTGCGGCGTCGGTTGATTGCCCCTTCTTATGCATTACGAGGGGTGCTCCTGAGAGTCTGTTCAATTTGGTCACTTTCTCTTTGGGATAAATGCGCAAAGTTCCTAATAAGCGTTTAGAAGCTTCCAAACGATTATCAAATTAACAATAAAAACCCATAGGCTCCAACTATGACCAAGGCAGTGCTAATTAGCCCCGCAGCCTACAGATGGCTACAAAGACACCGATTCGCCTCCGAAGAAGTCATAATCGGCATAATCCTAAACTGCCCAACAAGTGAGCGCAAGTACACAGACGACAACAGATTCCAAATCACCTTTAAAAGAAGAAAAAACGGCAAATTCACAAACATCACCTTATGGGTACACGAGAGACAAGACTCATTTTACGTCGGCAAAATACATTCAGAAAAAGCATAATTCCATAACCAAGATGTTTTGCCAGAAATCCCAAATATAAAAGTAACTGGAGCCTCGAGCGGGCTTTGATCCCGCGGCCTGCTGCTTACGAGGCAGCCGCTCTACCAGGCTGAGCCATCGGGGCATCCATTTGCTAATCAGTGAAACCCAAGTTTTTAAATGTTAGTAAGACCGCGCAGGTTAAGCATCAAAAATTTAGCCCTTCCCTTTCTGATTTGCCTCATTGCAGCGCAAGCATCCACTCCCCCTCCATACTATTTACAACCAACCCTGCTAAGTAAAAAGCAACACACCCCCTCCAGCATACACTCATAAAGTTGTCTTTCACACATAAATCAAAGGCTAGAAGCCAAGCTAAACGCTTACATAAGCGTCAGTTTTAAAAGGCTTAAGCAACCTAATGTTTTAACCTGTAGTTTTAGCGGAGAGATGACTGTATGGGTAACGATAAAACTGGCGGCTATCCGAACAAAACAAGCACAGACATAGGTGAACGAAAAATAATCGAAATCATCGCCCACCACCTTGAAGTTATGCCTAATTCACCCGTGCCTTTCGGAGACGACGTTGCCGCTGTCAACTTGGACGAAAAACAAGTCGCCGTGTTGAAAACAGATATGCTTGTAGGCAAAACCGACGTACCTCCAAACATGAGCCTGTGGCAAGCCGCGCGCAAAGCATTAGTTATGAACGTAAGCGATTTTGCTTCTAAAGGCGTCCAGCCCACGGCAGCTCTTGTGTCGCTCGGGTTACCCCGAGGTCTTATGCGAAAAGACATCGAAGAAATTGCCCGTGGACTCAATGCGGGAGCACGAGAATACGGCGTTTACGTTATTGGAGGCGACACAGGTGAAGCCTCAGACTTTATCATTTCAGTTTCGCTTTACGGCACAGCCGAAAAAGCAGCACTAATGCTGCGTAATGGAGCTAAGCCAGGCGATATCTTGGCTGTTACAGGTTTCTTCGGCAAATCCGTTGCTGGCTTACGTTTGCTTTTGGATAACTATTCAGCTTCAGCGGACCTGCGTGACGTGTTGTCGGGTGCAGTTTGCATGCCTAAAGCTAGGCTAAAGGAAGGCTTAGCACTCAGCCGCTCAGGCGCAGTGTCGGCTTCCATTGATTCCAGTGACGGTTTAGCTTGGAGTCTGCATGAGATTGGGAAAATGAGTGGCGTCGGCTTCCTAGTTAACAGTGTTCCTGTTGCTGATGAAGTTAGACGATTTGCCGAGTTTAATCATCTTGACCCTTTGGAGCTGGCGCTTTATGGCGGGGAAGAATACGAGCTTGTGGTAACAATTAAGTCTAAAGGGTGGATTGATGCCGAAGCCGCGGTTGAAGCGGTCGGCGGATGCATTTTGCCTATTGGAAAAGTCACAAAGGATACGCAGATGCTTTTGGACGTTGATGGAAAGAAACATGTTATTGAAGCTCGCGGCTGGGAGCACTTTAAGAGTAAGATTTAGCTTGGCAGTCCAGCAAGTAATTGATTATTGTTATGCATGAAGCCGCTAAGTAGGGCTGTTTGCCTAAACTGATTTTTTCGCCGTACCTGAGAGCGAACACTTCTGCTTTTTTAGGCAAACCGACATGGTCACCGAGCACAAAGATAGCGTTCTCAGCAAGTTCTGTTTCAGCTATGTTTTTTCCGCCTTCTTCCAAAACATACACGCTGTGGCTTTGGGCTTGTTTTTTAAGTAATGCTTCAAAACTTGTCTTGTCAACGCTGATGCCAGGGTGGGACTTGCCTGCGATTACTTTTCTTAGAATTTGCTGCCATGTATCCACGTCTGTTCGCACGTCATAGAGGCTGCTGCCGTCGATTTGTATGTGTAAGGGCGGATTTGGCGGACCGTTCAACATGGCATGAAAAGTTACGTCTCTGCGTATGCCATGTGAAAGGAAAAGGCTGGTAACTACGCATTCGTAGACAATGTCTAATCTTCCTGCGTCATGCAGGTTGCTGAATGCTGAGTTGGTTTTTCCCAAACGTGAGAACAAGATGAATTCTCTAGGCAAGACGGTCACAGTTTAGTGCTATGCGAACTTTCCTTAAAGCGCTTTCCAACTAAATCTGTTCAAGCGAAAAAATTTTTACAGTAGACTGTTGAGTAGGACCAATAGGTTGTTTGTCACGGCTACAGCAAGGAATAATATTATGCTAAAATAGGTAATTCTCAGTATTTGAAGCGCAATTTTGAACGATGCCGAGTTTTTGTCTGGAGATTTCATGATTGTTTTTTGTGCTAAAATAAAAATCAAGCCCACGGAAACGGTTACTGTTAATTTTAAGATTACAAAAGCTGGAAGGTTTGAGTTGACTAAGCCTGCTATTACGGGGTTGAGTTCCCGTGTGCCATAGTATATGGTTCCTATAACCGTGGTTAAGCAATCCATGGAGCCCATAAAGATTAGAAACAAACTTGGAAGGGTTTGTATACTCTGCAAAAATGGTTTTTCTCCTTTCTCTATGAGAAACCGTTTTTAGCTGCGCGTTATGAAGGTGATCTTAATCGAGAATCTTCGTTTCTTACAACATTTTTTTATTAAGTTTCGCCAGAAGTCATTGCAGCTTTGTTAAAACATTAACAACATGGTAATTTTTATATCTTCACTAGTCCGAGTGAGGGGCTAGTAGAGAACGGGTAGCTTGAAAACTATCCAAGCTTAAGCTTATTTTTTACATTAAAATTCTTTTAATTATCCATGAGTGAGTGGCGCTTTTTTCCATGAATACGCTTATATTGTTTTCGCCAATGCTCATACAAAGCACTTTAACGTTTTCGCCTTCAACAAGCACGCTTTCCATTTCGCCAAGATTGAATTGTTTTCCGATTTCCTGGCAAGAATCATGGATTTGAGACGATAGAATAGCATTTTCAGTAATTTCGTCGGGTCCGGTAAAGTCTAGTATGGCTGAGGTGTTGCTTCTAAGAATGTAGCCTATGACACCTTTAAGTTTACGTATTTCAGCAAGGCTTGCGCTTAGACTCGCGAAAGCAGAGCTTTCACCATCAATGGTTGTTACGCTAACTTGGTTAGTTAATGCGGTTCCAGCGGCGTTGGCGCTTGTTTTTTGCTGCAACAATTTTTTCTCCTTGACTTGTGATTACTGGTTTAACTATTACGAGTTTACCTTTGCTAGTTTGCAGGGCTTGAAGTACTTTTTCTGGAAATTGTATTATGCCTTTGGCGTTATGGCTTGTTTCTTTTATGGGTTTGAATCCGCATATGATTGATTTGCCCTCTAAGGTTTCGATATGTACCTGCGTGATTTCCTTGTCACCATAGATATCGTGCCATTTTGCGATCACTTCGCTATCTACCCGCACAATATCACAGCGAACTAGTAAACCCCCGATCTTTTCTATCATGAACTGGTTCACGGGCGGTTCCGGAAGCATCGGTTCAGAACTGAACGATGCCGACATGTCGAGGATTGATTCACTTTGCGTTGTTTGCTCATCTGGCAGAACTATTTCTTCAACCGGTTTAACTTCAGGCTTTTTGACTTGGGGTAACTCGCTGCCTGATAGTTCAGAAATTTGATCTACAAGCTTCACAACAGTTGGAACAATAACGCTGGTTAACATTTTAACCATTTTTTCGTCTGCCGCACGTGAAGAAACATTTACTAAGTAACGATTGTTCATCGATGTAATGCTTAATTGGCTATCTGCGCCTTGGATGGTTAAGGTTTCTATGTCGCCGATGTTTTCAGCTTGGTCAACTATGTCGTTGAAGGTGGCGATCAGTTTTTTGTTTTGGTCTTCAGTGGTGGTTTCGGTGCTGGCTATGATTTCGCCGTTCTTTTTGAATATGAAGGTGTTGGTTATTTCTGGGGTTATGTTTTTGAATTCATTTATGATTGTTTGCAGTGTGGTTGAATAGGTTTCGGTCACTTTTTGGTCCTGCCAACTCGGCGGTTTAGGATATTTTGAATAGGATGCGTTGTGGGATGCCTTCGTCTTCCAGCACTAGATACTTGAGGCCTTCGGTGTCGCCAAGTTGGTCTAGCCATTTTAATGCGTCGCGCACTTTCTGTAAGACCAACAGCCGTTCTTGATGGTTCCGCACGACGGCTTCTATGGCTGTTAACTCGTGGAACGCATTAGCGTCTAAGATGATGTTTAGTGTACCCACTGTTATTTCGCCCAGGCTGTCTGCTGTGCTGGTTTTTTTCCCTGCAAGCTTCATTATAACTTCGCGAACTTTTTTTGATTTTTCCGCTAAAGTGCGGATTTCGTCTAAACGACGCAGATATTCGCCCAGTAAGCTTTTGGTTTCGGATAAATCCTTGTCTAGGTCGTCAGCTATTGCCTGTGCTGACGTATATTCTTTTAATTGGACAACCATGATTTTGTACCTCCAAAAGAGGAAATAAGAGAAAGGGAAGATTGGTGGTTCGTTTTTCGCCTTACCCCCGAATTTCAAAGTCTAAAGATTATGGGCTTAAAGTGATGGACTGACGCTGTATGTTGCAGTGTAGGTGAGCGTATGCCCTTTAGCAGTTAGTAAGTTGAATGCGTATTGAGCACCACTAGCGAAAGTGCCGCTGGCGGCAGTAACAGTAAAGGATCCAGTAGCACCTTTAAGGATATTAGCACTAGTAACTGGTGTCAAGGTAGCAGCGTTTCCATCTATCGTTGCGCTTTGTATCGTTACAGTGTTTGTTCCAGTATTTTGGACAGTAACGGTTACTGTAGTATTACTTGTAAAACTCACGTTTGTTATTGATGCTGATTCTGCGTTTCCCATGAATCCAAGGGTTAATCCTCCCATCCATGCGGCTACGACGACACTGACTGCGACTGTGACGGCTATGAGTATGATTGTTGCGATTACGGGGCTTAGGGCTTTGGCGTTTTTCTTAAATTTTCTAAAGTTCATTTATTTTTTTTCTCTCCATTTTGGTTTGCTGAATGTATTCCTGTTTGTCTTAATAAATATTATGACTTAATATACAATATTATAAATCAGTCCAACACAAATACAACAAAGACGTAACCCTGACGCAATTCAACAAATAAGGCAAGAACTTGTCCAAATCAAATACAAATTAAAAAATAAAGAAGCTAAAGATAAAAAAACTGTTGGAAACGGAGTTTTTAAGCTTCAAGCTCGTCGAAGAGCTCGAGAAGAAGCTTTGCTATTTTTTCGCCGGCTTCGGTTTTGAGGTAGTATTTCTTGAGCGGATCGATGCGTTCGCTTTTAGCTAAACCTAAAGATTCAATCTCGATCATCCTAGCCCTGAAAGTGCCATCGCTTAGTGTAAGTTTATTTTTGCGCATAAAATCCTTTGCCTCCTTCCATTTGCCGCGTCCAGCATGAAGCAGCAGCAGGCAGTCAATAGCGTGATCCTTCTCAAGCATCGCTTTAATAGCGGATAACTTTGGGTCAGTTAGCACATGCTTAATCTTCTCGTCGTTATTCTTTGCCATTTTTAAACACCTTTCATTTGTTGTTAACCAAAATTGCGTCTTAAGCTTTTAAACTATATTACGAATCACGAAACATATCTGCAGACGCCTATCTCCCGAAATCAATTATCAACAACTCCTTTATAAATAATTACCGCGCATGCAATAAAAGGATTAGAAAAATAAGCAATATGCCTTAAAAATGGGTTTAAAATCAATAAAGCTATACAATTTTTAAAAATTAAATGACCGGGGTCAAATAAAATTAAGAGTGTTTTCTGACAACCCACCTTAAAGCCGTTGTTACGTTGCCGAAAACAAAAGACTTAACAAACCTAAACTTAACTAATAAGCCTGATAAATCACCAATCTAAAAGAGGCAAAAAAGTGGCTGCCAACACCCAATATGAAGTCCCAACATGGAACCAAATATACGACATGCTGCTTGCCCAAGCCCAAAAAATCCAAAGCGACGGCTACAAACCCGATATTATCGTTGGCATCGCACGAGGCGGGTTAGTTCCATCACGTATCTTGGCAGACCTACTAGAAACCAGGGATTTCGCAATAATCACAATAGAATATTACGTTGGCATCGCCCAGAAAAGCAAAGAGCCAGTTTTAAAGCAATGCCTCCATACTCAACTGCCGGACAAAAAAGTCCTGTTGGTAGATGATGTTTCTGACGGTGGCAGGAGCTTGCAGCTTGCGAAAAAACATTTGCAAGAACAGGGCGCAAAGGAAATCAGAATAGCTACTATATACTGCAAACCCGGGACCATAACCAAGCCAGATTATTTTGAAAAAGAAACAAGCCACTGGATAGTTTTTCCGTGGGAAGCCAAAGAAACGATGGCAAAAATAATGCAAAAAACGGAAAGCAAACGCGCCACAAGCAAGGAAATCACAAACCTTGTAAAAGCAGGCTTGCCAAAACAGTTGGCTGAAAAATTGCTAAAAGATGACAATAGGAGCCAATAATGCTGTATCACCTAAAAGAATACAGTAAATACACTGAAATAACAGGGTACAGAAACATAAAATTCGCCAGGGCAGAAGAGTTCCTGAAAGCAAACCGAAAAGAAACCCAAGAAAACATCGACATACAATTCTTTGACGCCAACTTAATCGCTACACAAGAGCACTTATACTTCGCAACACTAAACGCATTGCAAGCTTTCCGAAGCAAGACAAATATTTCTAAAAGCTTAGCCATGGAAGCAATGCTTTATGCTTCCGCGCAACGGCAAATACAAAAAGCTATCCAACGCTGCGGCATCAAGCCTGAAACCACAAGCATGGCAGTTATAATAATCGGCGAAGACCCACCCCAAATCAAAACCACGCTTCAGGCAATCAACACGTGCGTTGACGTGGAACCTGACGAGAAAGTACTAGAAATCTCAAAATTTAAGGAACATAAAATTACCGAAACCTTTCAGATTACAGACCAAGAGCTGAAGACTGTCATGAAAAACGAAAACCGAACAGAGGCAGTGGTTAACCTGGTTATCGAGCGAGTAGCCCTACTTGCAAATCAACTCTGAGCCTAAAGCATCTTCTCTTTAACAACCGCCAAGATATCGCTGGGTTTAAGCAGTGACACACCCGTTAAAGCTCCAAGAACCTCAATAAGCAATATGCGGTCGGGGTTCTCAAGGTCTGCTTTGCGTTTGATATCTGATGCCGCTGCCTCGATAAGGTCTTTTGAGTGAATTGTAGTGAAGCGTTTTTCAACCGTAACCCTGAAGGTCTCGTTCTCGCCGATTCTGGTTGCTAGCTCTGCTGCGACGCGTTTAATTTCTTCCAAATCCGTTGGTACAACCCGTTCGATGGGCAAAATTCTCAGGGCGTAGCGGAACTCGTATGGGCGCTCTTTGAGGATAGCACGCAACTTCTCTATCACGGCGCCTGGGTCCAATGATGTTTTGGCAACGATTAAGCCTCTGATTTTGGTTTTGCTGGTTTCTGCTTGGGCATCGCCTAACTCTTCTTTAAGCAAATAGAGCAGTTCATTGCACATTGGCCGCTCGTTCCCACGCGAAGTGGTAGCTAAAAGGTTAAAGCCATTAATCATACCAAGTTCTCTCAGAAGAGAAAGATGCAGACAGGTTATTTTTGCTTTACCTTATAATGACAGGTTTAGCTTTTTGTCTTAGACGTTTGTGTGTGCAACAGCCTACCTCCTAGTCTACTAGATGCTTCTAATATGCTTCAAATATGATTCAACATAGTTCAACATAGACTCAATGTCCCGCACTTTCAACATGAATTAAGCTGTTTTACATGTCGAAGAAGCTTAGTTTTGGGTTTCTGCCAGTCTTTGCACAACAGCTTTGCTTGATATAGGGTCGTGCCAGTTGCTTTTTGTTGTTTGTCTAGTGGGTAACCGTATTTCTTCAGAATATGCTTAACCATTATCCTGAGTTTTGCTTGAAACGTTGTCTCTTAGCGTCCAGGTTTATGCTGACGTTGTTTCTGTACTGCTTGCACAAGTTCTTTGCCATGATTTTTAGGGTTTTGTCTCCCATGACTTCCCGTAAAGCTGGTGTGTTGCTTGTAACACACCAATATTGGCGAAATCTCCACAGTCCCCCTTTTTCCTTTAACAATTGATGCTCAAACTAAGAGATTTTGAAGCGGCACTGTCCAGGTTTAGAGCTTGTTTCTCTTTTCTTTTTTTTAAGCACTGATTCTGCAAAAAGTTAAATCATGTAAGAGACAAAATGCCACTAAACTGAGATTTAGTTATGGTCGAAATTTCCAATCCAGCCTTTGAGGCAAGCATAGGGTTTCTAAGATTGAAGCTTCCTCTTAAGCATCTTGAAAGTTATGGAGTAAAGTGTCAGAGGTTTGATGGTGCAGTGATTGATGGTGAAACTGATGAACAGCCGTTCTCGGATAACCTAAAAGGTGCATACCGATTCAAGAATCATACGACAGTTTGCTGCGGCTTCTTGGATAAAGAGTGGGTAGACATCATTGCTAGGACAGACGTATCTTCCGATAAACAGTTTGTCATTGCTGTTGAAGAACGGTTGAAAAATACGGCTCCCCCATATCATGCCTTCAACGCTGGATGTGATATGTCCCTTCTTAGCAAACTCCTGAAAAAGGACATATATTTCCATCGAGAATTGCAGCAGTTTGAAAGGCAGAAGAAGGAGTATTTACGCCGTGATCTTGGTATACCAAATTTCGGTGATCCGTTCGGTGGTCAAGGGTTCTTGGCAGCAAAGGAATGGTCCAATTACCTAAAGACAAGAGACCTTAACTGCGTCAAGAGAATAATGGCTCATAATTTTGCCTGTGTATCCACGGAATACTGTATCCTAATGAAGAAGGGCTTCAGAGCAATTGACCTGAATTCATGCAAAATGTTCTTTGAAGGAAAAAACGACCTGATATGCAGCAACCAATAAAACCGTTGAAAAGCATTAATCCAGTAGCTGAGATGAAGAGGCTTGGAAAAGGCGTCTTCGGAGACCCCGTTAAATACCAGAAAAAACTCCGAAAAGAATAAAAATTAAGGCTTGAGAAGCTACGGGTTTTTGTGGGTCAGCGATATTTGACGATTTCTCACAGCTTAGGGCTCGAAGCCGTCGCCTCACATCATCCCGAGACTTAAATGGGTCTTTGGAGAATTTATCTATTTTGTTGGGTAGCGCCACGAATTCCTGCCTGCTTCCTTAACATCGGAACTTACACTAATTTTGTGCTCCAAAATTTTAGGTCCGAACTGCACAATAACAGGTGAAATAGCTCTTTTGTGCACAGGAAGATTAGTAGAAAAAAGGTGCACGCTGCATGTTCGATTCCCAATAATCTGCTCAAAATTAACGACATTTGACGAATCTAAACGTTTAAACTGCCGCAGGATAGGGTAGTTTTAAACGTCTTATGTGAGGTGAAAAAAGACATGATATTCGAAGAGGAAGATGAATGGGAAGAAGGCGAAGATGAAGAATGGGAAGAAGAAGAATGGTAAACACAAACCCCTAAACTAAAATTTTAATCTTTCTTTTAAGTTAAATTTGGTCCGATTTTTGAGGTTAACTTTTTGAAAAACCGATGAAGAAAATTTGTTCTCTCAATCCACAGTTTTCAAGAGTTGACTCCTGTTTAGTAATGTTTATAGGTATAGCCTTCTGGTATATATTGTGGGTATGTATGGAGCAGCAAACAGTAATCACCGTTAAGATTCCTCAAGAAATGAAGAAAAAAATGAAGCAAATCGACGTTAATTGGAGCGAATACATCCGAGAATGCGTTCAAAAGAAAATAGACCAGGAGAAAAAGAGAGCGGCATTCGATAAGTTGGATGAAATTCGAAAACGCAGTAAGCCAACATCAACTGAAGAAATTGTAGCATGGATTCGCGAAGGCAGGGAGAGATAACTTAACGCCTCATTACATCGTCGATGCCTGTATCGTTGTTAAATGGCTGTTACCTGGTGAATCATGCCAAGAAAACGCAGACCGACTAAAAGAGGATATAAAATGTTCAAAAGCAGAAATGTTTGCTCCGTCCTTTATGACACAAGAAGTCGCAAACGCACTGTGGGCAGCAATAAAGCTGGGAAGAATGACTCAAGAAGATGCTCAAAAAGCACTATTAAGTTCTGACGAATTGCAGATTAATCTTTATGATTTTAACTGGATGGAAGCTTCTGGCGAACTTGCATTAGCCTGTCAACTTGACTTAACAGTTTATGATGCAGCTTATCTTTTTCTTTCTGAAAAGCTGAACGCCCAGCTAATCACTGCTGACGATAAAATGTATAAAAAAGCTAAAGGAAGCTTTAAGGTTCTTCACCTAAAGGATTATGTTTAATGTTTTCTTAGGTTCTAAATTTATAAATTACATATCTAATTCGTTATGAGACGTTGGCTATGACACGAATTGCGGTACTTAACCAGGATAAATGCAAAGTGAAAAAATGCAACCAAGTCTGCGTTAGCTTCTGCCCTATGGTCCGCAGCAGAGTCGAAGCCATAAGAGTTGAAGGAAACAAAGCAGTCATATCCGAAACGCTATGCAGCGGCTGCGGAATATGCGTCAAAAAATGCCCCTTCAAAGCCATCAGCATCGTTAACCTGCCCGATGAGCTGGAGAAAGATTGCAGTCACCGTTTCAGCGAAAACAGCTTCAAACTTTTCCGTTTACCCATGCCTTCACCTGGAACGGTGCTGGGTTTGATTGGGCAAAACGGCATCGGCAAAACCACGACTCTTAAGGTTTTTTCAGGCGAAATCAAACCCAACCTTGGCAAATACGATAATCCACCTGATTGGCCTGAGATTATCCAGTACTATCGAGGGTCAAGCCTTCAAGATTACTTCCAGAAGATGAGTGAAAAAAAACTCAAAGTCAGCAGCAAACCTCAGTACGTGGATAAGATTCCCAAAGCGGTCAGTGGAAAAGTTGGCGATTTGCTAGAAAAGGTTGATGAGAGAAAGCAGCTTGATGCGCTTTCGGAGCAGCTTGAGCTCAAAACAGTTTGGGATAGACCCTTAGAAGTGCTTAGCGGCGGAGAACTTCAGCGTGTGGCGGTTGCTGCAGCGCTTAGCCGCGAAGCAGATGTTTACCTTTTCGATGAGCCATCAAGCTACTTGGACGTGAAGCAGAGGCTTGTTGTTGCAAAAACCATACGCAGCCTAAAAGAGCAGCAAAAAACCATAATTGTAGCCGAACATGACTTAGCCATCATTGATTACCTGTCTGACCAAATCTGCCTCTTCTACGGTGAACCCGGCGTCTACGGTGTTGTCTCACATGTGCATGGCGTCCGAACAGGCATTAACATTTACTTGCAAGGCTACATTCCCGACGAGAACATAATGTTCCGCAAGGAATCCATCGTTTTCCACGAGAAGCCGCCGACCTCAGGCACCAACCTAAGCGAACCACTCTTGAAATGGGACAGCATGACGAAAACTTTCAAGGGCTTCAAACTTACCATTGAACCCGGCGAGATTAAGATAGGCGAAATCGTCGGCATCCTAGGAGCCAACGGTATCGGAAAAACCACTTTCGTAAAAATTTTGGCTGGGCTTGAAGAGACTGATGAGAAACAGAAGCTTGGCGAGTTAACCGTCAGCTACAAGCCCCAGTACATCGCATCTGACTATACAGGTACGGTTCAAGAACTGCTCATGAGTGTGGCTAAAGAAAACTTTACATCCAGCTGGTACAAAACCGAGATTGCCCAGCCACTGAGACTTCAGGTTTTGATGGATCGAAATGTGATGGAGCTTAGCGGTGGAGAACTGCAAAAAGTTGCCATCGCCGCCTGCCTAAGCCGCAAACCCGACCTATATCTTCTTGACGAACCAAGCGCATACTTAGACGTTGAAGAACGCCTCAACATGGCTAAAACATTGCGGCGGGTCGTTGAAGCGCATGGCATACCAGCATTCGTAGTTGAACACGACGTTGTCACCCAAGACTTCATAGCCGACCGCCTAATGGTCTTCAACGGCGAACCAGGCGTAAGCGGCTTAGCTAATCCGCCAACCAGCCTACGAAAAGGCATGAACACCTTCCTCAAAGAAATGAACATCACCTTCCGCAGAGACTCAGTAACCATGCGACCCAGAGTAAACAAGGAAGCCTCACAAATGGACAAGTTCCAAAAAGGAATCGGCGAATACTACTACACAAAAATGAAGCCCGAAACAGCCAAAAAATAAATTAATATTATTTCCATCACCAGAAAGCCAAATCTCTTCTATTTATACAAGTTTAAAGCAAAAATCACCATTTCTCAAGCCACAGCCCCTTCCAGAATCAAAGGTTTTTTCCGCAAAGTGCAGTTAACTTAAAGAACAAGCAGCAAATATACTAAACAATCTGGCAATAATAAAACAAAGATAAGTGGTGTAAGCGGGAAGTGGCTCAAGCAACCTTTGAAGAGATTAGCGCTTCTGATTTTTTCTATCGAAATAGAGACATTGCAGGCTTCACAAACCCGTCCAGAGCAATATTCGCGGCAATCCGTGAGTTAGTGGAGAACTCTTTGGATGCTGCTGAAAGCCAAAAAATCGTGCCGGAAATTTATGTACGCTTATCTTTCGAGGGAGAAGCCAGCAAGGATACACAAATCTACAAGCTCCGTGTAGAAGACAACGGCAGCGGAATTCAGCCTCGGTTTATTCCCTCAGCTTTCGGGCAAGTCCTCTTCGGCAGCAAATACAAACTAAAGCAGACGCGTGGCACCTTCGGTTTAGGCGGAAAAATGGCTGTCCTTTACGGACAAATCACCACTCATCAGCCAGCCTACGTGACTTCTTGTACGGGGCAAGCGAAAATTTACAGTTTCAAATTAATGATCGACATCCAAAGAAACCGCCCGATAATTTTAGACCGCAAAGTCCTAATCAACAATGATAATTGGCGGGGAACCATTGTCGAGTTTACTCTGGAAGGCGATTATCTTAGGGCAATGCCGAAAATTCTTGATTACCTTAAGCAAACCGCCATGGTCAACCCGTACGCGAACTTGACGTTTGTTGACCCAAAAGGCAGGCTCTACAAGTTTATCCGTGGCACCACCGATATGCCTGAACCCCCCAAAGAAACGTGTCCACATCCATACGGCGTAGACGTGGAACTGCTGCAACGTCTTATCCAAATTACAACTTACAACAACATGGCTGAATTTTTGAAGGGGCATTTTCACCGCGTTGGCGAAATTACAGCGCAAAAATTCCTAGAATTCAGTTCATTAAATCCAAGCAAGAATCCTAAGAAGCTTTCGCATGAAGAGATTGTGCGGTTGATGCAGAACCTTAAGAAGTACAAGGATTTCTTGCCTCCAGACGCCAGTTGCCTCTCACCCTTAGGTGAGGAACTGCTTAAAGCTGGCATTATGAAGGAGTTAAACCCTGAGTACCTTGTTGTTCACCAGCGTAAACCATCCACTTATGCGGGTCACCCCTTCATAATTGAAATGGCAATCGCTTATGGCGGTGGAGTGCCCAAACGCGGCTGCTTTGTAATTTACCGATTCGCCAACAAAATTCCCCTATTGTATGATGAAGCAAGCGACGTTTCCTACCGAGTAATCTCAGCCATGAACTGGCGACGCTACAAGGTCGCTCCCGACATGCCCATCGCCATTGCCGTGCACATTTGCAGCACAAAAGTGCCATATAAGACAGTTGGAAAAGAATTCATCGCTGACCGACCTGAAGTACGCCGTGAAGTGGCAAATGCTCTGCGTGAGGTTGCGCGTCAATTGCAGCATTTTCTTTCTCGACAAGAGCACGTGCATATGGAGAAGAAGCGGCTGGGAATCTTCGGCAAGTACCTGCCCAAAATCGCTCAGTTCTCGACAACGCTAGCGGGGAAAGAACGTGTGCCGGATATAGATAAGTTATTGAAGAGTGTGCAGAAGTATGGAGCAGAAGAAAGTTAAGATAGTTGAAAAAAGAAATGAAGTTATTAATGGTCTTCAGGCTTTTGGCATCCAAATCTACAATCAGCTAGACCAAGGTGTTTTCCCAACTATTAGCATGCCAAGCCGTTCCACTGAAAACATTAACTACGACCCTACGCTTCGCCAATTCATTCTTGGGGAGAAAAGCGTTAGCCGCAGTGCCCGCAATATCCGACATATCAAACCGTTCACGCAGCTTGCTTGGGCAGCAATGTTTAGCAACGAGCTTACGAGCCAACGCAAGACCAGCACGCTCAGAGATGTTTATTACTCGGCGCAAGCCTACGAGATGACCTTCACAGATCAGCAGGAAAGCAACAACATCATCACCGACCTAGAAACATTAACAGGGTTTGCCCGAGAAGACTTCAACATTTTCCCAGAAGAACGCAGCGCAATTTTTGGCGACTTAACCATCGGCTACACCGTTCCCGGTTATGAGGGTAAAACGTTGAATTTAACCAGCCACCCAGACGGCGTGTTGATTGGTCCAGCTTTGACTTCAGCCGAATTCATGGACACAAAAGCCGACAAAGTCATCGCCATAGAGAAAGGTGCCCTGTTTACAAGATTCATCGAAGAAAACGTGCACAACAAGCACAAGGCTTTGTTGATTTCGTGCGGTGGACAAGCGCCAAGACAAACCCGAAGTTTCATCCGTCGGCTGCATGACGAGTTAGGTCTGCCTGTGTATATTTTGACTGATGGTGATCCATGGGGAATGCACATCGCTCAAGTCATTATTTCTGGCTCGGCGAATGCTGCGCACCTAAGAGAGCTAAACACGCCTGACGCTGTTTGGAGCGGAGTCTGGGCAAGCGACATAATTGAATACAAACTGCCGACTGACCCGTTGGACGAAGTGGACATTAAACGCTTATACGAGTTGCAGAAGGATCCAAGGTACCAAAATGACCCCCTGTGGCAGAGAGAGATAAAGCTCTTTCTAAAAATAAAGAGGAAGGCTGAGCAAGAAGCTTTCAGCCGATATGGTTTAACCTACATTGTCGATGAGTATTTGCCAACAAAGCTCAAAAGTTAAGTAACTACATCATTGGCGCTACAATTGTCGCCTGTTTTTCGGGCTGTTTTTCTTTTTCTGGGTAAATTTTTATTGTTGCTTCATTGTTTTTCATGTCAGTCATGCCTTCAACTTTGGCTTTAGTGTTGTTTAGCCAGTTGAGCCTTGGTGAGTTTGTCATGTATGTGACTTCGCCCATGAAGTTGTTTTGTTGTCCGGTGCCTTTGCCAGTTACCATGATTACATCGCCTTCTTTGGTCATTTCCATGGCTCGAGTTTCCCACTCGTTTGTTCCATCCATCTTCATCTTGACATCAGTGGTTTCAACGTGGTTTGCATGATATTTTCCTTTAACTTCGCCACTGGAATTGTATTCTATCATTGCGCCATCTTGGCTGAATTCTTTTATGATTACAGCGTTGGTTTTCTCTTTTATTTCAGCTAACATTTCTTTCTTTTCCATTAAAAACACCAGTGCATAAAAACCGATGAAACGATTTATGTCTATGTGACTGTATCGTTACATCACATACTTTTTAGCGGGAAAATTAAGCCCTTGCATCTTGTAAAAATGTATGAAAAAAGCAGACGGTTTATCAAGCCGACCTAAGGACGAAGCAAGACTTCAATATTATTAATATAAGCACAGTTTTTCTAAAGTAATGCTAGACGGGTTTATGCTGTTGCCGCTATTTTCTAAGTGCCCCAGATTTTAGTCACTATTTCTTTGTCTGGGTTCATTGAGGGGTCTAGTACTTCTTTGCGTATGATGCGTCCGTTTTTGTCGCAGAACTGCAGCAAACAACAAATAATTTAAAATAACCCCTCTTGTTTTAATGTAGCCATTAGCACGGAGAGACGGAGCGAAAACAACTGTGAGTGAAGAAGGAGACACATTCTTTGTAAACCTTGCCGAGAAATTCTTAGGATTAATGTTAATTATAATCGGGGCAATAATGATTTATCTCACAGCAAGCACGAGCGCACTTGGCGCATTCAGCTTATTCTTCGGCATCCTGAGCTTCATCATGTTAATCATCGGCCTCTTCCTGCTTCTCGTGAGGGCATCTGAATAGCGCTTTTACTCTTTTCTATCAACCGCAAGATAATAATTAGCAACAAACCCCCGTCAAGAGGCCGCAACCAAGACAATAAAAAAAACGTGTCCACCAGCATTTATAAACCAAAAAACCCTTACACACATAGATAACTTATAGCGGAAAGTGAACTCATTTATGCCCACACGCCAACCAATAGTATGCGTATTAGGACACGTAGACGCAGGAAAAACCTCGCTTCTTGACGAGCTGAGAAAAACCAGTGTACAAGCGCGTGAAGCAGGAGGAATGACTCAGCACATTGGCGCAAGCTTCTTTCCAGTTGAAACACTCAAACAACTCATTGGGCCGGGGCTTTCCAACTTTAAAACTGGCATAGAAATCCCGGGCTTACTAATCGTAGATACACCTGGGCACGAAGCATTCACGAATCTTCGGCGCAGAGGCGGAAGCGTTGCCGACATAGCGATTCTTGTAGTAGATGTCCTGAAGGGTTTTGAAGCTCAAACTTTTGAGTGCATAGAAATTCTGAAAGCTCGCAAAACCCCCTTTATCGTTGCAGTTAACAAGATTGATCGCATTCCAGGGTGGACGGCTCAGCGTGGAACGCCTTTTTTGAAGTCTTATGCTTCCCAGTCAAGTTTTGTGCGTGAAGAGTTGGATAACCGTTTGTACCACGTTATGGGCGAGTTCAGCCGATTAGGTTTTAAAACTGACCGGTTTGACCATATTCGAGACTTCACTGTCAACGTGGCTTTGGTGCCGACTAGTGCAAAAACAGGCGAAGGCTTATCGGAGCTGGTTATGGTTTTGGTTGGGTTAAGTCAGCAGTTCCTTAAGAAGCGTTTGCAGACAACTGAGGGTGCGGCTAAGGGCTCGGTGTTAGAGGTGAAGGAGGAGCCTGGTTTAGGTTTAACGTTGAACACGATTGTTTATGATGGCACATTGCGTAAGGATGATTTGATTGTTGTGGGTGGGCGAGATGGGGCAATTTCGGCTAGAGTACGAGCGATTTTGGTGCCTAAGCCGTTGGATGAGATGAGGGATCCGCGGGACAAGTTTACTTCGGTTGATTGTGTTTTTGCCAGTGCGGGTGTTAAGGTGGTTGCGCCTGGTTTGGAGGGTGCTTTGGCTGGTGCGCCGTTGTTCGCTGTGCCAGCTGGTGAAGACCCTGCGAAGTATGCTAAGCTTATCACTGAAGAGATAGGCAGAATCAGGATTACTAAGGAGATTGAGGGTGTTATTGTTAAGGCTGACACGCTTGGCTCGTTGGAGGCGATGGCTGAAATTTTGAAGGCTAACAATGTGCAGGTGCGCATCGCTGATGTTGGTGACATCAGTAAGCGTGACGTGATTGAGGCATCTGTAGTTAAGACGCGCGAGCCGTTGGTTGGAGCCATTTTGGCGTTTGGCGTTAGAACGTTGCCTGACGCTGAGGAGGAAGCTGCGGCTAATGGTATCCCGATTTTTAACCAGCCAATTATTTACAATTTGATTGACGCGTATTTGCAGTGGGCTAAAAACAAGCGTGAAACGAAAAGCGAGCAGGAGTTTGAGGCGTTGGTTAAGCCTGGCAAAGTTACGGTTTTGCCCAATTGCATTTTCCGCAGGGCTAAGCCAGCGATTTTTGGCGTGGAAGTGTTGGGCGGCCGTTTAAAGCCAAAGTACGGGCTTATGCGAGCTATGGACGGCAGCGATTTAGGCGAAGTTGACCAGATTCAGGACCAAGGCAAAGCCATGCCAGAAGCTAAGGTTGGCATGCAGGTGGCAATTTCGATGGATAAGCCAATCGTGGGCAGGCACGTGTTTGAGAAGGACGTGTTATTTGTAAAAGTGCCTGAAAAGGATGCGAAAGCGTTGTTGACGGCGCATTCAGATGATTTAACGGCTGAAGAGCAAGAAGTGCTGAAAGAATACATAGCGCTTATGCGAAAGAAGACGCTGTTTTGGGGCGGAGTTTAGCTTTTACAATTTTGTTGTTGAAATCTATAAGCTAAATTGACTCCCTTCTCCTCTTTGGAAAGCTTGTTTTGGGTTGTTTTTTTTGGTTTAGGCTTTAATTTGGGCTTAGGTTGAGGCTAGAAAAGGTAAAAAAAGGTAGGAAAAGGTGGAAAAAGGCGGAAAAAGGTGTTGTGTATGAATCAAGTTCGGAATCTAATTTGTAAATGGGAAGCCGAATTGAGTGTGAATACGCCGTTAGGTTTTTTCTTTGAAGCACAACGTTAGCATACCGTCAATACAGAACGGCGACAGTTCGCCTTCGCTGTCTTGTTTTATGCATAGTTGTCTCATATCACATTTAGGGCAGATGCTGCTGCTTAGCTGGGCGGCGCTGGTTTCTAAGAGGTTGTTTTCTTTTAGGGTTTCGTAGGCAAATTTTAAGTATTTTCCTTCGGCTATGCGTGGTACTTCGTATTTGGCTGCTTCTACACCTGCTTGAATGGCAAAGTACTCGTATAGTCTTCTTGAGCCTTTTTGGGAGTTGCAGCTTTTGCATATCCAAACAAGATTCTTCTCAACGTTAGGACCATTGAACTTTTGCGGCAGCAAATGCTCAAGCGTCAGGTTTGTAGTTGCCCCGCAGAAAATGCACTCGTTTGAATACTCCCTCTCTTTGATGTATTCCCTAATTTCGTTCCATGAAATGCTGCCCTGCTTGAGCTGCTTGAACTTGTTCATCACAAAACCATAATCTCTCTTTCCCATGCCTGCCGAATCAGCGATAATTTTCGCGTACTGCCAATAAATGAGGTCTTTGACGCTTTTTACCACCGCTGGAGGCATTTGTTGCACACCTTAAGGATGATATCTCTTATTGGCGTCTCTTTACTTTTAGCGTTTGCTGCTAGCTTTAGCTATATCGAAAAAACTAGTGCTCGAAACTTGCGGTAAAAAAATATGATGATAAATATCTGAAAGACATCTGGAGTAATGATGAAAATAACTGTTATTACAGTTTACTGGACGAGGAGACCCTGACTTTATGGTGCAAATAGAATACGATTAAAAAGCCGATGCTATGTACATCTGGCTAAGAAAAGCCAAATATGACATAAGCAAAGAACTTGCAGAAAACGTGGTCATAGACCTAGACAAAAACGGACGCATTATAGGCATAGAAGTGTTGGATGCATCAAAAAGCTTGGGCAAAGAGCTAGTAACTAAAATTGTTAATACAGAAAAATAGCTGCAACGGCTTAGAGATTAATTGTTACTTGCTTTTTCAAGTCATGACGATATTAACGATATTTTCCTTAGCCGCCGCCTACAGGTGGGAGAATAGCTAAAACATCGCCATCCTTAAGCTCTGTTTCTAACCCGTTTAGTATTGATGTGCTTGTTCCGTTAACGAGAAATTGGAGGAAATTTTTTGGTTGTCCTGTTTTGCCATTGTAAACATATTCGGTGAACGGGTTTCCGTATTTTTGGGAGAGCGTTTTAAGAACCAAGTCAACCGTAACTTTTTCTTTTGCGAGGAAGGTTAAGGTTTCTTCTCTTTTGTTTATAATTTCCCGTAGATTGGTGAAGAAGCGAACTTTAACTTCCAATGTTCTTTGGCACCGTTCACTAATGTATATCAAAATTGTGGAAATTAACTATTACGTATAACAAGAGATCATTGTACTACCTTACGGTGACTAAATTGATGCCTTGGGGTCTTCATAAAAAACGGCCGAAGTAAACATCTAATCGCTTGTTAGAACAATCAGGCACAACAAAAGTTTATGCCAAGCAGACCCTGTGTCTCTATTATGACTCCAAAAGAAAAGAACGATTATAAAATGAGGTCGTTTAGCTCCGCGATGGGTGAAGCCAGCAGCCCAATGTATGACGAGCATGTAAAGAAGATACGCGAGCAAGAAAAAATCTAGCTTTGGCAGTCGCCGTTTTGATACCGTCAGGATTATTACGGAAAGTTAACTGTATTATACAAAGCTGGTTAGCGCTATGAAAGGCTTTAGTGTGAACATCGAGAGGGCAAGCATTAACGATGCGCAAGAAATATTATCGCTTCAAAAGCTGGCTTACCAGGGCGAGGCAAAGATATACGACGACTTTAAGATTCCTCCGCTCGTTGAAAGCCTAGACGATTTGAAGGACAAATTTAAGAGCCATGTTTTTTTAAAAGCCACGGTTGATGGAAAAATCATAGGCTCAGTCAGGGTGTTACAAAAAGATGGCACTTGCTGCATTGGCAGGTTGATGGTTCACCCCGACTTCCAGAATCGTGGCGTCGGCACTAAGCTTTTACTGGAAATAGAGCGCATGTTTTCTTGCGCAAGATTTGAGTTGTTTACAGGTGATAAGAGCGTTAAGAATATTCACTTGTATCAGAAGCTTGGCTACTGCGTGTTCAAAGTTGAAAACCCAGCGGATAACGTAAATCTTGTATTCTTGGAAAAAATGCGTTAACCATCTTGTTTATCTTTCAAGCGTATTTAATAGAACCATAATAGAAACTGCAGAAGGGTTCAAACGTATGAAGTTGAGTTTGTCGAACGGGATTTTTAGCAAGTTAAGCTTAGATGGGAACTTTGTTGCTGTTAAGCAGCTTGGTTTTGAGAACATTGAGTTTAACATGAAGACCGTGAGGAAAGAGAACGACACTGTGGTTTATGCTGCAAAAAAATTCTTGGATGCTTCTGGATTAAAGTGTTTAACTCTTCACTCAGCGACTTTGCATGTAAAAGATGAGGTTGAGGTTCACCGAGCAGTTTACTATGGCAAAATTTCTCTTGAGTTTGCCCGAAGGCTTTCGGCGCCAATTATGACCGTGCACTCGGACATTTCAAAAAAGCTGCCGCAACCAGTCAGAGACAGGTGCTTAGCAGAAATATTCAAGGAAATCAACGCTGATGCTAAGAGCTTGAACATTAAATTGGCTTTGGAGAACTTGTCTTATACATCGGCGGGTTTCGGCAAAAACGTTGAACAGCTTGAAGAAATCCTAAAAATCATAGATGATGGCAGCATGGGAATAACATTTGATTTTTGCCACGCCCTAGAAACAAAACAAACAGACAACCTCCTAGAAAAATACGGCAAGCGCATCTGCAACGTTCACATGGCCAACAAATCACACCAACCCTTCACTGAGCCAAAACAAGAACTAACTTCGTTTCTTACCAAACTGCGTGATTATGAATATGATGGTCCAATAACGCTGGAGCTGGAACATAGGACTCCCATAGAACAAATCGCAAGAAGCAAAACTCTTTTTGACAATCTGCTAAAAGAATTTTAGCGCTTTTAATCCTTTTTTCCCATACCCAAAAATTTATTCTTGTTTGAACAAAGCTGCAAAAAGTTTTGGAGTGTCAGGTTAGAAATGCGTTTTTGCTTGCCTTTATAAGCGTGAGGCTTCTTAATGTAGCTGAAGAGCTTCTTTTGTTCTCTGGGCTTAACCCTGTTGAGTCACTGATTCTTTTCGAATACAACTACAAGAAGGAAAAAAACACATGTACATTAAGAGCGGAGCATCGGCTCAGAAAGAAAATAAGCGGGAAAGTTCTCGCAAAGAACAAGTAGCGAAAACGGGGGATTCAATTTATGGTTAATGTCGGTGACCAAATAAAGTGTCCTGAATGTGAAACCATAGGTTCTGTTGTTTGGGTCTCGCAAGACAAGAAGACAATGGGTGTGCAGTGCCGCATGAGCCACGGGGAAGCGAGTAGACCAGAATCCAAATTTGGCGCGACAATTGTTCCCTCAACCAAGACTAGGAAAAACATGGTTTTCATAACGGCAGTAGGCTGATAATGACTCGACATAGATGGCTAGATGGACAACTTTTTCAGCTCCCTTTTTTTGGTTTTAGAGTCTGCCTTAGCGGCGTGGTGTGATTGGTAGTGGCGAAGAGCACGCTTCTTGGTTCCTGAATGCGTATTTTTGTGTTCCGAAACCTAAAATAAGCTGGTAACAAAATTATAGCCATTTGAGGTTTAAAAGCGTGTCATCCATTATCGAGGACCTCATTGCAAGAAAAATTTTCAACAATCGCGGAGAAGAAACAATAGAAGTTGACGTAATCACCACTGGTGGTTTCGGAAGAGCGTCTGCTCCTGCAGGAAAAAGCCGCGGAAAAGCTGAAGTGGTTTATTACCCGCAAGGCGGAGTGGAGCAAGCCGTAAAAAAAGTTGAGGATTTAATCGCTCCTGAACTTGCAGGATTAAACTCTGATTTTCAAGAAGAAATTGACAATACGCTGCACGAGCTGGACGGTAGCACAGACTTCAAAAACATCGGCGGAAACACCGCATGCGCCATCTCTTTAGCCAATGCTGAAGCAGCGGCAAACTCTCATGGTTTACTCTTATTCCAGTTTATGGGCGGAAACGCTGCAACTACGCTGCCTTATCCTCTTGGCAACTGCATAAGCGGCGGTGAACATGCAAGGGGCAAAGCACCTGACATTCAAGAGTATTTGGCGTTGCCGCATGGCGCTGAAACTTTTCTTGAAGCCCAAACAGCCAACACTCAGATTCACCGCAAAATCGGCGAAGCTTTAAAAAAGAAAAATAGCCAGTTTAACGGTGGAAAAAGCGACGAAGGCGCATGGATAGCCAACATTGACACTGTTGACGCGTTCGACGTCATTGCTAAAGCATGTGAAGAGGTTGGTAACGAGTTGGATTTTGAATGCGGCTTTGGAATTGATGTTGCTGCTTCCTCGCTTTGGAAGCCTAAGGAAGAAAAATACGTTTACGAGACTGAAGGTAAAAAGCGTGACACAGCTGAACAGCTTGAGTTCATGCTTGAATTAATCGAGAAATATCATCTTGCTTACGTGGAAGACCCATTCCATGAGGAAGACTTTGAAAGCTTCGCCGCGTTAACTCGCAAAGCTAAAAACTGCTTGATTTGCGGGGATGATTTGTTCACAACAAATACTGAAAGGTTAAATAATGGAATAAAGATTAACGCTGGAAACGCCATCATAATAAAAGTCAACCAGATAGGTACCCTGTCCGATGCAGCTCAAACGATTGAAACTGCACAGCGATATGGCTACGACCCAGTTGTGTCGCATCGTTCAGGAGACACATGCGATTGGCACATAGCTCATTTGGCTGTGGCTTACAAGTGCCCCCTAATCAAGACAGGTGTAGTTGAGGGCGCACGCATAGCCAAACTTAACGAGCTAATAAGGATTGAGCATTTCCTTGGTAACAGAGCCAAAATGGCTGATTTAAAAATACGCTAAACAGAAGATGAAAAAATGTCAGAAGACGAGATAAAAGAGAATCAACCAGAAGAGGAACAACCAGCAGTAGCAGATGAGAAGTCTAAGGAAGTCCCGCCTGCAGAGGAGCTCCTCTTACCAAGAGACACCCTGCTTTCCGCAGGTATTCACATTGGAACAAGAACGAAAACCCTTGACATGGAACCCTTCATCTACCGGGTTAGACCAGACGGATTATTCGTACTTGACGTTAAAAAAACAGACGACCGAATAAGAGTCACCGCAAAATTCCTCTCACGCTACGAGCACGCAAAAGTAGCAGTGGCGGCAACAAGGCTGTATGCTCAAGAACCAGTCAAAAAATTCTGCGAGCTAACAGGTTCAACACCGCTAATTGGCCGCTTCATCCCTGGGCAACTGTCCAATCCGCAGTATCCAGGCAGAATTGACCCTGAAATTATACTTGTTTCAGACCCAAGAGCAGACGCACAGGCAGTAAAAGAAGCCTCAAAAGTTGGCATTCCAATCGTTGCGTTATGCAGCACAGACAACGAGTTCGCAGGCGTAGATTTAGTTATTCCCACAAACAACAAGGGCAGAAGAGCATTAGCCGTCATATTCTGGCTTCTAACAAGGCAGGTCCTTCGTGAAAGAGGCGAATTAGCCGCAGACAAAGACCCACCAGCAACCATAGAGGATTTCGAAGCGAAGGTTACACGGGAAGAAGAGGAGGAACCCTAAACCGTTGCCGACGATTCGGCGTCCAACCGTTGCAGGTCAATTTTATAAAGGCGACGCTGAAGCGCTTAGAGCACAAATTAAAAACTGTTTCCTCCATGAGCTCGGTCCAAAAAAACTTCCCAATGTAAATTTGCATATTCACCCCCGAAACATAGTTGGCATGATTTGTCCCCACGCAGGCTACATGTATTCTGGTCCTGTGGCAGCATCAGCTTTTTACGAGTTAGCCTTGGATGGCAAACCTGACACAGTAGTGCTTATGGGTCCAAACCATACTGGTTACGGTAGCGCTTTGAGCCTAATGCGTGAAGGCGTTTGGCGTACACCGCTTGGCGACATAGAAATCGACACGGAAATGGCAAACAAGATGACCCACGAAACCAGCGTCATCGACGTAGACGAACTCGCACACCGTTACGAACATTCTATCGAGGTTCAGTTGCCCTTTTTGCAGTTCCTCTACGGCAATGCATTCAAGATTGTGCCAATCTGTTTCTTGATGCAAGATTATGATTCTGCGGTTGAGGTCGGAAGGGCGCTTGTGGAAGTTTTAGATGCCACAAACACCGTAGTTATCGCTTCTTCTGACATGACGCATTATGAACCAGCAAAAACAGCAGCCGCAAAAGACCAAGCTGCACTTAAAGCAGTCACAGACATGGACGCAAAACGCTTCTATGAAACCGTCGAAACACAAAACATCACAGCATGCGGTTACGCCCCAATAACAGCCCTAATCACTTACGCGAAAGGGGTCAACGCGAAAGAAGCTAAACTCTTAAGCTACCACAACAGCGGCGACATAACAGGCGACTCTTCAAGCGTAGTAGGATATGCAGCGGTAATCTTCAGAAAGTAGGCGCTCAAAAAAATTTAGGCTGCCTAAATCAAAAGTTAATTGTTTATATTGAGTCCCATCGTGTGAGAGCTTCTTGCCGTTTCTTTTCTTCTTTAAGTTGCTGTATTTCATTGTATAACGTGATTGCTTGTGTGAATTGTGCATCGTATTCTCTGATGATGTCTTGCATTTCTTCGCTCCAACTGAGAAGATGGGGATAACAGGGAACTGTTTGCTGACTGCCTATTGGTTGTTCAAACCAGAATTCTTTGTACGCGCCTGTGTTGCTGCTGGTGGTAACATTAAATCCAAATTTTTCCAACACTATGCCCAAGTGTCCCAGTATATGTCTTACTGCATGGTCAAGGGCTTCTGAGTACTTGTCAGCTACTTGCTTGTATTTATCAATAGGATCATGCAAATTCGGTTTTTGGTGCCACCACAATGCAGGATTATCAAACTCGTCTCGGACTATTTTTTCAGTGTTTTTAACCAATTCGTTGACTTTAGCTTTCATATTAGCTATTTTTTCTTCACTCATCTTTAAAGTGATTTCAGGATACTTCGTGACGTATTCTTTGGCTGTTTTTCTGTACCATTTAAACGCAAAGTCTACTGTTTCTTTAGTAAATTCTATTTTAAGTTCTTCCATGCGTGAGCGAAGAGGCAAAAGCTCAGCTTCTTTCCTCTCAATCAAAATGTCTGTTGCTTCACTCATACCTTGGAAACCTCCACCATCCCATTTACGAATATGTTTGCCTGCATGTTTCTATACTGCTTAACGTCATAAAAGACTTTTCAAGTATCAATTCAATCTTGCCTTTAAACTAGTGCTCTCGATTACATGCATACCCTGAGTCGGTTACTGGATGAATGGAGCCACAAAATGCATCAAGCGGAAAGTTCCTATATAACTAAGCGATTTTTGCTTCATTTTGTTACCAACATCATCTTATATTTTATTAGCATGTAATCTGATTTAAGCGAGAAAGGAATGCCAAGAGTTGCCAGCAAAAGTTGGGCGGTCTGGCTGCTAACATAAGATTAGGTGTCTTGCCCACCATCTTTCTATGCCTTATCCGTATTAGCGCAAGGCTTGACCTGCCTAACATTACTTTTGCCCATTAACCAAAACCTCAAGGCTTGTATTGTCTATCCCAAGCGAAAAGAATGTTTTTATTTGGTTGGTGTAATAGCTACCTTTCAAGGTGCTACAGTAATGGGTAAAGGGTCAGGTTACGGAAAAGTAATTTTGTTCGGCGAACACTTCATTGTCCATGGCGTCCCGGGCATTGTTTCCGCGATTGATTTCACAGCTGATGCGGAAGTAAAAAAAGCGTCAAAAGGAATCAACGTTAAAGATGAGAGAAAAACCGCTAAAGGTTACAGCGAAGAAAAAAGGCTCCAGCAAATCGAATCAATCGAGAGAATGATAAAAGCCATGGGCATCGACTCCAAAATTGGACTGGACATTTGGATAGGCGGAACTCTACCGGGGTTTAGTGGGTTGGGCGCTTCTGCAGCAAGCAGCGTTGCCATCGCAAGAGCCATCGCGCAAGAGCTTGACATGCAAATTTCCGATGAAAAAATTAATCAAATCGCCTATGAGGCGGAGAAAGCGTATGCTGGCAACCCCTCAGGCATCGACAACACCGCTGCAACTTACGGCGGCTTAATGTGGTTTAAAAAAGACATGGCTGGAGGACCAGACAAGATCGAAAAGTTGCATATGCGCAGACCAATCGAAATGGTCATCGGCAGCACGGGCAAAGTCGCAAACACCAAAGCGATGGTGGAAGGCGTCGCCGAACGCAAAAAGAAAAACCCAGCAAAATATGACCCAATCTTTAAGCAAGCTGAAAACGTAGTCTTCGCAGGGCGGAAGGCTCTGGAAAATTATGACCTTAAAAAAGTCGGCGAACTCATGAATGAAAACCACCGTCTGCTCCAAGAAATCGTTGTGTCCAGCAAAGAACTCGACATGTTGGTCGATTTAGCCCGCAAGCAAGGGGCTTTTGGCGCAAAACTCACGGGCGGAGGCGGCGGAGGATGCATGGTAGCGCTGACACCTGGGAAGGATTTGCAGGGAAAAGTTCTAAGCGCCATTAAAAGCTTAGGTTTTGAAGTGCTCAGTACAAAGATAGGCGTTGAAAAATACTAGGTTGATGCAAGTTGGGTTTTAGAAACTTTATAGAAGGGTTGGATAAAAGCGGCGAATTAACAAGAATAAGCAAAGAAGTGTCAACCGAATATGAGTTGGCTGGCATAATAAGCGCTCTTGGCGAGAAGCCGGTTTATTTTGAGAAAGTTAAAGAGTCAAGTTATCCCGTTGTGGCAGGACTCGTATCTTCCAAAGAATTGATTGCGCGGTCGTTAGGCATACAAAAAGAACAGTTACTTCCCAAATTATCTAACGCAATAGAACATCCGGTGCCGCCGCAAGTTGTCAAAAAAGGTGAATGCCAAGAAGTAGTAGAAGGCAACGTTGACTTAACCAAACTCCCAATAATGCGGTACACTGAAAAGGATGGCGGAAAATACATTGCGTCCGCCGTTTCCATAATAAAAGACCCTGAATTCGGTACTCGGAACATGTGCTTCCATAGACTAATGCTGTTGGACAAGAACAGGTTTGTAGCCAGAATCGTTGAGAACAGGGGAACAGACACAGCCTTAAAGAAGGCTGGCGGAGAACTAGACGTTGCCATTTGCATAGGGAACTCAACTACTGCCCTTCTATCCGCAGCCACATCCATGCCGATGGGTGTTGACGAGTTGGGCATGGCTAATGCACTTGAGGAAACAGCATTAGTGAAGTGTAAGACCATTGATCTTGAAGTGCCCAAAGCCTGCGAAATAGTGTTAGAAGGAAGAATAACAAAGGGAAAAACGGCTGAAGGACCATTTCTGGACACAACAGGAACCATCGACCGGGTAAGACAGCAACCAATAATTGAAATTAAATGCGTCACTCACCGAGAAAAGCCAATTTATCAAACCTTACTTCCAGGAAGAAGGGAACATCAATTCTTAATGGGTATGCCCAAAGAACCTACAATCTTCAACGAAGTGAACAAAGTCTGCGAATGCAAAGACGTTTACATAACGCCAGGCGGATGCAGTTGGCTCCATGCAATTGTGCAAATAAAGAAGAAAAACCAAGATGACGGAAAAAAAGCCATCAGCGCCGCGTTTGAAGGGCACAAATCGCTGAAGCACTGCATCATAGTGGACGACGACATAAACATCTATAATCCTCACGATGTCGAATGGGCTATCGCAACGAGATTCCAAGCGGACAAAAATGTAGTGATTTTGCCGAACCAGCCTGGGTCGTCTTTGGATCCGTCGGGAGATTTGACTGAAGGCAAAAAGGCAACCACTTGCAAGATGGGGTTAGACGCTACAATCCCCTTTGGAAAAACGGATAAAAGCTTCACGAAAGAACAATACCAAAAAGTTGACCTTAGCAAGTTCATGTGATTAGCATGTATCTGACAGAAAAAGAACAACGAATGCTGGATGGCGCTGAAGGCTACGCTGTACAAAAAAGCATGGAAATACTCGTTGCCCTCGGCGACATTTACGGCGCAAAAAGCCTGATCAAAGTTGGTAGCGTCCAAGTGGCAGGCGTATCCTACAGCAACCTTGGTGACGCCGGATTAGAATTTTTAAATGAGCTGGCAAAAGACGGCAAAGTCAAAGTCCTCACCACTCTGAACCCGGCAGGAATGGACCTGGAAAACTGGCGCAACCTTGGCATAAGCCCAGAGTTCGCTGAGAAACAAAACCTCGTAATAGACGCCTTCAAAAAAATGGGCATACTTGTCAGTTGCACATGCACACCCTACTTGATTGGTAATTTGCCGCTTTACGGCGAGCACGTCGCATGGTCAGAAAGCTCAGCCGTTACCTTCGCGAACTCTGTGATTGGAGCAAAAACAAACAAAGAAGGCGGGCCATCCGCGCTGGCGGCAGCGTTTGTTGGCAAGACGCCATGTTATGGGTTGCATTTGGATGAAAACAGGGTACCCGACGTTCACGTGCAAGTGAAGGCGGAATTATCGAAGCTCTCGGATTGGGGGGCTCTGGGCTACGCGATTGGCAAAAAAGCCGAAAACAAAACCCCTTACATAACAGGCGTTAAAACGGCTGATTTAGATGAACTCAAATCATTCTGCGCTTCCGTGGTAACTTATGGTGCAAAACCGCTTTTCTACATTAAAGGCATAACGCCCGCATCAGAGCAGCAAACTCAACCAAAAGAAACCGTTAGCATTGAGCAAGCCGACATCAAAAACGCTTACGACAACATCAACGACGAAGTAAGCGAAATTGAACTGGTATGTGTAGGTTGTCCGCATTGTTCAATTAACGAAATCGCCAAAGTCGCCGAGCTGCTTGCGGGCAAAAAGGTGGCTGAGGGCACGGAGTTTTGGGTTGCCACTTCAAGAACAGCCAAACAACTAGCCGACAAACGCGGATATACCGAAGTCATCGAGGCGGCTGGCGCCAAGTTTGCATGCGACACATGCATGGCAGTTGCGCCGTTGAAGGGCAGGTTTAGGTCGTTGGCGACAACCTCGGCGAAAGGCTGCTTCTATTCAAGGCAGAACGGCATGAAAACGAAAATGGGCGGCGTGGAGGAATGTGTTGAGGCGGCGGTGACTGGAAAATGGAACAGTTAAAGGGCAGGTTAATCTCGAAAGGCAAAGGCGAAGGAGAAGCGCTCGTAACTTCCCAGCCCATTTCTTTCTATGGTGGGGTAGATCCGAACACTGGTGTTGTCATCGAGAAAGGGCATGAGTTGCAAGGGCAAAGCGTGAAGGGCAAAATTCTTGTGTTCCCAACTGGCAAAGGCTCAACAGTTGGCTCTTATACGCTGTATCGTATGAAGAAGAACGGCACTGCTCCAGCAGGCATGATTAACAAGGAATGCGAAACCGTAGTTGCTGTCGGCGCCATAATCAGCGAAATCCCCTGCGTTGACAAAATTGACATCTCTAAAATAAAGGCTGGAGATAAAGTTCGAGTAGAAAATGGCGTTATCTCCATTTTTTGAATTTTTGTAACAAGTTGTTGGTTCACACTAAGGTATTGGCTCATAGTTATGTAGACGTTATCTTGTCTTCTGTCAAGGTGAGTGCATAAGTAAAGTTCCAATGAAAACAACAAAACTGCAACAAATAATAAAAACTAAGGTCTAATCTTTAATTAGAATAAACAAATTCTAAATACTTTGTAACACCATTAGAAAGCAAGGCCTCAGAGTCATGCAACCACTAGACAAAAGCAAAAACGATAAAGTCCATCGATATTGCTGTTCCAATCCCAATTGCAAGAAGGTCTTCTCCAAACCTAAAATAATCAAATATTATGTTTGCCCTACCTGTCAAACAATAGTCGACTTGACTTCCGAGAATTCTCAGTTAATTACTCGAGAAAAACCTGTACTGGAAAAAAAGCAGGTAACACTGAGAAAGCAAAAAGAAAGCAAGCAAGACAAAAACCAAGAGCCGAAAGCAATAACGAGCCAACAGGCAACAACCGATAATGAATTAACATCAAAGGAAAAACCTGAAGTAAAAGAGATTTTGGAAACAGTAGAGCCGGCTCAAATGGAAGAGCCCAATATAGTAGAAATCACTGTAAACAAAAAGTCTGGCGTAATGGGCTCCGATTATGACCTGCCTTTCAGCCTGAGTACTAGCGATGAGCACCGAGAAACAGTTAAAGAACAAACGTGTCAGTCCTCGGACGTTCAATGTCCATACTATTTTGGGTACCTCAGTCAAAGAAACAAAGAAGAAGTAATACCTGAAACATGCTTCGGATGCCAAAAATCTATAGAATGCATGATGTCCGAATCCAATAAAACCAAAGGAACCGTGGAAGAAATTAAGAAGTGGTATTCTTTCAAATTATAGCTTAACAATTACGACCAAAAATTTTCATAATTATTCACTCTTCTGTTTGTTAATTTGCATTGATTTTCTTGTTCTCGCCGATTTGATTATGCTTTTTCTGGGTTCCTTAGAATATCGGACCAAAGTCAGTGAAAAAAAATTTTGCGCATACCGCACTTTCTTTGAAAGAATCAGCTTTTTTAGTTTTACTGATGTTTAATCTGTATTAGCAATTCGTAAGAGTTAAGTTAATCCAATGAGTATCACAACTAAAGAAAAAACTGGAGGTAAAAAAATATGCCCGAGTATTTAGTCCTGCTGAAGCTGAACCCAACTAAATTAGTGGAAACCTTAGGTGCAATAAGAAATATGGATGCTCAACCTGTTTCAGGAGTGGACCTTCTGTACAGCATGAACATTTTTGGTGCGTGGGACGTAGGGATGTGGATAAACGCTGAAGAAAGCGGTCAAGCCCTCGAGTTTGTCCAGAAAAAAATGAAGGGACTTAACGGTGTAACCGAAATATATACTTTGCCAACATTCCCACATGGAAACGGAGTTAAAAATGGAAAAAGCTCTGAAGAGCAAAAGCACCCTTTGGAAACCTAAAGAAGACAAAAATTAGAAAGTAAAAAATGGGTTCTATAGCTCTCACCAAACTCAAAATTTCCCAGCTTTTTTGGTTTTCATTATCACAGATAAAACTTTGCTAAATTATAACTTCTAAACCTCCATTCAGTGACTAAGCAGTAACATGAAGTTTAAGAAGCAATTTGGAGTTCCGATTCATAAAAGCTAAATTTAAATTGGCTAAAAATAAGACGAAGAACAAGTGAAAGTAATGGAAAATATCGAAACTTTACCTCAGAAGGTAGTTGAAAGAAAGACTGTTATTCTAAAATCTCGCTTGGACCCTGAGAAAGCGAGACTTATTGGTGAGGACCAAAAAACCAATCTTTTCCTCAAGTTTGGCTTTCTGAAGCCCCGATCTGATGACATTTCACTTGTAGGTTTCACTAAATACTATGAACCATTCATTGTTATCGGCGGGAAATACTTAATTGATTATTGCAAGAAACATGTATTTGAGATTAAAGTGGACAATCAAACGCAAAACGTTTTCCTTGGTGGCGAAGAGTTCAAATTCGAACCCTTAAGCGCGGGAAAGCCTTCTAGAGTGCTGAGGCTTGTAGGTGAGGAGCATTCTCATTATGAAAATGAAACATATTTCATATTGGATAGACTAATGAGAGAAGCTAAACCAGAAAAAGTGCCATTAGCGCCTTTTGAAAATGAAATGGAAAATCTTGATAATTTTGATATGGATTTTAGAAAAGCCAGGATCTCTTTGGAAGAAGAAATAAATTTTCTTAGGTCTAAAATAGTGAAACGACCTTCAGATGCGGAGGCGATTATTAAAGAAATTTTTGAAATTACTGAACGCTTAACAATTTACAACCCGATTTATGAGCTTTCTTTCCAAAATGTTAAGAACGCAAAAGAAGTTACTGTTCTAATTGACGGCATCACTGGCAAACTAACAATAGCTAAATTTACTAAAGTCCCAGAAAAAGTTGAGCCAACCGAAAAGGTGGCCCCAAAAAACTTTTTGAATATAAAAACTCGATTTTTTCGAGAAAATCCAGAAAAAGAAACTTTAATTGGCTCATCAATTTCAAATGAACATTTAAACAATTCGAGTCAAAATAGAACCTTAGAAAAAGAAATAAGTGCAACTCCTATTTCTGAAACAGAACCAAAGTTTGAGGTAGAAAATGCAATCGCTTTAGCGACCGATGCATTGAAGCATTTAGGTCTTAAAGATAAGATACAACCGTTAAAAGTGTCCTTAGATGGCGAATTGCATGTGGTGGAACTAAGTCTACAAAATAAAACAGCCAAAGTGTTAGTCAACACTAAAACGAAGGAAGTTAAAGAATACGAAATTCAAGAATTAAATTCTAATTACTAATCTTCTTGATTTGGCTATTTGAGAATGGTGAAGTTTAGAATCGCAACACCCTGAAAAAACATGGCTTATTTGTTTTCAGTCCTCAATTTACGATGCTCAAGTGTTTCCAATTAGCATAAACGCTACACATTTTTCCAGAGAAGCTCAAAAAAAGGTTAAAAAAAATCAAAACACACACTTGCTTTGAAATTCATAAACGTTATTAGTTTTGATGAATATTCTCCTTTACAGCCTGAGGAGTTATTGTGGGCTATCAAAACGATTGTCCAGAATGTAAACGATATGAGCGAAAAGAAGCTCTGAGCATTTTTAGGGAATTATGGTCTATAGGAAATTCCCCTTTACACCGAATGTATTCTTCTTGGGACGAGCTTGAAAGAAACATTAAGGTGAAATCGGATACGGCAACCGCCATGAAGAAACATAAGATTCGGTCATGCCCCTATTGTGGTGCTAAGCAAGCCATAACCAAGCCATTAGACGGAATTTTTCCGTACCTGAATTGTGAATCATGTAAACGTCCTTTTTTCATTGAGAATAATTTGTTTGTTAGGAAACTCACAGAAGAAGAGGAAAGAGAAATTCCTGAAGCATGGATTCGAATAGTTGAAGATTTAGCCAAAAAGAAAGTTGCAGTAGTCTTAAGATTCGAATAGCGTAGAATAAAGAGTATGGATTGGAGAAAAAAAGAGGAAAGACTCTGTAGAAGTTGTCGTCGCCGTCATTACGGAGATGCTGACAGGTTTTGCTGAAGTCTGCCAAAATATAGTAAAGATTTTGAATCCATATCTTTAGCAAATAAACGTTATATATTTAGGAAAAACCTCTGGAATGTATGATGCCAGTGAGAAAATGCGCAACAATCAAAGGCATAACCAAAGCACTGTACCTAGATTGAACGAAGAATCATTCGGTGTTGAAATGGCGGTTGGCACCGAACATTCCTTTTACAAAGTGCTGTTGGAAGCCGTTGAAGAAGCGTTTTCTTCTTTAGGTGAACTGGTAGAAGAGAAAATTTTCTGTACTTTAGAAAAGAGTTTTGGGATTAGACGGAGTGAGATTCCATACAGGATTGAGGGCTTTTCGGATGCGCTTGAGAAAATTTTTGGTCTAGGCGCTATGCACTTGGAGATTTCGGTAATAAAACGCCTCCAGAAAAAGGTTGCGACTGAATACAAGTGGGATGCCCCCGAATGGATTGTCCGGGAATTAACGTTTAGAGAATACGTCAACATGGTGAAACAAGACTTTGAACAATCAAACAGAAAACTTGGAGAGTTATCAAAGAGTGGAATCAAAGAACAACCAACCCGAAAATAAGATCGTTATTTCTCCGAGCCTCGCTGATAACTACGACGCGCGCTTTAAACTACCTAATAGTGAATAAACTATATGTTAAACTAATTTACTAAACTCAGTTTTTAAGCAAGTTAAGTAGAATTTGACAAAAGAGATAGATGTACGTGGTAAACTTAACATTCTAAATATTCATTGATGGCAAGTCTTAGATTTGCATAGCGTAAAAAATAGCCTTAACATGGGTTGGCTTTTTAGTAAAAGTTCATATCTCTAATTTGACCGTTGTTGCAGCAAGCAGAAAAAAAAGTGCATCAGCTCTGTGTAGCGTGTTTTATAAGCACACACTGCGAGCGAGCGTCTCAATTAAACCCTGATTTCAACAAACCGGAAAAAAAGCTCAGCTCAAAGTAATTATACGCGCACTCAGTACGAGTGTGTTGTGTTGTATGTATGTGTGTGTATGTAGGTAGGTAGTTGTGGGGTTGTAGTAGTAGTTGTATGTTGGTTGGTGGTGGATTAAATTTTAATTAGTTACCAATATCTCCCAAAGAGCGGGGTTTTTGTGCTGTTCTCGGTAATGCTTTTCAATAAGTGCCATAATATCAAAGGTGAAGGTGCAAAGAAAGTTGAACGAGGCGAAACCAGTGATTCTAAAAATCGGCGGCTCAGCCATAACCGACAAAACAGGGGAACTAGCCGCGAAAACAGAAGTGATAAACCGCTTAGCAGAGGAAATCAAGCGGGCGGATCTTGATAACTTGATAATTGTGCATGGCGGCGGAAGCTTTGGTCACCCGACCGCAGCGAAGTACGGCATTAAAGACGGCTACAAAAATGAGCCAACGCAAAAACTTGGCTTCGCAGAAACCCACCATGTCATGACGGTGCTAAACGGGTTAGTTATGGATGCGCTTATTTGGCATGAAATTCCAGCCGTAAGCATCGCCCCATCATCCTGCATCATAACAGAGAACGGCAAGATCAAATGTTTTGACGAAACCGTACTCAAAGCAATGCAGAAAATGACATTTACACCTGTTATGTACGGCGACGCAGTTTTAGACGACAAATTAGGCTTCACAATTCTCTCTGGCGACCAGCTGGTTGCTTACTTAGCAATTAAGTATAAGGCTTCAAAAATCGTGGTAGGCGTTGATACAGACGGCTTGTTTGACTGTGACCCGAAAACTAACCCCAACGCTAAACCATACAAACACTTAACATTGGCAGAGTTAAAGCAGATTCAGCCTAAACTTGGCAAGGCTGCAGGCGCAGATGTTACAGGCGGCATGGCGGGCAAAATAGCTGAACTTATCCCCGCTATAGAGCAGGGAATTCCCGTTACAGTTACAGGCGCCACGAAAGTGTTATCTATTTACAGAGCACTAACAGACCAAAGTGTATTAGGCACTGAAATCGAGAAGGCGTAAGATGACTGAAACCGAGAAACGAAAAGCAGAACACATAAAAATCTGCTTGGAACAAAAAGCCCAAGCACGAAAAGCCACCACAGGCTTCGAAGACATCCAACTGGTCCACCGAGCCCTGCCAGAAGTTGACAGACAAAAAATCAGCCTATCAGCATCTTTCTTAGGCAAAAAACTCTCCGCACCCTTAATTGTTGGCGCCATGACTGGCGGGACAGAAGAAGCAACAAAAATAAATGCTTCAATTGCCGGAGCAGTGGAAAAACTTGGTTTAGGCATGGGTGTGGGAAGCCAAAGAGCAGCCATCGAAGACCAAAAACTTGAGAAGACCTATTCGATAGCACGCAAAAAAGCGCCAACCGCCTTTTTAATCGCCAACATAGGCGGAGTACAACTTGTTCACGGATACACCTTAAAAGAAGTCAAGAAAGCCGTGGAAATGATAGATGCTGACGTAGTTGCTGTACATCTTAACGCGGTGCAGGAAGCACTTCAGCCTGAAGGACAAACCAACTTCAAAGGCGTCTTAGCCAAAATCAGCGAGATCGCAGGTGAACTTGACATGCCTGTGATTGTTAAAGAAACCGGCTGCGGCATTTCAGCGGAAGATGCAAAAGCGCTTGAAGCTGCAGGCGTAAAAGCCATCGACATCGGCGGTGTCGGCGGAACAAGTTTTGCAGCAGTTGAATATTACCGTTCAACAAGCCCAAACAACATGGGTGAAGCTTTCTGGGACTGGGGCATCCCCACAGCCGTAAGCCTCATCGAAACAACTCAGACCGTGAAGATTCCAGTGATTGCTTCCGGCGGAGTACGAAGCGGCTTAGACATAGCTAAATCTTTAGCGTTAAACGCAAGTTTAGCCAGTGTTTCTCAGCCTGTGCTTGAAGCTGCAGTTAAAGGGGCAAAGAAAACTGAAAAATTGCTTTCTTGTTTAATTGATGAGTTGCGTAATGTTATGTTTCTTGTGGGCGCTGAGAACCTTGAATCCTTAGCGAAAGTGCCTGTGGTGGTTGCTGGTAAAACTGCGGAGTGGCTGAACATCAGAGGTTTCGACACGGTGAAGTATGCGCAGAGGAGCACGTTAACATTTGAATATTGAAAAGTTTCTTGAAGAAAAAGCACCCTTAATCGACAAAGCTATTGAAAAGTACATTCCGCGAAACTTCAGCAAAGACGCGGTTCTTTTCAAGGTTAATCCGCCAATGTACAGTTACAACTTAGAGCCCTTAAACAAAGCAGTTGCAGAGCCCATCTGGGACATGCTGGACCGTGGTGGAAAAAGGTGGCGCCCAGCGCTTTTTTTGCTGATTTGCGAAGCGTTAGGTAAAGGCTCCGATTGCTGTTTAGACTTCTCCATTATCCCCGAAGTTATCCATAACGGAACGCTGATTATCGACGACATTGAAGATTCCTCAAAACTGCGTCGAGGCAAGCCGTGCACATACAAAATCTTCCAAATTGACATCGCTGTTAACGCTGGAAACGCGATGTATTATCTGCCGCTTCTTCCGTTAATGGCGCAAAAAGCAAAGCTTACACCTGAAATGCAACGGGACATTTATGAGGTTTACGTGCAGGAAATGATTAACCTCAGCATGGGGCAAGCCATGGACATTGCGTGGCACAGGGGCATCGCAAACGCGGACAAGTTAGGCGAAGAGGATTACTTGCAGATGTGCGCTTACAAAACAGGCACTCTCGCCCGTATGGCAGCCAAAATAGCGGCTGTGCTAGTAGGCGCCAACAAGCCACTGGTGGAAAAACTTGGACGTTTCGCTGAAAGTATAGGTGTTGCCTTCCAAATGCAGGATGATATTTTGGATGTAACTGGAGTGGAGTTCGCCAAGAAGAAAGGCGGCGTTGGGCAAGATATTACTGAGGGCAAAAGAAGCTTAATGGTTATTTATACGCTGAAAAAGGCGAATAGCGCTGACAAGAAGCGGCTTATCGAAATTCTCAATATGCACACTTCCGACCAAGCCTTAAGAGATGAGGCAATAGCCTTAATGCAGAAATACAATGCCGTAGAACATGTTAAGCATACAGCAGAGCGGATTGTCGAAGAAAGCTGGAGTGAAGCTGAAAAGCTTTTACCGACACCTGAAGCTAAGGAAAAATTAAAACAGTTCGCCGAATTCTTGATTAAAAGAAACAAGTAACATTTCAGCGAGCGTAAAAAATTTGGCACTTGAAAATGACACTGAACTTAAAGAGCTTATTCGCAGAGCTGCACTGCTTAATGCGGTTTCGCATGATGGCAAAGCTCAAGCAGGCGCCATGGTAGGTAAAATTCTCGGCGAAAGACAAGACCTGCGAACCAAGGTAAAAGAGCTTTCAAGCATAATCAGCACAATCGTAAATGAAGTAAACAGCCTCTCCATTGCAGAGCAAAAAGTTATTGTGGAGAAAAATTGGCCTGAAACCCAGAAGAAAGAGAAGGCTGAAGAAAAACGACTTTCACCATTGCCTAACGCGGATAAGTATTCTCAGATAGTGACGCGGTTCTCTCCTAACCCTGACTGTGTTTTGCATTTGGGTTCAGCAAGAGCCATAATCCTGAGCCACGAGTACGCCCGCATGTACAACGGAAAATTCATTTTGCGCTTCGAAGACACAGACCCAAAAGTGAAAAGGCCGTCGCTGATATTTTATGATAGCATCCGGCAGGATTTGAAGTGGCTAGGCTGCAAAGTTGACGAGGAATACATCCAAAGCGACCGATTGCCAATTTACTACGATTACACCGAGCGGCTAATACGGGATGGAAACGCGTATGTTTGCGAGTGCCCGCCTGAAGAGTTCAAGAAAAAAACCTTAGCTAAAGAACTCTGCCCATGCCGAATCCTTTCAGCAGCTGAGAACTTGGAACGCTGGAACCGCATGCTAAGTGCCGGTTACACGGAAGGGCAAGCAGTAGTTCGCGTTAAAACTGAACTGGGGCATCCGAACCCAGCGGTCAGAGACTGGCCAGCCCTAAGGATTATTGATACAAAGAAGTATCCGCATCCACGGGTTGGAAGCAAATACATCGTTTGGCCCCTCTACAATTTAGCCGCCGGCTTAGACGACCATTTAATGGGCATGACACACATCATCCGCGGCAAAGAACACTATACAAACATGGTTCGCCAAAAGTACATGTATGAACATTTAGGCTGGAAGTACCCCGAAGCCATACACTACGGCAGACTAAAAATCACAGGCACTTTCCTAAGCAAATCAAAAATTATTCAAGGAATAAAAGAAGGCATCTACGCAGGCTTTGACGACCCACGCCTAGGCACATTTGCTGCACTTAGAAGACGGGGAATCACGCCTGAAGCCATCAAGAAAATGATAATCGATGTAGGAACAAAATCAAACGATGTAACCTTGAGCTGGGAAAACCTGTACTCGTACAACCGCAAAATCCTTGACGCCACAAGCAACAGGTACTTCTTCGTGCCCGAGCCTGTGGAACTAAAAGTTTTGAGGGTGCCGAAAACTTTCCATGCCAAACTTCCTTTGCATCCGGACAAGCCTGAGCGGGGGTTTAGGGAATACACGGTGACTCCGGAAGATGAAGAGAAAACGGTAATTTTTTTGGTTTCAAGAAAAGATGCTGAAGCGACGGAGCCAGAAAAAGTAGTTAGGCTCATGGAACTCTTCAACGTCAAAATCGACAGCAAAACAGGCAACTCGGCGACTGCAACATTCTCAAGCGAATCCTACGAGGACGTTAGAAAAATTAAAGCCCAGCTTATCCAGTGGATACCGAAAGGCGAGGAGTTTCCATGCCAAGTGGTTATGCCAGATGCCTCAGTGACCGAGGGTTTTGCTGAGAGTGCCTGCAAAAAGTTAAAGCCAGACGCTATAATACAGTTTGAACGCTTTGGATTCACACGCATAGATGAAGTAAACCAGAAACTAATAGCTTATTACGCTCACAAATAAGAGATGAATAAACATGAAAAAACTCGATAAAGCAATAATTTGGCCAATCTACTTCGACGCTTCTAAAACTAGAAAAAAAGGACGCCGAGTCCCAAAAAACTTGGCCGTGCAATCCCCAAAAATCGCCGAACTTAAAGAAGCAGTTGACAAATTAGGCCTGAAAAACGAAGTTAACCTTGAGGCTCATTTTCCCAAAATGCATTGGGCTAAGACTGGAATGTTGCTTGTTGAAAAGAAAGAAGCAAAAGAAAAGATAATACAGAAAATTGCAAAACAATTAGTGAAGATTAAAAGCGTGCCTGCAAAACCGCAGTAAAGTTTAGCTTTTCTCTTTAGCAGCCATTAAAACAGCGTTAATTATGCCGTCGTTGCCTGGGCGACTGGTAACTTTTGCAAGCCCCAACGTGGTTTCTATTTCTGCACCTTTAGTTATTACGCCTCTGCGGTTATAATCAACGTTAGCGCCGTTTCTAACGACTCGGGTGATTTCGGTTTTTTGTGTTTTGCCGCTTTTAGGATCGGTTACTGAAGCGTATTTATCGCTTAAAACTTTGACCTTTGTGTTGCCGCCTAAGCCTCTGGAAATTTTCCTTCTGGGTTCACCGAGAATTGTTTCTGCAGGATACCCACCTTGCTCATACTTTTTCTTTGATCTGTAAGCTCTTTTTTTGCCGCCTGTGAGTTTTCTTTTGCGTAAACTGCTATGCCAAGACATAATCTACATTTCCCTTTTACGAATATCTAATTCGAGTAGTCAGTAAAACCGTTAATTTCCATATAAACATATCCGTTTTAAGTTTGTTCTCTTTAGCGAAAATAATCGCTTCTTACTTCTTTTTGTTAAGAAGTTCTCTAAAGTGTTATTTAAAGAGGCGTTGGCAAGTTTTATTATGCTGATGTGGGATACTTATGTTGAAAAACATGTCAACATCAAGGGTTGACCAAAGATACAGAATAGTTATTGATAAAAAAACTAGAGCAAAAACTCACATTAAAGCAGGAGACGTAGTTGTCATTGAGCCGATTGATGACCACAGCTTCAAAGTAAATGTTTTAGACTTCACATCAGAAAAACTTGAGGACGATCCAGCATGGCAAGTTATTCATAAACCAGCCAAAATCAGAAAGTACATTCCTCCAGAAAAACTCGAAGAGACAATGGAGTAAACGATTTAGCCACAACAGAAAAGCGAGCGCCTCGAAAAGTTTTGATTCCGTGTAACTTTCAGCTTATTTTAGAAAGCAGAAGCTTTGCGGTTTCTTTCTTAGATTTTGCGAGCTCCATGAAAGCGTTTAGAAGCCCTTTCTTTGAGGCATCAAGAATTTCAAGTGAAACAAGCTTGCCCGATTTGTCGCAGCCTACAATTACGTCATTGTCAAGCAATTCTTCATCAGCTAATGCACTTCTTTGACCTTAACAGTAAGAACATCAGCTTCAGAATCATACTTTATTATCAAAGCCATCTTCCTGACCGCTTCCTTTTCAAAATGACACGCTCAAGATTACTGCTATAGATCGCCGTTATTATAAATATATCCTCAACCTTTGGCTCGTAGATTACAGCTAAATTACGGTTTAATCTAATTGCAATGTTTCGACCATTCTCAGAATCAAATAAGACCTCATCGGGCTTGAAAACTATGTCCTCCAATACTTCTTTTGTTATGCCCAACTGAGAGTTCTTTGTCAAACTTATCTTCAATATGCTTGCTCCATCTCACGTTCAACTTTGACAAAACCAATTAGCTCCATGTCTTTTATGTTGTACGTTTTATCTTCTATTTAAAATTTGTAATTTTACGCTGCTTTCGCATTTATGTTTCTTGATAGTCCTTTAATGCGTCGCCGAAAATACGTTTTAACTCTTTCTTCATAATGCTCGCATCATGCGTTAACCCGAAGTAATCCGCAAAATAATCAGTAGTCTTTAAAGACATTGAACGCCCGCTTCTTTCAGCCGCAATCAACCCCATATCCTTCAGCAGTTTCACGTGACCGTAAGCGTGTTGTCCCCTGACATCAATCACGCGTTTCTGAGAAACAGGCTGTCGGTAAGCGATGTAAGAGAGCGTTTTTAAGGGTCCGGAAGACAGCAGAGGTCTGTTCACAAGTTTCTTAATCAACGGTGTGAAGTCTGCTTTTACCTGCAGGACGTAACGTTCATCTTTTAACGCCAAAATTTCAAGCGCCGTGTTCCTTGCAGCATATTCTTGTATTAGCGTGTCAGCGTATTTTTGGGCTTTCTTTTTTGAGCGGCTGCCTATGACTTGGCATAACTCGTTGAGGTCTAATGGGCGACCAGCCACGTACAGTGCAGCCTCTAACAGTGCTAAGCAATGAGCTTTCCGTTCGGCATCCTGCGCTTGCTCTGCATCAGGGTTTGAATTATCTGTTTGTTCCTTCGGCTTTTCCAACGTTCAGTTCCCCCACGGCAATGTATAGTTCTTCTGTTTCTTCGTTCTGCCATAAACTTACTTTGTCATCCTGTGCTAAAAACAAGAGGTAAATAAACATTCTTAATGCTTCAATTCTAGTTGCATCTTTCGATAAGGTTGAGAAATCGATTATGCCTACACCCTTTACTTTCTCGCATAAAATTGCGTACAGCGTATCAACCTGCAACTCAAGATCAGCGATAAACTTGTCAAACTGCGGCATCAAATCTGAAACCGATGGAAGAACAGGATGCTGCTCAACAACATGGTCAAGATGAAGCATTTTTTCACCCTTCAACACGTCGTCTAGGACTTCAAGCAAATGCTGAATGGTTGTTGAGGTTAACTCATGCCTCAATGGCAAGAACAAGGGTGGTGGAACAAAATCCTGCGGACCTTTAGGCGGCAGGGGCGCCTCTTGCAAGGTAAGCAGCAGTTTAGACTTCATTAAGTAAATTAAAGCGGAAGAATCCAATGCGACGCCTGAGGCTCGGAAATCAACCTTGTCTGTCCTCTCCATTTCAGTGAGAAAAGACCGTAGAAGGTAAGCTATGTTAACGTTCCACGGAGTAAGCTTCTCAAGTTTGTTTAATTCAAACAGTATGTTCCACGGCGGTCGAAGGTAAAAGGGCCTTCTGATTGGCGTTGTGGACATTTAGCTCGGTGCCTCCGCTGGGAACTTGGCGGTCACAACATTGGAGACTCCATTGAGTTCATAGACTCCATAGACTTTCTGTGCTTTGTTAACTATTTCAGGCCGCAGGCTGATTACGATAAACTGGATTTTTCCAGCTTCCTCAAGCAGCACTTCTGCAAGCTTTGCAGCATGGAAGGCATCTAAGTGCGCATCAACCTCGTCAAGAATGTAGAATGATGCAGGCGTAAACTCTTTTAGTGAAAATATGAAGCTGACTGCTGAAACTGAACGTTCGCCACCGCTTGCCCCACTCACAATAATCGCGGGCTTATTTGGGAACTGCACAACCATGTCTATGCCGCCAGCGAAGGGTTCATCAGGATTTTCAAGTTTTAACGTGGCTTCTCCTCCGCCAGTTAGTTTGGAAAAGTAAACTTTCATGCTGCTGTTGATTTTTTCGAAAGCGGTCATGAAAACCTTGCGTTTTTTAGCTTCAATATCATCCATGAACTGTACAATGGCTTGTTTTTCTCTTTCCAACTCATTTAAGCGAACAGATAATTCTCTGTACCGTGAAATCTGGTCTGAGTAATGGGAAAGGGCAAGCTGGTTTATGGCGCCTATTCTCTCAAGTTCAAACTGCATCATGCGAATGGTTGTTTCTGCTTCCTCAACCTGCTTCTGGCTTGTTTCTAAAGATTGTTCATAGCCAAACTGGCGAAGTTGGCTTTGAAGTTGCTGAAGACGAAGTTGGCTAGTTTCCATGCCCAGTTGCAGCTGGTTCAGAAGCCTTTCGGCCTGTTCATATTCTGAATCAAGCAACCGTACCTCAGCATCAATAACATCTATTTGTGAAGTGAACTTTTTGGATTCTTCACGTGCAGAAAAAACAGCATTTGAAAGTTCCACACGGCTTTTTTCTTGCTCATCTAGTTCTTTCCTGATTGATTCGCGTTCCGCTTGCGCTTCAGCAACTTCTTTCTCTATTTTTCTTTGCTGTTGCTCAACCTTAGCTATCTGTATCTTGATATTTTTATAGCCGTTTCTAAGGACTCTGTCAAATTGTGATTGGTAGGTTGAAATTTCCGTTTGAGTAGAGCCTGAGTTTTGGCGAAGCGTATTTACTTCTTCCCCGAGTTTTTCCCGTTGAACCTCGAGCTCTTGAATGTGTGTCACATCAGTTTTCAATCTTAAATTGGCTATGTCTGTATGCAGTTTCTGGAGCGCTTTTTGGATAGAATTCCGCTCATTCATGTACATGCTCATGCGGCCTTTGTAAGCTGCAGCTTCGCGGTCAAGTTTGCCGCCGTATTTTTCCGTATGCCGAATGTTGAATTGTGTTCTTTTAACGCCTCGTTTAATTCTCACTATTTCCCTGTCTAAAGTGGAGATGAATTCTGAAAGCCGTGTAATTTCAATTTTACTTCGCTCAATTTCTTCTTCAAGACCAGTAATGTCAGTTCCTCTTTGAGTGAGGTGCGTCTGGAGAGCGTTTACTGCTTCGTCTAAACTTTTTAATGCATTTTCGCTTGGAATAATTGTTGAAAAATCTATTGGCGCACGGTAATAGCCGCTTTCAAAAGCACCCGGCTCATACAAGTCACCGTTAACTGTAACTGCGCGGTAGCCTTCATTTGAAAGGGCAAAGGCTGCTTTATCGTTTGAGACAACTACTGTGTCTCCGAAAACATAGTTAACAGCCATCTCAAAGGTGCTTTCATATGTCATGAAGCTTGAAAGGGCGCCTACTACGCCGTCTCGGCTGGGCGTTTCCTTGTTTTTAAGGTTGATTGCGCCTTGCAGCGGAATAATTTTTATTCTGCCCAGTTTCATGCGCCTAAGCGTTTCGGTACATGTGAAAGCTGAATCTATGTTTGCTACAACTAAAGCATCAAGCCAACCTGTTGCCGCTGCTTCTATGGCTTTCTTGTAGTTTTTATCGATTTTTATTAGGTTGCGTAGTCTGCCGTGGATACCTGTTATTGCGCCGACAATGCCCATTTCCTCTATGCTTCTTAGAGCTCTTTCTTCAGCAGCTATGGTTGCGGCAAGGTCTCTTTGAGTAGCAAATTCAATTACGGCGTCTTTAGCTGAACTAGCTATTCTTTCTGCTTCCGTGATTTCTTTTTCAACGGTTTCTTTTTGAATTTTTTTGCGTTCGATGGTGTGTTCAAGATTTTTAAACTGGTTTTTCTGGTCCTTTTGAACCTGCTCCAGCTCAGATAGTGACTTTTCGATTTCGAGTAGGCTAGTGAGAAATCTTTCTTTTCGCACGTTTAAGTTTTTGATTCTCCCAGTGCAGAGCCTCAGTGCCGATTTGTCTTTTGTGTATTCTGAGCGTAAATACGCAAGTCGTTTAACATTATTTGCGATTTCGGCTTCCATCGCTCGTATTTGCTGGTTGTTATCGCCGAGTCCTTCCCAAAGCTGGGCGGTTTCTTTTGCCAGCGCATCGTGTTCCAACTCTTTTTGTGCCATTTGGTCATTGATTTTTTCATGTTGACTGCGGAAAACTCGGATTTTTAAACGGTTTTCCCGTATCTCGTTTCTTATACTTTCTTGCTGATCAAGATTGTTTTCTCTTACGCGCTTTAAGCTTTCAAAGCTAGCTTGCCCAGAACTTATTTTTGTTGATAACTCAGTTAGTTTAGATTTTAGCTCGCCAATAGTTATTTGAACCTTAAGAACTTCTGAACCGCCTTCTTCAAGGTTTTCGCCGCTGAGTTTTCGCCATTCGCTTTCAATACCATGCCGTTTTGATCTGCGCAAGTCACGTTGCTCTTTTAATTTGTCAACTCTGGCTTTAACTTTTTCAGTTTGGCTAGTTGCTTCATTAATTTTACTGTTTAATTGCGTTATGTCGTTTGAGATTTTAACTGCTTGGAACTTTTTAGTTTCACTCTGGATGAAATTATAGCGTAAAAGTTGATTGCGTTCACGTTCCAAATCATCAAGGCGCTTCTGTACTTCATCTATTCTGCCCATGGCTGTGCGGATTGAAATGTCAGCAGTTCGCAGTTTTTCTTCTGCATCGGCCTTCTCCGAGTCGTACTGGGCTATTCCAACTAGGTCTTCGATGATTTTTCTGCGTTCAAGCGGGGTAATTTCTGTTAACCTAGTTATTGTGCCTTGAGGAACAATGTTCTGGCTCATACTGCTTATTGAAGCCATAGACAGAGTTTCTATAATATGCCCTCGTGACATTCTTCTGCCGTTTAAGCGGTAAACACTTTGCCCATTTTGGTAAACTTCACGTGAAATCGTAACAGTGGTTGTGTCAACCGGCATTATGCCATCAGAATTATCAAATTGAATAACAACCTTAGCCATTTTGACTTTCTCTTGCCCAGGTTTTTCTGAACCGCGAAAAATCAGTTTAGCTGCGCTTTCAGCACGGAGCCTTCTTGTGCTCAGTTCCCCAAGCGAAAAAAGCACTGCATCCATAATGTTGGTTTTTCCACTTCCGTTTGGGCCAGTTATGGCTGTGAAGCCCTTATCTAAAGTTACCTTGATGGTCTGTGGCCCAAAAGACTTAAAGCCTTTTAACTCGATTTTTTTTATGTAGGGCATTTAGTCTTTATCCTCACGGTAAGCAATGTATATTATTTTATTTTAACATCTCATCAACATACGTATAAAAGCTTATAGCATTTGGTCAGAGTTTACACTTATAGATTGTAAAATCATCCTGTTTTTATCTGGAAAAATGCCAGATTTTGTGGCGCTGACTTGTGTGAGAATTTACTTCCATTTTGTCAGTATCTCCTCCCTGCGGAAAGTGGCTACGCTGAAGTAGAATAGAGCCAAATCAACAATCAGAATGGCACCGGAAATGATCAGCAGGTTACCTGTGTTGAGTGTTATCACGCCTATCTCGCCCGCGAGGTAAATGACCATAAACGGTATGAACATCAGACCCCCGATTGAGTTGGCAGACCGTACATCACTCACTCTTGATGAGGCGATTACGCTTAATTCTATGCTCAATATTGCAGCGATGGGAATAAGGAGGAAGATAACCCCGATGCTCCAATCAGGATAGATTAGGTAACCCAGCGTGTTAGAGGTTAATCTGTCCATGAGCACCATAAAGATTGAAAGCCCCGCCCAAGATGCCGCGATAGGCGGTATGAACGCCGCGATGCTCTTTCCCAGCAGTATCTCTCCGTCAGTAGTAGGAGTTGCCAGAAGTGGTTCCAGGCTCTTCTCAACCTTTTCGCCTACTATGGCATAAGAGGCAATCGCGCTAGGAAGGACAGCTGCTGCAATCACGAAAAAGAACGAGAATGCGTTTAGCAGCCCTGGAAGATAAGATCCTGGGATTCCCCCATTTTTCCCTTCAGCGTAAATGATGACCAGCGGAAAAAGAACGTCGAGAAGCAGGGGGAAAAGTATAGTTCCGTAGATGATGCTTTTCTTTCTCCTGAATATCTTGAGTTCTTTTGATGCAATAATCCATGATGTACTCAGGTTCATTCTTTTTCCCTCACAAGTTTTAGGTACGCTTCTTCCAAACTTGAACGTGACACCGAGACAGTTTGAACATTGCCCCCTGCCTCAACAATTGCTCGGACAATGACAGGATTTTCCTTGTATGGATCAGCGAGCTCGAACGTTAGTTTGCTCTCATCACGAGATATTTTTCCAAGCGATAGTTTCTTCAACGAATTTAGAATAACATCGTTTACTTGTTCTAACTGAATCTCGGTTCTCCTAGCACCAATCGAGTGCTCAAGGTCTTCAGGAGTTCCGATTGCCATTAACTTAGTGTTCAATATCCCAATTCGATCACAGATTCTTTGTGCCTCGTCTAGGTTGTGCGTGTTTAGAAAAATAGTCTTCTTCTCGCGTTTCAGCTCAAGAATAAATTCTCTGACTGTTTTTGCTGATTCTGGGTCGAGGTTTACAGTCGGCTCATCCATAAATAGAATTTCTGGATCATGAATGAGGGCACGCGCTATCGCAAGCTTTTGTTTCATTCCCTTGGAAAATGTTCCGGCCATAACGTCCTTCTTTTCCCATAGCCCCAACATCATGAGAAAGCGCTTAATGTTTTCCTTCCTCTGACTTTCTGTACATCTGGATAGCTTCCCGTAAAAGTCCAGGTTCTCATAAGCCGTTAAATCATCATAGAGACCCACATTATCTGGGACTAATCCAATAATTTTTCTTATTTTTAAGGCGTCCGCCTCGTTCCCGACTTCATAGTCTGCAATTCTTGCCGTGCCGCTGGTCTTTGATATTAAGCAACACAGCATCCTCACAGTCGTGGTTTTTCCGGCGCCGTTGGGTCCAAGAAAACCGAAAACCTCGCCCTCTTCAACATGCAAATTAAGATTTTCAACAGCAGTTAAATTGCCAAATTTCCTTGTCAGATTTTCAGTATCAATCACTGCGGTCACCGAAGGATTAGCGCTATTTCCACGCTGTCTTTAGTGACTCTGAATCATTTGTTATATAAGCTTTCAAGCGGATATGATAGCTTTTTTTCCAATAAAACTAAACGGCAACATTCCGATACTATATACCACAATTCCTAGTATACTCAAAATGAATTCAACCTACAAGTTTAACAGGGATTACTGAAAGAATATAAACAGAAAATTAATATTAGGCGCATGTGCAAAGGTTTAGGAAACGTTGGTGGCGTAAATGAGTTTTGGAACAAAAGTCTTTAGTGGTGTTCAAGAAGTGTTTATTTTAGCGTTAATGATTGTGGCTGTTTTTGGGCTTTTCTATGTTGACATGAGCATCATGTACAAGGTTGGCATTGCAGTAATAGTGTTCTCAGTAATCTTCCTAATGACATTGGCAACTCAAATTCTAAGGCAACAAAAAGAAACTAAGCCTGCTGCCTAAAAATTAACGTTTTTTCACTTTCACTCTACCCTCCCCTGTTCCGCAATGTCGTTTCTACGATGCTTTAAAAAGGGTTAGAAGCGTACTTGCTGCTTCGTCTATGAACAGGGAGAGCAAAATAGAATGTCTCAAAATTTAATTGTCAAACCTACAATGGCTCAACCACTATTTTCTTTAAACATGCCCGGTGTAGACGAGCTTTTTCCAGGATTTGCGCCAGGCGACTTCGCCGTGCTTTATGGGTCGCCATCAGTTATTTCGTTAACTTCTCTACTCTGCATAAGAGCGCAGTTGCCAGTGCAGCTTGGAGGCTTAGGAAGCAACGTTGTCTTTATTGACGGCGGAAACACGTTTAGACTCTACAAAATCGCCCGTTTAGCCCAACTTCACCAGCTTAACCCAAGGCAAGTGCTTGAACGCATCTTTATTTCAAGAGCATTCACAGCTTACCAGTTAACTTCTCTTATACTTGATAAACTAGAAGAAACCATAAAAAATTACAATGCCAAACTCGTGGTCATTTCAGACATAGCAGGATTCTTTTTAGACAATGACATTCCACATGAAGAAGCCCAAAGAGTCTACAGCCAAGTCGTCAGTTACCTTTCAAGCTTTGCGAGAAAACACCAAATCGTCCTAATCGCAACTTACCTTCCCTACTCTGACAACCGAAGAAACAGTTTACTTCAAGAAATAACCTGCTCAAAAGCAAACACAGTATTATCCTTCAGCAAAACCACCTACACACGAGAAGTAACATTAGAGAAGCATCCATTTTTCGTTTTAGGCACCGCTGAACTTCCATCCGAAAACCTGACACTAACCGACTTCATGGGCGCTTGACGTGGGTAAAACAGTTGAATCATACCGCATGGCAATTGAAGACGAAATACGCCGCTGGAACGGTTTTGCAAAAGCACTCCGCAAAGAAGACAGAGAAGCCTTCGACATACTGATAGATGCATGCAGAAGCTACGCGTAAGCAGGAAGCAACGCCACTCAACCGTTACCTTTTGAACCAATGATAATGTCAATGCTGGTCTCACAGCAAATCCGCTTGCAACGGCTACAGAAGGAATTAGATGACATCAAGCAAAAGCAGCACGGCGGCTCCTAATTGCGTTAAAGGATGGCTACTTGATGTTTACCCTTCTGACCCCGGCAAAATCGCGGTTTGGGTGATAAGCGAAAAAGGCAAAAGAATCAAGTTCACTGACACGTTTCAACCCTGCATTTACGTCTCGGGCAAACAAGACGACCTTGAACGCTTAATCAGCCGACTATTTAGCAATCAAAAAATCGCTTCATTAAAATTCGTGCAAAAATACGCTCAAGCCACAGATACTGAAAAGTCAAGGGTACTGGAAATAACTGTTAAGGATTGCAGGCAAATTCCTTCTTTAACGCTTGAAATTTTAAGAATCGGCGATTTCTTGCGTTATGAAATTCACAATTGCGACATGCAGAATGACCGTTCATACCTTTTTAGCCGTGACTTGTTTCCGCTTGCACTTGTGGAGTTAAAAGTGACAAAATCAGGCTTGGATTACACGCTTTTGGATTCGGTTGAAAGCACTGACTACGTTATTCCTAAATTGCAGGTAATAAAGCTTGAAGTGGAAGTTGCTCAGAGAGGAATTATTGCTAATTTTGATGATGTCATCGATAAAATATGTTTAAAGCAAGAGGGCAAAGAGGAGATTGCCATTGATTACGGTGACGAAGCCACAAAGCTGCTACAGCTTGTTTACGCAATAAACGAGTTAGACCCTGACATAATCTTAACAACCGCTGGCGACTTGTACCTTTTTCCCTACTTAATCTACAGAGCAACCGTAAACAACCTTTTAGACAAGTTCCTCTTAAGCAGAGATAACAAGCCTTTTAACCGTAAATTTTCAGCGGGCAACACCTACTTTTCCTATGGTCGCACATTTTACAGGGCAGGCACCGTGCGGTTATATGGAAGAATACACATCGATGAAAACAATACTTTCATCATAAAAGAAGCAGGTTTCGAAGGCTTCATTGAGATAGCACGAACCTGCAGAGTACCCCTACACACGGCTGCACGATTCTCGATAGGCTCAAGCATGTCTTCTATGCAGCTCTACCAAGCCATAAAAGATGACATCCTAGTGCCCCGAAACAAAAGGATTCCCGAAGCCTTCAAATCAGCCCTTGACTTGCTCGTTGGCGACCGTGGAGACTTAATTTTTGAGCCCCGCCTAGGAGTACACAATTCGATAGGCGAATTAGACTTCTCTTCCATGTACCCAAGCCTAATGGCTAAAAACAATATTTCAGCTGAAACAGTGCTTTGCAAATGCTGCCCTGATTCGTCACTGCGGATTCCAGATTTGAATTATCATATCTGTACAAAACGGGTTGGAATAGTGCCTAAAACTATCAATTTAGCCTTAACCAAGCGACTGCATTACAAACGCCTAAGAGACGAAACAGGCGACAAACAGCTAAAACAAGCTTACGATAGACGTCAGACAGCGTTAAAATGGATTTTAGTCACATGCTTCGGCTATTTAGGCTTTAAAAACTCAAAATTCGGCACTGTTGACGGCCACATTGGCGTTTGCGCTTTTGGCAGAGAAGCTTTTCTTAAGGCAGCGCACATTGCTGAAGATCAAGGTTTTGAGGTTGTTCACGGTATTGTCGATTCGTTGTGGCTCAAAAAGAAAGACGCAACCATAGAAGAATACCATGACTTATGCCGACTAATTACTAAGGAAATAGGCGTTCCCATAAACTTTGAGGGCCGCTACAAATGGGTGGCTTTTCTGCCTTCCAAACTGCACCCGCGTATTAGTGTTTTAAACCGTTATTTCGGAGTCATGGAGAACGGTAAGGTTAAAATTAGGGGCTTAGAAGTGCGGCGTAGGGATACTCCAGGGTTTATTTTTGACGCCCAAACCGAAATGATCAACGTATTAGCCTCGGCGAATAATTCAGTGGAACTTCACCGGAAAATTCCTGAAGCATTAAAAGTTTTAAAAGCTTATAGGCAACGGTTACTTAATGGCGAAGTTCCCGTATGTGACTTAATAGTTACTAAGCATCTGTCTAAACAGCCGAAAAACTATAAACAGCATGTTAGCCAAGTCATCGCAGCTCAGCAATTAATTAAACAAGGCGTGGAAGTTCATGCTGGCAACAACGTGAAATTCCTTTTCACTAACTCTGAAGATAAGCGGTATGACCGTAGAGTAAAAGCTTTGCAGCTTATCGAGAAAGGCGTAAACCCAGACGCGAAAAAATACTTGGTACTGCTTTATGCTTCAACCGCTAATCTGTTAAGTTTCTCAGGCTACACAACCAAAAAAGTATACGACGCAGTCAAGGGGCAGCACCAAAAAACCCTCCAATAAAAATTTTTTCTTTCTGCTCCATTTAGGCTACTATCTCGGTTAGGACTATAAGCTTGGGCTCTAGACTCCAGTTCAACTTGGCAGCCATCAACAATTCATGCTCAGCGCTCACCCATTCATGAAACTGTGAAAATGAAGTAAGCGTTTTTTCTTTTTCAATGGGCCACGTAATTGGTATTATTAGTCGGTACTGCGTTGAAGTGATTGTTGTGTATAGTGCATTTTTTATTTTTGCTGAGGACAGGGACTTCTTGGGGATAAAGCATTGTTTTAAGCATTATCCATGCGTCAATAAATTTTTGTCCTTCCTTGGTTGTGATGTACTTTTTTGTTTTAGGTTGCAGTTCCAGAAAATCTGATGTTTGAAGTTGCAGCAGGTAGTTCTCAAGCAACTTGAAACTTGTGTTTGTGTTGCGTAAAATGTAGGTTTTTGCCTGAGGCATTTTACATAGTTCAAGAATGTCGTACAAGACTTGCAGATGGTTTCTTCTACTCTCAAAAATCAAAACTCTTTTCATGCACTCCACCGCTTGGAGGATCATTTAGCTTCATTGGCTGTTACCTCGGGTTTTGCTTGGTAATATTGCGACCAACAGTCACCGTTTGTCTGCCAGTGAGATCCATACGGTAATATGTTTGAAGTTGTTTTTAAACATTCTGCATTGGGTTATTTGCGTTTAAATAATTTCCAGACAAAGAATATAACTGCGGAGATGAGGAATGCTGAGTCAAGATGTTTGGGAATGATGGGAAACAAACTCATTGATTGAAAAATGTTATGAATTTTAGTGCTATACCGATTGTTCCGCATACAAACATTATCAGCATGCAATCCTGAAAGAGTTCGATCCAGTTGCTATGAATTGTCTTCATTGTATTGCCATCCGCCGAGGGGGGATGTGCTGTTTTTCTTAATAAGAACATTATGAATCTATGCTGATGATTGTAAGTATCTTGAATTTTGCGTTTGAAGGCCAGGTTTGTTATGTTATTCTAGTTGCTGTTTCGATAAGAAACCCTTTTTTGCCGATTGTGTACGGCAGGCTTCTTGAAGGAACGAAGGTGCCTTTCATCTTCTTTACCATGATATCTCTATGTGTAGAATCTGATGTCCATGTTGTATTGAATAATATTACGCCGTCAGCGAAGTGCTGCATTGCAGTTTCAGCTTTTTGGTCTTGCATCCCTTCAGTTAAGAGAAGCAAGTGGTATTCTTCACTGCCTTTGTTTTGACGTGACATTGCGGGGAGCAGGTTGATGGCTTCTTCGATTTTCCGGGTTAAGAGCACTTCGGAAAGTGAATCTATAATAATTGTTCGGTGTCCTTTCATTTCTTCAATTACGGTTTCTACCAGATTGTCGGCTTTTGCTAAGGTTTTGAACTTCCAGTTTCCAGCAGCTTCTAGCGGTGCGATATCCCAGTTGTAGGCGGCCATATCTTCTTTCACGTTGTCGGCGGTTACATTTACAGTAAAATATGTTACCCCAATCTGCTTTGCTCGCGCATAGGCGATTTGTCTGGCAAAGACTTCATTTCCCGAGCCTGGTAAGCCTGTCAGAAGTAATATTTTAGGCGGTAGACCTCCAGTTAAGAATTCGTCGAGACCTGCGATTCCTGTTTTAACAAGTTTCATGCTTGTCTTCCTTCTCTATATTTTAAACGATTTCAGTTATAACCTTTTTCAACCGCGTCAAAGGCACAATAATCTATGGTTTTCTCCAAACTTTTATTACAGTTACTGTCAGTGCCGGCTCTTGTAAGCAATATTTCTTTGTTAGTCTTATAAGAATTCAGGTGGAAGATTGTTTCATACCGCTTTTTAAGCAAGCGCCCGAAAGTTTCCTTAAGAAAGGAGAGCTTTCTAAAATGATTTTTCGTAAAATCCGTAAAAATGTGAAAGCGATTTCGCCAATAATTTCGGTGCTATTAATGATTGCCATTGCAGTCGTAGCCTCACTTGTAGTCTACGCTTGGGTAATGGGCTATGTAGGCTAATTTGAAAAAAGCGCCGGGAGGGGGATTTGAACCCCCGCGGCCCCGAGAGGCCACAAGCTGCTTGGTGCTTGCCTGCGCAAACATCTCCAGGCTTGCTCCCTGCCTGGCTAGGAGACCCCGGCACAAATGAAATCAACGGGAATTGAAGCTGGTTCGTAACCTTTCTCTGACTTAAGCATAATTTAAAGCTTTATCGGAATAGTGTTTGATTAAGATTATTTTTGGCTTTAGCGCTTCGTTCGAATTATGATGAATCTACATAGTTTAGTTTGCATCTACACTTGACTTGCTAGACTTTTCTAATTATTCTTTAAAGCAAAAACTCAATTTTCTTGTTTCTAACAGCAGTCCCTTTTTCCTATTAGGATTAGGCATAAGCTTATGATTTTTTTAGTTAGCCCGTATTTGGGCCAGCCCAAAATAGCGTTGCATCGCCGACAATTTTTTTGTAACCTTTCTTCTGGTTAGTCATATTTAAATCACCATGAAAATTTTAGGTCTGAACTGCACAATAAAACCTAAAACACCTATTATTGTGCATATTATCATCTTAACGCCACTCGAGGCGGCGACAAAGAATCAAGCTCTGACCTTGAAGCGTTACTTGAGTTTTGGCTTTCAAGAGCTCAATCTGGGCGTTCCACGAGGTTTTTCAGAACCTTGATTGTTGTTCTTCCCTGTTAACGGTAGGGTGCTGAACGGTTTTACTGCTGTTAACTTTCGGGTGATACGAGCATGCCAATTTAACATTTTTCTATGTATTTTTCTGTTTCGAGATTTTGTCTAAAACTGCTATTTTGCAAGTAGACTCGTCCAAAATAAAATTCAATAAATTTAATAATTAAGCAAACGTTAGGTCGCGTGAAGCCAACCGCGCCCGCCTTTCTTAGGCTGTTGAACTTCCCGCTTCTTAGGAACATACGCCAAAGTACGCTTGTTTCTCTGAGGCTCGCGACTGGTGATTTTGGTTTTTACGAATTTTTTAACGCCTTAAAATCCCTAGTCGCATGGATAATGGTGCCACGCTCCACGTACAAAGATGCATAGTCACTAACCGAAATGCCCTCAGCTCTCTCCTTATCGTTGAAGCGCTCACTCCACAAAAGTTTCCATTCAACTTTAAGTTTCTCAACTAATTCCTTTTGCGCTTTAATTCTGCTCTCAAGAGACGCATCAACAGAAGCTTGAGGCGAATCGTTAGTAACCTGCAATTGCCTCTCTCATTCCCTACTCACTTCTTTGTCCTCGAACTATTTAACAATTATTCTAGAACAAACATAAGCTTTTCCAAGTATTTTGGGAAAAGATAAACGGTTTTTTGTTAGACAAAGTTTTTATTCGCGTTTGAAACTTATTTTCGACCGTTAAGACAAAGGATGATTCAAAGATGGCCCTACAAAAAGGAGATTTCATACTAATCAGTTATACAGCAAAAGTTAAGGAAACAAACGGAGTTTTCGACACAACATACGAAGATGTAGCCAAGAAAGAGCACCTCTATAAAGAAGGGAAAATGTATGAGCCTAAACTGGTAGTTGTAGGCGAAAGCTGGGTTCTCAAAGCCCTAGATGACAGTTTAACAACAATGGAGATAAACAAACCTGCAGCCGTTGAAATTCCACCTGACAAAGGCTTCGGGCAAAGAGACCCGGAAAAAATGAGGCGTGTGTCACTCAAACAATTGCTGGCAAAAGACATTAACCCAGTTGTTGGAGCACAGATAGAATTTCAAGGGAAAGGTGCGGTTGTGCGTTCAATGGGCGCGGGAAGAGTACTTTTAGACTTCAACCCTCCATTAGCTGGAAAAACCTTAATTTACGATGTCACAGTCAGCAGGAAACTTGAAAGCAACGAGGAAAAAATCGGCGCTCTTATCCACCGTAGAGTACCTGTGGTGGAAGAAAACAAGTTCACACTAACCATACAAGACAAAAGCTTAACTATTGACATGCCGGAGGTAGCCTTCTATATTGAAGGCATCCAAATTGCCAAACGCGGCATTGCCCTTGACATCCAGAAATTCATCCCTGACTTGGCTGAGACAAAATTCGTTGAAGCCTTCAAAGCTGAACCCAAACCAGCACCAGCAGCAGCGACACCTGCACCAGCACCAGAAGCACCAGCTAGCGCGCCCTAAAAAAGCGTTAGCAACCATTCTATCTTTTATAAACAAATTTCTACTGTGTTCAGAGCTAAGAATAAAGATAAATCAGTCATGCTGCTATAATTATAATGTACAAGCACTCACGTTCACTATTATTCTCGCATACATGCTTCGTAGGGAGGTGAAAAAAGCAGAGATGGATCATACAATAGTTCACTTTGAAATCCCAGCCCAAGATGTAGAAAAACTGAAGCAGTTCTATGAAGAGGTTTTTGGCTGGAAAATAATCCAGTACCCTGCACCAGAAGACTACTGGATTATACAAACTGTTCCTGTCGACTCAAACGGTATGCTGCTGAGGCCAGGAGTAAACGGTGGCATGTTTAGAAAGCAACAGCCTGAAATTAAACCTATCAACTATTTTGCTGTTGAGTCTATTAACGATTACTTAGTTAAAATTCAAAAGCTTGGTGGCAAAGTGATCTCGCCCAAACAGGAAGTTCCTAATGTTGGTTGGATAGCTGCGGCAGAAGATCCTGAAGGAAACAAGTTTGCGCTTATTCAGCCGTTACGCGTTTAGAATTCAAGTGTTTAATTTATTATTCCTGTTGCCTTTGCTGTTTTCTCGCATGCTTCGAAATTAAGATTTAACTTTTGAAGGATTGTGTAGCGTTCAGGCCTTATTTTCGCTGCTGCCTCCAACGCTTTAACCACATCAACATCTTTAACGCCTAATTCGCTAGCAGTTGTTGGTGCACCCATCTGCTTGAGCGTATTTCTTATTCTTTGCCAGTTTGCCCTGTAAAGATAAGCGGTCAATATTGAGCCTACGCCGCATTGTTCGCCGTGCATGGCATGGTGCGAATTAAACATGTCTAGGGCGTGGCTAAACAAGTGTTCTGAACCGCTGCATGGGCGGCTGCTTCCAGCGATGCTCATGGCAACGCCGCAGCTTATCAAAGCCTCAAGAAGTACGTGTAGTCCTTCATCTTTGCGGGAGACGATTAAGTCGGCGTTTTCAATAACCAGTTTTGCACTCATTAAGGCTAAACTGGCTGCGTATTCGCCGTAATACTCGTTTTGTTCCAGATGTGCCAGTTTCCAGTCTTTAACGGCTGTAATTTTGGCGATTACGTCTCCGCAGCCGCTTATTACAAAGCGCCAGGGTGCTTGGGCAATAACTTCTGTGTCAGCAATTATCGCCAGTGGCGCTTGTGCCAGTATTGAGTAAGGCTTGTCTGAACCTTTAATTGAAGCCAAGGGGCTTGCGATGCCGTCATGAGAAACGGTTGTGGGCACGCTGATGAAAGGAATGTTTTGGCTTCCTGAACTTATTTTGGCAGCGTCAATTATTGTTCCGCCGCCAACGCCGAGAAGTACTTGCGGCTTTGAAGCTTCTATCTGCTCTTCAATAGTTATCATATCTTTGATCGTCATTGCTTTTATCTGTAAAACATCAACCTGTAATCCTGCCTGTTCAAGCAGTCCGCAAATGGTTCTTCCAGCGATATCGTAGCTTTTTGATCCTGCGATTACCAGTGCTTTCCCTCTGAGGCCTAGCCGTTTTGCGACTTCAGGAACGCATTGCAAGGTTCCTTTTCCAACAATAACTTCACGAGGAAGCTGCATGTAATGGTAATTCAGTGTCAAACTAACCACTGTTGACTTGCAAACATTAATTTGGCTCCAATGGTTTAAAACTTTGGGAACTTGCCCAGAAAACAAGCCAGTTTAACCAGGTAAAGGCTACTTTTTAAAGAAATTTTGAGTAAAACTGGGGGTTTGTCAAGTAACTACTTTGATTTTTTCAAAGTAAACTGATACCCGATAAGCAGTAGGAAACAATAAGAATCCGCAAAACAAAATTCTATTTATGATAAAACAACAAAGAACGATTGATGAAATTTTAGGCAGCCTTGAACCCGCTCAGAAGGAAACCATACAAAACCTCCGTGCATTAATCAAAAGTGCTGTTCCAGAAACTGTTGAAATAGTTAGACAGGGAAAAATCGCTTACAGGTTAAATGATAAAGACTTTGTTTGGATAAGCCACTACCAAGACCACGTGGACTTGGAGTTTTTTATGGGCGCAAGCCTTGACTCAGACCTGCTGAAAAGCAGAGGAGAAACGGAAAAATCAGATAACGTCAGACATATAACAGTAAGCCATTTTGATAAGTTGAAACCTGAAATAGTGCGGCTTCTGAAGGATGCAGCAGCAGTGGGATTTGAGCATTGCCCAACTTCCGCATAAAACGAAAACTTGCATTAATCTTCCTTAGGCTTAATTGCTATTTTCGTGTTGAAGCTTAGATTAAGTTCTCCGTTCATTTTGCCGACTGAAAAATTAAAGCTATCTGCGCTAACATCCATGGATTTGCCAGGCATCTCTCTAATGTTATCTACAAAACCTCTTACCTTGTTTATTATCTCGGTTGCGTCAATATTTTTGGTAGATGCTTTCTCTGTTTCTGGCTCAGACTGGCGTATTTGCGTTTCAACCACTCATTTCGCCTCCAAAAAACCCAAAGTATTCATGCCAACTTACTTTTTTAAACATATGTGGTTACTCTGCCACAAACACAATTTAGAGTAAAAAAACGAGCGCCTATAACCTAAGAAGTCAATCAACAAAACTTATCAAGTGGTAAAGTTTCTTATCCACGACAAGAAGCACCGAAGCAACTAGTAAAGGCAAATCAAGCACATTTTAAATGAAGCTTGGGCGAGTAGCTCAGTACGGATAGAGCACCAGCCTCCTAAGTTGGGGGTCGAGGGTTCAAATCCCTCCCCGCCCGCATTTTGCTCAACTTTTGCCAAATTTAGCCTTATTTTTTGCAATTCATCCCTTGTTGTTGACATATTTATTTCTTTGTTCAAACATTTAGGCAAACTCGGTTATTATCAAAAGAACCTAACCGTTGAAAAAAGTTCAAATTACGGAACCAAGCCACTACTTCCATTTTGTCAATATTTCCTCCCTTTGGAAAGTAGCCTTGGCGACGTAAAGCAGAAGCAAATCAACCAACAAAAGAATGCCAGCAATGATGAGGAGGGTGATGGTGCTGCTGAGCTGTATTAAATTGAGTTCACCGGCGACATAGATCGCTCCGAAGGGGAGAATCAAGAGTATTCCGATCTGTTGCGCAATCCGTACATCGCTCACCCTCGCCGAGACAATGACGTTCCATTCGACACTCATTACGACCGCGAGAGGGACCATTAGAAAAAGGATAATGGCTGCATTCCAGTTAGGGAAAAAGTAGTAGCCCAATGTGCCATGTGTAACCAGATCCATGAGAACCATGAAGATTGTAGCTCCTCCCAAAATAGCGCCTATGGGCGGTAGGAAAGCTGCGATTCCCTTTCCGAGCAAGATTTCACTATCGGTCGTGGGAGTGACCAAGAGCGGCTCGAGGCTCTTTTCGACTTTCTCGCCGATCAGGCTGTAGGAGGCAATAGCTGTTGGAATCATACCTGCAAGGATGAGATAGAAGAAAGAAAATGCAGGCAGAAGTATCGGGAGTTCCGACGCTGGGATTCCGCTTCCACCATTACTATGCCCTTCAAGCACGATTACAACAGGAAAAAGAAATGAGACAATGAATGGAACGACAAGGATTGAATAGATTATGTTCTTCTTCTTTAGGAATATCTTGAAGTCCTTCAACGCGATGATCCATGACCTTGAGAGTCTCATTTGGTTTGCCTCACGAGTTTAAGATAGGCATCCTCCAAGGTTGAGCCTACGACGGTGACGGATTGAACGTGGCCGCCGGCTCGGAATATCGTGTCCAAGATAGTGACATTCTCTTTTTCGGGATTTGTTACATCGATAGTCAGTTTGTTGCCATCGATAATCAAGTTTCGAAGTGGTAGCTTTCTTAAAGCAGCTATTATCGCATCGCCTGCCTGCTCTATCTGAATTACTGTTTTCCTTCCTTGAACAGATTTCTCAAGTTCCTCGGGTGTGCCAATCGCCATCAGCTTGGTATTCAGTATCCCAATCCTGTCGCAGATCCTCTGTGCCTCGTCAAGGTTGTGCGTGTTCAGGAAGATGGTCTTCTTCTCTTTCTTGAGCTCGATGATGAAATCCCGAACAGTCTTTGAAGATTCTGGGTCGAGGTTCGCCGTCGGCTCGTCCATGAACAATATCTGAGGGTCGTGGATGAGGGCGCGTGCTATCGAGAGTTTTTGCTTCATCCCTTTGGAGAAAGTTCCCGCTGCGACGTCCTTCTTCTCCCAGAGTTCGAGCATCTTGAGGAGGCGCTCGATATTCTCCTTCCTTTGCGCTGCTGTGCAATCGTATAACTTCCCATAAAAGTCCAGATTGTCGTAGGCGCTCAGGTCATCGTAGAGCCCCACGTTGTCGGGAACCAATCCAATGAGCTCTCTTATCTTCAGAGAATCCGCCTCGATGCCGACATCGTAATCCCCTATCCTGGCGTTCCCGCTCGTCTTTGAGATCAGGCAGCATAGCATCCTCACAGTAGTAGTCTTGCCCGCCCCGTTGGGACCAAGAAAACCGAAAACCTCGCCGTCGTCAACATGTAATGTTAGGCTATCTACAGCTGTTAGGTTCCCGAATTTTCTGGTTAAGTTTTCGGTGTCGATCATTTTTAAATCTCTGATTTAATGGTTATCTTGATGATTTCTTATTTTACCTTTGAATAAACGGGATATATAAGTCTAAATTTTTAAGAGATACTCTCATTTGAGGTAGATGTTGAACCGCCTCATTTTATGAGACTGGTTCGGTTGACGCTTTGTTGGTAAAGACCCTATGTTCCTCAACTGGGTTAAAGAACTATTTCTCTACTACTGGGACAAAGGAAAGCGAGCTTAACACAAAACCTAATACCTCTTTAGACCACACCCGAGGGTTCAAACGAGGGCTCAAACCTATCCCCGCCCGCCACACATAATTCATGTTTAAAGCAAAAATCTTGCTTATTTTCTGCAAATAAGCTGTTCAAACCTTGCTGTGTTTTTGCGCCTGCAGTGTTATTGGTCATACAGGTACAAAAAGGGAAAAAAGAGGTTTTGCGCGCGCTGAATTATGCGATTTTGAAGTAGACGCGTTTGTTGTTTTTTCCTTTGCTTTCAGCTTTAATCAGTTCTATTCTACCCACTTCCCGCAGACTGTGCACATGCGTACCTCCATCGGCTTGTCTATCTACGCCTTCTATTTCTACGATGCGAAGTACAGGTATGTCGGGCGGCAGGGCTCCCGCCATCTTAACTATACCTGGGATTTTCATCGTTTCCTCTTTCGGCAACTCATACCATTTTACAGGAATATCCTTACTGAAGAGCTCATTCGCCTTAGCGACGTATTGATCTAAAATTTCCTTGTCGAAGTTTTCGAAGTTGAAATCAAAACGGATATAGTCTTCCTCAAGCTGATTGCCAGTAACGAGAGCTCCAGTTCCCACACATAAAAGTGAAGCAAACAAGTGTGCTGCCGTATGGCTCCGCATAAGTTTGTACCTTCGCGCCCAGTCTAGGACGCAGTGAACTCTATCTCCTTCTTTAAGACCTGCTCGATCCACCTCATGAGAAATTTCTCCTGAAAATTTTCCCACATAAACCACATTGTAAGTTTCATTGTCTTTGACGATTTTTCCAGTATCCCACGGTTGACCTCCTCCTTTAGGATAAAAAATGGTCTGATCAAGCACTACGTATTTTTGGTCCTTAACGGAAACTACAACAGCGTTGCACTCTTTGAGATAACTGTCGTCTAAGAACAACATTTTTGTCAACAAGATGGTTACCTCACTTCTACAGATATCTAATCTGTTTAGGTTTAGAAGGATATATTTGTTCATTTTGCCTAAAAACTTATTGCGGAATAGACCTCTAAGCAGCAAAAAAGGAGGGAATCTCGGTCGAAATTACAGTCTGGGAACGGTAACTCCTAGGTTACTATTTTTAGAGTATTATAGCGCACGCGGGTTTTTACTACGATCATTCTATCCTCTTGCATGGTCTTGGTCTTGATAAAATGGCATAATTTAACACATTAATGTCCTGCGTGGCTCACTATGATGCGATTACCACACTTAGGGCACTCATAATAAAGGAACTTTTTTTCACTGTTATATTTAGCTATCATTTCTTCGTAGCATGAAGGGCAAAGAGGAGCCCTCTTCATAGTTTTCATGGTTGAGTTTATGGCTGTTTTTGTTTTAAAATTTTGCTACTGCCTACATTATAGGCCCTTAAATGGTCTCGGTAAAAAAAAGAAAAGGGAATTGAAACTTCAAAGCAACAGTTATCATCACAACCCTTAAGAAAAAAAGCTCGCATAAAATCCTGAGAAGGAGAAAAATTCATGCGGGCGTCAAGTTGGAGAGGAAAGCAGGCAAAAGCCGTTTTTCTCACTGTTTTAGCCGGTGTCTTGTGGGGGACCTCTTTTCCTGCCATAAAAATCGGTTTGAACTACGTTAACCCGTACTTATTTGTTTTCTTAAGATTTCTTTTAGCATCAGTGCTGATGTTCTTGATACTGCTTATCACTAAGAAGCTCACTTATCCAATAAAACAGAAGAAACTAATCCTCTTCCTAGGTGTTACCAATGGAGTTGCGTACCTATCGCAGTACATCGGAATGAACTCTACTACAGCAGCAAAAGCAGCGCTCTTCGTAAACTTAAGCGTCGTCTGGGTGGCATTACTAAGCCCAAAGCTTCAAGGGGAAACATTGGGAAGAAGAAAAATATTTGGTGTTTTAGCTGCTCTAACCGGTATTATATTTGTGACGACTAACCTAGATTTCTCGATGTTAAGCGGAGGGCAATTGATCGGGGATTTGTTACTAATTACTTCAGGAGTCATTTGGGCATTTTTCACAATATACAATAAAACCCTCGTAATGACAAGCAATGGTTTACTTCAATCTTTAACATGGATCTTGCCCTTAACTCTGCTCCCGATGCTGCCCTTCGTCTTCTCCTCAGCATATCAGATCCCTGCGCTTCCCGCTCAAGCTTGGCTTGCCATAATTTATACAGCCGTTGTTTGCTGGATCGTTCCTTACTACTTATGGCTTGAAGGCTTAAAACACATCACAGCCTCAACATCCACAATCCTGCTTCTAACAGAAATATTAGTAGCCGCAGCAATTTCCTTCATTCTACTAAACGAGATATTCACTATTATCATGGTCTTCGGAGCTCTCCTCATAGTAATAGCCATAGTACTAGTATCCTATCGCGCCGACTAAATCTTAGCACACATTACAACGATTAATAGTCTGAATGAGCCAATCAACTATTGGTCAATTTAAGAAAATAACAAAAAAGGGCGCTAGTTTGTCCCGAAAATGGGCAAAAAAAGAAGAAGGATATCTACTTAATGGTGATGCTTTTCGCGCGTCGCGCTAACCCAAACCCAAATCTCGATACCTAAAATTATAATTGTCAAGTTTTAAATAGTAATTAGGATAACGCAGTTCTATGCAAATTACCGATTTAATCCGTTACAACCACTTCGTTCGCGAGCTTTATTTTGACGCTATGTCTAAATTGCCTTGGGCGCAGGTTGTCGAAGCTCGAGGTTTGAGTTTTGATTCTATGCGCAACGTGTTCTTGCATTTGACACGTGTTGAGGACAGGGTAGTTAACTACGTAATTCCTGAACGGGACAAGGATTGGGTTGGCGTGGATTTTGATGCTTTCAAGAGCATGGATTCCTTGAAGGATTACATGTTACATGTGAAGGAAAAAACTGAAAACTACTTAGCGAATCTTTCAGCTGAAGAGCTAAACAGACAACTCGTTATCCCGTGGAGCGCCACCTCAGAAACAAAAATAAGCATTGAAACAGTCTTAAACCACATTGTTTTGGAGGACATGATCCATTATGGCGAGTTATCGGCTGCTTTCTGGCAAATGGGTTTGCAAGCACCTTACATGAGCTTTTGGCAGTATAAACATCAGCACCCTTAAACTAATCCGAAGCTCACGCCCCCTCAAAGGTCTAAAAGCTGAAAAGCGAAGTTTCTAAGAGACCAGCTAGAATTAACCATAAATTTATCATTTGATACAGTTTCCACATATCAACTACATTAAAGAAAGTATAATATCAGTTCCATATCACATAATTTCGGGACAAGACAGCGCGCCAAGAAATTAAAAAACCAATCGACGCAAAGCCGATAGGCATATGCAACAAATTCTCAATTAACTTTTTCTTCAGGCATTTTCGTGTGTCGGAAGTAGTACCAAAACAGGCTAATAGAAACTATGTAAAATAAGGCAGCCAAAAAGAATGGTGCACCCAAAAGTCCCATGCCAATCAGCCAGGCACCGACGAACGAACTCAATGCGCTGGGCAATCTCCAAAGAGCAGAGCTTACGCCTGAAGCCGCACCGCGCTCATCTTCCGCGACCAGCCCCATTATCATCGACTGCGCCAGCGGACTTGACATGTTCATAAGAAAGGCCCTTGACGTGTAAACAATGCTTGCCACTATGTAATTTGGAGACAGCGGCGTTGTAAACATGAATATGGTTGAAACAGCCTCCGTTACAACTATAGCGTTAACTACTCCAAATCTTTTCGCAAGCCAAGGAGCAGCAAGCGTAGCTACACCTATTACAATGCTTGAAAAGCCCAAAATTGGACCACTTAACGAGTCGGGTATACCGTACTGCGCCTTCATCCAAGCAGTCATCAAAGGAACAACCATACCTGCGCCGAAAGCAATTATCGCGCCCGTGAGGGCATATTTCACCAAAACATTTTTAGACTTTCTTGGGAGCAGCTCACTCAAGGTTGCATTAGCTTTCGCGGACCTTTTTGATTCGTTAACTTTGAACATTATAAGTGTAGAAGACAAACTCAGAACGGCAAGTATTACGTAGAGAAGAACGTGGCTTTCCTTATGCGTGAATCCACTCATCGTTGATGTCGCCAAGATTGCAATAGCGCCGAGGCCGAAGGCTGTGCTTTGAGCAAAGCCAAACATGGAGAAGACGCTGTTCCTCTTTGCATCTTCAGCCTTTTCTGCAAGCAACGCACTGCTAGATGAATAAGAAGCGGCTTCTGAAATTCCTTCGAAAATAGCAGCAATTATTAACAGTACTGGGTTTGTGGTTAAAGCGAAAACCGCGATGATGACACTTGCTATTATGTTGCCTACTATGAGCACCCGCTTTCTGCCGTATTTATCTGCTGCAATCCCCATGGGAACGCAGGTTGCAAAAGTGGATACGCCCATGACCGTTACGATGAGTCCCATGAGGTTGAAGGATAACCCTTGAACTGTGGTGAGAAAATAGGCTATGTCAGTGTAGAACATGCCGTAAGCTACGGAAGGCAGCACTGACGAGTAGATTAGGTATTTTGCCTCTTTCGTCATTCCTCTGTAGGTGTTGAACACTTAAACCAGCCCGATTTTCGACTCAATTTGCTTCTTTATGCCAGAGCAAAGGTCAATTGGCTAGAAATGGTTTCGGCAACTGCAGCTTTAAGTTTTTCTCAGTCATTGTCACCAACACTCAAAAAGCATGTTTTTTGAATGGTAGATTCAATTATCTGGGGCTGTCGTTGCCAGTTCAAACAAAGAGCGACTCATTACCGAAGGTGCAAGATTTTCTCCAGAGTTAAGAGAATGCAAAGCAGTTTTCATTAGTTCATGACCTCCGATATATTACCATGGGTCTATAAGCTTCAATGCTGCAAGAGAAATCTTGCCAGTAACTACTGTTTGCTTCTTCAGCAGATTTTGCTCTCTTAAGCTGTTCTCTGATATCTGCAACCGAAGTCACAAGCGCGGCGCGCTGTGACCTTTAGCCAAGTGAACGTTTTCGGCTTTTCTTTGAGCTTCTTTACGTCAGGCTTGTTTCTTGGATTGCAGTTCTTTTGCTACGCTGTCGATTGCATTGATTGCTTTTTCGATATGAACTTTTTCTATCCCGCGATGCGTCACCATTCTTATGCTGTTCTTGGCCATGGTTGAGACTAAAACGTCCTTTTCCTTGAGCTTTAGAACGAACAGTTCATCTGAGGCTTCTAAATCGCTCATATCGAAACGAACCATGTTTGTCTGCACCGCATCTAAATCAACTTTGATCCCGTTTATCTTTGCTATTCCTTCTGCTAAGCGCCTGGCATTTTTGTGGTCTTCTTCCAATCTGTCAATCATCTTTTCAAGGGCAACAATGCCTGCCGCAGCTATTATGCCCGCTTGGCGCATTCCACCGCCCAAAACTTTCCGGGTTTTTCTGGCTTTCTCGATGAATTCTTGAGTGCCGACGACCACTGAGCCGACTGGGCAGCTTAGACTTTTAGATAGGCAGAACATCAGGCTGTCTACATGCTTTGTGAACTCTTTTACGTTAACCTTTGAGGCTACGGCAGCGTTGAATATTCTTGCTCCGTCCATGTAGAATTTCAAGTCATATCTTTTGGCCACTTCGCTTATCGCTCGCATTTGATCAGGAGTGACTATTGTTCCCCCATATCTGTTGTGAGTATTTTCAATGCATATCAGAGAGGGCACTGGAAAATGGATGTTCTTCGGTCTTATCGCTGCTTCAATGTCTTCTGGATCGATCGCTCCCAAGTGACTCTTTATTATCCACGGTAGTAGTCCAGCAATTGCAGATACCCCTCCTCCTTCATACCAGTAAATATGAGATTCCGCTTCCAAGAATACTAGTTCTCCGCGTTTTGCATTGTTCATCAAAGACAATAGGTTTGCTTGCGTGCCGCTTGTGACTAAAAGAGCCGCTTCTTTTCCCATCTTCTCGGCTGCCATTTCTTCAAGCTTTTTAACCGTTGGGTCTTCCCCGTAAACATCGTCTCCTAGTTCTGCATGTCGAATTGCCTCCAGCATCTCCTCTGTGGGCAATGTCACTGTGTCGCTTCGCAAATCAATTATTTCTTTGCTTGCCATTCCCATCTTATCTTCTCCTAAAGTGAACAGTCTACCTTTTGAGAAAGCAATAGGTTCTTGCTTTAAAGTTTTCTCTCGAACCTTAAGAAAGCAAAAAAATATTAGAGGCATTTTGCGTTGACTTTAAAGTTGAATCGTGCAAGTCGCCTGTTTGATAGGCTGAATGCTTGTTATTTCCTTGTGATGAGAAGAACGCCCGTGAAGATTAAGAGCCCTCCGACCAAGATTAGCGGAGTGACGTTTTCTCCGATGAAAGTTGTTGCAAACAAAACTGTCACTAATGGTTCTGCGAAGAGAAAAGAGCTGGCGACTGCGGCTTTTACCCTGCTCATAACGTAGAACCAGATAAAATACCCCACGAACGAACACGTGACAGCTAGGTACAGAATTGCCCCCCATGCTTGGAGATTCAAGGTTAGTATTCCGTTGAGAGAGTTTTCGGCCAAAGAGAACGGAACTAAGAAAAGTCCGCCTATAATGCTTACATACGCTACAACGAGGAAAGGACTGTACTTCTCGATCAATCTTTTTCCTCCAAGGGTGTATGAAGCCCAAAGAATAGGTGTAAGCAGAAGGATTAAGCTTCCCAAGAGAAATGTTGGATCGCTGCTTCTCAAATCCATTGTGCCGCCTGTGATGACGACCAAAGTGCCAATTCCCGCAACAGCAAGTCCCAAGAACTGCTTTCTCTTTAGGGCTTCATTAAAAATCCGCATAGAAAGTAAGGCGATGAGTATAGGTGAAAGGAAGCAAACTAAAATAGCAGCAACAGAGGCGCCTGCCAACTCGATGCCTACGTATTGGACAATAAAGAAGAAAGTAACCCCTGCGAGAGATAAACCTACGAACACCAGAATGTCTTTACGTTCAAAAAGCACTACACTAAGTGGCCTCCTAACCTTCATTACCACAAGAGCGACTAGAAATAACGCTCCTGCTACCAGAAACCTGAATGTTGCAATAGCAATTGGAGTCAATCCTTGCAAAAGCAATGCTTTCACCACAACAAATGAGCTACCCCAAAAAATAATCAGGCATAACATCAAGAAAAAGTCAAATGAACCGATTTTCTTGCTTGCCATTTTTCGACCTGCCGCGGGGGTGCATATTGGGCACTTTGCTTATGAAACTTTCGGCGTTGTTTGCAATATAAATTTTTTTAATTGTCTGGTGCATAGAGGAAACAGGAGACTAGTCTATTAGCCCATTGGTACATTTTAGGCACTTCGTAATGCTGGAGCTCGACCACGACGCCGTCTTCAGATTCGCTTAGCTTATCTATCGCAGCAAGACTCCTTTCCTTTTCCTTTTCCAAGCTAAGCAGGGCATCCATTTCACTCATTTTGACGTTTCTAATTGCTATGTTGCATGTTCCGTTAGTTGAAATAACGGGTTCTCCCTTGAACATGTCTGGATGCTTATCCTCAATTAAGTATTTCAGATCAGATGCTACTTCTTCAGCACTCCAGCCGCATATATTGAAGGCTTGTGGACACCTGGGGTGGAAAGAGCAACCTGGCGGCGGCGCCACTAAGTTTGGAGTGTCCCCCTTCAGTATTATCTTCTTTCCCTTTTTCGCCTTTCCCGGAACGGCCGATATAAGAGCCACGTTGTATGGATGGATTGGGTTCAATATTACGTCTTTCTTTAGTCCGTTTTCCACTATCTTGCCGGCGTACATGACATTCACTTGATCAGCCATGTAGGAGATCACGGCGATGTTGTGGGTTATAAGAATCATGCCTATGTTATACTTCTCTCTTATCCTACGCAAAAGGGCTAACACTTGAGCTTGGACCGAAACGTCCAGAGCACTTGTCGGCTCATCCAACACCAAAAATTTAGGCAGTGTGGCTATTCCCCTAGCCAAGGCAACCCTCTGTTTTTGACCTCCGGAAAGTTCATGAGGATACCTGTAAGCGAAATCTCTCGGAAGCCCGACTTCGTTCATGAGCTCCATGCATCTGTTGGTCGCTTCCTTCGACGGCAAGTAACCTGTCGCAATTATTGGCTCCGTAACGATGTCCAAGACGTTCAATCGGGGATCTAATGAAGAATATGGGTCCTGAAAGACAATATTCGTCTTCTTCCTGATCTCTTTTTGCCTGCCTCGCTTCTTGCTGAAGACAGAGTATACTCTTTCGATTTCAGCTGCCTTCTTCAAATCGTTACTTGCAACATAATCGTCGTATTCTTGTAAGACATCGTCTGGTATGTCAAAGAAGACTTGACCAGAGGTTGGCTTTAGGAGACCTAGGAGCATCCTCCCTAGTGTGCTCTTTCCTGAACCGCTTTCACCCACTACGCCCACAATCTCTGCTTCTTTCACTTGTATGTTAACGCCGTCAACGGCTTTGAGCGTGAGTGGTTTCCCTATTAAGCTACCGCCTTTGATAGGAAAGTGTTTAGTCAGTTGTCTTGTCGCAATTAACACTCATTATCACCTTGCTTGGAAGCAGGAGACAAAATGTCCTTCTTCTATCTCCACCATTTCCGGCTTCATATCTTTACACTTGTCCCCATCTGGACACCGAGGGCGAAAAGAACAACCTGGCGGCACGTTCCTCATGTCTGGTACAGTGCCACCTATGCCCTGGATTTCACCCCCATCAATCGTGGGTATGGCTCTTGTTAGCATCCTCGTATACGGATGAAGAGGCTTTTTGAAAACAACTTCTGTTGGTGCCACCTCGACTATTCTGCCCGCGTACATTATACCGATTCTGTCGCAAACTTCGGCAAGGACAGAAAGGTCATGAGATATGAATATGAACGAGGTGTTGAACCTTGCCTTGAGGTGCCTTGTAAGCTCGAGTATCTGGGCCTGCACAGTCACGTCCAGGGCACTGGTCGGCTCGTCCAAAATGACCAGCTCAGGGTTGTTCGCAAGCGCGATAGCTATCACTATTCTCTGCCTCATACCGCCTGATAGTTCATGTGGATACATTCTCACCACCTTGTCTGGGTTGGGGACCTCAAGCATTGAAAGAAGTTCAGTCGCTTTTGCATACCCTTCCCTCAAAAGAACATTTTTGGCTGCCCTGCTTAGACCTGGGATCCGCATCCAGACGGGTATATTCCCTTTCTTTTCAACATTCTCCAGTACTATCTTATCAAAGGACCCCAACTTCTCCGAATGAAGCGAAATGATAATCTTTTCTTTTTTGGACTCGCCGAGATCGTTCCTCCTCCATACGTTAAGGACTTGGCTCTCAATCCCTATGAGCCCCTTTGATTCCGCGTATTTGCTGATTGTTTGTTCGTCTGCACCTGTTTTCAATAGCTTCAGTATCTGCTCTAAATCTTCCCGTGTTGCCCTTGTTCTGGCAAGCTTCCTTTGTGCGAGCGATTTTGGCTGATGAGTAATAACAGTCTCAGCTACTTGGAAACCGACCTGAAGAACAGGGTTAAGGCTCGTCATCGGGTCTTGGAAGACCATGGAAATCCTTCTGCCTCGGATGTCGGCTAATTGTTTGTTCAGCTTCTTCGTGACACTCTCGCTCTGTTTTAAGTTGAACTTGTCCTGTCCTTTTGAAAAACTCTCCCTTAAGGAGGCTGTCAAGTCTCCCTCACCCTGAAGGATGACTTGCCCCGAAGTTACTGACGCGTTATACGGCAGAAGGCCCATTATCGTAAGCCCTAGTGTTGTCTTGCCGCATCCGCTCTCCCCGGCTACGCCGAATATTTCACCCTGCTGGAGTTGGAGATCCACGCCGTTAAGGGCTTTATAGATACCCCGCCGAGTGTAGAACTGTACCTTCAAATCTGAAACCTTTAACGTGTTCTCCAAATCAGCTTCTCCTCCTTGGGTCAATAACATCCCTTAGCCCATCGCCGACAAGGTTTACCGCCAGAGCAAACAAGGTGATAGCCACACCTGGAACGATGACCGCCCAAGGAGCAGTCTGAACATAGCCGAGCCCCAAGCTTGTGAGATAACCAAGCTCCGGAACGCTTGCGTTCGCTATGAAACCTATGAAAGCAAGAGTGGAGAAGATAACCATTATTGAGCCTAAGTCCAAGGATATCTGAATAAACACTGGTGGCAGCGAATTTGGAAGAATATGTTTAAACATTATCTTTACCTTGCTGACCCCGGAGGCTTTGGCCGCTTCAACAAACGTAAACTCCTTAGTGCTTAGCGTCTGACTCCTCGTGTACCTCGCATACAGAGGCCACCACACTATTGCAAGGGCGAGGGACATGTTTAGCAGACTTCTGCCGAGGATAAAGCCGACGGCCAATGCAAGTATAAGATACGGTATGCTAAAGAATACGTCGGTTATCCTCATCACGATTTCATCCATTAGGCCACCGACATAGGCCGAGATAACACCTATTAGGGAACCGAATGTCGCGCCTATTGCCACAACAAGCACTGAATAGAATAGGTCTATTCTTATTGCCTTAATCATACTGGTGAATAGATCTATCCCTGGATACGTCGTGCCAAACAGGTGTGTCATTGAAGGCGGCGAGGGCGCTGGGTTGGTAAAGTTTGGAACAAGCGTACCTACGTTAGTGATGCCGAGGAGCTGTGGGAAGAACTGCACAATCAACGCGTCTACTACAAATATCATTGTTATGACAAGACCGACGACTGCAGTCTTATTTGAAAAAAAAACTGAAAGTGAAAGCTTAGTATTGTCCCATTTTCTCTTTTTTAACTCTGTTTCAGACACCTTTTTGCTTCCTAATATTTTATCCTCGGATCTATAAACGCATATACTAGGTCTACTATCAGGTTAGCAAACACAAGAATTAAACCGAAAAGCAATGTAGAGGCCATGATACCTCCGACATCGCTGACTAGAAGGGCCTGAGTAGTCCAGTATCCTATTCCTGGGTAATTAAATATGGTCTCCACCACTACAGCTCCGCCTAGAAGACCGGCCACGGTATAGCCGAAAAGCGTAATCACAGGGAGCAATGCGTTCTTGCGCGCATGAAGATTAATCACTGTTCGTTCAGCTGTACCTTTTGACCTTGCCAACCTGATGTAATCCTGATCCAACACTTCAAGCATCGAAGACCTCAGTATCCTGATCATGCTGGCAACTATTGCAAGTGCAAGCGTAACCGAGGGCAAGATAAGGTGTAGGAATGCACTACCAGCTATGCCCCATGCGCCATGGATTATCGCGTCTATAAGAATTATGTGCGTGGGGTATGAGATTCCGTTAATGTACCACGAGACTGCTGAAACTGAGACTGGGTTCACGACACCCGAGAATGGAAGAACTTTTAGGTAGACCCCAAGCAGGATGATCAGAACTACGCCTATAAGGTAAATGGGCATGGAGTACAGAGTGAAGGATCCGATGCGCAGTGTGTGGTCAGCGGCAGAGTCCCTGTTAACAGCTGAGTAAACGCCAAGGGGGACGCCTATCACCCATATCAGGATTGACGCTACAACTGATATCATGATTGTGTTAGGAAGGAAGAGGGCTATGGCCGTGTTTACCTGACCGTTGAATATGGGCGTACTGGTGAAGCCCCAGTTGCCTTGCAGTATTTGGTATAACCAGTAAAAGTATTGAATATAAATTGGTTGGTTAAGGTGGAATTCGCTTGTCAGCTTTTGAATTACGATTTGCCTTGCAATCCCAGTCAGTTTGGGGCTGATATATTCAGATAATATTATGTTTGTTCCGCTTATATGGGAAAGGATGAACACTATGAAAGTAAGCCCGATCAGTGTCGGAATTATTAATAATAACCGCCTAACGATGTATACCCAGAGGCGCATAGTTACATCAACTCAGAATAACGATGTATACCCAGAGGCGCATAGTTACATCAACTCAGAAAAAAGGGGGGAGCGCACAAGCCGCTTATCCTTTGATCCACCAATAGTAGATTGAGTCGGCTGCTCCACCGATCATCGGGTTCTCCTGAGACGATATTCCGTTATAACTTGTAATGTATGGCTTTACTATCCAGAAGGAATTGGCTTGTTGCGTATAGACGAACATGTACAGGTTTATAGCGTCCTGTTCTGATTGCTTGTAGAGTTGAGCTGCAGTTGTCGGGTTGGTTGCGGCGTTTGCCTGCTGAATCACCGTGCAAAGCTGCTGATATTGAGCCGCCTCTGCCGAATATCCAGCCGCTTTCAAGCCAGCGCTTGAGAAGCCCATTGCTGAGGGATAGATGGAGCTTTGAAGGTAAAAGGCGTTAACAAAGTCGCTGGGATACGGATAGTCAGCTATCCAGCCTAGGAAGTAAACTGGCAGAGGATTCCCGCCAGGAACTTGATCAGCTATAATTGTTGGCCACTCTTGATATTCAACTGTCGCGCTTATGTTTGAGTCCATCTGGTGCAGAGCTGCTGCCCACATTTCCATGCCTGCGTAGTTGGTTATGTCGCCTGACACGACTACCATAGGTATGTTGACTGATATGCCAGCTTCTCCTGACTGCTCCATAAGCTGCGTAGCGGTAGCTAGGTTATATGTAGGAACGTTCTGGAGCTGGTCCTCTGGCACATAGTATGGCAAGCCATTGATTATGGCGCCTGCATAGGGACTTCCGAAGGTTTCACCGTAAATATTGTTGCCTAATATTTCATCTAGGTAATTGGTGTAGTTGAAAGCGTAGGCGAACGCCTCTCTCACTTGAGTGTTAGCGAAGTAGTTAGCAGGTACGTTAAAGTTGCTACCGAACGTTGACTTCATTAATGATGTGTCAATGTTTATATTGAACGCATAGAAGAAAGCGGACAGGGATGCCACCTTATAGAGGCTGCTCTGCCCGGCTGCTACCTGATCTTTAATCTGCGGATAATCGCTTGTTGGCAATCCAGTGACGATATCAGCTGATCCGCTTGTGTACAATAGATAGGCTGTTTCAGGATCCTTGATCCACTGTATCGATATTTTATTGGTCACGGCTGGTATGCTTGGTAATCCTGGAAAACCGGTGTTGGGAGCTAAGACTACTGATTGACCTGGGACGTAGCTCTGTATTTCGTATGGACCGGATGCGACCGGGTCGAACTGTACCTTTGTGTTGAAATCGTTCTCGTTGGCCTGGCTCTGGTAGCTGTAGAATCCTGCTGGCGAAAAGGTTATCCCAGCACCAGCACTTTGAAGCCAAGATGCATCTAATATTCCACACCCAAGGTCAAAGGCTACTGCGGTGAAGAACAGCGTGGGACTCGTAGGCGAGACGAGGTTAAATGTAACTGTGTTGGCGCTGTTGGAATATGTGACTGCGTTCAGTATTGCGTTGTAATCAGTGGTATCGGTGGCATTCGCGACTATGGGTATTCCTGCACTTGCCCCAGGAACCACGTATTGGGCTAGTATCCAGTCAGGTGTGCCTTGTACTCCACCAACGAATAAAAGATTCCTTATCATTGAATAATATACATCGTATGCGGTAATCGGATCGCCGTTGGAGAACTTCAAGTTATTTCTTATTGTAAATGTGTACTGCGTGTCGGCCGTGTTTATTCCGTTCCCAACCGTAGGAACCGATGCGGCTATCATTGGTAGGAACGTGGTTGTCGATGATCCGTCGTATATAAGAAGTGTCCCAATAGTGTTTAAGATTACCTCGTAGCCAACAGTTTCGTAATCTATCTGCGGATCAAATCCGGCGGGACCTCCACCGACTACTTCAGCGACATTTATAACTCCAGGGCTTGCTATCTTGCCAGCATAAACGTAGAGCGTATATGGCTGAGAAGAAGAACTTACTGCCACGGTACGCTCAATGGTAGTGCTGTAAGTCTGCGCGGTAGCGGTATTCTCCGTTACTAGGGTTAGGCTCACAGGATACAGCCCTGTCTGTGTGTAAGTTGCGTTAACAGGGTTTATGTTTGGATCCATCGTATTGCTGTTCGCAGTTACCGTATCATTAACTCCGTTGGCAAAGTTCCATATGTACTCGGATATGACGATGTTTTGACCGGTTGGCGCTTCAAGGAAACCTCCACTGAAATAAACGGCTGTATTAGAAGAAACCACTGGCTCGTTTGGATTAAGGGTTGAATTTAGCGAGATAACCGGGACTGATATCAACGGAGCATTAGCAGCGCTCACCGACGGCGCTATCTGAATAGTCTTCATGGCGTTGTTCGTTGACGAGACAACACTACCGCCTACCGTTTCCTGCGCTGTCACTATGTACGTACCTGCGTTTTCGTATGTATACGACACTGAAGACGAGCTAGAAGTAATATCTGTGGCTGACTGTCCATCTCCGAAGTAAATAGTGGCTTTTCCGTCTGATGCCAAATGAAGAATGGAGAAGGTAATAGCTGTTCCCTGCGTTGCCGCCAGCGTAGTGGCGGTGAGAGAAATCTGTGTGGTTGGTCTTGTTGCTATATAAGAAATCACTCCCACTCCCATTGCTACTACTAAGATAACTATTATAATAATTGCCCATATTACTCTACTCAATGCTCTATTTGGCATATGTCTCAATATCTCCCCACCCCATTTCCTATTGAAAGTAATTTTAATTTAGCTCTCCATATTTGAGCTTTCAATATTTAACGTTTGCGATAAAATAGGCTGTCTACCTAATTTTTAACCCGTTTTTATACGATATGTCGTTCCTGTTTTACCGTTATTTTCAATGCAGTGCGTTTCTTCAGCCGAAAGTTTCGCAGGTATAGTGTAAATATTATGCACCATGCCCTTCGTCAGGAAAATAAAGAAACGTTCAGGCACTATCTGGCACTGTCGAATCAAAATGGGAAAACGGAAAACCCAGACAACGCGTAATAAAATACCTCAGAAAAGAAGGAAGGCAAAGCAGTAAGAAAAGTATCCACATCAGACCTTACGGTAACACAAGTGAGGAGACACCTCGACGTTGAAATCATAGACCCTAGCAAACGAACTCAACCTAATACAACTCCTCCCGCATCAGCCCTCATATCTTCCCAACTCCTCGAAAGACCCTCCATAAACAAAATGGAAGAATGGCTCAACCAAACCGGCATACTTCAAACCCTCGGCATAGAAGGAATAACCAACCGCCCAACTCTACGCCGCCGTAGATCAACTGCAAGAGAGCGACTTCTCAGCCACAGAAAAAAGCATCGCGCAATTTTTCGCAGAATAGAAGCCCGACAGGGTTTTTGAATTATTATCCTGCTCTCTTAACGTGCTCTCATCAAAAGGGTTGCAAGCAAAGCATTCACGAGCGAGAATCGTAGGGTAAACAAAATAAGCACCGGCTATCAAAAAAGTTTATGCATGAACTTCCAGCTATGTCCAATTTCAAAACCGATCTTTCGCATCAATTTTACAGATGGAACGTTTGTTTCAAGAGTGAATAAACACACAGAATCCATTCCTTTCTCAAATAGTGAATTCATTGCATGCACTGTGAGTGCGGACGCCAGATTCCTCCCCCGATACTCATGGAGCGTCGCTGCTGGACCCAAATAACCTCTCTTTGCATTGAAGAATCTGTTATAGCCTACATCAGGTTTTGCGACAACAACTGAAACAAGTTTTCCATTACTCTCAGCAATATGAATCCATTCTTCATCGAAAGGCGGGTTCTCTGTCTTCCACTTTTGAATGTCACCCGGCCTGATTCTTTCGTACTCAAATCCAGTGTTAACAAGTTGAACAAACTCGTTCTCTTCCTCTGGCTTTAGGCTTCGCAGAAGTACGCCCTCAGGGATTTTAGGGATGGTTTTCAACCCTGCAAGTCTCATGTGCATATAATATAGTCCTCCATTCGGACAATACCCTCGTTGCATCCATTCTTCGATCTTTGGGCTTCCAGCGTTTACCGAGGTAAAAACCGCGCCTTTCTTTACATACTTCTCAGCTTCTTTGACAAGCATGTCCTCAACAAGTTTTGCATCTGCATTTTTGCAAACAACGAGCCATTCGATTTCTTCCCCCCAATGCCCATCATTGTACGCCGCTGACCCGATAATTCTGCCGTTGTCCTCAGCTATCAGAACCTCAAGCCTACGTTCTTGAATCCAAGAAAGAAGGTTGCCGTCACCATAGTGCATGTAGAGAAGTCTTTGTTCGTCATTTGGCTCTTTAAGCAGTTCAAAAAGGAATGGAAGATCGGATTCTTTAAAACTTCGAATCTTAGCGATCATGTTCTCTGATTAAACAGCTTGAAACTAATTATTAGCTTTTATGACAGCGACACTCCGTTTATCAAAATTCAAAACTAATTTGGGTTTAAATCTCGGCGCACCAAGCTACCTATTTTTATCAATCTATAACTTCAATTCATACCCGAGGGTTCAAACGCGGGCTCAAACCTATCCCCGCCCGACACAACGTACTAACTTATGAGGAAATCGACCCTAAGGCGACGTGTCCCCTTTCACAATCGGACGACCATCCCTGTATGAACACTGAAGCCCATACTTCTTCACGCACTCTAAACAGAGAATGGGATCGCATAGGGTCGTGCTCAAGTATTTTTCGCCACCATCAGGAGCAATGGCAACTATCACGCCTTTTTCGATTTCCCTTGCTTTGGCTGCCGCAATGTGGAAAATGGCTCCTGAACTGGGGCCTACAAAAATTCCTTCCTGCAAGGTGAGAAGCCGAGAAGCTTCCTCAGCGTCCTTAGGGTTCACGTAACAGATTTCGTCGACCAACGTTGGGTTCCAGATCGCTGGCACGTACTGGGTCTTCAGGTCCTTCAAGCCTTGAATCGCTGTGCCAGGCTCAGGCTGAATCCCAATAACCTTCACGGCGGGGTTGTGTTCCTTGAGCCGTTTCGAGACACCCATTAACGTGCCTGTGGTTCCGATGCCAGCCACGAAGTGAGTGACCTGCCCGTCGGTGTCTCGCCATATCTCCTCACCCGTCGTTTGGTAATGTGCCATGATATTTGCTTTGTTTGCAAACTGGTTGGGCATGAAGTACTTGTCTGGGTTACGTTTGACTATTTCATGCGCTAAGTCTTCAGCTCCATCCATTCCCTTGGACCCTTCGCTGAGCAGAATCTTAGCCCCCAACGAAATTAGGATCTGGCGCCTCTCTAACGTCATGGTCTCAGGCATAACCAGCACCAAATCGTACCCCTTGGCACGGCAGACCAAAGCCAACCCGATGCCCGTGTTTCCACTTGTGGGTTCAATCACCGTTTTGCCGCCTGTCAACTGCCCCGATTTTTCAGCTTCCTCAATCATGTATTTGGCGATTCGATCCTTAACCGACCCGCCTGGGTTGCATTTCTCCAACTTGATGTACATCTGAACGTTAGGGTTAGGATTCAAGCGTCTTATCTCAACCATAGGAGTGTTGCCGATAAGTTCGAGCACATTTTTCGCATTCATCTTTAAGCACCTAAAAGACTGATAATAATAGTTTGCTACAGTACTATAAATTATGTGCGGACAAACTCTTCTTTCAACGGAGTACGTGAGCATCGACCTTGCTAAACTAAGGGCAAGGGTTCAAATCCCTCCCCGCCCGCTTTGCCCCTTTTGCCAATTGGAACTTGATTTTTGAATATTTAGGAAAATAAGGCTTAGAAATCGCGCGCGCTGCGCACACAATCAAAACCAACGTTAGACTCTACATAGTCAATACACGCGTTAAAAATCAGAAGAGTATTAGCAAGCCTTCTCTGCTTCCGTTGGGTTGAATCATGGCTTTCCGTTTGTTCAGAGGCTCGTCTGTTTCTATTTTTGTTCCCATTAGGGCTGGGATTGAGAATTCACGTGACACAATAGCCAGATGCGAGCCTACCCCACCAGTTTTGCAGACAATCCCTGCAAGCTTGGAAAGAATCGGTCCAAGAGTGGTCGTTCCTGCGTCTTCGACTATAACGATTTTCCCGTCAGCTCCTTCCTTCCAGAGATTAATCACATCCTGAATCGACGTGACCACCCGAAGCTCACCCTCGGCCGAAACATTCAGCGTAATCATTCCACTACCTATAACCTTCATGACCTAGCCTTCAATTCAACATGGGTAGGCTACTTATAGCCAAAGTTGGATATTAGATTTACTTGAACAGCGCTGATGCCAAATCTTATTTACATCAAACCCGAATATCAGGTTCAGCGCAGAGGCAAAAGATATGAAGATTGCAGAAATCAACGAACTTATCACTCACCTGAGCAAGGTCTTCTCCAACATCGTTCTCGAAAGGAGCCTACTCGAGTCCAAATTGTTTCCCGTTAACGCTTACATAAGTCTCGGATTCTACCAGACCTACCACGAACTTTACGCTGTCATGAAACAAGTATGGGACACGATCACCCCCGAAGAATTGGCTAAAAAAAGCAGAAGCCTACTCTCGCCCATACAAGCTCTCTCAATTTCCTACCTTTGGCTTTACTATTCGCTCGCTAGAATGGGCACAATCTACAACAAATGCGGAGGCGACCCCAGCAAAGAACATCTGGAAAAAAGAGAACAATGGAAATGGATGCTTGAAAAATGGTACAGCCTGGCGACACACTACTTTGCCTCTGGCAAACCTACCGTGGCAGCTTCTAACAGGAAAATCATCGGTCTAAACGACGACTCAATCGCTTGGGTCAAAGACCACATACAACCAGTGACTCCTGAACAAACGAAGAAGGTAAGACGAATCATAGGCTCGGTTGACCTTTACTCTTTCATAGACGAATGCGAAGCAAGAGCCAAAATCGTGAACCACGGTCCCTATCCGCTTGGAAACGGAGAAAACCTCGTGCTCACGGAATACACAAACCTCTATGATGGACACGACAGATTGTGGCTTCCGTGGTCAGCAACCGAAGCTAAATTCCCTTCTTCAACCTTAGGTGTCGCCATGACACTCAAAGATGCAAAAACCACCTTCAACGACATCGGCACCATGACGGTGGACCCCGGCGACTACTCCAAACTTGTAAAGGGCATCGCAGCATACAAAAAAGGCGGAGACCAAATAGTCTCAGTCGGACTGGATGAGCTATCCTCATACGCCGAAGCTGCAGACAACGCCCAAGCCGAACTCTACATGAAATTCGCCCAAATGGGCAGGTCGCAACTGCTCATCTCGGGCGCCACCGCTTACTGGAAGGGCTTCGCAAGGTACACAGACTCTATAGGAATCACAGAAAAAGTCTCATGGAACCTCTCTAAAACAGTTCTTGACGAATACCTGCCCATATTCATGAAAGCCAACGAGGACCCAGCCTTCTCAAGAATCAAAAGAAAAATCATAAAAATGAAAACCCTTCCATTTCTAAAAGAAAAAGACCCAATAATGTACCTCATGCCCGAGTAACAAAAGCATCAGATAGGATGATGAAAATGTCTAATTCGATCAAAGAAACCGACGACTACTTTCACACCGCAGAAAAGGAACTAGACTGGCGAGAAAGCTACTACTTCAACTTTGCAGATCCCGAAAACAAAACAGCTGGATTCACCACCATAGGGATTCTGCCCAACCAGAAGAAAGGAGAATTCATCCTAGCTCTATTTCACGAAGACAAACAAATGGTCTACTACAAGGAACAAACACCCATAAATGATCAATCATTGGGCCTTCTCTCAGATAGAACCCTGACCTACAAGCTTGTCGAACCCATGAAGAAATGGGAAATCAATCTCGCCAGCGAAAACCTCAACGTGCACTTCCAGTGGAAAGCCCGATTTCCGCCGTTTGATTTTGGAAAGGGAAGCGGAACCTCTTGGAAAGCGCACTTTGAACAGTCAGGCACGGTCGAGGGAGAAGCAACACTCCCCGACGGAAGAAAAATCCGAATCAGAGGCTACGGTCAGCGCGACAAGAGCTGGGGGACTCGAGACTGGCACATAGAAAATTGGTTCGCATTCCACGCGCAGTTTCAAACATATGCCATCGGCTTACGAAAAGACACCGTAAACGGCTCTCCTCACATCTCAGGAGGGTTGTCCTCCGCGAAAAAACAGACGGCAGCCTCTCAAATAGACCTGCAAATAAACTACGAGAAAGACGACACGAAAACCCCAACCGGAGCCTCGACGACAATACACTACGCAGACGGAAAAGTCGACACGCTCGTTTCCAAACTGATTTCACCCAAGAGCTTCGTCAAGTTCTCAAGAAGCTTCCCAAAAGGAACCACAGAACTCTTCGAAGGAATGGCAATACACGAGTGTACCACTACGGGAGAAAAAGGAACCGGACTCATCGAATTCCTCTTCACGCACCCAAAGCCTTAGTCCAGCAAGTAAACGTTGAACTTGTGCAAAGACATCGGCAAAACTAAAGCAATTTCAAATCGAAGAAGCCGAAATGTTCTGTTATATGTGCCCTCATGATACGGTTATGGCTTTCTGGGGACATGCTGTCACGCATTTTCCGCAGTGGGTGCACAGATCCAGCCAGACCGCCGTTATTTGCCAGAATTGCGGATCATTGCGGTTTGCCTCTTTGGCTCCGAGGGTTTCGTGGCGAAGGAAAATCGCCGGATCACAAACCTTGAGGCAAACACTGCATTCTCGAGGGTCAATGCCACCAGTCGCATTTCCACATTTCGAATAATCAATTCGAATTCTCGTTTTCTTCATCATCAACAACTTGTCTCGCTAGTACATGTTGGCAATTCCCGGAACGCTTTCCCTGGGAATCAGCGTAATCGCGCCGAACTTACAACGATCTCTGCAAAGTCCGCAGCCGAAACATTTGTTTTGGTCAATTACTGTTCTACTCAACGTAGGCGAATACCTTAGTGCCCCAAATTGGCAATAGGAAACGCACGCCCTGCAACCTTGACAAAGGTCGGGGTTGACGTCGGCAACGTACTCTGCCTTATAGACGGCACCCAAGCCAAAGTCGGTTCGAAGCCTAAGACCTCCACACTGAGGGACCTCGCAAGAACAAATCGCGTTAACATAAGGGACAGGCTGGAACCAGACCGTTGCGATTCTTCCTTTCTTGTTCTGCTCCTCCAAAGCCGCAACAGCCTCTTCCCTACCCAACCTGAACTTGGTTTTTTCAGGAATAAACCGGGGCAACTTCTCGATCACACCCGACAGGCAACCGAAGTTGATGCAGCACACATCCTTAACTCCCCTCTGCATCATCCTGCACATACAGTAGTTCTGAATTATAGGTTCAGCCGCCAAGTTCATCATGATAAGCTTGGCTTCTTCAATAGGAATTACCTGCCCAAAATGCCCGTCCGCTCTAACCGGATTCCGATTCTTGCTCTCAGAATGAATCATGCTTTCAGCCTTCCAACGCACTACGCGTCCGATAATTGGCATTTTAAGCTTGTAGCCCATCCCTATAGAAGAGAGACCCATGATCTTACGGATGTAGACTGTCTCAAAGTTTCTCCACTGCTCCTCAAGATAAGCTTCAAGATTCTGACTATCCGCAAGTTCATTGGAGTAGTTCTTAGCGTTAAGATACCACTTTCCACCTGCACCGTGTTTCATGCACCACTTACACATTGGAAAATCACTTAAGCCGCAAAGTCAATAGCTTAAGTTACACTCGTCTAGGTATTTAAAAATTAGGTAACGCCAAGACAGAGCGAAAACGAACGGAGGAAAAAGAACGAGAACAAAACTTAAGCCCAACTTGAATTCTGAACCACTAAGTCACCAGCCCGGAGCCGACCGAGAATGGAACGAATCATACTACTTCGTTTTCTACTCAAAAGAACAAGAATTCGGCGGCATTACAAGACTGGGTTTCAAACCGAACAAACAAGAGGGTATGACCTTTTTTCTTCTCTTCCTGCCCGACGGAACAGTTGCCATGCACCAGACCACAGAAAAAATAGGAAACTCCAGCTACCCCAAAGTACCAAGCGTTAACGGCATGCTACACCAAAGGAACGACAACGGCACATGGAACTACAATTTCAGCGGCAACATGATGCTCCTTAAAAACCCACAAGACCTCCTTAAGATACGAGAAAAACCATCCTTGATATCTGGAATTCAGAAGGCCACAATGGACCTCACTTTCACACCCATAAACAAAGTCTACGAATACAGCAGCCACATGACAACGGAGAGTCGCGAACTCGGAAAAAAAGCTGGCGACGCTCACTGGGAACAGATCGCCAAAGTGAAAGGTAAAGTTGTCCTGGGCAACCGATCATTCAACGTAATTAACGTTCTTGGACAGAGGGACCACACTCACGGCGTACGCGACTGGACTGGAATCGGAAGCTGGCTCTACTACGTTATCTGGTTTTCCGAACGACTGGCCGTAAACCCTGCAGCCCTAATTTCTGACGAAGGAAAAGTATCCACAGGAGGGTTCATTTTCAAAAACGGAAGGAACATTCCAATTACGAAAATTCGTGTCCTGGACCAGCAGTTCAGCGACGACATCTTCCCCGTCAACTCAAAACTGGAGCTTGTCGATGAAGACGGCCACACTCATGTACTGAAAGGAAAAGCAGGACCAGCAGTTCCGATCCCCTTCAGCGACGAAAAAGGACGAACTTCCATTCTTACACAGTCTTTCGGAACTTTCGAAATGGACGGTCTGTCTGGTGGTTACGGAACATTTGAAACATTACGGGCAAACCGCGCATCCTAGACCGTGTATTTGCGCGATTTTCACTTAGGCTTAAATACGAAGCGCCTCAAACGTAATACCCTACCCGTGTTGCCAAGCAAAGAGGAGAAACAACAATGGACAGCTCTAACAGCTCTGAGAAAGAAGTTATATGGACAAGAGGCTATTCAGACGACTACTGGAATGACCCTGTTTCCCCCCTGTTTTTCGAGCTGCTCGGGGACCAACTAACCCAAATTGTTAACACTGAACTCAATGGAATTATGGGATATTCCCGCCTGGGCTCGGGAGAAACTGATAAGCTCCTGAGGCTGTATCATGGTCACGCATACTTCAACCTTGAAGTTCTCAAACGGAAGGTTGAGTACGAGATCCCTCCATTCGTTCGCAACGACGACATCCTAAACTACTTCATGGAAGGCAGTGGACCATACGGCAAAAAAACCATGAAAAATCAGCCTTTCAAACTGAACAAGAGAGTTTTGGCGGAAATCCGAGTGATGCTCTATGACGGTCAAGGCTCGATAACAAAAACAAACTCGGCATATGAAAAATGGACCAAAGAGAAATTTGACCCATTCTGGCAAAATTTCGATTCACGAATAGCAAAAATCAACTTGGAAGGCGACCAATCGGACCTCTTAGAACTGGCTGGAGAGCTGGATCGGTTAATGATCGGGCACTTCCGTCTCGTACGGTACGGGATCCCGGTCCACAACATCGGGATGAATCTGATAGCGCAATACCTTCTGGGACGCTTCATAGGCCAAGAAGCAACTGAGATCTACCCGCTTTTAATATCTGGTCTCGAGCACAAAACAAGCGAAATGAACGAGCGTCTCGTCAAGCTCGCCGGTATGATACGAACTTCAACCCCTACAAAATCGCTAATCCTAGAAACACCTTCAAATCGCCTTTTCACAGTTCTAATGGCAGATAATACTCCGCAGTCAGAAGAATTTAAGCAAGAATTGAAGTCGTTCTTACGCGATTTCGGAGTCAGAGGCTTCACCAGAGAACCATATTACCCGCGCTGGCACGAAGCTCCCGAATACGTTTTCGACATCTTGAAATCATTAATCCAGGATCAAATTCCAGTAAAAAAAGAACAGAAAATTGCACGAAAGCTACAAACAAGCAGGATTGAACACAGAATAAAGAAGCGGCCGCTAGGCTGGTTCAAATGGCAACTACTCTCAGTAATTCTTGGGTTCGCAAGAAAATACATAGTATTTCGCGAGAACCAGCGATACAACCTGGACCGATGGATCACCATGAACCGCAGAATCTACATGGATATCGGAAGGAACCTGCAAAAACACGGATTCTTGGAGGACCCTTCAGACATATTCTTTCTCCGAAAAAACGAAATACGAACCCTGATCTCCAGAAAAGGAATCGATGAAGACCAAACCAGAATCCGCCAGGCAGTTTCAAGCAGGAAAGCCGAGTTTCTTAAGTATGAACACGTGACTCCAGCCAAGTTCCTACAGGGATCTACGGAATTCAATGATCCAGAGAGAAACACCGGCTTCATCCTGCATGGGCTTCCCGCCAGCCAAGGCAGACTAACCGGAACCGTCCGAGTCCTAAACCGCGTTGAAGAAATTGGAGACGTGCATGCTGGCGAAATACTCGTCGTTCCTCGAACTGACCCCGGATGGACTCCTGTGTTCAGCAAAATAGGAGGCTTGATCACCGAAACCGGCGGAATCTTATCGCATGGCGCCGTAGTATCCAGAGAATACGGAATTCCCGCCGTTACAAACATCCAAAACGCTTGCCAACTGCTCCACAACGGCCAAACCGTAACGATTGACGGTTCAAAAGGTATCATCTCCATATAGCAACATCCGCAAATTCTGCAACGACCGATGATTTTTTCTTTCCAATCAAATACAGCACGTTGCGCGCGCTCTACAATGTTGACTGTAAATATGGATATTTAGTCTGTTTTTGTTCTCAAGCATTTGCTAAATATACAAAAAGTCCTTCACCTTGGCTATAAGCTAGCGCATTAGGTAATCAACTAATTATTTTCTTTATAGCCGCTGCTACTTCTATTGCAGGTTTGTTTGAATTTACGATAATCCATTTGCCCAAAAAAGCTAGCGAAAGCGCTTTGGTTCTAACCTCACTCAACGCGTCAAAGTCCTCAAACATTTCCCTCTCGCCACGAGACTTTGCAATCCGAGAAAGTGCCTCCTCTGGATTAACGTCTAAAAAAATCATTATTTCCGACTGGGGTACAACAAAGGCAAAAAAATGGTAAGCGATTTTATGTAGAGGCGCAGGCAAATAAGCCGTACCCATCAGGTACCTCACGAAAATTATATAATCGACCTTTCGCCACGAATAAAGCAGAATTGAACGTATTACATCAATCATGTAGAATAACGCAGCGGCGAAATGTGCACTCTTGCCGCTTGAATACAGAAACTGGCGCGCTTTAACTCCGAAGAAATTGTCCTTTTCAGGGTGAACACGCAAACACACGGTTTTTCCTCCTTTTTCCAGAAACTTCAAGATAAACTGTGCTTGGGTGCTTTTCCCAGAACCGTCTAATCCATCAATTATGATTAAAGTCAAATTAAGCCCATCCCTTCAGAAGAAGAAGCAGCAAAGCGCCGAGGAAAGGAACAGTTATGTTATCAAAGCCTCGCGGTGTAAGTGCTTCAGCAACCGTAGCCACAGCAGCCACCGCCAAAGCAATTAAAACTGAACTGAAAAGGGGAAGAGAATAAAAAGCGGAAAAAAATAATAGACTAACCTCAAAACTTACAAAACTAAACGCAAACATTGCAACTGAACCCTCAAGGCTTTTTTTGGCAAGAATCCGGAAATGCCGCTTCCCAAACTTTTCACCAACCAAAGAAGCCGCAGCATCACCATAAGCCATAGGCAAAATCCCCGCAGCAATAACGTAAGGCTTCGCCGAAAAAAACCAAGCCAAAACGGTGTAAGAGATAGCGTAAAACACCAAACCCAACTGATGACCACCTTTAGTCACCTCAGTCAACTCCGACATTTTCCTGCTAAGACTCTTTACCGGAGAGTAAGGCGAAACCAGAAAAGTTACAAAAACAAACGGCACTGCAACGAAGAAAGGAAAGTTCAGCGGAAATGTGTTGTATGAGAAAAACGGAATAAGAAAAGGCAAATTCCCGATCATTATGTGCAGGAACTTGCGAGAAGAATTCCGAGATAAACCACGCCCGATTTTTCCCGTGACCAAAATCACAATTAGAATATACCCGTAGCAGGAGCCAAGCAGTGCCAAATTTGCCCAAGCTTCAGTGTCAAGCATGGATGCTCACCTAAACATGCCGAAAATGAACGCGAGCAAACCCACGATGAAAAGAATTAGAACAAGTTTCTTGATTCGGCGAGCGTTCTCACGTGAAGGATTCTTGACCAATAACACTGAACACTCGACCAAACCAAAATCAGTAACTAACACAAAAGGAACAAACCAAAAAGAAACCAAACCCAAAACCACCGGAAGCGGAGAAAGACAAATTGCAAAACCGTAAAACGACGCTGCCGCCGCCGCAGCCTTCAACTCGCCGAAACGCACGGCAAGAGTCTTAACATTCTTGGCGCTATCCCCTTTAACGTCCACGATGCCCTTCGTGATTTCTCTACCCGTGTTCGAAAGGAACGCCATAGAAGCAAAAAGCAGGACGTTAAGCCGAACCGCATTAACTGCCACCAAATTTCCATACAGAAAAGGCGTAGCCACACATGCACTAACTAAGAAGTTGCCTGGCAGTCCACTTCGCTTTCCCACAGTCGTATAAGTTAGCATAAGCGCCCAGGCAACCACAGCGACCACAAGACAAACAATACTTGTGAGGAAAGCGAAAACAAAACCCACCACAGAAAGGACACCAGCGAAAATCAACGCACCTTTAACAGTTACTACGCCGCTGGGAATCGGACGCGTAGGCTCATTTATCGCGTCAATGTGGCGATCGTAGTAGTCATTCACAGCCATGGCAGCCGCTGTTAAAGTGAAACCAGTCAACGCCCCAAACAAAATGTTTAGCCCAAAAAAGTTTGAGAAACTCGGATTCCCCAAAACCGCACCCACTAGAACAGCGAAACTCATCATCACACAATTTATCGGCCTCATCAACTTAACAAAACCGCTAACTTCGTGTGCACCCCTCAACCTCTCCCCTCCGATGCTCTAAAATGCGACGCTTACATTTATAAATTCAACCTTAACGCCGCGTTCAAGTCTTTCCTAATTACGTCACAGCCGTTATTGATAGTAGCATTTTTCTCGGTGAGAGCGCGCTTAATTCCGGTCCGTTTCAGCTACAATTGATTTGCCATCTTCAGATATGATTTAGTGCAAAATTGCTTACTGAACCTCCTGAATCAAATCTATCACTTCAATCCATAACCCGAGGGTTCAAACGCGGGCTCAAACCTATCCCCACCCGCCACAGATGTCCCCGCACATTTCGAGTGGGTGTTACTTGTGTTTTCTGAAAACCTTGTTGCTTCCGAAATCGCAGACAAACTCAAAACCGACTTCTAAAAGTTGACAGGGTTTCCTCTTCTGGCTGTTCCGCACTGGCAACGAGTCATCCTGGTACTCATCGTTTTCTCTGCTTATTGTCATCCCTGCTTTTGAACATAGTAACTTTAATAATCAAAGCTGTACTAAAAAAAATAATTGGAGAGTAGACCCCCTTCGTCTCTATCTCTGTGTATCTCTAGGGCATAAGTTAAAAAACAAAAAAAGGAACCAAAGAGGTTAAGAGCTTGGTTTCTTAGGTTTCTTAAAAGAAACTTTTTATGGGTGAATCATCGTCAACGGCTGCAGATTTTATCTCTTGAATTTTCGTTTTTGTTAAAGCTTTAATATTGTTGAAGTCTGACATTTCACCGTAGCTTACCAGCGTTATGGCTGTCCCGTCTTCTCCTTTGCGGGCGGTTCTTCCTATGCGATGGAAATATATCAGCGAATCCATGGGCACATCATAGTTGATAATATGCGTTATGCCCTCGATGTCTAAGCCTCTTGCCGCAACATCCGTTGCCACGAGTAAGCTGAGTCTGTCTGAGCGAAAGTCGTTGATTGCGCGGTCTCTTTGAGCTTGGGTAAAACCAGCGTGCAATGCCTGCACTCGGAACCCTTTCCTGTATAGTTGCTCTGAGAGTCTGCTTGTTTCCCTGCGTGTTCTACAGAAAATTATAGCTTTATCCACCCGTTCGTTGCGGATTATATCGCAGAGAGCATCAAATTTGCCATGCTGATTAACGATTGTGTAGAACTGCTTCATCTGAGTTAATGCAATCTCGTCTTTGCTGACAAGGATTTTCTGCGGGTTCTTCATGTACTTGTTGCAGACTTTCATTACTGACGGGTCAATTGTCGCTGAAAAAAGGCTTGTTTGCCTATCATGCGGTGTTTTTGAGAGAATAAATTCGATGTCTTCTATAAAGCCCATGTCAAGCATTCTGTCGGCTTCATCAAGAACCACAATTTTAACAGACCCAAGGTTTAACACTCGCCTTTCCATAAGGTCGATCAATCTGCCAGGCGTGCCGACAACAATGTGGACACCGCTTGCTAAAGCATGTATTTGCTTGTTGATTGATTCTCCACCATAAACAGCTAAAACTTTCAGCCTATCATATTTCGCAAAACAAGCCATGTGTTCGGCTACTTGCACAGCTAACTCGCGTGTTGGCACTAAAATCAAGCCTTGAACACCGCGAATTTCACGGTTTAACCGTTGAACCATGGGAATGCCAAAAGCAGCTGTTTTTCCTGTTCCAGTTTGTGCCTGCCCGATAACATCTTTGCCTTCGAGCAAGGGTATTATTGCTTGGGCTTGAATTGGAAAAAGACTCTCAAACCCGAGTTCTTCTATACTTCTAAGGACTTCACTAGTTAAAGGTAAGTCCTTAAACGATTGAATTTGCATATATTATTTTTTCTCCTGCCACAGAACTTTTTCATGGTTTCTCTAAAAGCTTCAGGAGCTTTGGGGTGATACATGAGTTAATGTGACAACCCAACAGTCGGGTTTGGCATATAAAAACGTTTAGCATGATTTCAGGCAATTGGATACATATAAAAAATAGGTTTTCGTAAAAAACAGTACTCAACTCTTCTAAAATGACAATTTTTAATTGTGATTGTCAGGGCTCAGTCACATAATCATAAAAGTAATTGAATTATAATCTGTTTCAAGACACAAAGTGCTTGAACGTTTAAAATTTGGGAGATTAAAAAAATGAGTAAAGCAAAAGCCAGAAAAAAACCGCCATCATACTTTTACGAAGGTCCTCCTTTAAGTAAACAAGAAAAGGAAGAGGAAACAGACGACCCCTATGATACCGACGAAAGAGAAGCAAATGCTGGATGACGATGAAATCACCGCTGCTGAAGAAGGCTTCATGAAGGGACAAGAACAGGAACCGCCAAGCAAAAAAGAAACACGCAAAACCGCCATCAGCCACGATGACTCAATTTCGGTTGAATTAGCCAAAGAAGACAGCGAAGAAAATTAACCAACCAGCTAAACCATGCTTCACAGTCTTTAGCGATTTTCAAGAACCTTACGGTTTATCCTCTTTAGTGGCAAACTTATAACTATTGAGCGTTACAAAATTATGTTTTGATACAATTTTGATCCTATCATTAGAATAACGGCTGTTTTAGGTTTATCCTACCATTAACCATAAAAGGCAGAAAGCCTCATGATTGCATGAGGCTTTAAAAAAAATAATGACGTTTAGAGATCCAGTTTGCGGCATGGTTCTTAACGAGGATACTGCTAAATTCAAAATTACTTATGAGGGCGAAACCTACCATTTCTGCAGTCTCGTTTGCAAGAAACGATTCAAGAGGCATGCCACAAAATTCGTCAAATAATATTTTGCTTTAACCAAAAAAAAGAAAGGGATTGGTTGTTTTTTTAGTTTACTTGAAGATTTTCCAGACAAGAGCAGCTATTACTCCACCAATTATCGGAGCGACCCAAAAGACCCAAAGCTGACTCAACGCTGTACCACCAACAATAAGTGCTGGTCCTAAGCTTCTTGCAGGGTTTACTGAAGTGCCATCTATGGGTATTGCCACAATGTGAATAAGCGTTAATGTTAAGCCAATAGCTATTCCAGCGAATCCTTTAGGTGCTCTTTCATGGGTTGAACCGTGAACGACGAGCAAGAATAAGAATGTTAAAACTACTTCCGCAATGAACACAGAAGCCAAAGAATAAGTGGAATACTGGTTTGCGCCTAAACCGTTAACGGCTAAACTATACGATGAATTTCCTATGACTATCGCATAAAGTATGCCTGCACCAATTATTGCGCCCACGCACTGAAAAACAACGTAGAACACCGTATCTTTTGCGCTTAGTTTTCCAGCAACAAACATCGATATTGAAATTGCTGGATTTATATGACAACCGGAAATGCTGCCTATCGTGTAAACCATAACTAACACAGCAAGACCGAAGGCAAAAGCTACCCCTAGGTTTCCAACGCCAACAACCGTTCCCGATTTTCCAATGTAATAACTCGCAATAACTGCACTGCCGCAGCCCATCAGCACTAGCACCATAGTTCCAATCAGTTCAGCGATGTATTTTTTTGTAGGATTAATTTGAGGTGTTGCCCCTGGCGGGTTTGGTATTTCTGTCAATTTTTTTTCTACTTCGCCCATTTTTTTCCCCTTTTTTCTGATTTAGCTCTCTGTTTTCTAAGTTAGCGCTTATAACGGTTTCCATGAAGAAAGGCCTAAAGTTTCTCGCTTGCTGAAATATCCATCATCATTAAACCCGAAACCATCTTGGGGTAAAAATCTGTGCTTTTTTCAGGCAAAAGTTCATGTTGCTGCGCTATCTCCGCAACGGTTCGGGCGCTAATCGGGTTAACCAGAAATGCGATGCTGGCTTCTCCACAGTTAACTTTATCCACCGCTGCCTTTGTCCATCGCGTGTAGATGATGTTTTCATCCATGTTTAATTCGCCTGTTTTGAGGATATGCTTGAAAACGATGTCTCGAAGTATGACTACATCGAAAATTTTTGTTTCTTTAGAAACTTTAGCCTTCACAAAATCATAAACGTCTTTGTCATGCTTCAAGGATAAACCGTAAGCTTTCAAACCGTTATAAACGCAGAAAGCATGCTCATTAACATGGCTTTTCAAAAAATCCTCTAGGGCTTCTACGGTCGCCTCAATTTCTGAAATGTCAAAGAAGCGTTTGAACTCTTGCAAAACTTCATTAGTTAACTTAAATTCCTTAAGGAGCCTGTGAGTGGGCAAAACAACAAGCCCTTCTTCTTGAACTGGCACCATGTAGCTCATGTGGAAATTAAACGCTGAATTCGCTGTCCAATTTCCTTTGCTGCGCATTTCGTCTCGGTAAGCTAATGCGCTCTCGTACCTGTGGTGTCCATCAGTTATCACCATGGTTTTGCCGTTTAGGTCTGCTTGCAGCTGCTTTATTTTTTGTGGGTCAGTAACTCTCCAAACGGTATGCTTAACTTGCAATGAGTCAGTAACTTGGATTATCGGTTTAGTTTTCGCCACTTCCTGCAGGAAGGTGATTGTTTTTCGTTCTGGGTCAGAATAAATTAGAAACACTGGTTCAAGGTCTTTTTGGACGGTGCGCAGCATATTTAATCGGTCAGCTTTTGGAGCTTTGTACGTTCTTTCGTGGGGGAACACCATGTTTTCGCTGTACTCGTAAAGGCGCAGGGCAGCGATTAACCCTGTGCGCTCGTATTTTTTGCTGTCTAAGGTGAATTCTTGGCGTGAAACGAAAACTGCAGGTTCGTTTTCCCTAGCTAATATGTCTTCTTTTAGCCACTGCTCAATCCGCTGCTGTGCCATTTGGTACTTGTTTTCTTCCATTGGCAGAATCAGTCGGCAATAATTGTAGGGTGATTTCTGGTAGTATTCTTTTTGCTGTTCCGAGTCTATTTTATCGTATGGTTGAGTTATGAGGTTCTCTGGGGTACCTGCTTTTTGCGTGTACCGTATGGCTTTAAAGGGTCTAATGTCAACCAAACGTTTCAGCCCGCGGTGTTTTTTCCAGCGCTTCTATAACTGCTTTAGCTATTTGTACACTTGCCTTTAACTGCGCTTCATATGTTTGAGCACCGACGTGTGGTGTGGCAATCACGTTGTTTAATGTTAAGAGTTTGCTGTTTTTTGGCGGTTCTTCCTCAAAAACGTCCAATGCTGCGCCTTTAACCTTTCCTGATACTAATGCTTCGTAGAGTGCATCTTGATCTACGACTCCGCCGCGGGAACAGTCAATTAGCATTACGCCGTCTTTCATCATGTTAAACTCTTTTGTGGAAATCATGTGTTTGGTATGGAGCGTTAATGGTGTGTGGATTGTGATGAAGTCTGCTTGGGGCAGCATTTCAGCTAGGGGCACAAATCGGTCGTAGACGCATTCTTCAACGGGGAGCACTTTCATGCCCAGGGATATGGCTAAGCGTTCAACTGTTTTTCCAATGTAGCCGCAGCCGATTACGCCCAGCGTTTTGCCGTTGACTTCTGTGCCAATTAATTTTTCTTTTTCCCATTTACCCTCACGCAAGCTTATGGTTCCTTGTACGATTCCTCTTGCGAGCGCCAGCAAGTGACCTATTGTTAATTCTGCAACGCTCATGTATGAAACATGCGGAGTGTTCACCAAGGCGATGCCGAGGTTTTTGGCTTTTTCAAAGTCAATGTTGTCTAAGCCTTCGCCTGCGCGTCCGATTACTTTGAGCTTTTTCGCATTATCTAAAAGTTCTCCTTTAACTTTGGTTGCTGACCTTACGATTAATACGTCATAGTCAGCTATTATTTTGGGAAGTTCAGTTTTCGGCGTGTCCCATGCTCGGGTTACTTGATAGCCTTTTTCTTCGAGAAGTTTTATGCCTTCTTCGAATATTTTGTCGCTTATGAGGATTTTGAATGTCATGTTAATTCCCAAATAGAATCAATTATGCTTATGACTTCTTTGATTCCTGGCAGGTTCCATTCGCCCAGGTGTCCGATGCGGAAGGTCTTCTCAGATAGTTTGCCGTAACCGTTAGATATCATGTAGCCTTTCTCGCTGAGCTTCTGGTTGAGTTCCTTAACGCTTTTGCCAAGAGTGTTTTTTATGCAGCTAACAGTTATCGATTCATAGCCTGGTTCAGAGAACATCTCAAAATGTTTTTTTGCCCACTGTTGTGTATATTGAGCCATTTCCATATGGCGCTGGTAAACTCTGTCGTATGTTTCTTCTAGTAAAAGGTCCATGCGCTTATTCAAAGCATAAATTAAGGGTATGCATGGGGTGAAGGGTGTTTGGTGTTTTTTCTCAAACTCGAAGATTTCAACAATATCCGTGTATGTGCCTCTGTTTGGCACTTGCCGTGCTCTTTCGATTGCGCGGTCGTTGACTAATGCAACCGTTAATCCTGGTGGTAGAGCGAAGCATTTTTGGGTTGAAGCAAAAATGATGTCGCAGCCGATTTCTTCGGGTAAGGTTTTGTCCCCTGCCATCGAGGAAACCGCGTCAATTGCGTAGATTACGTTTGGGTATTTTTTGCGTACGAGTTTGCCTATTTCGCTTATTGGGTTTCTTACCCCTGTAGAGGATTCATTGTGGCAAACCGTTAAGGTGTCATATTCACCGCTGTCAAGTTTTTCAGCTATCATTTCTGGTTTGACAGCTTTGCCCCATTCAACCTCTAGAAAATCAGTGTTTTTGCCGCATGCACGTAGGGTTTCAGCATATCGTTTGGAGAAAGCGCCGTTTACGCATGCGAGTGCTTTTTGTTTAACTATGCTTCTGCCGATTATGTCAAACCAAAGTGTGCCTGATGAAGTTGTAACTGTAGGCTTGACATCTGCAGGTAACTCGAAGTATTTGCTTAGTTTAGCGGTTATTCCGCCGTATAGGTCTGAGAATTCTTTCTCTCTGTGACCAATAAGGGGGTGAGTTTGCTCGTTGAGTATTTCTTGGCTGACTTCTGTCGGGCCAGGAATCAAGAGTTTCTTGTGCATGCCTGAATCCTTCCAGCAAGAAGGTTTAACATTTAAAATATAAGGGTTATGTGCGGTAAACAGTGTCTTTTTGCCTTCAATGGCTCTCAAACTCTAGCGTGTTCACTAGTCAAACCAGCAATTAACGGTGCAAAACTTGTTTGTCAATTTGGAATATATCGAGATTGATAAGCTTATTCATAAATACTTGCACTAAATCAGTATTTTGGAGAGAAAGGAGAAGGCGGCCCCATGCTAAAAACAGAGGTAATCCCATGTTTTCTTCTTATCTTCATGGGCTCCATAGACTGCTTAACCACCGTTATAGGTGTTCTATACTCTGGAGCTACCGAGTTAAACCCCTTCATGGCGGGCATAGTTAACACAAACATTGGAGCCTTTTTAGTCGTCAAAATTGTAGCTACTATATTCATAGCTTTTACATACCTTTTAGCAAACAGAACTTTAACGAAAACCCAGAACAAAAGCAGCAAATCCTTCAAATATTCTTACCAATTCTTAAAAATTGCTTATGTCGGCATCATGGTATTTATGGTTATGGTAGTTGCAAATAACCTTTTAATCCTCTTGGCGTAAGCAGAAAGATAGGGCAAAAATTTGATCTTTTACTTCCCAGTTAACCCGATGATTTACAATATAGATTAGTAAAACATAAATTAAATATTAACGCGTATTATAGTTAGAATTTAGAGTTAAAAAATTAAGAAATGCTTAACTGTTGCAACCTTTAATACTATGTGGTTGAGAGAGGAAAATGAAATTTAGCCTATTCCGTAAACCCAAACAACAAGCAGAACCCGAAAATGCAGCCGTGCCTCCAGAAGAACCCAAAGAAGAATCAGCCGCTGTCTCCGAAGAACCGAAGCAAGAAGCAACCGCGCCTCAGCAACCTGCGCCAGCACAAGAAACCGTGGTGCCCTCACAAGAGCTAAAACAAGAAGCCGCTGAAACCATAAATAAAACTTACCTCAAAGCTATGCCTCTCAAAGAATTAACCGATATTGATAACGTAAAAAATGAAGTTAAAAACGGAAACATTATCATTTTACGGGTTACGCCTCTTGCAAACAAAAGCATTGACGACGTAAAGAACGCTGTAAACCAGCTCTACGAATTCGCCGAATCCGTAGGCGGCGACATTGCACGCTTGGGAGAAGAGCGAGTGGTTATTTGTCCAAAAAATATCCGGATTTGGCGCGAAAAAACGCCGGTTTCTAATGAGTCTTTGCCTACAGCAGCCTAAAAGTTTCTAATATTGCTGGAACAACGGTGTTAATGCCTATTTTGTTATCTAAGTAGTTAGCGAAGCTTATGGTCTTCTGTTTTTCTCCATGGCAAACAAATATTCGCTCAGGCTTAGGCGTAAGATGGGTCAAATAATTAACTAGTTGCCGCCTATCCGAGTGACCTGAAAATCCTTCAATTGATTCTACCTGCATTTTAACCTGTAGCGCTACCATTTTGCCTTCGTTGTCCATCATGGTTACTTCCCCTACGCCTTTTTGGACTCTTCTGCCCATGGTGCCTTCAATTTGGTAACTGACAAAAATTATCGTGTCCCTCTCGTCGCCTGCCCAGTTCTTGAAGTACTCTATTACTGGTCCGCCTTCAAGCATGCCTGAAGTCGCCAAAACAATGCATGGTTCTCCTTCAATGATGCTTTGTCTAACGCTTGGATGCTCCACGATTGTGAAGTAGTCGCTTTGGAATGGGTTGATTCCTTCATGTAGGATGCTGTGGCGGACTTCTCTGCCTAAGTATTCTGGGTAGGCTGTGTGGATGGCTGTTGCTTCGCTGATCATGCCTTCAATGAAAACTGGTGATTCTTTCATGAGACCGCGTTTCATGTAGCCGTCGATTATGAGCATGATTTCTTGGGCTCTGCCGACTGCTGGTACTGGGATTAGGACTTTGCCTTTGCGTTCTAAAGTTTGATTTATGATGCGTGTCATAGCTTCTTCAGCTTCAACCCTGGAAGGCATAATATCATCTGCCCCACCGTAAGTGCTCTCAGTAATCACAGTCTCAATGCGCGGAAACTCCGTGGCCGCAGCTTCCAACAGCATCGTTCGGGCAAACTTGTAGTCGCTTGTGTAAACAATGTTATGTAAGCCTTCGCCAATGTGCAAGTGAACCATAGCACCGCCCAAAATGTGACCTGAATTATGAAGTGTCAAACGGATATCGGGCGCAATGTCGGTGACAACACCATACCTAAGTGGAATCGTGTGCAAAACGCATTCGCGAACATCTTTTTGGTCATAATGCGGTGTAACACCCTGCTTGCCGGCTACGTCCAAATAATCCAACTGAAGCATAGTCATCAAATTCGAAGTTGGTCCAGTACAGTAAATTGGTCCATCATAACCATACTTGTATAGGAACGGCGCTAAACCGCAATGGTCAAGGTGAGCATGGCTAATAACCACAGCATCCAAAGAATCTATCTGGAATTCTGGGCAATCAAACCTTGGAAACGCTTCAAAAGGCCGATTTGAACCGGGATTAATGCCGCAGTCTAACAGTACACTGCTTTCTCGAGTTTTAATTAGGAAGGCTGAACGTCCAACTTCTTGTGCTCCACCGAGAACCGTCATGCGTACGTCGCCTACATCGTAACTTTTTGGTCTAAAAATTCTCTCGCCCACAGTTCGGAGGATTCTTTCCCTCTCTTTGCTTTCAGAATGCATGTAATGGCGCATGTGAGTAACAATCTTGGACTTAATCGGTGGGCTTCGCAGAACATGTGGGCGCCACTTTGTTTTCTTTATAATTTCTTGCAAAACCGTCCCGTTTCTTCCAATCACCAAGCCAGGCTTTTTTGTTTCAATTATTATTTCGCCAAGGCTTGGGTCAAAGTTTATATCGGTAATTTCAGCTTCAGGATCGATAAGTTCTCGAGCGATTTTTTCTGCCTCAATCTCCGGCATTCTAACTGACGGGTCAGGGCGTATAACTATTCTTTTGCGGATTACTCCTACGATTTCAGCCACTATGCTGCTTTGATCAACCAAAATCTCAGGTTTCTTAGTGTAAACCGCAAGCATGGGCCCTTCATATTCGATTCTGGTTACTTCTGCCTCTCTTGGAACTTTCTCCAAAATGTATTGGCTAATTTCTATTTTTTCTCTATCTTTTTCTTGGGTTCGCGCCACAGATTTTAGCTTCCTGCTTTAAGAAGTACGCTTTTTTCGTCTTCTGATAATTCACGGTAACCATTTTTGTCGATTACAGTAATATTGTAACTGTCGCCGCTTGCAACATCCCGCTTCATAGCTGCATTCACAGCCCTAACAATTATGGGTAACAACTCAGCAATGCTCATGCCTTCACGGTAATTATCCTCAAGTATACCATAAGCTATTGGTGACCCAGAACCCGTTGAAACTGACTTTTCCTCAGTTAAGCTTCCATACGGGTCCAAATTGTAAACGTGCGGTCCAGTGTCATCTACGCCGCCTACCAGAACCTGCGTCGCTAAAGGCAAGTAACGTGCAGAAAACAGCAAGTTAGCAACAAGCCTTGCTGCCGCACTAACCGGCATTGGCCTGTTCATGTTTATCTTGTATAGCTGCGCGTTAGCCGTAAGTATATCCACGACTCTTTGAGCGTCCGCCACAGTTCCAGCAATAGTCATGCCTAAATGATCATCGATTTTGTAAACCTTTTTCCCGAATTTATGGGCAACATAGAAACCCATGGTTACCCTTGTGTCTGAAGCTAATATTACGCCATCTTTGCAGACGACGCCTATTGTAGTTGTTCCTTTAAGGACTAATTGACTAGCTATATTATTTTGTGACATAGTTTTGTGCTCCCCTAAAACCCCGTTTCGCGGATTGACATCAACACTAGGAAGTAGCATCATGTAATCTTTCCGTGGGATTTATTAATATTGCGCTTCAAGGTTCTGTTAAGTTGGCGTTAGATGGAGTTTTCTGTTAAGTTTCGTGGGATATTTCTCTTGGTTTTTTCTCCATGTTAAATGTCGTGGGATAAATGCTTTTTTGCAGAATGAATTATCGCTGTAAGAAAACAAGAAAACTGAAATCTTAAATCTTGGCAAGATTGTAAGCATAAACAGGTTGTTGCAAAATGTCTGAAGAACCAAAAGGCTTCTGTAATGATTCACAGGAACTTATAGAGCGCCAAAACTCAGTATGCACCAAACGTGGCGTTATAATATACAAGGGCAGAGGCGACCAATGGTACATAGATTTTCCCGATGATACAGAACGGATAGGTGGTGTCACAACAATAAAATTGATGACTTTGATTTATTATTTGAAGGAATTTAACGGAAATATTGATAGAAGCAGAAAAGAACTTGGTTGGGAGTAACTGATTGTAAGTTTACTACGACCATTACAAAGTACATTCTAAGAGTTACTACGTGCATTACTGAGACCATCATAAGGCTTAAGCCAAGTTCCTAAGAATTAGCGGTTATGATGATTAAGAGGTGAATTAGGTATATGAATCCTGAAGAAAAAATACTCCAACAAATTCTTGAAGAAATAACAGCTTTAAATGACCAAGTTAAAGAACTTTCAAAAACTGTAAAAGAAATAAGAAATTCATTATAAACAACTTTCTTATCTATTTCTTTCCTTGTTTTTGGTTGCGTTTTCTATTAGGGTTTTCCACTTATCCTGTCCTTCGATAATGATTCCGCATGCCTCTGCTGGAGTCTTTCCGTCTAAAGCCTCATGGGGTCGAACATAGTTATGGTAAAGCTGATAGCCCTTAAGAGTAGCCGTCACATCGGTTTTTAGCGCGCGCGAACTTATATTCCACAATCACGTCTTTTACCATAAAGAAGGTAATATAAATGGGCGAAATAACTACCTTATCAAAAGCTACAACTGGAAAAGAATCCCTCAGAACAATCGTGCCAATGAGCATCCTAAAACAATTCAAACTTTTCGTTGGAGACAAATTAGAATGGGAGTTGGAAGCGAGAAATAATGAGCTAATCATTGTAGTTCGACCAGTAAGAAGTTCTGACTCAAAATCGCTTTCTGATTTGAAAAGTTCCTAAAAGCTCTTAAGTAAAACAGGTACAGATTGAGGATTGAAAAGCAATGAGCGAAGAGTTAACTCAAAAAAGACTGACTGAACATGGGTTAATAATCGGTAACTATGAGTTTTATAACATAGGCGCTACTACAGTCAACCAGCTCAAGAAATGCCAAATTATCCCAAACGAGGATTACAAGGAATATGGAATAAGAAAACCAGATGCGCTAATTGTTGACAGACGAAATATGAAACAAATTAAGGTTGTCTGCGTCATAGAAGGCAAACCTAATGAAAAATTCGATTCTGCACAAAAGAGAATAGATACGATACAACAATGTAATGACCTATGCCAAGTGCTTAATGCAGAGTTAGGTATTGCAACAGATTACACCTCTTTTTCATGGTTTAATCCTAATCAAAATAATTCCAAAACAGAGTATTTAGACAGAACAACTAGTGCCAAAAGGAGCTACACCATAATAACGGATGAAAAAGGGAAAGATTTCATAAAAGATTTCACTATCGACCAAAAGCAAGATGAAATAGAAATAACAAAGTTAAGCGTAAAAACCAGAAAAAGCATGCAAAACTTAGAGTTAGTAAGAAAAAGCCTTTCTTCAACTAACTCCCAGCTTATCGAGGAAAGCGTAAAAGACCCCACTGTTTTAGCAACAAAAATCTGGCAAGATGTTTGGTTTGCCACCGGAGCAACACCACCAAGTTGTCTATATACCTTTGTTGAATTATTTATTTTCAAGTATTTGAGCGATTTGAATATTTTAACAAAAGATAAGGCAGGAAACAAAGTAAACTTCAAAGACATCTATTCTCTTAATCCGAATGAAGCGTTCATAAATTACACGCAAAATGTCCGACCTTTTCTTAAGATAATGTTTCCAAAAAATGAAAAAGATAATACGACCATAATAAATGGAACAGTTTTAAATCCTGATGTTGCTCAACATAGCTTAGTCTTCTACAGAATTTTGAAGCGTTTTGATGAATTTGGAGAGTTACGAAATATCGACCCCAGTTTCAAGTCAAAAGTTTTTGAAGAGTTTATGAAAGAAACTATTAGCAGAAAGAATTGGGGACAATTTTTCACTCCTAGAAACATCATTGATGCAATGGTTGAAATGTCGGACATTGACAAATTAGATGAGGGGTCAAAAGTTTGTGACCCCGCATGCGGAGTGGGCGGTTTCATACTGGAGCCGATTAGGGTAAAGGAAAACGGTGTAAACTTCTATTATCAAATTGTAGGAAATGAAGTAAAGTCCAGATTGAATTTCTTTGGCTTTGACAAAGGTTTTGAGAAAGAAGAACAGTTGGTAATAATCTTAGCAAAAGCGAATATGTTGATTTTTCTGTCTGAACTGCTAAAAAATAATCCCACTATTGCCGAAAAATTTTCTGACTTATTTAATTCAACCTTTGAACTGTTATGTAAAACTACTCTGGGTACCTTATCGATAACCGAGTATGACAAATATGATTTGATACTTTCCAATCCACCATACGTTACAAGTGGAAGTAGCGGATATAAAGAAGCAATTAATGAAGAAACTGTCTTCAAAAAGTATTACAAAACGCAAGGTTTTGGGGTTGAAAGCCTTTTCATAGAATGGATTATAAACAGTTTGAAACCCTCAAAAAGTGCATTTGTTATTATTCCTGATGGTATATTGAATAGACTTAACGGCATTAAACTTAGGGCTTTCATAAGAGATGAATGTATAATAAACTGCATAGTTTCATTGCCGATAAACGCTTTCTATAGGAACCCGAAAAAGACATACATAATATCGATAACTAAAAAACCTGAAAAAAACGTAGATGATAGAAAGGCACATTTACAAACTGAACCAGTATTCACCTATTTAGTAAGTAATGTGGGAGAAACATTGGATGTGAAAAGGTTCCCCATCGAAGAAAATGATTTGAAAGAGATGGTTTCTCTCTACAACCAATTCAAAGGAGCAAAAGCAAGTTTCCACTCTGAAAGCAAACGATGTAAAATTCAACCGATTGATAAATTTGATGCTGTCAATCCAACAAGTCATTGGTCAGTGGATAGATGGTGGTCAAAAGAAGAAAAAGTAAGTTTAGGAATAGAAGAACAAGAAACCGTTCTGTCCATTGACGAATTTAAGGGGAAAATGAGTGATTTAGAAGAAAAAATACGAGAACTAAACGTACAGTTGCAAGACTTACAGAAACAAGCAACCTCTCAAGGAAAAATAGACAAAATAGACAAAAACTTAGCTGACGAACAATATTTTGAATTATCTATAGGAGAAAGGATACTTAAAAAGGAAGTTTTTCAATCAAAGGGAAACATTCCAGTATATAGCGCTAATGTTAATGAACCGTTTGGTTATCTTGATGAAACAAACGTAAGCATTGTTGATTTTGAACATAGTTACGTACTCTGGGGTATAGACGGTAACTTTGAACTTACAGTAAAACACATGGGGGAAAAATTTGCGATAACTGACCATTGTGGTGCAGTGAAAGTTTTGGATTCTGGAATAATTCCTGAATACTTAGCTTATCAATTGGAAATTAAGAAATACGAAATGGGTTTTGACAGAAGTTTACGGGCATCTTTAGCAAATATGGAAACGGTAACTGTGAGTATTCCTATTTTGCCAAATGGCTCTTTCGATGTTGAAAGACAGCGAGAGGTAGTTAAGAAGTATGCGTTTCTTAAGGAAATGCGTGAAGACATTCAATCACAAATTGAAGATTTGACAAAAGCAACAATAGACTTAGGAGAAAACTCTGCCTCATAATAAGCAAAGCTTATCTTTTATAAACGCAACTTCAAAGAAGGGATAAGTTATGGTTAAATGCCCAAAGTGTGGTTCAGAAAACGCAAAGCCTACAAAAGAGTGGAAGTATGCGCTTTTTCAAGTTAAAAAATTTGATTGCCAAAAATGTAAAGCTAAATTCAGAGATTACTCAAAACAAGGGAAACATAATTTTACTCTAATATACGTTGATGGCGTAGGGTATCGAAAACCAAAGGCTTGAACAGTACGTTATCACCCGACTGTTAACATGGACATTTCAAAGGCTCGTTGTGTCACCCGAAAATTAACGGTCTTTTCCATCGCCTATGAAGTTACCAGAACCCGCTTCAAGGTTCTGTTAACTTCTCGTGGGATGGTTTTTTGGTGTTAATAGTCGTGGGATGTTTAACACTGTTAAGTTATTTGTGGTAGGTTCTCAACATGAAAACTGTGTTTTTGATATGTTACGTTTTTGGAAATATGGCTTATATGCTTTTTTTACGGTTTGCCTCGTTTAAGGAGAGAAGGAGTACGGGAGAAGAGAAGGCTTCAATACTTACTACTTTTGAGGGGAAGAGGGAAGGGTATAAATCAAAATAGACAGAGAGCTAAACTAAAATGACCCAAAAAACTACAGATGAAATTCGAACACTTCTCAGCAATGCTAAGCTAAATTTTGAGTCAGTAGAGAATAAGGCATTGAACGATTATCTTCCAAAAATATTTCATAGTTGCCCATTTACAGAGGAACTATGCACAACAAAGCAATGCGTAGAATGTGCAGTTTTCACAAACAAAAATAAACAAACTTGAAGGTTTGCGCCTTAGGGAAATCGGGATTGTGATTTGCCCTTTGCGGGTTACTAAAACTTCTTTCATACTTTTTAGTTAGTGAAACTTATCTAAAAAGCTAGCAGGACAAATTTGTTGATTGTCAAAAATTAGGAAGGCGGGGTAGGGTATCAATTTAGCAACTGAATTTCTCTAGCAAAATTGAAAGCAGAGGAGAGAGGGTCTACTATTTACAACTGATTGCGCTAGCATAAAAGCTAACAAGCCGTCCTAATATTTGGCGCTGCAGTGACGCATAACTATGAATATGCGTGACTAGTAACAATGAACGTGTGTGACAAGTAAAAAGAGCCAAAACCAAGCCCCGTTCACTAAAATAAACCCAAACCAAACGCTGTTTTACACTAAAAAATTTTGAAGTACAGCAGACCCTAAAGATAAGCTCTCTAACCACAAACAAGTCTCAATTAAGACACAATACAACAATTATGTTCTAAATTTGCCGCCAACCTTATATGCCATAAACCTGCCTAAACTGTACTTCCCGATGCAACTCGGCAACTAACCCATGCCGCGTGAAGACGTGAACTTGAGCCTAAACAGCTCAAAAATGCCACAGGACGCAAAAACCGCTGTTCAACAAACCTTATTATGTATCAACGTAATCCTTATATTAGCGAAATCCGCTTCTAATGCAGTTCAGCAATATGGGTTATACCATCAAAATAGATGCAACTCCCCACCTCATCGATGAGGAGTGAAGGGTGAACTGACTTCGCCAAGACACGCGCGAAGATCAAAATGACACCATGCACAGGACAAACAATCAACGACGCCACACAACATATCGAAATGTGTTTCACCAAACGCCAAACAAACACCACCAATGGCCCGAAACATGCCACGCCGTCTGGAGGATGGCTCGGCTTGAGAGCCGAAGAAGGGCGCGGCAAGCCGCGATACCGCCCCGGGTAGGCGCATGCAGCCTTAGATCCGGGGGTACCTGAATGGGACTTCCTAGAATATGCTCCCTTCATGGGAGCGGGAACCCCCCGAACGGAAGCATCTTAGTAGGGGGAGGAAAAGAAACCAAACACGGGATTCCCTTAGTAGCAGCGAGCGAAATGGGAAAAGTCCAAACCGAATCCCACATGGAAACATACGGGAGATGTAGGGTTAAGGGCCTGGCTTCCTCTTCACTGGTTAAGCTGAAGTGGCCTGAAATGACCCGCCACAGAGGGTGACAGCCCCGTAAACGTAAGCCAGAAAGAGCTGAGCTAGAGTCCCAGACTACCGCACCATGGTTTTGGTGCGGAAAGTTGGGAGGCACCAACTTCCAAGACTAAATACGCCTCAAGACCGATAGCGCACTAGTACGGTGACGGAAAACTGAAAAGTACCCCGGAATGGGGGTGAAAAGTGCCTGAAACCAGAC
>JBEKKX010000014.1:0-61631 GCA_050010515.1 Bathyarchaeia archaeon
TCCTAAATGCATTAGCAGCGTTAAGATTGAACAGACCGGAAAAAACCAGATCCATCACCATGCTAGCAAGATAGCAGAAATTAACACAAACCAATCGAATTAGCAACAGACTGGCGCGCGCTATAATCCAAAATGCAGATAACAATATCACTAAAACTGCGATTATTGCCGCAAAAATTATGAATTTATGGTTTTTAATTTTATTTCTCATCATTACATAAAGTAGCGCGTTTCTATCTTTTAATTCTACACGTTAGAACTATGCAACAGATACTATGGTATTAATTTCAGTTACCGAAAGCCCTTCAACCGCAAAGCCCTATTATAAAAAGCGCCAGCGTATCAAGAGAAATAGCGGCAAATAGCAGATAAGCTCTTATTTGCGAAAAAGTTATAGCTGAACCGACTTGACTATTTGGATTGGTGTTAAGATTGCTCGAAGGCAGGAATGTAAATCTAAAAGTTGTCGAGAAAGAGGATTTGGCATTTCTTGCAGAATGGTTTAACAATCCTGATGTCTTCGGTGAATACAATCCTTTGACACAGGTGTCCAGAACACAGATAGAGAAGTATTATGGAGAAAAGAAGTTTGAAGAAACCGAATTCTTCATTGAAGGGAAAAATGGACGCAGAATTGGTTACATATGGCATTTCAATGTAATTCATCTTGCAGGGAATCAATTGGAAATAGGTTATTTCATGGTTCCAACTGAGAGAGGCAAAGGCTACTGCACAGAAGCCGTCAATATTATGGTGGACTACTTGTTTCTTTCAAAGAACATAGAGCGCATACAAGCCCAGACTGACGTGAAAAATGTGGGTTCACAGAAAGTTTTGAAAAAAGCAGGTTTCAGGATAGAAGGAACAATTCGCAAACCCTTTTTCCTCAGAGGACAACTCAGAGACACTTATTTGTATAGCATTCTCAGAGAAGAATGGAAAGAACCAAAAATACTGACAAAAACCACTAAAGTAGAATAATTCCTGCAATCATAACTTCATATTCCATGCCAAACCCCAGAGATAGTATCACTTTTTGCATTTTTAAAAATTATTTCACATCAACATGATAAAAAGCTCCAGCTTATCAAAGAGAAATAGCATAAAATAGCAGATCAGTGAAGCGCGCGCTCACACAATGGAGATGACAAAAAAAAGATATTTTATCTGGAAAAGGCCTGGTCACTAATTTTTAACTCTATCAAGAGTTAATCATGAGTTTATTAATTGTTGTTCTTTTTTTTAGTCCAGAAAGACACTGTTAAGTTTGTTGTGGAAAAGTGCAGTCGGAAACGAGTAGCGTGTACGGCTGTTCCAAAATTAGTTAGCAATGTACCTGATGTTTCTGGCTTTACATTGATTATGTGTGTTAAACGGCTGATTGAGCGGTTAGAAGCATAATGATTATGCAGAGCTGAGAATTAAAAGTAATTTTTGCTAATCCTCTCAGATTATGCTAGTTGTGACTTGTTGAAAAAAGAAAGAGAGGATTGAAAAAAGTTTATGACTGCACGTTGGCTGCTACGGTTGCTATGTCACATATGTCTATCTGGTATGTGCCATGGAAGTCCATGCTTTCGTCGTAGTTCGGCATGCCCGGTACGGCTCCGTAGTCGTTTGAAATTGCTCTTAGGTCGGCTCGTGTCACTATGTTGTCTGTTCCTGCGTTGATTATATCGAACCTGTTAAACATAGTCTGTCTCTCTATTGATCGGTGTACTGTGCCGCTTAGCAGAGGTATTCCGGTGATGTTTAGGGTGAATTCGCTCCATTGATTTGTTACGTTCAGTTCACCGTACACTTTGGTTTCGACAGGTGTGATTTTGAGGCTCGATTGGACGTTTATGCTGTAGCCTGTTTCTGAGTTGCCTGTTTTGATCACTGTTCGTGTGATATTGACGTTGACGACGCTCCAAGTGCCGTTCAGATAAAAGTTGTTTCCTTGGAAGTCGGTCATGGTGAAGTTGGCTTCCACAAGTCTTGCTGCATAGAAGTTGTAGGAGATGTTGCCGTCTTGTCTGAAGTTGGTTGTGTTAGTCCAAATCGCATTAGCTGAGTCGAGCCATCTTGCCGGAACTCTGCTTTGGCTTGTAGTTGCAGCCATTAATGTAAGAGCGCCTTTGACTTCTTGTGTTCCCCACGTGGTAATGTTGCCATCTATTCTTACCCAGTTGCTTCGAATCGGAATTATGCAGGCTGGAGGTGCCGACATCATAGGCGAGTTATGAGGCGTGGTTGGACCGACCGATGGTACCGCATTTGCGAATGCTCCTGCAAAATTTAGACCAGTTACTGCGATTACTGTCAAGAGAATTGCTGCAATTATTATTTTCATTCTAATCATCTCAAGTCCCTGAATGCCTCAGTTTCGTGGGGTCAAATAAAAGCGTTTCTGAGCTTCTTTTCGTGTAATATTGTTCATAACTGTTTATTTCTGCTTATTATTGTTCATTTAGGTTTATTTTTATTTTTTAACTTGGAATCTGTGTAATTCATGCCGAATGAATGCGTTTCGTGGCAGAATGGGAAACAGGCAGGTTCCCGATCACAGATGAGACCGATGGGAGTGCGGCGGGTGCCAGAGCTCTGATGCCTCGATGTCGCATAGCCACTTCAGATTAAAATTTAATCCCAAACCACAACCCAAACTCAAAAAGACTAACGAACGGAAAGACTGGAATCCAAAGATCCAACATTATAAATCGTTAAGGAAATCGAGAACAGAAGTTTAACCAAAAATTGCTTTTAAATCCCATAGTAGGAATAAAAACCATTTTAAACCTATTTTGGATTCACTTGGGGGTTTTTGTCTCCGACCTTAACGGTTACGTTTTGCTGATTGTTCTGAGGAGTTTTTTTTCTAGACATATGTGTTACTATTGTGAATACTAGCCAGACGATGACCCCATAGACTACCGCATTGAAGATAGCCTTTATCAAGACGTCACCGTAGATTGCGCCACCTACCTTGTACGTCGTTGTGGCAGTGGGTAGCTTAAGCATGTTATACAAAGCCTGTCCCGGAGGAATCGAAGTTGCACCTAGAGATATTAAGAAAACAACTACAAACACTGCTAAGAACACTATTGCTCCTTTCATTTTTTTCCAAATCCTACTTTACTTTTATCAGGTTTATTATAATATAAGCTTTTTTGAAAGTCGACACAACCTCAACGTGCACGAATGCTCTTTTTGTAATTGCTATATAGGGAGCATATGATTTTTCCGAGCACTAGAATTATAAGTTATTTTAGGATTTTATTGTTTTTAGCCATTCCAGATAAGTTTCTCTCATTTTTTGCAGGTTTTCCAGTACATGCACGTCTTCCATGTTTTCAAGTTTTCGGACTTGGTCAGCTTCTTCCTTGCGTACTCTTAGCTTCATTTCTTTGCCGTTTGGAAGTTTCGTGTAAACGATGCTTTCCTTGTAATCAGTTGGCAGTATGTAAACGGGCACAAAAGCCTTCAAACTCATAATCGCCGAATTAGTAATCAAGGTGTCACCTATGCCATTGGCGATTTTAGCAACCGTGTTTGACGTTGCAGGGGCTATGAGCAAGAACTCGTATTTGCGCATTTGCAGCCAAGCGGCAAGAAAAGGAGAATTAGAATTAAGCTCAACCTGCACTTTCGGAAAATTCCTCTTCAACTCATCCTCAAGCCTATAAAACTTCAACACGATGTCAGCAGCTTTCGAAACAAAAACCTCAATCTCCACAACATCTTCCGACTGCTTCTTCAAATCCTTCATAACTTCCAATACTTCAGCTATTTTATCGCCGGCACCAGTAATACCCCAAGCAACCTTACGCTTTTTCGCTTTAACGGCTTCAACCATAACGATCAACCCATTATTTTTCCCCATACTTCTCCATGAAATCTGCAAACCGTTTTACAGTCTTCTTCAAACTCCTAAATCCTTCCTCATCCAACTTGACACCCTCCAAGGTGTCCTTAGACCAGAAGGTTGCACCAAAATTAGCGCCGAAGAATCCTCCACTTACAGGTATCATTCCGTTTATGATGTAGAAGGTGTGAATCTGCATAAGCGCGAATTCTTGACCGCCGGATCTGTCTCCTCCCGTCGCTATGCCCATGCCGATTTTGCCTTTGAAAACATTTTTGTCTCCAGCAGCTAATGCGCGGGTTCTATCCATCACTGCTTTCGTTTGGGCGCTTACCCCGCCGTTATACACTGGTGTCGCAAAGATAATTCCTTTTGCCTGGATAAGCAACGTATAAAGGTTCTGCACATCATCTTGGAAAAAACATTCCTTGTTTTTGAGGCAATAATCACAATGTGTGCAAAACTCGATCCATTTTCCCCGAACCGTCCACAACTGCGTTTCAAACCCTTTCTCGTTGAGCATTCTCAGAGCTTCCTGCAAAACATAATCAGTTGCTTGTTCTCTTGGGCTTCCGCAAATTCCAAGTATCATAATCTTCAATAGAAGTTAACTGTTAATTTGCATTAAAGCATTACTCTAAACACAACATCAAGACGCTAAACTTAAAAGAGAAATTTGAAGGGTGAACCGAAATCCTTGATGCACCTAAGACCGTCGCCATAGCAGCTTCAAGGGGGTTAAACGTGTTTGTGCTTGTTGTTGGCAGAATGACCAACCGCATGACTCAGGAAATAGAAAATGTGAACATAAAAAGCGTAGCCAACATAAGCTACGAAGTAAGAGACGCAAAAACCCCCTAACCCCAACTCACCTCGCGAAGCAACGTTAACGTTTGCTTACAAAGACTAACATGCATCGCTTTTTGGAAAATTATAAAAACTTAACAATGCTTAGATAAAGCAGTGCAAAAATATGGATATATCGCTAAAAAAGTTCATACAAGAAATCGCTGGAAAAAAAACTCCAGGACCATCAACCACCTTCACTGTTTTCCATATTTTCTACGCTTTGGAGCTTATGGCAGAGAAACCTCTGGGCAGAAACAAACTGGCTAAGAAACTCAATGTTGGTGATGGAGCAGTACGCACAATAATAAGCAGACTTAGAAATGCTGGTTTAATTGAAACCTCAAAAGAAGGCTGTAGTTTAACGAATAAAGGCTTAGACGTTTGGGGGCAATTTGAACAAGTTTTTCCTAAACGCGTTGAGATTCCAAAAAATGAGTTGATTGAATCTGAATTTTGTTTTGCTTTTTTGGTGAAAAACAGCGGGCAAAAAGTTCGGTCGGGAATTGATCAGCGGGATGCGGCTATCATTGCCGGTGCACGTAAAGCCTTAATTATTGTTTTCAAAGATGGTCATTTGCGTATTGAATCAGTCAGCAACTCTATAGAGAAGGATTATCCGAAAGCAGCGGCACAAATTCTTAAGGAATTAACGCCTGAAGATAATGATGTTATTATTGTCGCTGGTTCCGATTCAGCTTTGAGGGCTAAGCGTGGAGCTTTTGCAGCAAGCTGGTCGCTGGTTAGTGCTTAAGTTTTTAGGTTGTGTAGCGCACATGCTTGAGCAGTTTGTGGACCGACCGCCTAACCAAAGCTTTACTAAGCCTTCTTCCAGTTGGCTGGGTTGCTTTAGGCTCTCTTCAGCGCTAAAAAGCTTTCACGCCGCCTAAAGAAGGGGAGATTAGCTATCGAAAAATTCCCAAGCAACATTGTACCGCCATGGATCACCCTTTTCTGTGAGCTGTATTTTTCCATCTTTAGTTTCAATTAAGCCCTTCATTTGCAATCGGTGAATTGCCTCTGGGAATACGTCTTCGGGTAACTTGCCAAAACGAGACTGAAAAACGTGACGATCTAAAGGAACACGAATGTAAATGAGCATCATGGCTTTTCTCATCTCATCTTCAACCGAAAGCTTGGTAACCCGCTCAATTGGAAAAGCACCGCTTCCCACCGCTTCAATATAAGTCTGGATATTCTCGATGTCAGAATACATGAAGCTTCCAATATGGCCCATAAAGAAGCCCGCTCCAGAACCTATCACTTCGGAAGAAGGTTTTTCAAAATCTTCCTTAACACGAGAGAATCTGTTGTGACAAGTAGGATAATACCCATTCTTCCTGAAAATATTGGAAGCCTCAAGATACATTTCCATTTCGACATTGGCATCGCCAGCCACAGGCAACTCTCCAGATTCAATTTTCTTTGCAAGAAAAGTATCAGGATACAAATCCAAAGGATAACAATCTACACTCTCAAGTTCAAGCTCCAATGCCTGTTCTATATCTGCTTTCCATTCCCTCAGCGTTTGTCCTGGTAAATTATAAATCAAATCAATGCTAACACCAAGTCCCTGCTTTCTAGCATGTTTCAGTTTTGCCGCAACTTCACGTTTGCTGTCACGGAGCATCAGTATTTTGCGGAATGTGTCATCGAACGTTTGAACCCCAATATCTACTTGGTTCACTTTTTGCGAAGAAAGTAGGCGTATTTTACTTTCGGATAGATTGGTGGTGCAAGCCGCAAATTTGGTCTGGTGGTCTTTACTAAGGTTGAAGTTTTCTCGGCAGAAATTCAAGATGTCCACTATTTGTTCATTTGTAAGGATAGTAGGGCTTCCACCACCTATGTAGAGTTCATTGAAAAGGCTGGACTTGACATAATTGTTCTTGGCGTAGAGACCTAGTGCTTTCTTCAGAGCATTTAGATAAGGGATAATGCTTTGCTTTTCGCAACTAACAGGAAAATAGCAAAATGAACACTTTCCTTCACAGAAAGGAATCCATGGCTGCAACTCTCTTATTTGATCAACCGCACTATCAGTTTTCAGAAACTCGGCAAAATCTGACAGAAGACCCGCAGTAGGCAGAGCCCTATCTCTGTAGGTCATAGGCGGCCAATGTTGAATAGTCTTGTATGGCCAACCATTATTTGCATCCTGCAATGAGTGACACCTTTTGACTAAAAGTGTTATTTTGTCTTTTAAAGCTAACCATACCTCGGAAAGCTTTTCCGCTAGCGTGCGCTCAAGCAGTTAAAAGCGTAAAGAATTATGGATAATTAGCACTGGACAAAGCAGTGCTCATTGCTGAGTTATTGGTTTTTGATGTGCTTTTTTTCATACTAAGTCCAACTACTAAACCTATGATAATGACTACAATTATGATAATGCCTATGATAATCAAAAGGGAACCATTACTAATTGTTGAAGTTGAGGGTTTTGAAGAAGCAGAGGGACTGAGCGAAGGCAAGGTTGAGGACTGTTGAGGAACTGCAATTGAACCAAAAGCGTACACGTTGTTGTCGTCTGAGCCCACGTAAACCACTCCATTAACTACCGCAGGAGAAGACTCCACGGCGCTCCCCGTAGTAAAGCTCCATATTTTGCCGCCCGTTGTAGCGCTCAAAGCGTAAACATTAGCGTCCTCTGAGCCAACGTAAACCACACCGTCAGCAACAAATGGACTTGAATCTACTACATTGCCGGTTGCATAGCTCCATATTTTGCCGCCCGTTGTGGCGTTCAAAGCATAAACGTTGTTGTCGTCTGAGCCTATGTAAACCATGCCGTTTGCAACCGCGGGAGAAGACTCCACGACACCACCGGTAGAGTAGCTCCATATTTTGGTGCCAGATTTAGCGTTCAAAGCATAAACGTTATCGTTTGAGTCAACATACACTAGACCATTAACAAATGCAGGAGAAGAAAACATTGGGCCACCTGTAGCGTAGCTCCATATTTTGCTGCCGGCTTTAGCGTTCAAAGCATAAACGGCGACGTACGAGTCAACGTAGACCACGCCGTTAACGACCGCAGGCGAAGAATAAACGTAATTGCCAGTCGAATAACTCCATATCTTGCTACCAGTTGCAGCATTTAAAGCATAAACATTAAAGTCATTTGAGCCAACATAAACTACCCCATTAACTACAGAAGGCGAAGAATACACCTCACCACCAGTAGTGTAGTTCCATATCTTAGCGCCCGTCATGGCGTTCAAAGCATAGACATTATTGTCGTCTGAGCCTATGTAAACCATGCCGTTTGCAACCGCGGGAGAAGATTCGATAGCACTACCCGTCGCATAACTCCAAATCTTGGAACCAGTTGTAGCATTCAAAGCATAAACACTATCATCGTCAGAACCGACGTAAACTACCCCATTTACAACAGCGGGAGAAAGATATTCCAGAGAATTATCTGTCGGAAAGCTCCATAAGGTTTCATTTGTGAGCGGCCCTGTTGAAGAGGAGTAACCTGTGTGCGCTAGATCATGATGAAACATGGGCGACCAATCCACGGTGGGCTGTTGGGAACTCACTTTTGGCGCAAAAACTGAAAACATCGATAAACACAAAAGCCCCAAAAGAATTATTGTTTTTTTGTTGTTGATTCTCTTATCTCCTTTAACTGGTTGGCTTATCCAACCATGAATATAAGTTTTCCCCCAAAAACCCCACAGCTTTTACCACGCGCCCTGTGATCGATCCAAATATATTGGTTCAAATGCAAAATTGGAATCTGCAATGCCAACCCAAACCAAGACAAAGTACTTTACAGTACTATAAAATCTACTCTAGCGTGCATATGCTCGCGTATACAATTTTTTGGCCAGCTTTCCTCAGAATTCTTTCGTCGTCTCAAAGGCCCTAACTGCTGCCAAGAACATGATCAATGTGAATCCGGCAAGAAATCCCAACGAGATAAGAAGCTCTTCAGGTGCAGTGGAGTAGTTAATTCCAAAAGAGTAGAAATTTGAGCCTATTCCAAAATAGCGCATACCATTAATGAAGTGCGTTAGTGGATTAAGGTAGCTTGCAATTTTTATTGCGATGGGCATTGAATCTAGTGGATAAAGGGCGTTGCTCGCAAAAAAGAGTGGCAGTGTGAGAAGAGTTATTATGGCTTGACTAACATTATGATCCCTTACTTTCATCGCGATAGCAGTTGAAAGAAACATCAAGCCCATCGAAAACAGTACCGCAAACATTAACACGCCTGCTATTGCGGTCAAAGTACCTGCAATTGTTAAGCCCCAAAAGAAATGAACTCCTAGAACATACCCAAATGCGATTACGATCGTTGTTTGGATCAACGCTTTCGTTATGCCCCCCAAAGTCACCCCCAAAAGTATCTGCGAACGAGGCATAGGCGAAACCACAATCAACTTCATCAACCCGTATTGTTTATCAAATTGCACGTTCTGCCCCGCATATAGACAAGTAAAAAGAATAGTCATGCCTACTACTCCAGCCGCCATGAACGTCATGTAATTCACAGAAACTACGCCCGGCGGGTTAGAACCGCTGGGAAAAAATAGGTTGATGTTGCTTGACATCGAGATCCCGTAAAGAACTAGCCAAAGCACTGGCTGGATAAGAGCAGAAAAAAGAAGAGCCTTTGAACGAAAGAATTTTACCATGTCCCGCCAATAAATTGCAACAAATCCGTTTTCCATCAACACCATTCCCTTTTGCAGTTAAGGTTTTTGTCCGTTTTTGTCAACGCTTTCTTGGCTCGCTTCGCCCAATCCCCTACCCGTGAAATGAATAAAAACGTCATCCAAAGTGGGCTTCATTAGATTGATGCTTCTTATTTCAACTCCTTCAGTTCTTAGGATGTCAATTAGTTTCGGTATCAAATGTGCGTTCTCTTTGAGATGAATAATCAATCCTTCAGACGAGCTTCTAATTTGGTTTACGTCAGGTACGTCTTTGATCAGTTGAGTAGCTTTCTCGTCATTGTCCGTTTGGAGATGGATTCGGTCTTGTCCAAGAGAGTTCTTTAGGCTCTCGGATGAACCGTTTGCTATTATCTTTCCTTTATCAATTATGCAAATGGTATCGCTGTTTTGGTCTGCTTCCTCCATATAATGAGTGGTAAGGAATATCGTGACGCCTTCCGCGTTTACCTTTTTTATGTATGACCAGATTCGCCTTCTTGTTTGAGTGTCCAAACCTATTGTCGGTTCGTCGAGAAACAGAATTTTTGGTCTTGTTAGAAGACCCCTGGCGATTTCGAGACGACGCTTCATACCACCGCTGAGGTTCTTAACAAACTCATTCCTCTTGTCCGTCAATTCGACCAGCTCAATGAGTTCATCTGTTCGAGGTCCTCGGACATTTTTTGGAAGGGAATATATTCTTCCATGAAAATCCAGCGTTTCCCACACGGTAAGGTCCCTATCGAGCCTTTGGTCTTGAAAAACAACTCCTATGGATCTGCGAACACTATCCTGTTCCTTTGTTACATCAAACCCTGCGATTGTTACCTTGCCTTTCTGTATCGGTATCAAGGTTATTAGCAAATTTATGGTAGTTGTTTTTCCGGCGCCGTTTGGTCCCAGAAACGAGAAGATCTGCCCTTTTTCAACATTGAAACTTATGTTGTCAACTGCTCTCAGTTTTCCATAACTGTGACTGAGCCCCTCAACGGACACTGCATATTCTTTCACGTATTTCCAACGCCTTGCCAAGCAATTTGTTTTCGCACCTGTTCTTCGCAGCCCTTTTCGTAATGGGCGGATTATCCAACCAATCACCTATTCAGTGCCTTTTTAAGTTTTCTCAAAAAGATTAGTGCACTGGCTTGCCCCTTAACTGGTGTAAAGCAGCTATAATTCTTATTTTCGAATTTGGAGACAGATTAGGCGTACAGTACCCCCTTGTTGCTTTGCAATATCTGCCCTTCCACAGTTTTGAGCCGCTTATCGTGCTGCCTCGAAATTGAATTGTCGGGCAAAGGATAGTTTTAAATTGCCAGTCGCGGTTATCGGAGGGATACTCCATCCATAAGGAATCGTGAACTGTCATGGCAAAAAATAACAAGATGAGATCGCTTGATTTTCTTAGAAAGCAGGCGTTAGAATTGGGTGCTGTAGCCGCAAAGATAATCCCCGTTGAAAAAATTGTGATTGAAGACCGCGTTGTCCTCAAATGCAAGCTTGGCTGCGAAAAATATGGAAAGACGTTGGCTTGCCCCCCTTATGCTCCTACGCCAAGGGAGTTTCGAAAAATCGTTAGCGAATATCGCTATGCCTTGTTCATGAAATTTAAATCACAAGCCGAGGGAGACGCAGAACTGATAAAGTATCTTACAAAAACAAATGATCCCACTGTTCCCCAAGAAATGAAGGCAAAAGTGGAAAGCTTTTGGTCTGCCTGGAAGGATGATGTGAAAAAATTGCTTAGCACAGTCATAGAGCTCGAAAAAGCGGCTGAGGGAAGAGGGTATCTTCTTGCCATTGGGCTCGTCTCTGGGTCTTGTCAGTTGTGTGAAAAATGCAACTTGGAAAAAGGACTTTGCGTACATCCCACAATGAAACGATATTCCGAAGAAGGAGTCGGAGTTAACGTCAAAGCGACCGCGGAAAAAGCCGGCTTAAAATTTACTTTACCCTTTGAGAAAAACCCTGAAACCTTCGCTCTGCTCTTAATCGATTAGCTTGTCCGAGAATTTCATCTTTTGTAGAATGTGTGGAAATGAATGTTTTTGAAACAATTTAAAAAATAAGGTCTGTCCAAGTATGAACCCAAAACCGTGCATGCTAGTTTAGTGTCAACAAGACCATACAAGGTTGAAAAGCGCAAATTTGCCTCCAAATCAAAAAATAAATGCAAATTAATTTCGGCTCCTTGATAGTAATCTTCTGGAGCTAATAGATTCGATATGAGTCTTTTGATATTTGAGCAGGGTATTGAACATCTGTAATGAGTTCTGCAACTTAGTTACTCAACCTGATATTAACTTAAGTTGAAACAAAGCTTATATAGCGAGCTGGATAATCCATCCAAATAGAAAGGGGATAAAAAAAAGGGGATAAAAGAAAGGGGATAAAAGAAAGATGAAAAACAAATATGTTATTTATATTGCTACCATTATAGCCATCGCCTCAATTGCTTCTGCCGCTTTCATATACGTTAGTTATTCAGCCCAGAATGCTACCCTGAGATCTCAAAATTCCAATATCACGTTGGTAGATGATGAAGGTTACGTAACCACTTTAACCTCTATTCCTCAGAGAATTGTCTCGCTAGCGCCGAGTTGTACGCAAATCTTGTTTGCTATAGGCGTGGGCGATAAAGTTGTGGGCGTGACAACCTATGACGATTACCCATACAATTTCTCAGCGTGGGTCGCAGCTGGCAACATGACATATGACGGAGGCTATGGAACCCCCAACATGGAAGCCATTGCTTCGCTCCATCCCGATTTAATACTCTCAGATAACCTCAACGATGCTAGCCTCCCAAGCATGAGAGCATTAGGATACAAAGTACTCGTGCTTAACCCAGCCACCATCGCCGGCATTTACCAAGATATAGCGCTCGTAGGCAGGGCAACAGGCGCCGAAACTCAGGCAACCGCGGTGATTGAAAACATAACCAGCAGCATTAACGCGATAACCGCGAAAATCGCAGCCGCAAACATCACAGTTCCACAGACAGTTTACTATGAAATTTGGTCCAATCCTCTCATGAGCGCGGGCTCAACCACTTGGATAAATAATGTTATAACCGATGCTGGAGGCGTCAACATTTTCGAAAATGTATCCACACAGTACCCAGTTATTTCCTCTGAAACCGTGGTCTCACTTGACCCTGACGTAATAATTTTGCCCACGGAAATGGGGGTCACCCCGTTCTATGGAAGCGTCGCCCAAGTGGAAGCAACACCAGGATGGAACGTAATCAGCGCCGTCCAAAACAACCGAGTCTATGTAATCAATGGAGATGTGTTTGCTGAACCCGGTCCAAGAGTAGCCGACCAAGTGTATACTGTCGCTGCTTGCCTGTACCCACAACTTTTTAACTCAACCTCCTAACCTTTTTTTGCTGTGCTAAAAATATGGCTACCGACAAAATCGAATACAATTACTCACGACGTTCTTCACGATGGAAACTAATCTTAGCCCTATTAATAGTGGCTCTAGTTGTAACCATAATTATATCTCTCAACATCGGGTACGCTAACATTTCCTTATCAGAAATCTTGGACATATTGGGCAAACAAATCCCCTTCTTAAGCGGCTCAATCAATTCAGCCTCAATATCCCCAATTAATGAAGCAATAATTTTCCAAATCCGTTTACCACGCGTGCTCGCAGGGGCTCTAGTCGGCGCTGGATTAGCAGCAGCAGGCGTAATTTACCAAGGCATCTTCAGGAATCCCATGGCAGACTCCTACGTGCTAGGCGCATCCGCAGGCGCGTCGGTAGGCTACACCGTTGCCGTCCTATACGTCACTTCAGCGCTAACACTCATAGGCTTGGGAACAGCGCAAATTTTCGCTTTCATATTCGCCGTTTTAACTGTGTTTGTGGTGTATTTCATTTCAAGAGTTGGAAACAAAGTCCCGATAAGCACGCTGCTGCTTTCTGGCATAGTCGTAAACATCTTCCTGCTATCGATTGAAACGCTTATGGAACTTCGCTCCGGCCAAGCCCTCTCAGGTATAGTGGCTTGGCTTGCAGGCGGATTCTCCAACATCGTGTGGGAGGACGTCTGGGGAATACTGCCTTTCGTTCTCATCGGTATCGCGCTTACCTATTTTTTCACCCGCGACCTAAACATGCTCTCTATGGGTGATGAAACTGCACAACATCTTGGCGTAAACACCGAAGGAGTCCGCCGAATCCTCCTTGTCATAGGTTCCTTGATAACGGCAGCATGCGTTTGCATCAGTGGCGTAATAGGCTTTGTAGGTTTGATAATTCCCCACATGACCCGACTCGTCATTGGACCTGACCACCGAATTCTTTTGCCTGCTTCCGCAATCGTAGGAGCAATATTCTTGGTGCTTTGTGACGCCGTTGCACGCATTGCCACCGGCGCTTCTGAGCTGCCAGTCGGTGTCATAACTGCCCTTGTGGGCACGCCTTTCTTCATATACCTGCTTAGAAGGAGAAAAACGAGCTATTCGCTTTGAGGTGACTGCTAAAACATGGTTTTGTTAAATGTCAACGGCGTCGAATGCCGGTACGGCTCAATCAAAATCTTAGAAAACGTGAGCCTATCAGTGAAGGAAGGTGACTTCGTGGGAATTATTGGACCAAACGGGTCAGGAAAAACCACGCTTCTTAAAAGCATAAGCCGAACACTCAAACCCCACTTAGGCACCATCCTGCTAGACGATAAGGACATTTACTCTCTCAAGAGTGTGGATGTGGCAAAGCAAATGGCAGTGGTTCCACAGGACAACACCATCAGCTTCAGCTTCACAGCGTTAGAGGTTGTTTTGATGGGGCGCAGTCCACATCTGTCAAGGTTCCAGATGGAAACTGAAAGTGACATGGCTATTGCGCGAAAAGCGATGGATTTGACGAATACGTGGCAGCTGGCGGCAAGACCCGTAAACGAGTTAAGCGGAGGCGAAAGGCAACGGGTGATTATTGCGCGTGCATTAGCGCAGAAACCTAAAATTTTGCTGCTGGATGAACCGCTTACCTATCTGGACATTGTCAATCAGCTGGAAATCATGGACCTGGTGAAGTCGCTTTGTGTAAAAGAGGGCATTATTGTTATGACCGCTATCCACGACCTCAATTTGGCTGCCCGCTACTGCAGTACTGCCATACTGCTCAAGAACGGGAAGATTTTTTCGGCTGGACGCATAGATGAAGTTCTGACCAGTGAAAACATCAAAAGCGTGTTTAAAGTAGACGCTATAGTGAAAAAGAATCTTGTCACAAACTCTCTCTACGTTATTCCGTTGTCACCTCCAAAGTCTTCACCAATAAAAAACTGCGCGATTCATTTGATTTGCGGAGCTGGCACTGGAACCGCACTCATGAAGATTCTCTTGGAAGAAGGTTACAGCGTCACGACTGGAGTGCTCAACGTGTTGGACACCGATTTTGAGACCGCAGAATTACTGAATATACCGGTCACCAGTGAAGCGCCGTTTTCTCCCATAACCGAAAAAACTCGGAAAGCTAACTTAGCCATGATCAATAAGGCGAGCACCGTTGTGGTGACTTCGGTTCCGTTTGGCCACGGTAACCTGCAGAATCTTGAGGCAGCGAAGGAAGCCCTGAAAAAAGGCATTCCGCTTTTCGTCATTGACGAGGTGCCTATTGAAAGCAGAGATTTCACTCAGGGACAAGCAACAGCGTTGTTTGGGGATTTGAAAAATATGGGTGCAGTTTTCGTTAAGAACCAAGATGAGCTTTTGCACATGCTTAACGTGTCAGAGGAAAAGTTGAAAATGGCAAAGAATGTTCCGCCAAGTATTGTTGATCACCTAAAAGCTAGGGGGGCTTCTTAGGCAAGCCAGATAGCTGATAAAAGCGAAACGGGGAAAAGAAAATGGACTTGATCATCGACGGCGGGAAATATGGGTACAACGCAACGACATAGCGATGGAGAGAAATTTAATGAAAGAAAGTATTACAAAATTTAAAGAAAATAAGATAAACCTCGAATTAAAAGGAATAGATGCAAGAGTGATTTACCACACATATAACGGTGTTGAGCTTAACACTACGCTTGTCTCTTTTGGAGAAAAGCGTAAAGTACTCTCAACATTGGATGGGGTTAAACATGTTAAGTTTGTCGCGAATACGTATGTTCCAATGTCCTTATCAAATAGCATTATGACATTAAAAAAATATCAGAAGTTTATAAGACGATTACCCGCCACTTTAGGAATTCATCCTAAAGACATTACTTTTATGAGTACTGGCGTCGACATGGAAAAAGTGGCTGTCTGTGAGAAGTCTTATCAAGAGTTTAAGGTATGTTGTCTTGCCACTGGAGGCGCTAGGAACAACGCTTTGAGAATGGGCGTGGATGTTGGGAACTGGGTTGAGAAAAAAACGAGTTTTCAATTTGCGTCTGGTACAATAAATATTGTTATTCTGACGAATGTCGTTTTAACTGGTGGTGCTATGGCTCGAGCTATCATGACAGCTACAGAGGCTAAGACTGCTGCTCTTCAGGATAGAGATGTGAGAAGCACAGTGTCTCCTCAAATACAAGCAACCGGCACTGGGACTGATAGCATGATTGTTGTTTCTGGAGTAGACGCTGGTATGATAATTCGACATACTGGTGGGCATACAAAAATGGGTGAATTAATAGCTGTCTCAACTAAGATAGCAGTGGGCGAAGCGCTGAAGAAATATGATGGTCCCTAAAGAGAATGAATAATGGATACCTGCTACTCGACTTAGCCTTCGACACGCCAGCTTGTAGAAACCTTGGTTGTGTTAATTTCGATATTCTATCCCGCAACAATTATGTAGATTCCAATTGCAGTCCGACAAGCGCCGCCCCAACCAGCAGAGGCTAAATGTCAGTCATGTGAAACTTATCAACCTGCGCAGTTCACAAATTAGCTTTACGCCTGTCCTTTGAGCTTTGGTGCATTAATAGCCAAATTCCACAAATCAGAAACGATTGTACCTACGAACTCTGAAGAAGAAACAGAAGAATCCAACGAGGATTATCCTAACGCCAACAAGAACCCAACTTATAACACCCAAAACAAAACCGCTCGTCAACCGACTAATATACCAGAACCGTCAGAGCGGGTCAGCTATAAAATTAGTGAGAAACTTGCAACTAGCCTTAGCTCTATTTATGGTCTAGAGAAAGAGAGAGATATCACGCAAAACAAAACAAATAAGCGATTAATGAGTATTATAATTGACCAAATTGAGAGAACTAAAAGAAATATCAAAAGACTTGGACGCTATTCAAGATGAAATGAAGAAATGGATTCTCAATTTAGGAAGAGAATCGGCAAGAGCAGAGTGGGATAAATTGATAAAGAAAGAGGTCGAGTTAGAAAGAGAATTTGATAAATCTTTAGACGAAAAATATAAAATGAAATGACGTGGATAAACTTCAATCCACCCAAAAACCTTCTGAATATAAAAGCGCCTTTAGGGCGAACGACTTTTCATTTATCGTACCAGTAGATAGAAAACTTACAAGTCGTATTCTTGCATTCAAGAACTTGCGTAAGCACGTCAGTTATCTCTTCATCTTCCTTTGGTTTGTCTATTGACCAAAAAAGGGTGAGCGCTGTCGGGTCTCGTAACTTGAAGTGGGCTCTTACATTTGGGGCATCGAACAACCACTTTTCCCATACATATAGGCTATCCCGAAGTAGATTTGTCGACCTGCACATTTATTCTTTTGGAAGGTTTGAATGCTTGCTTGCTTTTCGGGAAGGCCCTTACCGCGCTCGCTCAAAAAGCTAGTATCTGCTGGTGTTCTGTCAGAGCGCGTTATGGAAATTCGTCTTTTACGTTTTTGCTCTAATGACACCAGCAATCTTATTCAGTTCGTCTAGCACGTTCTGCTTGATCTTTTGATGCACTAGGTAAACAGCGATTGCATAGCCCTCTCCTATTTGCCTTGACGGATTCTCCCTTATGTTAACGCCGTAATCTGCAAGCACCTTGTCGATTTTGGCAAACATTCCTGGCTTGTCCATGTGATAAATAAACAGAGGGTAAAACAGTCTCTCTTCTAACTCGATGTTTTCCCCTACGTTAACAGCGTTAGAGAAATTCCCATACACCAGATAATCAATGACGACTCGCGCCATCTCTATTGAAGTTTTCTGCTGTGCCTCCACGGTTGATGCCCCCAAATGTGGGGTCATAACAACATTATCCAGTTCCCTTAATTTGCTTCTGAACTCGGCCCCTTCCTCCGTGGGCTCATCCTCGTAAACGTCAAGACCAGCCCCAGCCAAGCTCCCAGCTATCAACGCTTCATGCAACGCCGTCTCATCCACGTTGCGCCCACGAGCGGTACTAATCAAGTAAGCAGTCGGCTTCATCAAAAACAACTCCTTTCTTCCAATCACAGTCTCCTTTCCACTTGAATTCACGCTAACGTAATCAGCACTGGAAAGAACCTCCTCCTTCGACACATACTGTATCTTGGAACTCGAAACCACAACCGGATCATACCCTATCACGTTCATGTTAAACCCTACCACAAGCTCGCTAAGCCTCTGCCCGATTCGTCCACACCCCAAAATTCCCAACGTCTTCCCAGAAAGCTCACACCCCTCGAAACCCTTCTTTCGCCACACGCCCTGCCTCAGAGAATCATGTCCAGCCACCACATTCCTTGAAACAGCCAAAATCAAAGTCAAAGCTAACTCTGCCGTCGCATTAGTATTCCCATACGGCGCAGACTTAACCACAACACCATTCTCAGTCGCAGCAGCCACATCGATATTATCAGTACCCACACCAGCCCTACCAACAATCTTTAGCCTACCCCGAACGCCTGACTCGATAACCTCTCGCGTGACGGCAGTTGCACTCCGCACGACCAAAGCATCAAAATCCCCCACTTGTGTAACCAGGGCCTTAGCATCCCTCCTCTTACAGTCTACATCGATTCCAGCAGCTTCAAACAACTTCATGCCTTCCTTACTTAAACCATCATTCACCAATACTTTCAAGTCAGATCGCACCCTTCACTCAATATTCTTTCTATTATGTCTCTTTAAGTTATTATGCCTAAAGGTTCAAAGTCTCTGGCAACTATAACAGCGCCAATATTCTGTTCTGAAATAATTTTGGCAACATCGGAGACATGTGTTGAGAGAAGAACTGTGAGCACAGGTGCTCTAGCTATTGACCCACCGTCACTGTTGATATGTCGAAAGCGCGTGCGCCTATTCGGTTCTCGGCAAGCTAATCGACAAATTGCGGTTTCACAAAGTGCTTGATAAGAGCTTTGAAGTAGGTTTGAAAAAACTGAAAGATATGATGGAGAAATAGAGACTTCTCTAGATTCGCCATTGTTCAGGTGTTTTGGAGTAACTACTAAAATAAACATTAACTTAATTTGGGGACAAGCCAGCGCGCTTTTTGCGGTTTTGAAAATAATATTCCGCCAATAGACCCTTCCTAGTTTTAAAACAATCGATTGATATTACAAAATGTGGAGGAAGGCATTTAGTACCAAGTCTTCCTCACTAGAAGGTAAACTGCGTCCATGAAAACCCCTAAAATCTACCTCATGTTACGTTTTCCAAACAGTGCTGGCTTGCTTTTTTATTCGGAACGATTTAGAATAAGCGGTTTCGATGCTTCCTTCTTTGATGCTTTCTTTACTTCAATTTCGTCGTAATCTTGGGTGTATTGGTTTTTTTCGGAAAGCTGATATTCCATAAAAACGAAGTGAGTATCTCCATCGTTACAATTAACTCTAACTACACGTAAGCTTTTCATGGATTAGACTCCTTCAATTAATAGCTGCGATGGCGGGAATTAAGCGTGTTCGATTTTTTCTTGGTCAATTTGCTTAAGCAAACGGAGAGGATTACTGCAATTGTGTCAAGATGCTGTGGGTTTTCTCCCTTTTTAGGCTCGGTTTGGGGCATTACCTGAAATTTTGCTTATATGTGTGGTGCACAATAGCGATGCGCACGCTTAGGTTAACTCGTATTCTTTTCCTTGTTCGATCATTTGGATGTTGTTGCAGTGGGTTTTGAATAATCGTTGATTTTCTGTGTGAACTGGAAATGCTCTTTCAAATAAAGCACCAGCTAAATACACACAAAAATTTAATTAAAAAAGAGTATAAGCGGTTAATTACTCCGATTCAAAGTACTCTTCTGGTTTCGGCGGAACCGGTGGCAAACCTCTGCGTTCACGAATCTTTTTTATTGTGTCAGCTTGCATCTGCTCTGGAACTGGTGCCCAACGGCTAAACTGTGTTGCCCAGAATGCTCTGCCCTGTGTGGAACTGCGTAATTCATCAGCGATGCCGAAGCTTTCGGAAACTGGCATTTCAGCTTTAACAGTGATCATGTCTTCTTCTGATGGCATGTCTAAGATTTTGCCGCGTCGCTTGTTAAGTAAAGTGATGACGGAACTGACGAATTCGCTTGGAACCTTGCATTCGAAACTTAAGAGCGGCTCAAGCAGTTTTGGATCGCTAAGTAGTATAGCGCAGTATATGGGTCTCCAAGTCATTGGAATAGCCTGTGCTGGGCCTCTGTGAACTGGGTCTTCGTGGAGCGTAATGTCTTCAAGGTTGATTTTTAAGCCGTAAGCTGGTTCTTTAGCTAAAGGTGAAGTGTGGACTGCTTCGCGGAACCCAGTTTTAATGTGGTCGAGGGCTTCCTCTACGTACTGTCTTCCTCTAATACGATTGCAGAGGATGTTGTTTTCTTCAACACATACTGCGCCTTTAGCTTCGTCAGGTGCCCAACCTAACAAACGTAGTATTTTAGTCCGTTCATCTTTGCTCTGCATGTCATTAATTTTATCAGACTTTATTGCTTCAATAACTTCATCTGACAGTTTCTCAATAGTTATCCAGAGTTTATTGTGTTTGTTGGGGCTTTTACCCATTATTGCTGGACCACGATAATCGTGACTTATAGTTTCTCGGTAATTAACAATTGGTTTGCTTAGTTTAACTTTCAAGCCTGCTTCCTGCATGCGGTAAGCGGTGATTTCAAGGTGAAGCTCACCCATACCTGATAGGAGGAATTCGCCGCTTTCCTTGTTCATGATGAAGTGCAGGTTAGGGTCTTCTGTTGTAAGTTTGTGCATGACTTTATCAAACAATGGCAGGTCTTTGACGTCTTCTGGTTCAACAGCTACTGTTACGACTGGGTCTGAAACGTATCTTAAGCCTTCAAACGAGTGCACTTCAGCACCCTCTTCAGCAATAGTTTCGCCTACATGTATGGCTGGTAAACCTGAAATCGCGCCGATGTTGCCTGCTGGAACACGGTCAATGATGACTCGGTCTGTTGCCATACTCATGAAAACCTGCTGTATAGTGCCCTTCTGGCTACTGCTTACAAGTTGGACTACTTTTCCTCTGGAGACTGAACCACTGAAAATTCTGCCGATTGCAACTGTTCCGCTGTGTGGATCAACTTCAATTGTGGATATGCACATGAGCAAAGGAGCATTAGGATCCACTTTCGCCATGCCTTGACCCGTTGGGCTGTCTACGTCTCCTGGCCAAATCTGTGGTTGTCTGTATGGTTGCGCTTGATAAGGATTAGGTAAGTGCTTGCAGAACATGTCCAAAATCGGTTCTGGTAATGATGCTCTCTTGCTTAATTCATCAACTTTTCTCCCAACATCTTCAGGAGCGCCAGTGTAAGCGTCAATGATGTCTTGGAAGGTAACTTTCTTTAGTTTCATGTGGTCAATGTTCAAGCCCCATTTATGAAGCGCTGAACCAAAAGCCACACGGCCATCTTCAACTGTGACCTGCCAATCTTTCTTGTGCTCTGCAGGTGCATACTTCTCAATTAAATTGTTTATTCTTAGGAGAATCTTGGCGAATCTTCTTTGAATCTCCTGAGGCGTAAGCTTAATTTCCTTTATGAGTCTATCAACCTTATTTATGAAAAGAATCGGTTTCACACGTTCACGCAAAGCCTGCATCAAAACAGTTTCTGTCTGAGTCATAGGGCCTTCAACAGCATCCACAACCACAAGTGCACCGTCAACTGCTCTGAGACTTCTTGTTACTGCACCAGAAAAGTCAATGTGACCGGGTGTATCGATGAGGTTGATGAGGTAATCCTGATTATTGTAAGTATGAACTAGGCTGACGTTTGAAGCGAAAACGGTCATTTGGCGTTTCTGCTCAAGATCCCATGAATCAAGAAACAGTTTTTGCCCCGCAGTTTGTGTGCTGATGATGCCTGCCGCGGCTAGAAGGCTGTCGGAGAGGGTGGTTTTTCCATGGTCTACGTGCGCGATGATGCTGGTGTTGCGTATGATTTCTGGGTTGTCCATTAGTTTAACAATTTCATCCGTTTGCCTATAACGCGCCATAATTATGCAGTCTCCTTTTTGTTTACATTTGCAATTTTAAAGGTTGATTTTTTACTTATATGTAGCATTTTAGTATCTCTCGAAATTGATAAGCTACATGGAAAGTGAATTTGTAACCTATTAACCTTATGGCAAGCTTTTTTGAAACACTTTGGAAATTACAATTGCACGAATAAACCGCAAGCATGTTTTTCTTTCAAGCAATTTGGCAACAATTGCCAATTTTAGCTTCCTCTGGCTAACGGGTGAGTGGTTGATTGTACTTTGCAAGTTGGTTGAGCATAGTTCGCAAAAAAGGATAAAAGGGCTAGATTTTTCTTATAGGGAAATAATGAATTTGAAATGAGAAAAAGAGTTAAATGAATAAGAAAGCTGTTGCCATGTTAAAATTTGCTAATTCGCGGTTAAAGTCAGCTTTGCATCCGATTACTTTAAATTCAACAAATAATAATAAAATGAAAAATAATCTTAAAATAGTAATTAAGTTAAAACGCTGAGGATAGGAATGTGCTTTCAATCAATTCCATTTCGAGGATACAAATATTCAGTTAATGTTTCTTTAACGTTAATCTTGCTCTCTTATTGTGGGGTTGTTCATAAATAGTCAATCTTGAGGCTTGGCGGAGTTTATTTGGAAAAAGCTGCTTCTATGCCAATTAACGAGGTCTTCGACGACCTAAAGACATCACCCAATGGTTTGACAAGCGAAGAGGCTAAACTTCGCGTAACAAAATACGGCTACAACCAACTTTCCGAAAAAAGGCAAATACCCTTCATTCACAAATTCATCAGACACCTCCGAGACCTATTCGGCATCCTCTTGCTTGTCGCAAGCATTTTATCTTACATAAGCGGCAGTCCAGAACTTGCCTTAATCATACTTGCAGTTGTTTTCGTAAACATTTTTGTAAGCATGTTCCAAGAGTCCCGTGCAGAAAAAGCTATGGCAACCTTGAAGAGTTGGATGCCCGAGTTTGCCAAAGTAATCCGAGACGGAGAACTCAAAAAAATCTCAGTCAGAGAAATTGTCCCCGGAGACATCATATCTCTGGAAGAAGGCGACCGTGTACCAGCGGACGCACGCTTAATTGAAGCTTTTGACTTATGGACCAATAACGTCCCCTTAACAGGCGAGTCGGAACCGCAACCGCGCGCTGCCGAAGCCGTGACAACGGTTGAGACAGCCTACTTGTATGCGCCCAACCTCATTTTCATGAGCACAAGCGTCGCCAAAGGTCAAGGAAAAGCAGTTGCTTACTCAACAGGAATGAATACCCAGTTTGGAAGAATCGCTAATTTAACTCAGACAATCCATGAAGAAGAAAGCCCGCTCCAGAAGGAAATCGCTTTAACAGCAAAGTACGATTTCATAATTGCCGTTGCCGTTGGCGCAATATTTTTCGCCGCTAGTTTTCTTTTCTTACATGTCACTTTGGCGACAAGCATTTTCTTCATGATTGGGGTAATGGTGGCTTGCGTTCCTGAAGGGTTACAAGTCACCGTTTCCAGCGCCTTAGCCATCAACGTTCTAAAAATGGTCAAGCAGAACGTTTTGGTAAAACGGTTATCAGCCGTGCAAACCTTGGGCAGCGTCACCGTAATCTGCACGGACAAGACAGGCACAATAACCAAAGGCGAAATGACTGTAAACAAGCTATGGGTTTACGACTACGTCGTGGACGTTTCCGGCTTAGGCTATAAGCCTGAAGGCAATTTCACCATAAACGGTCAGCTACTGCAGGAAGGGCAAACAGGTTCTCTGGAGAAGCTTATTGAGATTGCTGCACTCTGCAACGGAGCGAAGCTCGATCCTCCATCGGATAGAAACAGAAATTGGAGTGTGATAGGTGACCCAACTGACGGCGCTTTGCTTGTCGCCGCACTTAAATCGAACGTGAACGTTCAGAATGCTTTAGATGAAAAACCGATTGTGCATGTTTTACCGTTCAGTTTTGAGCGGAAACGCATGAGTACCGTTCACAAGCTGAACGGTGACGTTTACATTTATACAAAAGGCGCTCCAAGGAACATCCTGGACATCTGCAGCAAAGTGCTTGTTGACGGCAAAGTTGAAGAATTAAACGAAGAAAACATGATGCTTATTGAATCAAGGATTCACGAGTTTGCCAATCAAGGCTTGCGAGTCATAGCTGTAGCATACAAGGAAATCCCCAAAAGCATATACAACAAAGACGAAGCAGAAAAAGACCTAATTTTCGTCGGCTTGGCTGCAATGCGTGATCCTCCACGAACAGAAGTTAAAGATGCCGTTTTGGAGGCAAAGCAAGCAGGAGTGAAAACCGTCATAATCACGGGGGATTATGGTCCGACTGCGCAGGCTATTGCTCAAGAAGTTGGAATTGTCGAGCAGCAATGTTGCCAGATTATTCGCGGCGTGGACTTAGAAGATTTAAGCGACCAAGCAATCATAGATGAAGTGCGGAAAGGCAACGTGATTTTTGCTCGTGTCTCACCTGAACAGAAACTTCGCATAGTTAAAGTGCTCAAAAAGAACGGAGAAATCGTCGCAGTAACTGGTGACGGAGCAAACGATGCACCTTCGCTTAAGGAAGCGGACATAGGCGTTGCTATGGGTGCGTCAGGCACTGATGTTGCTCGTGAAGCCGCCGACATTGTTTTGCTCAATGATAGTTTTGCGTCCATTGTGAAAGCTATTGAGTCTGGCCGTGCAATTTATGAAAATATCCGCAAGTTTATTGTTTATGTGTTTTCGCATAACTGGGCTGAACTGATTCCTTTCATACTGTACGCCGTGTTAGGCATCCCTTTGCCGCTGCTTGTACCGCAAGTGTTAGCCATTGACCTTGCCATTGACGTTATTCCTTCATTGGCTTTAAGCCGTGAACCTCCTGAAGCAGGGATCATGCAGGAGCCACCCAGAAGCATTAAGGAGAGACTGTTTACCCGTAAAGTTCTGCTACGATCAGTGTTCATAGGAGTCATCATTGCCACAGGAGCTATGATTGGGTGTCTTAACGCTTGGGCTGTGGGTGGATGGCACTTCGGAATGGCATTAACCACTACAAGTTCATTTTACACTAGTGGAGTTTACGCCAAGGGTGTAACTATGACTTTCGCTGGCATAGTAGTAGCTCAAGCAGGCAACGTCTTAGCATGTCGAACCAGCAAGCAATCAATCTTCAAAACAAGCTTAAAAACCAACAAGTGGATAATCTTCGGCATCACAGCACAAATCGGAATCCTCTCACTACTCATCTACGTCCCAGTAATGCAACACATCTTCACAACAACAGCGCTCTCCCTAAGTAACTGGGCGTTTCTAGTGTCACTGGCTGTAATCGTTGTTTTCGCAGAGGAAATCAGAAAGTTCTTCAGCAGAAAATTCACTAAAACCAGTGTTGAAGCACTTAAGCTGCATGACCACACTTAAACGAAGTTGGGTGCTGTCTGTTTGGTTTCTGGTTGAGTTTCGCTGTTTTTGGGTTTATGGTTTTTTTGTTTTTGTTTAAATTTTTTTGTTGCGACTTTTGTTTTGGTGAAAGTTGCGATTTTTGAGGGGTGGCTTTTTGTGTTTTGGGTTGCTTTTCTGGTTTGGGGCTTGAAGGCTTTTGCGGGTTGCGACTTTCGGTTCGGTCAGCTGCGACTTTCCATGTTGACTCCATGCTGAAGTTACTGTCGGTTTCGGGCGCGGCGGTTTTTTTGGCGGCAGTTCGGTTTTGCTGGGGTTTTGTTTTTCCAATTTGGGAGGCTTGAACGTTTTTGCGGGTTGCGGCTTTCGCTCTTGAGGTTGTGGGTGGGTGTTGTAGCTGGGGTGCTGATCGACGCGGTAAGCGACCCGAGCGTGATGAGACCACGTTATTTGGCGTTTTGTTTTTTTAGGATTTTTCTTGCGAAGCTTAGAAAGTAGTTTATGGCTTCTGCAGGATCATCGGGAACACTGCTTTCCTTGACGTTGTCCTCTGTGCCATCGTGAAAGTGTTTAGGAAACGTTTTGATCTTTTTCCATTTGCTGTGCGGAGCGTTATCATGGCGATGTATTAGACCCCTAACGTGTCTTTGTTCCCAATGGTAAGAGTATTTTCCAGACGATGATAGCCAGACATCAATAAAAGTCTCATCAATCAGGAAAATTCGCAGCCTTTCAACTGAGCCTGAAGGACTAAAACGAAGTTGAACGTCAACAACTATGTCTGAAAATTGCGCAAGAACGAGGTCAATAATCCGATTGAACAACTCTTCCAAAGAATCGCTAGGCATGCTTGAGAGCCACTGACTCTTTTTTAATCTTCTTGGCGCGTTCCTCCAAGTTTTCTAATAGGATCAAGTCTTCCCAAGCTGGGTGCTCCTGGACGCTTCCTTTAGCAATTTTCCCCTCAAGCTCTGAAGCACTTTTAACGTCGTACCTATTCTTTATTTCAGCTATTTCAGCAAAACAAGCCCTTAACTGCGCCTGAAGCAGCTCTTCTAATCCCTTTTTTACAAGTTCCTTCGGCGGAACTCCTAAGACTTTGGAAATTCTTTCTACCATTGCCTCGTTTTCAGCCATACCAACCACATGTGGAATACTAATGCGATGGTGAACCTATAAACTCATCTTTTTTCTGACTTGAGCGAATTGTTGCTAAATACGGCTAAGTTGCGGGGGGTGAAGTTGAAGCTTTTTATCCCTATCGCAACGCTTTTTCCGTCGGATGGCGAGAGCCCATTCAATAGCCAGAAGTTAATGTTTGCTTGTACTCCTGCAGGGCTGGGGCTGACAGGGTTGGTCAAAGTTGCGTCTTTCCGCCGTGGCTCCTTGCGTTTTAGGTTGCTTTTCTGGTTTAGGGTTTGAATTTTTTGGGGTTGCGACTTTTTTTTTGGGCGCTGGCGGTGGCGCCATCAACACGGGTTGCTAATCCTTCCCCGCCCGCCTTTTTGTGTATTCCTTGAAAGGTTTTTATTAGGTCAGCGGCAATGTAGATTTAATGTCTGGCAAACAATTTTTCATAGATCGCTACGCAGAACTTGGCTGGAAATTTAAGGAAACCGAGCTCAGGCAATCAATACGGATAAACCAAAAAAACGCTAAAGGCAAAAACCTCCCAGAAAGGCTCCATAGTTTAGGCGTTGCGCTTGAGAAAATACCCTTTTTGCCAGAGGGGTATTGGATAGCGAAATCAAAGGTTTCAGCTGGCGCCACAGCCGAATACCTGCTTGGTTTCTACTCTATTCAGGAAGCAGCCGCGCAAATTCCAGCCACGCTTTTCACCGCCTTGAAAAGCAAAACAGCGCTTGATGCATGTGCAGCGCCAGGAGGAAAAACCGTTCAACTTGCCGACCTCATGGAGAACAGCAGTGCCATAACAGCATTAGACATAAGTAAGCAGCGGTTAGCCGTGATGGCAAATCATTTAGAGCGCTGCCACATCAGCAACACAGTCATCTACAATATAGATGCGCGCCAAGTCTCGAAGCTCAACCGCACGTTTGACCGCGTACTTTTGGATGTTCCTTGCTCAGGCAACTTCGCTTCTGACAAAGAATGGTTCAACCGAAGAACACTCGCCGACATAGAGCGGAACTCGAAGGTGCAACGGGAAATTCTAGCTGAAGCCACAAAGTGCTTAGCTGAAGCTGGTGAAATGGTTTATTCTACCTGTTCTTTGGAGCCTGAGGAAGACGAATTAAACATGGATTGGGCAATCAAAAACTTGGGATTAAAGATTCAGAAAGTTGATTGTATTGGTGTGAATGGGTTGACTGAGGTTTTTGGCAGAAAACTTGACCTTCAAGTGGCAAATTGCAAAAGAATCTGGCCAGGGGAAACTCAGGGTTTCTTTGTATGCAAACTAAAAAAGGTTGGGTTTCAATGAAGCCGTTTGAAGTTTTTTCTTCTCGTTTCGGCAGCAAAATCGCCTTCAATCCAGAATTAATCGTTGAAAAAGGTCAACGTTATTATCTCTTGAATCCTCGCCTAAAAAGAATGTTGCAAGGCGACTTTTATTTTGCTGGCTTGTACCTTGGCAAAGTGGGCAAGAATGGCGTTTTCTTTCCAAGCTTCAACCTGTTGAATATGCTTGTTGATGTAGCAGCGAATAAGATTGTGGTTGATCAGAAGGCGGCTTGGCTTTTCATTTGCGGAAGAGATGTTTTTCGAACGGGAATAGTGAAGGTGATGGGGTCTAAGCGTAAGGGTGATGCTGCTTTGGTGCTTAATGAGTTCGGTGAATGTCTTGGCTTTGGCACGATAATGGATAGTTTAAATGAGTCAGACAGTAAAGTTGCGGTTAAAAACGTGCTAGATATTGGAGATTTTCTGCGAAGAGAAGCAAGAGGCAAGTTCTAGCTTTTCCGCATTCAATAAATCTTCAGTTTGTGTAAACGCATCTAATTTTTAAATTAGCTTGATTGCCTTAGAAATCCGTTTTGCATAGTGAACGTTTATTCAAACAATTTAGGGATAAACTTATATATGTTTACGTTTTAAGTGGTTTCTAAAACATATGATTTAATATGGTGAAAGTCATGGATGAACAAGTAAAGAAAGCAATAGAAACTCTCAAAGCAAATAATATTCGATGGGTGCATTCGGCATTTGTCGATGTTCGAGGTATACTTCAAGACATGGTTGTGCCTGCAAGAGAATACTTGAGCGGTGCAGCCTTTACAGAAGGCGTAGGCTTCGACGGATCCTCAGTGCGCGGCTTCAAGTCAATTGAAGAATCAGACATGATTTTTATGCCGGACGCAAAGACACTCGCAGTTATGCCCTGGGTTACTGATGAAGCTCAAAAAAGCGCAATCGTACTAGGCGACGCTTTGGATGCTTTCGGCGGAAAAGAACCCTCTGTTGTCTGCCCAAGAGGCTACGTGGCAAAAAGAGCTATAAAAGCAGCAAAGGACATGGGGTACACTGGAATTTTCGCTCCTGAACTTGAACACTTCGTCTTCTCCTCAATCGATCCAACTAAGTTAACATGGGACCTATGGGTCAGTCCCAAAGGCGGCGAAGGAGATTCATGGGGTGCACCACGCGTTCTGCCTAATTCCCAGGAAATAACCCCTGGTGGCTTCGTCCTAAGACCTAAAGAAGCTTACTATCGAACCCCGCCTGAAGACACAACTGTCGAATACAGAAATGAAGTTTCGCAGGTGCTTGAAGACAACTTTGGATTAACAATTGAGAAGCATCACCATGAAGTAGCCACAGTCGGACAAGTAGAAATCGACTATAAATACGGAGAACTCCTTGACACAGCTGACAGAGCAATATACTACAAGTTTGTCGCCAAAAACATCGCGAAAAAACACGGTTTAATCGCCACATTCATGCCGAAACCAATCTATCTAGACAACGCAAGCGGTATGCACGTCCACTCAAGCATATGGAAGGACGGCAAAAACGCAATGTATGACGGAGAAGATGACTACGCAGAACTCAGCCAAACCGGCAGATACTACGTTGGAGGCGTACTTGCCCACGCTAAAGCCTTAACTGCGGTGTGTTGTCCAACTGTCAGCAGTTACAAACGACTTGTACCAGGCTTCGAAGCTCCAATATACGTCATGTGGTCCAGAGCTAACAGGTCTGCACTCGCACGCATTCCTATGTACTATAAAGGTCCTTCACATGCAGCACAAAAACGTGTTGAATACCGAGGTGTAGATCCATCATGCAACCCATACCTAGCATTCGCATGCATCATGATGGCTGGCTTTGACGGAGTCAAAAAGAAGATTGATCCAGGCGATCCAGTTGACGAAGACGTTTACAAACTCAGCAAATCAAAACGCAAAGAGCTAGGCATAACAGAACTCCCAACGACACTCAAAGGCGCATTAGATGAAATGGAAAGCGACGAAGTCATAAAAGACACCCTTGGCACCCACGTTTTCGACGCATTCATTGAACTGAAAACAAACGATTGGAACCAGTACTGCCTGTACGTTTCGCCTTGGGAAATAATGAAGTACCTAGACTACTAAGTTGAAGTATTTTTACTTCTTCTCTTTCTTTCTGCATTTAAACTTGCATTAAAATAGAGCAAAGGTTTTCTAAACTGAAGAAAGTTTGGATTGTTCTCTAAAGCGATGAATCTCATCAAATCCATTTATAAATAACGCTTGTTCCTAATGGTTAGTTTTAAAAAATTATTGTTTTTAAAAAGTCTCTTTTTCTAAAGAAGGGCAAAAGAAGTAAAAAGGTTTAGGTTGATGTCTCTGTGAAGACGTCCTCTGGTTCGGGCTGTGTTTTTGTTTCTTGTATTTCCTTTTCTTGTGCTTCTGGTTCTTTTTCGGCTTCTGATTTTATTGCGCGTGAGCTAAGGGCTACCACTACAAATGAGAGAACAGCGAAAACTAGGAACGGCAACATTGCTGCCAAGATGGTATAATCAATGAAGCTCGCAGGAGCAGCTGACGAATATAATAACTTATCTATTTCGTAATTTATGAATCCGGCTAACACCGTAAACACTATGAATACTATGCCAGACACCAAGGCAAATTTGTTTATGATTCTCCAGTTAACCATTTTTCTTCGCCAGTTATCCTCTGTTTATATCTTCTTTCCTTTTAAATCATTGCTTTTTCAAGTTGAAACTGTTCTATCTTAAAAATGGGCCACAGTCCTTAAGATGGACTGAAGGGGAGTGGGTGGGTGTGGGGATTCGAGATTGGAGCAAATTGTGGTTAATTATGAAAATTTTATCAATTCCTAAATTTAAACAATTAAACATTTTCCACATAAGTATCCCGTTAAACGTTAAATATATTTATGCTTAAACACCTATTAAATAAACAGTTAATCAAACGCTAAATAACAGGTGAAAAGAATAAATGAGAAACTTCAAAGATGCCGCTTGGAAAGAGAGCGTAACAAAAGTAATTCAAGAAATACGCGAACAAGAAATTAAATTCATCAGACTTCAATTCACAGACATAAACGGCATGTTAAAGAATTTAGCTGTAAGCTCAAAAAACATTGAGTCAATATTTGAAAACGGCCAATCTTTCGACGGGTCCTCCATAACAGGCTACAGGCCAATTGAAGAATCAGACATGGTGCTATACCCTGACCCGACAACCTTCGCGGTTCTGCCTTGGCGACCGAAAGAAAAATCTTCTGCGAGGTTGCTCTGCGACATTTACACTCCACAAAACAAGCGTTTTGAAGGGGACCCACGGTACGTTCTTGAGCGAGCCATTGAAAAAGCGTCCAAAGCAGGCTACACGTTCATGTGCGCTCCAGAATTAGAATTTTTCATAGTAAAAGAAAGCGAAACTGGCGGCTTGCCAACACCAATAGATATGGCAGGCTACTTCGATTTTCATCCTGGCGACTTAACAGATGATTTGAGACGGGAAATAGCTGATACTGCTGAAGCCTTCGGTATAGAAATAGAAATTTCGCATCATGAAGTTGCATTGGGACAAAACGAAATTGATTTCAAATATGATGAGGCATTAAAAACAGCTGATAGAACCATTACTATGAAAATGTGCGGAAAAGTAGTTGGGGCAAGAAACGGTTACGTCACCACGTACATGCCTAAACCCTTTCCGGGCATAAATGGTTCAGGAATGCACACTCACCAAAGCCTCTGGAACAAAAACGTGACGCAAAACCTATTTTACGCAGATGACGAAAAGAACGGGTACCTATCAGACTTAGCAAGAAACTTCATCGGGGGGCAACTGGCTCACGGACGCAAAATGTGCGCGATTCTTGATTCTTGGCCAAACAGTTTCAAACGATTAGTTCCCGGCTACGAAGCACCCGTGTATCTTGCTTGGGCGCACAAAAACCGCTCACCGCTTATCCGTGTGCCAAACTTTGGCGGAAGGAAAAACGCTGCCAGATGCGAAATCCGCTGTCCAGACGGCGCAGGAAACCCATATCTGCAATTTGCAGTGCTTCTCGCGGCTGGTTTGGATGGTATCAAGAACAGGATTGACCCAGGCGAACCAGTGGAGTTAAACGTTTACCAGATGACCTATGAAGAGCGCAAAGAACGAAACATTGTCTCACTGCCGGAATCATTACAAGAAGCACTTGATGAGCTTGAGACCAGCGATTTGATGCGTGAAACACTGGGCGAAACCGCATTTCTAAATTTTCTGCGTGAAAAACGCAGAGAATGGGACCTCTACAAAACGCAAGTAACCGAGTGGGAAGTCAACCGCTACATCAAACGACTCTAAGCTTAAGGGCTTTATTTCTTTTCTTTATTTTTGACTTCTGTATGTGTTTTAGCTGTCGGCTTTTTGTGTTAAGATATTTGTGTGTGTTCAATAGACCCTCCCGGTCTACTAGATGCTTCTAATAGGCTTCAAATATGATTCAACATAGTTCAACATAGAAATAATGCCCGCACTTTCAACATGAAACAGCGCTCTTCTATGGTAAAAGAGCAAGCATAATGAGCTAAATGCCTAGCTTTTAATTTTTTCAGCCAGTTCTTTAAGGGGAACGATTGTTTGTTCCCGTTTAGCTAAATTCCTCAGCATCACAGCGCCCTCTTTGAGCTCGCGCTCGCCGACAATCACTGCATAATCGGCTTGTCGCTTGTCAGCATCCTCCAAAGCTTTAGCCATCTTGCGGCCCATAATTTCAAACTCAACAGTAACGCCTGAGCTTCTGAGCGTTTGAGCAATTTTTAATGCCTCAACCTTCAAGGAATTATTCGTTGCAAGAACAAGAACCCTTTTCCCAACTTTACCTGCAAGTGTTGCTTTCTGGGTTTGCAATGCAAGCGCAACGCGGTCAATCCCGTGTGCACAACCAACTGCTGGCGTGGGTTCACCGCCGAACAATTCGATAAGCTTATCGTATCTGCCTCCGCCGCCAAGTGCAATGTCCAGTTGCGGAATGTACACTTCAAAAATCATGCCTGTGTAATACTCTAAGCCCCTGGCGAAGGCGGGCTCAACAACCTGCACAGGGCACCCGCTCTCCACCACAAGCTTAAGCACGTCGCCGAGGTTTTCTGCGGCAGCCTTAGCCTTCCCGTAACCAGCCACGTAACTTTTTATTTTCTCAACCGTTTCAAAACAGTCATCGCCTTTCAGCTTGAGTAATCCTTCAAGCATACTGCGGCATCGATCTGTCGGCGCCAGCTTGAAAGCTTCCTCATACTCTTTCTTATCCATCCGTTGTAGGATTGCGTTTTGAGTTTTTTCGTCTGCGCCTTCTTGGCTGAGGATGCCGCGTATTACGCCTATTTGACCTATTTTGAAGGCGTAGTCCTGCAAACCCAACGCTTTCATTAAACTGTTGGTTAGCAATACGATTTCTGCGTCTGCTTCTGGCCTGCCTGAGCCCATTAATTCAAAGTTTGATTGCCAAAACTCCCTATATCGCCCACGCTGCGGCTCGTCATAACGGTAAACGCTGCCCACAGAAAACAACCTCAGCGGCTTCGGTTCATTTTTCAGGGTTGTAGTTGCTAAGCGCGCGATTGAAGCGGTAAATTCTGGACGCAGTGCCACTTGTCGGTCGCCGAGGTCTTTGAAAATGAACATGCGCTGACGAATCTCCTCACCAGATTTAGCGCTTAAAAGCTCAAGCGGCTCAACCACTGGCGTTATGACTTCTTTGTAACCGTAAAGCGCCGCGGTTTCACGGGCTTTGCTTATTATGTATGTGAAGGCTTGCGCTTCTTCACCGAGCAGATCTCTCATCCCGCGAACAGTTTGGAAAGAGGGCATAGCGTTTTCTCCTTTGCTTAAGATGGTGCAATTATTCTTTTAAACTCTCGCTCACCGCTAAGCCAGTGTTTGCGCTTAAATCAGGAGAGATAGGCAGGACAAAACAGATAAACCTAAGAACCATTCAAACAGACTACTCATTAAAAACTGAATGTGCTGTTTTTTAGGAAGTTTTAAATGGGTGTTTATCCCACTCAGTATTGGTGGGAAAGATGGAAGAGCAAGAACAATTTACCGTCAAAATAGACTCAAAAGGCAGAATCTGCATCCCAGCGGAAATAAGAGAAGAAATCGGAGACACCGCCACCCTTAAAAAAACCCCCAAAGGCTATCTCATAGTTCCAGGTAAGCAGGAGGATTTTCGAGAAGAGTTTATAAAATTAATCACTTCTGAACCAAAGCGAAAAGGCAAGCCCAAGCTTGCAACTCCAGAAGAAATGAAGTCCGTATGGAGAACAGTCAAGTGATAACTGGGGTAGACACCAACATTCTCTGTTATGCTCTTGAACCAGCCTATCCTGAACATGAACAAGTCAAGGACTTGTTAATCAGCCTGTCATCAGAGAATATTGTTGCCTTAAACCCGACCGTTCTGCATGAAGCTTATCATACACTTGTTTTTTATTTAGAGTGGACCCCTGAAGAAGCCGCAAGAAGGCTCATTGCGCTGATTAGGTATCCGTATATTGAGTTTTTTAACCAAACACAAAAGACCACGCTTATTGCCCTAAACCTTTCAGTTAAGCATAACCTTGACGGAAGAGACGCCCTCATCATAGCCAACTTCATAGCAAACAAAATACCAATCATGTACACTCATGACAACCCCCTCCTAAAAATACAAAAAATAACATGGAAAAACACCAACATAACTTTCAAAGACCCAATAGCTCAAAAATAAACAAATTCAGAGATAAGGTAAAAGACTTTGCCGAAGAGTTCGACTTAAAGTGATTGCTTGTATATCTTAGAGGGTCTTTTTAATTCCTTCTCACGGCTTGTATGCTTCTACTTCTATGCGCATCATTCCAACGTGAACCGTGCCCTCGGCATCTGCAGGGTGCTCTTTTAGGTAGCGGTTTACGATTAGTTCAACGAATTTTGGTCTAAGTTCAATTGGAAGTTTGTCTGTAAAAGGCAGCCATGTGGTCCGTACCCACCCGGCTAAGCCTTCTGCACCCTTAAACTTCATGTCCTTAGGAAAAAGCTCAACCCGCAATTGCACCAAATCTGCTGATTGTAGGAACGCTTTGTATTCTTCTGTGTCGTAGAAGCCGTAGGGGAACGTCATGGTGCTGAAAAATCCCTTCCACGGCTTCACTGCCGCCAGCTTGTTTATAATGCTGAGTATGTCTTTGGCGTTGCCTTTTCCAGCCATCTGAAACAGTAGCCTGCCGCCCGACTTTAAGCTTCTTTTGACGCCATTCAGCACGGTTTTCTGGTCAACAATCCAATGCAGTGCAGCATTAGAAAATGCCCTGTCAAACTCTGAGTGGAAAGTTAGTTTCTTCGCATTCATCACATGAAAAGACAGGTTCGGGTAATCTTTGCTTGGGAAATTGTGCTGTGCCAAGCGTATCATTTCAGCGGAGCTGTCAACGCCGACTACTCTTCCATTAGGTAGGTACCGCGCTAGTTCCACGGTGATTTTTCCGTCGCCACAACCAATGTCGAGTAATGTTTCGTTTCCTTGGAGTTTTAGTTTGGGAATTAGCTCTTTTGCCCATTGGAACTGGTTTGCTGAGTTTTTGGCGTAGTCTTGAGCATTCCAATTATAACCTTGATTTGACATATCTTGCGCCAGATTATTTGAACGTTAACTGTGACACGGAGTAGTAAACAATTTCGCCTCGGCGGTTCATAACTGCAAGGATTAACTCTTTCTTTTGGCTTTGACACTGCTGCAAGGCGTCTGCTAACTCGTCTATGCCTAAGGGTTTTCCTTCTTGAGTGCTCAACACCAAGTAAGGTGCGGTGTCCTTGCCGTATGCGCCTCTCTCATAAATTCGAAAGTCAATTCCTGCGCCGAATCCTTCCCGTGCAACGTAGCCGCGGCTTCTTAGGTCACGGTAAACAATGTAGCTGACCCACGCATTCTCATTAACAGCCTCATAACAGTGCAGAAGGCTTTGGAAATCCACTGCTTTGCCGTTTTCGTCTTTGACTTCAAGCATGCTCTTATCCACAAGGTACAATGCTTCAAAAAATGTAAGCGTGAAAACCTTGTTCTCTAACGTGCCATATCCCCGTGAAGTAAGCGCGTCAATGCTACTTTGGTCACCTACCACAACCCCTTTCTGTGCAAGTGTGCCGTTGGTTCTGAATTCTGGAGGCTGCGCCTTTTTGGATTCGCTCATTTTGCTCTTTTTCCTTCATCCTTGAACTTACTAAAATCTTTATTGTAGTAAACTTGAGTCTCGCATATGATTGCTGACACGTATTTTAGTGGAGTAATGTCGAAGGCTGGGTTCATAACGTTGACGCCGTCGGGAGCGATTTGATGGGAACCGATGTGCGTGACTTCTTCGGGTTTGCGCTCTTCAATGATAACGTCTGATGTTTTGTGTGCTAAGTCGAAGGTGGATTTTGGCGCTGCGACATAAAACGGTATATGATGCTCATGCGCTAGGACTGCCACTGAAAACGTGCCGATCTTGTTAACTACAGCGTCTTGGACGATGCGGTCGGCGCCAACAATAACTTTGTCAACAAGCCCCTTATGCATGACGTAACCTGCCATGTTATCCGTTATCAAAGTAACAGGTATCCCATCGCGCTTAAGCTCATAAACCGTAAGCCTAGCACCCTGCAGCAGTGGACGGGTTTCGTCAGCGATGACTTTGATTTTTTTGCCTTGCTCCCAAGCCGCGCGGATAACGCCTAAAGCGGTTCCATACTCAACGGTTGCCAACTCGCCTGCGTTGCAATGGGTTAAAATGGTGTCGCCGTCCTCTATGAGTGCTGAGCCGTTTTTGCCTATTGCATGATTCTGCGCCGCGTCTTCATCCGCAATTTTCTGCGCTTCTTCGATTACTGCCTGTTTCAGTTCTTCCACGTTTCCTGAAAAACCTCTGGCTGTGTTTAGGACGCGGTCTACACCCCAAAACAGGTTCACCGCTGTTGGACGTTGACACTTAATAATTGCACCCGCATCCTCAAGCTCAGCTAACAGCTTTTCTTTGCTATTGGCTTTTGAATGGTAAGCTGCCAGTGCAACGCCAAAGGCTGCCGCCGCGCCCAGCAGTGGGGCGCCTCTGACACGTAGGGTTTTTATGGCTTCAGCCATTTGCTCAACTGTTTTGATTTCTAAGGTGACTTCTTGGAGGGGTAGTTTGGTTTGGTCAAGCGTAATGACCACTCCATTGCGCCACTGTATCATCCGCATTTTCATGTGCCTCGAACTGGTTGTGTAATGCTTAGTTGGGAACGGTTCTGTTTAAGATTTCGGAAATCACTGCTTGTTTCGTTGAATCAAGTCGAATAGGTTGCCGTAAAGGTCTTCAAAAACAACTTCAACGCCATAAGGCTGCTCAGTTGGCTCTCCAAAGAATCTTACTCCTTTAACTTTCATTGCATCGTAGTCTCTGCGGCAATTGTCAGTCTCTAATGTAAGAAACACGTGGTCTCCCGCCTGCTTTCCCAACGCTTTAAGCTTGTCCTCGGTGTCTGCTTTAATAAAAGTTAATTCAAGGTCCGGTTGGTCTAACGGTGAAACAGTAACCCACCGCATGTCTCCCCAAAAAACGGTGTCTTCTTGTTTCTTGAATCCAAGCTTTTCAACATAAAACTTTGTTGCCTCATCTTGGTCTTTGACGAGGATGGTGATATGGTCTATTTTCATTTGGGCTTCACTTCATACTGAATAAATTGGGAAACTGAAAAGAAAAATGTTAGCCCAAGCTTGAGCTTAAGCAGAGTGGTCAAAGGGCGATTTTAGGTAAGTAACAACTTCCACTGGGGAATCTTCGCCTGATTTTAGCCGTTTCTTCCATTCCTCTCCGACGGCGATAAGCGAGAAAATGCCTGAAACTTCAGCTTTCGACTTCTTGACAAGGGTTACGAGTGCTTCTTGTGTTTCGCCGCTTTTAATCATGTCATCTACAATTAGTACGCTGTCGCGTTTTTTGATTGCTTCTTTAGGAATGTAGAGTGTAACGGTTACGCCTGAATCTCTCCCTAAAATGTACGTTTCGTCTAGGAAGGCTTTAACGCCGACTTCCTTGTTGCGCTTTGCAACGATAAGGTTTACTCCTAGCGCATTGGCAACCATGGTGGCTAAGGGAATGCCGTCAACGGCTGCTGTTAAAACTTTTGTAACTCGTTTTCCAGCAAAATTTGCAAGTGCATGGTTTGCCGCTTGCTGAAGAATGTTGTAGTCGCCGACAATTTCAGTATTATCAAAATAGCCGGCTTCGTCAAATTTTATTCTGCTGCGCAATTCTGCTTCTAAACCAACAATCTTGTTTAAAACTCGCCATAATTGCTTGGCTCTTACAGTGTTCGGCAACACATGCCCTTTTGCGTAGCGGCTTAAAACGGTGACTGGTAAATCGGTTTTTGAGGCTAATTCCCGGTAAGTAATATTCCGCTTATATTTCGCTGTTCTCAACAGTTCGATTGTCATTAAGCGGAGTTTCAAATCTTCTGCGTGAGTGCTCAATTTTACCTTATCCCCTTTTCACACTTATAAGTCAAATATAAGATGTTTATTAAATATTGTATCTTGCCAATTTATGCCTTTCTGTTTAAAGTAAATCAATGTCCAAGCACCAAAGTCTTAACAAGACTCAAACATTTACTATTGTACATTAAACTTTTTAGACAGTAGCGTGAACTGCTATATCAAAGGGGGCTATTTGACGCAGAAGACTAAACGATTATTCATTACTGCACTTTTCGGGTCAATTATTTTTGTCGTCAACGTTTTTTTGCCGCCCCCAATAAACTACGTCTTAATAGTGGTTCAAGCGGTTCTTCTTGCGTTAAGCGGATTATTCATTAAAGCAGGCGCCTCCTCCGTAGGAGCAGTTGGGGGTCTATTAACCGCGCTGGGAAGTCCCGCTTTGGGTCCATTTACCTTTTTGTTTACCTTTCTCTTCGGCGTTTTAGTCGATGGCTTCCTGTTTATTTTCAGAATCACCGCTTCCCCCGAACGCGTAAACCGCAATAGGCTAATGGCTGCGATGGCTTTTAGCACAATGCTGATTGGCTTAATTAGTTATTCAGCGTTTGCTCTTTTTCCACACTTTATTCCCTTTGCGAAAGAGTGGGCTGGCTTATTTATTCAAAGAAGCACCATGCTAGATGCGCTTGTATTATTCATGGGTCCAGCTACCGGCATAGTGGCTGGTTATGCTGCAGCCTACTTGTGGAATAAGTACTTGCGAAACATCCGCATCTAAAGCAGTAGCTGTTTGATTTTTTCATCAACTAATTTAGCAATCATCAGATTGGAAATAAAAACGCATTTGACACCGGTTAATTCAGCCAGCTCAGCCGGCTTTTGATCCTGTGTTACAAGGATTAAATTGTGTTTGCCCGCGTATTCCACGATGTCTCTGTCTTTAGCACTTTTTAAACCCGCTTCCTGAGCGGTTAAAACTTCGTAACCTAAGGTTTCAAAGTATTCTTTTAAGCCAGCGTACATTTCATCTAACAGAATTTTCATTTGGCTTCGCTTTCTATTTTTTTGTGGTTGCTTTTTTAGGTTTTGGTTTAATTTTTAAGTTGCGATTTTGTGTGCAGTGTAAGTTGCGACTTTTGGATGACGCGGGTGTGGTTTGGTTGATATGTTTTTTTGGCGGGTTGTTTGGTTTAGTGTTTGCTTAGGTTTTGTTTTTGTGTTTTTGGGAAGCTTGGTGGTCTTGGGGTCACGCAATTTTTAATAGGATAAAGCTTTGAAAGATTTGTTTTATGCGTGTGCTCGTTGAGCTTAAGGCTAAAGCCAATTGTGTTTACGACTTGATATACCATCACAAAATGCAAGGCTTCATTTACGAACTACTGCGCAGCTCTACCTACGGCGATTTGCATGACAAGCGGGGCTACAAGTTTTTCTGTTTCTCCAACATTTTCCCCAGCGTAGACATGCATGAGGGCGACATGCGTCATTTTTTGGTATCTTCTCCTGACGAAGGCTTGATCGGTGTGGTTGCTGGCGGGTTAGAGAAGCTTCAACATGACAAGGAACGAGTAAACATTGGTGAGATGTCGTTTTCCGTGGAAAACACTTCTGTTTTAGCGCCCAAGATCGGCGGCTCATGTGTTTTGGCGGCAGGCACACCCATTGTAGTTAGGATACCCAAAGCCAACTATGCCCGTTACGGCATTGTGCCACCTCAGGATTACGAGTACGTTTACTGGCGCAAACAATACCATTTAGAAACATTCGTTCGGCAAGTAGAAGACAGCCTGTTTAAAAAATATAACCAATACTATGGCACAAGAGTGGAAGCGTTCCCAATCTTCGAACAGTTCACCTTCCAAAAACAAGTCTGCAACCATCTGGTTCTTGATGGGTCAGAAATCAAAATTTTTGGGACTGTTTGGCGTTTTTCCTTTAATAGTATTGATAACGACAAACGGAAGTTCTTGCAATTTGCTCTTGATGTCGGGTTGGGTGAACTAAACAGCATAGGATATGGATTCATGAACCTTACAAAATCGTGAGCGAAGTAATCCGTTGTGAAAGATCGTCGAAATGAGGCTAGTCACTAAGCATAATAAACGTTAGTTTCCGATAACTGTAACTCCAAAAACAAATGGCAAAAAAGCTTGGAGATAGAAATTAAAAGTAGCGCAAAACCATTTGTTAAACTTATAAATAAAGTAATAGATTATAAAATATGCGATCTGATACCTTCATATCTGAACTACATGACATTGGAAAATTGGCCGATAAGGAGGCCCTTAAAAAAGTCTGTCCCGGTATCAAAATTAAGGGTCATGCATTCTATGATTTTGATTTTACGTTATTCGGAATTCAAAAACCCTCTTCACCAAGTTGGTACTTACAATATGCAGAAGAGGATATTCTGAACCATGCCGACAGGGATTTATTGAACTCTTCCGAGGCAATTCGGCTTATTCCTGATCCTCAAATTCGTGCAGACATTCTTCTGACAAAGATGGCTGACGGTATCTCAGCTTCAATAACACGGCAAATCCACAAAGGACAAGCCGGCGAAGGCGTTTACAAACTTTGGAATCCTGAATATTATCAGAAAAAAGGAAAATACTGGGCGGCTTTCAAGGATATTCCAAGCCTTAGATGTATGTTCCAGTATATCGATTCATGCGTTGCCTACCAGAACTTTCTAGATGATTTTAAGGAAAATCTTGATTTGACACCTGAAGACAAGAGTCCACCCGGCAATACTGTCTCGCTTTATACCCATCTTGAACTATCTGGTAAAATCTTTCGTGTTTTTAAGAAGCACTCAGAACTTCGATTACAAAATAGCCAATACGTATTGATTAACAATGGTCAAGCGATAAATAGCATCAAAGAGGCATGCGGGCACAGAGACATAGATAAAGAAGAAGGAAAATGGATATTCAGATTAATATTCTGTCATATTAACTTCTCCCAATCTCTTATCAGACTTCAAGACCTTAATGTTTTAAAGATAAGAGAGAAACAAATTAGAGACTTTGCGAAGAATGAAAACACCAAAGATTACATTCTGTTCTTCACTAACGATTTTATGTGCTTGTTTATTCCTAAAAATGAAGAACTGTCGATAACGAAACTAATGAGACCTTTTGTGGAGAAAGGCCTGATTCTTGATTATATAGAAATGGAAGCAGATCTCAATCTGTTGACCTCTTCTTTCGAAAGAGCCTACCGCTTATTTCATTCCTTGCCGCAAACAAGCAGGCATCTGAAGGTTTATGAAAAAACATTGAATGGTGAGCTTCCACCAGAACTGGGACCAGATATCTGTGACTCTTGCCAAATTCGAGAAGGCAAAGAGAGAATGAAGGGGCAGGTCCGAGAATGTTTATGTCCTGTATGCACCGAAACTCGTGATATGGGAGAACCGGCAGTTGAGTACGCTAAGTGGGAAGGAAAGGCAGCATGGATGAAAATTACACTGGAACAAGACCAAATAGAGAAACTGCTCCGTCGACTGTTTGAAGAATACGTTAATGACTCTCCGATGATGAGGGGTGTTCAGAGCTACTGCAAAACTGAACTTAAGGAATGCTTCAGACCACTCGCCGTGCGAATAGACTTCATAAAGGATTATAAAACTTTGTTACGTCTATTCAAAGAGAAAATATACACGTTAAAGAATAAAACAGGCGATCTAATCTTCAATAAAGAAACTTTTCTATATCCTATTGATGAATTTGACGAATTTGGAATATTTAAGGTGGATTCAGGCAAAATAATTCTAGCCGTCATTGACACATTTTTTGATTGCATGAATCAAATTTTTCCAAAATGTACAAATGATAATTCGCCTATTAGACTTGCCATCAGTTTTGCATCAGTAAAATACCCCTACCAAAAGCATTGGCGCTTTCTATCCAAACCAATGGGATTAGTTGACATTCAACAGCAGCCTTCGGGAAGGTTGACGCTCAAAGCCTCGCAGTACAAAAGTCTTAAAGAGGGAATTGGAGAACCTAAAGCCAATTTTAATCATTTCTTACACCGTCTAAAACAGATAAAAGCAAGTTTGAATGAGGAAACAATGATTCAACTTGAAGTTTATGAAAGAAATAACCGTAGAAAGTTCCCAATCTTGTTGGAATTCCTTAAAGAAGGACTAACTCCAGAGCAAATACTTAACTTTTACGAATTAACGATGGAGGAAGAATTTTGAATGACAACAAAGTCTTAATGCATTTTCAGTTAAGCACACAGGCGGTAGCAATAGGCGAGCGAGTAAAAGCCGGTACTTTCCGTCCTTGCTTGGAAACAATACCGACCTCCACTCTTAAAGGTGCTTTCAAAGAGCAGTTCGGTCTGGAAAACATTTTCGCTATCGGGTTTTTCAACAATAAGTTATATGAAAAGGCGTTTTTTACCTATTCACCATTTGATAAGGCAGTGAACACATCTAAACTGCCAATAACCGCAGAATATCTTAGGCCAAAAACTGGTTTTCCTCAAGTTTTGGCAGATATTTACATAATAAAAAATGAACCCGCTGAATTACTTATGAACTCCATGCCCTCCATTATTTCGATTGGAGCTTTAAAAAGTAAAGGCTTTGGAAGATGTGGCATTAAATTCATTGAAGAAGTTGCAATAAAATTAAAAATTGGTTATTTAAAGGGTCGAATGCTTGAAGAAGAAGCAAATGCTTTTGAAATCAGAAGAATTATTAAAGCGTCTTATGGATACTTGTTTTGTCCCACAAACAAGATAACTGGAGTTTACAAGAGAAGCTTATTCGAAAGAAGTATAATCGAAGGACCAGAAATTATGATAGATGGAGAGTATCAATATGATTTCTAGTTCTGGAATTTTGCATGACATAATGAAGCGTATATTAAATGATACAGATGTATTTGCCCCTCCTTATGACCGAACTCAAAGAGAAAACATTCTATTATTCCAAAAAGAGGATTGGAAAAAACTGAGTTTGGCTTTTGAGAAACGTGATAAGTCAACATTCAATTGTCTGATCGACAAGCGGCTACAAAATCTTCATGCTGAGGCAAGTTGCTCACAACATTGGCGAAAGGTCCAAATCGAAACATTACTACCACTTGGCTTATCTCTCAAAAATGCATTTGAAACTAAACCTAATCTTTTATCCTTGCTATTTGATTTGTTTGATTGTTTTGGATTATTTGAATGCAGACTACCCAACATGGAAGATTACGGAACGGTAATCGAAAATCACACAAAACCAATAGTTGAGCAATTCTTTTTTCACCAAATAAACAAGGCGAATATGGATCAAAAACGTGCTTTAGCCAGAGTCTTTGAGTATGTAAAGGAGTTATATAACTTGAATATTGATGTAGTTGAAATAGCCTTCTTTGTTAGGAAGCTGAATTCGTTGACTGAATTGGTGGAGGTGATAAAAGATGAATAGTATTGAAGATTTTAAAGCCTTACCTCAAAGCAAACAGCAAGGAATTATAACTATTTTCCAAATCCCAATTAGCATTTCGGTTCAAGAGGGATCATTTCTCCATATTGGTGGTAGCCCTTCCCCTCTTACAGAAAAGAAAGCGCAAGTTTTTTCTATTGATGGAGAGCCTGTAATACCTGCCTCAAGCTTTAAGGGAGCATTTAGATATCAGTTAGAGCAATGGTTAATCAAGGATAAAGACGAATTAAAAAGACTCTTAGGTTTAAGAAATGATGATTGCCTAAGACCATGCATTCCTGCACCAAGACCCTCAATAGCAGAACAGCAGCTAATCAATATCGGTTATCGTCAAAAACATTGTGATATTAAGGTCGAAGAAGACGAGATGATTCTAAACAAAGATATTGGCGTATGTCCAGTTTGCTATTTTTTTGGTGCTGGAGGCTTGATGGGATTACTGAGAATCCCCAATTTTTTGCCTAAAGTTGGGGAACACATAATTGACCAGACTAGCATAAGGATAGACAGAAAAACTGGAACAGCAGCTATAGGCGCAATTCTTAAAGGAGAACAAGTGAAACCTAAAACCGTATTCAACGGGTCACTTGAAATTGTGTCAAAACAGGGAACTTTTGTACTAGGAAGGGCACGTGAAATCGGAGGGGCAAAAATCGATATGTGGCTGGATGGGATTGCATCGAAACCTACTGAAGAAGCGCAACTTTTATTGATTAACAAACTCTTGATTCCTGCGCTAAGAAACATAACAGTCCTAGGCGGACAAAAAAGCAAAGGAGCAGGAAAAGTCACAGTGGAACTAAGCAAATGACTTCATCTGCCAATTCTGCAAACTTTAGTCAGATAGCCCAAGCAACGCCCATTTTTTAATCCCTTCCGTATAATCGTAGCCTGTATAACTATTGAAAGAATAGATAAAGTGCGAAAGTAACTAAAGCAATACCTAAACTGTGTGCAGAATTCCGCGCTTGAAGGCGAGCTTAAAGAATGCGAAGTGGAAAAAATAAAGGTGTGCTTAAACAAGCTATATAAAAGGAAAAGAACTCCATCATTTCCCCTACGAAACACCTGACAAGAACTGGGACACCAAAGAAGTTTTAGGTACTGAAAAAAGCGAAGTAACAACCATGTTCTAGTCAGCACCTATAAATCAAACACGCCATCGCACCCTGACTTTTACGGCGCTCATAAAAGCTTAAATTCCATTGATTGATAGTTAAAACAAGGTTAAATAGCGCCCTGTTGAAATCGAGCTAAAGTAGAATTGAAATTAAGAAGATGTAACTGTTAGGTAATATTGTGTTTGAGTTGAAATCGAGCTAAAGTAGAATTGAAATGTATTACCCCACAGCCCTGATGTGTCATTCGCCCACATTGAAATCGAGCTAAAGTAGAATTGAAATACTGAACTGTTGACTTGGACCCGCCCAAGTGCCATCGTGGAAATATAGCTAAAATAGCATTAGCAGCAGTAGCTAGCCCCTCAATCTATGAGGAGTAATGCAAACGATTCGGGATTTTTCGCAAACGGAAAGCTAACCTGAATTCCAGCGTGTTTGCGGGATGATTTTGGCGTCGGCAGCACCATTATCCATCGCTAATCAACGAGAAACTGGAATTTTTCAGCGCCTGTTTGAGATGACATTTATTTCTCACAAACTTTCTTGCGGGAGGGTTTCTTTTGATATAAACATTTAGCGGAACCGTTGAGAAACCTTGTTAAAAAGCGTCAGCAGTTAAGCAGTTAATTGAATATTTGGCGTTTTTACAGACTAGCAAGCGCAAGGATAATATAGAGATTCATTAAATCATCTTTTGAACTGAAGGTGCCGTTGTCATCAAAAGCAAAATCAGCAGCATCGGATACGTCAACAAAATTCAGGAAAACATTTTAAGCATTAAACGAAAAGAACTTTCACTGTTATTTAATGAACTGAAAGCGGCTGACTGCGTAGTCTGCGGAGGATCAGGCAGATCGCTCTACTCGTTGAATGCTGCCTTGAGCCAAATTGCACTTAGCCAAGTCGGCTGGAGAAACAAGGTTGTTTTAACTCCTGATGATCCTGGTTTTCCGGGCAAAAGCATGTATGATGCAGCAGCTGACCTTGGAAGGCGTTACAAGAAAACCTTGCTTTTGATAAATTCTGGCAGCGGTTATTCTGATGACCCGTTAGTTATGGCTCAAGATTTAGTCAAGTACATTGAAGAAAAGAAATCAAACAGGTTTTCAATGGGTCTTTTAACGTCCACTCTTGAGTCGCCTTTGGGGGAAATAGTTGGTAAGTATGGTCACGTAGTTGAGCTTAAGGGACGCGGCAAATCCAAGCCAGGCACTGAGTACAGCGAAACAGGCATGATGGGCGACATATTCGAGTTAGGCACACTTGAACTGTTAAACAGCATGATTGAAGCTGTCTTTCGGAACCTTGAAGTTGATGATGTCTTTCAGCTTTGCACTGAAGAATTTGAAAAAATCGGCGATATGATAGACTCCAACGTTAACTCTGAAACCTACACGCAACTCGTCGATATACTTGAAAAACGAACAAACGTGTTCCTCGGCGGAAAAGGCACCGCAAACGAAATCGCCAAAATGACAGGCGTAAGACTTTTCCACATCAAAAGTTTCCTAGGCGACAACGTCTACATAACAAGAGGCGTAAATACCCCGCATCCAAGAGCAGGCGACCTCGAAATCCTCTTATCATACTCAGGGGAAACAAGACCCGTCATCATCTGGGCTGACGTAATTAAAAAGTTCGCTGGAATCGTATTTGCAATAACAACTTCACCAGATTCAACGCTAGCAAAGAAAGCAGACTTAAAAATCATCCTGCCAGAAGAAGCCAAGCCAATGACGCCAAGACGCTTCTACACTCGAGCAGCCTACGTTTTAAGCCCAATTCCAGTAAAGTTGGCTGAACGACTTGGTCAAAGAGGGCTGAATCTTCCTGAATACATAATCAGCTGGTATCATTCAGTAACGCAGTAAAATCCTATTTTTACTGGTTAAATTACCAAGCAAATAGCCTACCTCTCCCCCTATACTTTCAATTTTGCTAGAGAAATTCACTTGCTAAATTGATACCCTATCCCGTCTTTAGTAGCGCTTTTCAAAAACCAAAGAAGTCCAGAGTACATTAAGGTGCTATAATGGTCTCGGTAAGCTGAAAACAGAGAGATAAGTTCTAAATCTGAATAGCATAGAAAAATCTTTTAAGCAAAGTCAAAACAAATACAAAATCAGCGAAAACATATCTGATTGAAGTATCGCTATGGTCTCCAAAGCATTTACGGCTATTATTCTTACTTTTAACATCATAATGAGTATTCTATTTTTTATCGCCAGCCAATTAGTGCTTTTGGCAAGTGAAGGTTTCATCATAGGTCACGTGGGCTTCTTCGACATTATGCGTGTGTCAACAGATGAAAGGGGATTGAGCTCATTAATCTCTAACGTTCCATGGGTAGTCCTTTTCTTTTCCTTAATAGTAAATGTTGCTTTCGTAGTAGTGCTCCTCAGAAGCAAGGACAAAACCTAAACAATAAGCCCAAAAACCTTCTTTCCTTTTTCGGCTGTTTATAAATCTTTTAAGCAAGGTCAAAACATAAACAAAATTGGTGAAAACATGAAACCCAATTCCAAAAGATTATTGGGTATAATTGTTTTTGCAATTGGCTTTGCGCTCCTAATCTATCAAATAATTCAATTAATTTTTCTAAATAACCCATACAATCCGATAATAGGCACAGCAAATAACCAATACAATCCTTAGTTAACGATAATAGGCTCAGTTATATGTTTAATAGGTGGGTCAATTTTAAATATGAATAGACGAAGCAAACAGAACTCTTCTTAGACCAACATATAGCATATCAGAATTAGTAAAGTTTCCAGAACTTTTCATATGACATAGCTTAAGGTTTTATTCGATTTTTAGCCAAAACGGTTTGCCAGAGAGAAAATCTGTTAAGAACTCAGCGAAATCAACATTTTCTTCATACACTGCACCTATTTCGGCGTTAACCAGAATCTTGAGGTTTTTACGGATTGATTGTGCAATCAGTTCAGCGACGCCCGCAGTTTTGCCTCCATCCACAAGCTTCTCTTTTAAGAGTGCAGCTACATCGGTTGTTTTGCGTGGCACCATAACTATCCATCTGCCGTCCTCTATGTGGGGTCCAGAAATCACTTTTTCGTTATCAGCGTATTTGGAGAGGAAACTTTTGCACTCCACTTCTCGTTCCAGCGGTGGACCAAGGTGCTTTTTGATGTTTGGCAAAACTTGCTGTTCAAGCTCAAAAGTGAAAATGCTGAGGGTTTTTTCGTTGCTCCAAACGGTGTCTTTTAGGATTTTGTAATCGTTTAGCTCTAATAGTCTATGTAGTGAACGCTTTGTTCTGTATAGTTGTCCCCATAAAACGTCTGGAACAGCACTCACTTGGTCTATAACCAGAAATACAATGGATGAGCCGCGGTTCTCAAGCTGGCTTTTCAAGCTTGCAACTGGTAAAGCCTCAATTTTAGGCTGATAAAAGAAGGCTACTTCAGGCTTTTTTAGGAAGGCTCTGGCTGCGCCAACAAAACTGTACAGTTTCTGAGGCTGCACAGCTGAAGCCACGTTTCTTCCTTTATCAACGGGGTCAACGATTACTAATGGTTCAGGGAAGAGTAGGCTAAGCTCGTTTTCTCTGTTTTCATAATAGTTTTCGGTGTCTATTACTACTCGTTTATTATATCGTGCAAAGGCTCGTATTGTTTCAGAGAACGAGCGGTACTTCATTATCAATAGTTCGCAAAGGTAACCGCTGAATCCGCCGACTTTTATTTCTGCCCCATAAACGCCTATGCTTTGCATGAACCTTTTAAGAAGCCGAACCTCCCCGCGCAAGCTTGTGCTTAAGTGTTTTTTAATGTAGTCTGTGTGGTACGGTGTTCTGTCAGTGGCGCTTTGCCACTCGCCAGGTTTGGCATCATAACAAGGAACAATGTCCACTCGGTAGCCTTCAACGAATATTTCTAGGTAAGGATGCTCAGCGAAACGTTCAATCTGCTCATAAGCGCCAGCCGCTTTTTTAGCAATTTTTAAGCCGATGTCACCAAGGTTTTTTCTCGGGATTGATGTTGGTAGGCGCATGAAAACGTCGATGTCGGGGTTTTCCTTAAGCCATGTGTCTTTAGCTACTGACCCTTCAACACGCACAATCGCTGGAACGCCTTCTTGTTTGCAAGCCAAGGATACTTTCTGCTCTAACTCACGGGTTATAGCATCAACTTTTGCACGGTCCTCTTTTCCAGGCGTAATTTTCTCCAGAACCTGCTTGGTTACTGCTTCGATTTCCTGCATGGCTATCATTTTTGCTCCTGTGCTGGGCAATATTCTCTGAGCGTTGAGTAAGTTGGACCTTTAGGTGACAGCTGGCTTTTTTTAAGCCGAAGGCAGTCGGCTCTGATTGTGCCAAACTCGTAATCGGCTTTTTTTGTTACCAGCTCAGCTAGGCGCTGCTTGTTTGCGCCGGATTTCACCCGTGCAATGGTCAAGTGTGGGTTGAACCCGTAAGCATCAGCCTCAAATCCTAATATGCGTATCTGCGGTTCTAGCTGGCTGAAAATACTTTTGAGTTGTTCTACACCCTCGGTCAATCCAGCCCAAACAACTCTTGGGTAATTGAGGCTGGGGAAAACTCCTAAACCCCGAAGTTGGGTGTTGAACGGAGTAAACTTGACTTTCTTCATTACTTCGTAAACTTTCTCCACCATGCCCGGGCTGATTGAGCCGAGAAAACGCATGGTTATGTGAATGTTTTGCGGCTCTACAAGTCTAAGGTCTGCGCCAGTTTCAACCAGAAGTTTCTGCACCGCCGAGAGCCTATTCAGTACCGACTCGTTTTCCATGTCGAAAGCAATGAAACTTCTTATCTGTTCAGACATCGCGTGTTCCTTCAGTATTTTTAACACTTAACCTTCATAAATGCTTTTAATGCAGCCGTTTCTGTTGGAGCTGTCACCAGTTCCGCGTACCTCCCTTTTTCTTTTTTTGTCTCAATAGCGGGGTTTTTTGATTGAATCAGAAGGAAATTAAAGCAGCGTGGTTTGCATGCGGATTTGTCCTTGCCTAATAGTTTGCGTGGCAAACATTGTCGTGGTCGTGGCTGTGGCCGAAAAATTTCCAGAAGTGCGATGTTAAAGATTGATTGATAATATAGTGTGAGGATTCAATTTTTGGCTTCATAGTTTTTATAATTCTCGATGTTCTGTATAATCCATGATCAAAATGCATGCTAATTTGGACACGGGTCTATCAATGGGTGAGGAAACTTCTCAACCAACCGTGGCCTTGGATATACCTTCCAGACATATCCTTGAGCATAGTAGAAATGTAAGCTTGGTGTATACGGCTAATTCGCAAGGGTGGATATTGGAATTTCATACTGTGCGATTTGAATTGAAAAAAGCTGGGGGCGCCGTTTGTGTTATCTAATGTGCTAGTCATTGACGATGATAAGGAAACAAGAAACTTGTTTTCCACAGTCTTGACTGATGCGGGATATTTAGTTGAGGTTGCAGAAAACGGTAAACAAGCTATTAAAATATGTAAAAAAGGGTCCTTTGATGTTGCCCTTATCGATATTGAGCTACCTGACATTAAAGGAATTGACCTTCTCAAAATATTAAGACAGATTCAGCCCAAAATGGTTAAGATAATCATTACAGGTCATCCCTCAATTGAAAATGCAATAAAGTCGGTGAACGAGAAGGCTGACGGATACCTATTGAAGCCTGTAAAAATAGCGGAAATGCTGGAAATGATAAAAAAAATCCTTACGGAGAAGACAAACGAGTATTTCCAGATGATTAAAACTGTTGAGGAAGCCAAAGAATCAACGCCCGTCTTCAAGTATCAAAACCCAGAGGGATGGCGAGGATAGAAGTAGGCTACAATAGTGCATACGGGAGAGAAAGAAGAAATCCTATTAAAGTTAAATTAGGCATATTATTTTTTAAGATTGGCATTTGCCATCCAGCTGTATCTTAGCTCAATGTATTCAGCTACTTTTTTCTCATCAAATTGTATTTTCTTTTGCTGTTCTTTCAACTTACTCTCTATTAGACTTGTTAGTTTTCTAGGGTCAAATGGTTTCACAATATAACCATCTATTCCTTTATTTGTCGCTTCAATAGAATTATCTAAAGTAGCGTTCCCAGTTATGATTATCTTTATCATCTCAGGCTCTGATTCTCTAAGTTTGCTTAGCAGGTCTGTTCCTTTCATATCGGGTAAATTAATATCTATAAAGGCTAAATTGAAGAGCTGTTTAAAACTTTCATCAACAGCTTCCTTGCCCGTCCCAACGCATGTAACTGAGTATCCTTTATCGGTCAGGATTTCAATCAACATTTCTTGCATTTTTTGGTCATCGTCTACCACTAGAATATTTTCCAATATCAGGCACCTTTAGGTTAAGTTAAGTGATATTATTTTTATTTCTTGTTAATCACTAATCTATTTCATACCTAATTATTCCTAAGCTTGAGTATCAATTCGTAAACCATTTTATAGACGAAATCGTAGGCTTGGATTGCAAGTTACTGCTAAATTGGCGAGATAATGGTTAAAACTGCTTTAAGAGAGCCTGAAATCGCATTGATTTCTTACAATCCTATCTCGGTATTGCATGTTGATGATGATGTCGCTTTCTTAAGTATGGCAAAACAATGCTTAGAGATGCAAGCTCATATTGAAGTTGAATCAGTTCAGTCAGTTCAAGAAGCACTTGAAATGCTAAAGATCAAGAAATTTGATGTTATAGTTTCAGATTATCAGATGAAGGGGAAAAATGGTTTAGAATTTTTGAACGAGATAAAAACTACTGGAATTACGACGCCTTTCATATTATTTTCGGGTAAGGGACGAGATGAGGTTGCGATAAAAGCGTTAAATTCCGGCGCATTCAGGTATATAGATAAACGTGGCGCCCTAGATGCAACCTATGCTGAATTGGCTTCATGCATTCTTCAAGCGACACAGTATACTAGAGCTCAAGCGATGCTTAAGGAAAGCGAAAAGCGATTTAGGGCAATTTTTTATTCTTCTATCGATGCGATCTTAATTCTTAACGATGGTGGGGAAATTGTTTTTAGTAATAAATCAGCAAAAGATATGTTAGATTATGCTAAGGATCAAATTACGAAGGCATTAAACGAGCATTTTAACAAACAATTCACATCAACCTATGAACAAAATATGCATGAAGGCTTTAAGCAATTATCAGATGGTAACTTGTTAATGACTGGGAAGACCGTTGAGCTCGCCCTCAAGAATACTTCGGGCAAAACAACAATAGTTGAACTTTCATTTTCTGCTTTCATTGAGAATGGTCAATGGTTTGGGGTAAGCATTGTTCGAGATGTTAGTGAACGCAAAAGGCAAGAACAACTATTAGCGGAAAGCCAGCAGAGGTTGAAGGCGCTTTTTGCTTATAATCCAGAAGCCATTGTTTTCATGGATAAGAATTTCCGTGTGACTGATGTCAACCGTAGCTTCACAGAGCTTTTTAAATTTACTTTTGAAAATATCAAGGGCCAGAAAATTATGGATGTTATTGTTCCTGATGGGCTTGAAGAAGAGTCAAGAATTATCGAGGGGCTGATTGCGAAAGGGCCGGTAACCTTTAGAACAAAACGAAAAAGACGAGATGGTTCTATTATTGATGTTAGCTTATCGGGAGGGCCGTTAGCAGTAAAAGGTAAAATAGTTGGATTTTTTATGGTTTTTCTAGATATTTCTAACTTAATTATAGTTCAGAATGTTTTAGCTAGTGCTCTTTCAACTGCAGAATTATTAAATGAAAAGATTATGGTGTTAGGTGGTTTTACCAGGCATGATGTTAGAAACAAACTTGGTTTAATTGCGGGTAACTTGTATTTGGCTAGGAAAAAATGTAAAATTGAGCCTAACTTAGAGAAGTATCTTAGCAAGATTGATGATTCCATTAAAAATATTTGTGATATTTTTGATTTTGCGAAAACTTATGAAATGATAGGCGTTGAAGAATTAGTTACTGTGGATATAGGTAAAATGGTTCAAAATGCGCTTTCTCTCTTCGCGGATCTTAAAGGTGTAAAAGTTGAAAATAAATGCGCAGGGTTTGAAGTTATCGCGGATTCTTTACTTACACAAGTATTCTACAATCTTATTGACAACTCATTGAAATATGGCGAAAAAACAAGCACTATCAGTATATTTGCACAAAAGCTTAGTGAAGGCTCAGTTAAATTATGTTTTAAAGATGACGGCGTTGGCTTAGATAAGAATCTTAGGGGACATTTATTCGAAAGGGGCTTTGGAAAAGGCACCGGATTTGGGTTGTACTTGATACGCAAAATATGTGAAGTTTACGGTTGGACGGTGAAAGAGAATGGCCAACCAGGTCAAGGAGTTCAATTTGAATTTATGATCCCCGTTGAAAAGGTTAAAAGGTTTATGGAAAATAGCTAATCTTTTGAGATAGCGCATTTATAAAAAACCTAGCAGAATACCTGCCGCGGCAGCGCGCTGGCTTGCCCTAAATTTTTATAGCACGTGCTTGGAAGCTTGACGATAAAGCCTATATATGACAACTTTCTCACCCCAAAGTATGGGCATTAAAAAGGCAGCCTTCATCGTCATAATTCTACTGGCATCAATGTTCGCTTTTTCAGTGGCAGGTAGCCCAGTGCGTGCTATCGGAGTCACAGGAACTATAACCCTTGGAGGCTACGGACCAGTTTATGATTCGGGCAAAGGCGAGATATTCTTAAACTCTGGCGACCAAACTGTTGTTATATCTGACAGCACTAACAAGGTAGTTACAACTATTAACACCGGTAGCGAAATCTCTTGCGGCATGGCGTACGATTCGGGCAAGAATGAACTATTTCAGAGTGTCTTCTCTTCCGTTGTCAACGTTATTTCAGACAGCACGAACGAAGTGGTTGCAACCATACCTATGGGATGGTCTCCAGGCGCAGTGGCTTACGACTCCGGAAAGAACGAGGTATTCGTGGGCTGTGAAAACTATCAACCAAATAACATAACTTACTCCGTTTGGGTTATATCGGACATAAACAACACCGTAGTTGCAAAAATACCTGTATCGTACTGTCCCTCCGACTTAATCTACGATTCGGGTAAGGGCGAAATATTCATAGCAGACAACACTGGGCTCCCTAATAGCGACTCAGTTACAGTCATATCAGACAGCAATAATACGGTAGTCGCAAACATAATCGTGGGCACTGACCCGTATAACCTTGCGTATGATTCAGGCAAAGGCGAAGTATTCGTCACAGACTTCAACGATAACACAGTTGCGGTAATATCAGACGCAACAGACTCGGTAGTGGCATATGTGACCGTGGGATACTACGCCACGGCCATAGCTTATGACTCCGAGAAGGGCGAAATCTACGTTGGCGTGAGCAACTACACCACTGCCGACGGTTACGTGTCAGTTATATCGGACACCAACAACACCGTAATCGCGACAATACCTCACATACCAAACCCAGGCACCATAGCCTATGACTCTGGCAAAAGCGAACTCTTCGTAACATTATCGCTCAGCGGCAAAATAGCTATCATATCGGACTGCCCCAACTTGACATCACCCACGATCTCCGCCGCCTCCACAAGTATACTGCAGGGACAAACCTCAGTCCTAACACTTGCCCCGTTGACAACCGGCACCTCGCCGTACACCTACCAATGGTTTGCTGAAGCCCCCAACGCAACTGCTTACACAACTATTGACAACGCAACCCTGCCCAGCTACAACTTCACAACCACCACCGCAACAGCGGCTGGCAACTGGACCTTTATGCTGCAGGTAACTGACGCCACTGGGGCAGTTGTGAATTCCACAGCAACCCAGATAGTTGTTGATGCACCGACTCCGCCTTCAGCCATAAACGTTAGCGGGTTAGGTGCAAAAGATTTGACAGCCGCCGCTGTGGCGATAATCCTTGCAGCCGTTGTTACTGCGGTGCTATTGTTAAGGAAGAAGGGAACAAAAAAGCGAATAAAAGAGAATCAAACATAAAACAACTTGAACCAAGCAAACATCGGTTTATGGCTTTTTAAGTTCTTTTGTCAGCCGCATCATTTCTCTTAGGCTGCGGATGCTTTCATGCGCATAACGATGAATGCCCTGAAGACGCCTAGAGGGTTTCTGGGTGGTCTTCCAAGACAATTAGCGTGGAAGCAACTGAGCACGATGTTTTTGGCAAAGCTTAAGTCTACGTTTCTGAAGAGGATTTCTAGGGTCTCGCGTTCATCTTGTCCCGCTAGGACTCACCTCCTAAGCTTGGACGTAACTTATTTGATTCGAGGCCCTCTTTCAAAATAAGCTTTTAATTTAGGGACGAGCCAGCACGCTGACTCGTTTTCCATGTCAGAGGCAATGAAACTTCTTATCTGTTCTGACATCCGTGTCCCTTCAAGGTATTTTTAACACATAACTTTCATAAATGCTTTTTAATGGAAACGCTTGCTAATATGAACTAAAAAAGGGTAAGTTATGTACGCTGACAAGATAGTTGTTGGTTTAGCAGGAATGCCTGGGTCAGGCAAATCCTTGGTTGTTGAAACCGCCCGCGAACTAGGCTACGCCATAGTGGTTATGGGCGACGTAATTAGAGAAGAAACAGTAAAGCGTGGCTTGGACTTAACTCCTCACAATGTAGGGAAAGTTATGCTTCAATTACGGGCAGACGGCGGAGTCACTGTGGTCGCTCAGAAATGCATTCCCAAAATAGAGGAACAAGCAAGCACTAAAGTTCTCGTTGACGGTTTAAGAAGCCTATACGAAGTTGAAGCTTTCAAAGCGCATTTTGCCAAGTTCAGCCTTGTCGCTGTGCATGCTTCTCCTGAAACAAGGTTTAGCCGCCTTTTCAATCGCCGCCGAAGCGATGACCCAAGCGGATGGGAAGTTTTTCGTGACCGGGATATGCGGGAGCTTAGCGTTGGCGTGGGAAATGTTATAGCAATGGCTGAGCAGATGATAGTTAACGATAATAGTGTTGAGGAGATTAAGCCTAAAGTTGCGGAGACTTTGCGGAGGATTGAGGAAAAATGGCTGAAGTAACTGTTCACGTTGAAGCAGAAATTAACCCAACCGAAAGCGAAGATAAGGTAAAAACGGCTGTAACTAACGTTTTAGGCAACGCTTCCATAACAATCAAGCCTTCAGGCAAAGCAAGCACCTTAACGGCGGAAGCCAAAGGGCAGGATTCTCTTGTTAAACTACGCAATATACTGCGCACTGACAGGATTCGTGATGCCGCCAGAAAAGCGCTCTTTCACAGCATAAGAGGGAACACTATTAGTTTTTGCTTAAACAAGCAAGTAGCGTTTGCAGGGCACATCTCTTTTTCTGAAGAAACAGCGGAATCACCCTTAGGCCCCATACGAGTAACAATTGAAACTGATAATCCAAGGCAACTCATTGAGTGGCTTGCCGAAAAAACCGCATAGACGAGAAGGACTAAAACTTGTCTGCAAGGGCTCAGGTAACGAAAAACGGCGCAGTTCTGTTAGGTGACAGCGTTGCCTGCGACGCTTTTGACGAGTCAAGGCCCTTGCGGATTGTAACTCATGCGCACGCAGACCATCTTGGCGGTTTACGAAAAAGCTTGAAGTGCTGCGAAAAAGTTTTGATGACTAAGGCCACCAGAGACCTTGCGGAGGCACTTGACGACTCGTTGAAACTTCGAGACGCGGTAATCGAGACGTTGGAGTACGGGAAAACCGTCAGGTATGGTGAAGAGCAGATTACGCTTGTTAAGGCAGACCATATTTTGGGTGCAGCGCAAGTGCTGGTTGAGGATGCTGGCGGAATACGGGTTGCTTACTCTGGCGACTTCAGGATTGATGACACACCCGTTGTTGAATGTGATGTTTTGGTTGTTGAGGCAACTTATGGGAGTCCATCATGCAGGCGCTCTTTTGATGTGGATGTACGTGAACTTTTAGTTACAATGATTGAAAAACGCTTGCGCGGCGGCGCTGTCTACGTTTTCGGATATCATGGCAAACTGCAAGAAATCATGCAGCTACTAAGAAACGCTGACGTATCAGTGCCGTTTGTCATGCCACAGCGGGTTTATGAGGTTACGAAAGTTTGCGAGCAACACGGTATGCAGCTGGGTTGCTTGTCGCTTTCTACAGATATGGATGGGCGTGAACTTTTAGGTGGGAACCTTCCATGCGTCGCCTTTTATCACATGAATTCTCGCGGGTACGTGGGCTTGAATAATGCGCGTATCTGTGTTAGCGGTTGGGAATTCAATTCCCCCTGCAGGCAGATTGGCGATAGGGAATATTTGGTTGCGTTAAGTGACCATTCAGATTTTGACGGTTTAATAGAGTATGTTAAGCGTTCAAGAGCAAAAAAAGTTATCACAGACAATTATCGGGTGAGTCACGGCGCAGTTTTGGCTAAGGAAATCCGCAAGCGCTTAGGCGTTTCCGCAGTGGCAATGCCGAGAACTCCTGGGCAAACTACGCTGTAGCATCAGGTTTTGGGTAAAGAAAGTTAAAGCTTAAAAGCGGAAAAATAAACTACAGTCAACTTACATGAGAGCAAAGGAATGAGGAGAATGAGCAAATCATCTGTTATTTCAGGCTTCTATAAGCTTTCGCCGAAAGAGCGTTTAGCAATCGTTAAAGATTTTGCTGGCTTAACCGATGAGGAAGTCCGTTTACTTGAGGACACTGGGTCTTTGCCCATTGATTTGGTTGACCACATGGTGGAAAACGTTATCGGCGTTTTTCCTGAACCCTTAGGCGTCGCAGTTAACTTTCAAATTAACGGTAAAGACTATTTGATTCCGATGGCTACTGAAGAGCCAAGCGTGATTGCCGCTGCCAGCTACGCGGCTAAAATGGTTCGCGACGGCGGAGGATTCCACACTAGCAGTACAGCGCCAATTATGATTGGGCAAATCCAAGTTGTCGGCATCAAGGACGCTAAAGCGGCTAAAAAGCAAGTCATAGATGCTAAAGCTGATGTTCTCAAGAAGGCAAATGACCAAGACCCAGTTTTGAACTCTTTCGGCGGCGGAGCAAAAGACCTGGACGCTAAAATCATCGACACCTCCATGGGGCAGATGTTGATTGTAGAGTTGTACGTTGATTGCCGAGATGCCATGGGCGCAAACGCTGTTAACACTATGGCTGAAGCAGTGGCGCCGCTACTTGAGCAGCTTACGGGCGGTCACGTTTATTTGCGTATCATCTCCAACTTAGCCACTAAACGATTAGCGAAAGCATGGTGCACCGTGCCCAAGGAATCACTGGGCGGAGAAGCAGCCGTGGACGGCATCGCTTACGCCTCGGCTTTTGCAGAAGCTGACCCTTACCGCGCAGCAACACATAACAAAGGCGCCATGAACGGCATAATAGCTGTGGTTCTTGCAACTGGAAATGACCACCGCGCAATTGAGGCTGGCGCTCACGCTTATGCCGCGTTAAAAGGATCATACACCAGCATATCAAAATGGACAAAAAACAGAAACGGCGACTTGGAAGGCGTAATTGAGCTGCCGATGGCTGTAGGCTTAATCGGCGGAGCAGTAAAAACCCATCCGATAGCAAGAATAGCCATGAAAATCTTAGGCGTCAAATCAGCCAACGAGTTCGCTGAAGTCTTAGCCGCTGTCGGCTTAGCCCAAAATCTAGGCGCCTTGCGAGCGCTGGCGAATGAGGGGATTCAGCGTGGTCACATGTCTTTGCACGCAAGAAACATAGCAATTACCGCAGGCGCAAAGGATGAACTGGTTGATTTGGTTGCTGAACGGATGGTTAAGGAGCGAAAAGTGCGGGTGGACCGAGCAAAAGAGATTCTTGAAGAATTAACCAAAAAGCAATAATTTTTTTTCTGATTTCTGCGGGTTTGCCGCCGCAGAGCAGTACTGAGATCCAAACGTTTGTGTCAAGAACTGCTTTTGGCTCTTGCTTGGTCGATGAGGGCGTTTATGTCTTTCTCCGAAAGACCCATCTGCCTAACTTTTGCCCATACTGGCTTCATTGTTTCTTCAAAGGATTTATCAATTATTTTTTTAAGAACAACCATGTCATCAATGGCTATTGCTAGGAGTTTCTCGCCTTTCTTGAGGTTAGCTGCTTTGCGAACGTTTGCTGGGATAACCACTTGCCCTTTAGAGGAAACTTTAGTTGTGGACGCCTCCACCATGCTTTCGCCATTTAATGGTAAGAATATTCTTACTTATGATTGTATTGTGATTCTTATTATTTACTTAAAACTATTGATCCTTTAAGAACTCTGCAAACATTGGGTGAAACAGATTATATTTCCCTCTGCCGTGTCGTAGTAATAGTTCTTTTTTCTCAAGCCTTGAGAATAGCTCGGCTGCGCTACCAAAGTTTTTAAAATCAACTGGAGAAACAAATTCCTTTCCTGATTCAGCAATTGCAATCATTAGCTGCCTTTCCTTCTCTGAGGCCGTTTGATACTTTTGAGAGAAAATGGTGTCGCTAAGAGATTCCTCAATAGCAGGCCAAGCATTTTGGAGGTCTTTTAATCCAATAGTCTGGGCTTCACTAGTATGCATTAATAATTCGAACATAGCAAACATAATCAAGTAAGGATGCCCATTCATCTTTTCCGTTATCACTTGGATCACTTTGTCATCAATTTGAGTTTTGCTTCCTGCTACTTTTAGCCTTACCTCAATGGATTCCTTTGCCTCCTCAAATGTGAATGGTTTGAGATCAAAACGTTTAAAGAATCTAACGACTGGTTCTGCTATCTCTGCTATTTCAGAGAACAGAAGTGACTGGGCAGTTACCACCAATGAATAATTGCATTTTCTGTTGACGAGTTCTTGGAAGGTAGTTCTTAGGTTGAGGTATGACGAGTCCTTGGCTTTAATTGGAAAATAGTGAAGGTCATCTAGCATAATGAATGCTATCTGGACTCCTGAAGGCTTAAGGTGATCTTCCCACAATTTTTGTAAGGCATCAGTTAGGTTGGGTTGCTTTTGGTTGTTATTTCTCTGGGCGGAAATAACGCCCAAATTTAGGCTTATCTCCCATTTGTCTATCTCGCTTTTGATTCTCGGTAGTACTTTTTTTGTAGCCTTGATTGTTGATTTGACTGTTCCGAGAAAGTTTTCAGTGAAAGTATTCCAGCTTTGGCAATGCTCAGGCGAGAGCGGAAAATAGATGCAGACGCACCGCATTTCATTTTGGAGCTCTTCAAGAGCAATTTGCCTGAGCTTGTATATCAAGGATGTCTTGCCTTGACCCCATGTTCCAAGTATGGCATAGTTTAGTGGGGCTGGAGGATTCAGTTCCGCTGAATTGCTTGCGGTTTTCTTGAAGTAACGGAGTTGCTCTGCCCTATCAGCAAAACATAATGGTTGGGCTGGGTGTTGTGGCGAGAAAGGATTTATTTTGTGATTTTTGTTATGATTGTGATTTTCCACGATAACTGCCTCTTGAACTTACTTCTCATTAAGCTTGTACCGCTGAATTTTGGCTATCCCCTTGCAGGTTCGATGGATTAGGCGACCTCCGTAGTACATTCCCTCTCCTTCGTAGACTTTTCGTCCACAGATAGCACATGTCTTGTAACCCATGTGATTTCTGTTATGATTGTGATTATAAAACAATTGCGGTGTGGCAGAGTATGTAAACAGAAAATTCGATGGTCAGCTTACTCAAATAGTTGAGATTGTTAGCTCAAAAACACTTCAACTGGAAACGATGTTATAGACCTTGAAGATGAAACCACAGCCTCAGTTGTGGAGGAGCACCGTAAAAATTCTCTTATTCTTTTTTATTCCGCAAACAATCTTCCATCTCTTCTAAGCAGTCATCCACCCAATCTTCAAAATCAGCTTCATCTTTAAACCAAAAGCTCCAAGCATTCCATGAGCCCTGAAGTAATGTTACTTTTTGCTCAAAGAGGCTCATAATATAGTTAGTCGCGCATTCGTAGCTTGGATCAATTGTAATTAGCACTGAATCCTTCTTCAGTTCTGGATGTATCTTTTGAAAGAACCCCGCCAGAAAGGCCAGTGGATAATAGAATTTTGTGTGAATATCATTCATCACATCTTCACCAAGATACTTGGCTGGCACACAACCATTGGGGTCTTCGAAGTACATATTCTGCACATATTCCTGGGCGTCAACAAAGCTATGTGCACCTGCTTGTTTTGTCTTAATCACAACATACCCTGCAACATCAGGAGCTTCTTGCATTAAGAACTGTGCAAATACTCGCCGGTAATTCATGACAGAGTCACCTTAAACAATATCTTGACTTTCAGGTTCAACCCAATATATTGAGGAAAAAAGATAATCACGCTTTTTCACATCTCAAGAATTTTTCAACCCGTGGGTCGTATGGTCCATCCAAGCTTGGAGTTATTATGGCACCGCATTTTGGGCATGTAGCTTCACTTACTCGTTCTTTGAGGTCATCGTCGAACTCAATATTTCCCCTGCCATCAAGATATATCATGCCCTCGTAAGTGTCCACGCTTTTAAAGTACACTTTGTCAATATCTTGGTTGCAATTAGGACATTTTGGCATACTCTTCACCTGCGAAACATAACAAAATATTTTTTTGCAAACTGTAGCACCTGATCCAGTTTTTCAACGCTGAAGTATAAAGATTATGTTTTTTCCACCCATAAAATGAAAAATGCAAATTTTATTGCTTTACTTGAACACTAATGATCAGGTTTATAAACGCAGGATAGCGAATTGGACTGAGAGGTTATCCAAATTAGGAGTAGTAATTAGATGGGGCTCTACTTTAATGGCAGGATTGTATCTGATGAGAGCATTATCAAGCGACTATGCATGGATGAACCCAAAGGGGAACATATTGGAAACCGAATCTGGGTGTGGGAGAACACGAAAACTGGCAAAACAATAATCACTGGCGATGAAGGAAATAGCTGGTGCGTCAAGCTCTCTGAAGGCAACAGCAAAGAAGAAGCAATGGCAAAGCTTAAAGCCAAACGGGAAAAGAACGAGGTCTTCACCGAGTTTATTAAAACTTGACGAGAATACTGCAACCGTTAGGTTGCAGATGAATCGGCAGTAGGTTCTTTTGCTAACTCGCTAAGTGTGTTTCCTAGACGGCAGGTTGCGTCTACCGTCTAGGAG
>JBEKKX010000015.1:0-57872 GCA_050010515.1 Bathyarchaeia archaeon
AGACAGAATGGCGCATGAGAATTCGGGTTTCTCCATCCTTCACCCTAAATATTCAAGCTCAAACAAACTTAAACAGCAACATGTCAACTTTCATAATTTTGCAACAAGCTGGCGCGCGTTTTAGGACTTATTGTTTTTTCTGTAATTTTCCAATAATGCACACGCTTTTGGAAAGGTCTTGCTTAATTATACTTAGAGAAGTCATGCAAATGGGTCGTAATAAGTTATTTTGGCATATTTGCTCCTTTTAAACAAAAAATGCCCCCAAATACTTCCCATTACCACACCTATAATCATGCCAGTTACAAGCAACCACTCAAAACTGAAAAGCCCAAGTAAATAGCCAAATGAACGTAATAACACAACAACGCCTATCGCTAATAAGGGTACAGCGAAAAAGCAAATAGCCATTCCAGCTATAGCTCCAACCAATATGTAGCTAATGTGGTATCTGACCATTAATTTTGAAGGCTCATAGGCTGTTCTTTTACGCTCCTCTAATGCTATTGCGATAAGAATAATGCCTAAAGTAAAACCAACAGAATCGATAAAAAGGGTAGTCTCAGTTATGTATCCGATATAGAGCAACACAAAATTGACTGATAAAATAGCAATCGCAATAGCAATCGCCAATTTTTTTCCAAGTGCTCATCTGCTTGTGGTTTTCCATGTGAACTATTCAGCCTCTTGGTGAATCTATTTCTATACTGTGCAGATTTAAGACTTATCTACTCTGTAATAGCGAAGTTCCTAACCCTTGAATGTACTTGGTAATAGCTCTAATCATTTCGTCTATTCTGGAACTTGGCTCAATTAAACTATAAAGGTTTCGAGGTATCGCTTTTCTTTTCTGATTTCATCAATTGACCCCCTAAGAGAGTCAAAGGTATGCCTACCAAAAAAACCAAGACAAATGGAATAAGAAACCAACTTGATTTTATGTTCAAAGCCGCACCAACTAAAGCAACTCCTAAACTCGGAAAAAAAATAATTAACCCAATTAATGTGACAAATCTCCCTAAAGTCATTTCTTTTGGTCTTTGAATGGTTTTTTCCCGCTGCTTTTGATGGCGGAATCCAGACAAAGCAACTGCCAAGCCTGTGGTTACTAAAAGCCCTCCTTCAAGCCCAAGTGTTCTGAAAGTGTAAATAACGTAAGTGCCTATTCCAAAAATGACCATTCCAAGCACAAGAAGACCAATTTGAATTTTTTTGATTTTATCCATAAGGAACTGTTTCTACGCTTCTCAGATTTAATACTTATCTCGAGCCTTAATGTACTCTGGAAACTTTACTAATTCTGATATGCATATGTTGGTCTAAGAAGGGTTCTGTTTTGGTTCTTTGCTTATTAGCAGTTTTATTATGAAACAAGCATTTACCATCAAAGAAAGCATGAAGACATAAGATGGTAAGTTAAGCTCTCCCCAAATGACCAGTGGAATTGGTGAAGAACCAACCTGCACAGCACCTACATAAATTGACCAAAAATTAACTCCTAATACTCTTACATAGTTATTCATCGTTCCACTGAGCTGAGAGAGCATTGTTTGGCTGGAAAGAAACATGAGCAAACCAGTTATGATATTGGCAATGATAATGGTTACTGGAAATCTCTTTGCTATACCTGAGCTCCTACTGACTTTTATTATGAAATAAGCACTTATTATCAAAGAAAGAAGAAGAAGGTAGAACGCTAAATTAGGAAATGCCGTAATGACAAGTGGAGTAGGCGAAGAATAGGGCTGAACAGCACCTACATAAATTTTGTCGATATTAACTCCTGTTACAGTTAAATAAGGATGACTCGCAGTGAGGTGAAGAAGCATTACTTGGCTGGAAAGATAAAGGAGCAAACCCATTATGACATTGGCAATGATAATGATGGCTGTAAATCTTTTTGTCATGTTAAGCCATTTCTACGCTATGCAGATTTAAGACTTATCTTTATGGAAACTCGGAGTCTTAATATTCAAATTCCATGTTCTCTATTGGAGAATCTGTTATCGAGTCATGTGGATTAATACTTCGCCTTTTCTTTTGGCTCCAAGATTCGCTTTTCACGTTCTCTCAACCTATTCCCATAAAACTCAATAGCTATCCCAACAACCATAACTAATGCAAATAAAAGACCGTATCCGTAACCCCATTTTTCCACAAAAAAGAGAAACCACAAAAAGTAAAAACCCAAAGATTCCGATTACCGAACCAATTATAGCTATTTTCCAGCCTCTTGTTAGATGCAAAATCTCACTAAGTTGAACTATTTCTATGCTGTGCAGATTTAAGACTTATTGTTTTTTCTTTAATTGTAATTGTAACTGTATGTAACTTTAATTGTAATTGTAATAGAGAGATGGGGCAAGGGATTAGAGAGAGAGTATGAGTGGAAGTGAGAAAGGATTGGTTAAGCGTTTGAGTGTTTAGCCGTAGTCGTTTACTCAGTGAGTGTTATAGTCGTGAGTGTTAGCGTGGTGAGTGTTAGGCGTGTTGGTAGTAGTTGGATGGAGAGAGAAAAAGATTAAATTTTAATCCAAAAATAATCGTTAGCTTGCCTCAACCAATTAGTTTCTTCAAGTATGGTATTTTTTTCAGTAAAAGAATTATTGCAAGAGAAACAAACAAAACAATTACTGTCATCAATGGAACCCCAATGATGGAATTGATTGTGTTACCATTAATTGCGAAACCGAAATAGCCTCTTTGAAGGGATTCAAGTATCATTACGTGAAACAGGAACAAAGCTAAAGAGTTTTCACTAATTACTTTAATCAGTTTATTACCTGTGGAAGGGCGGGTCACTTTCTGAACCGAAGGCGGCTGAATCGTAAGTAACAGCAGGAACACCATAACTGAGGCTAAAATAAGTGTTGGGCTAAAATACCCTTGAAAGAAATACATTTCCCCCCCTCCAACAGTGGCAGCCAGCACGTAAGTGCTAATTGCAGTCAAAGCTATTCCAAGAATCATAAAAATCGAAAGAGTCAAGCGACGTATTTGTACCGTAAGAAGGTATGTGCCTAAAACGAAGTATCCTACATACCCGGTAATTGTGAAAACATCACTGCTCAACTGGTAAGTGGTTAACAAGCCGAAAACTGGTATAATGGCTACACCCAAAAACCACAGTATCACAAAGTATTTTATAATCGTTTGATCTGCATGAGCTATAAATATACGCAAGATTGGAGTCAAAAGGTAAAGGCCAACGAGCATATAGAGGTACCAAAACTGGTAGTAAGGACCATTCAGTAAGCCTTGGATGATGGCGCTTGAAGTAAATGCTTGATGTTCAACTAAAAAGTCCCAGGCAAAGTAGGCGCCGCCCCAAAATATCCAAGGTAAACCTATTCGAGCCCATCGCTTCTTAAAAAAAACGCTTAGACTTTCATTCTTTGAGGGTTGGAGCAGAAGAGCGCCAGTCAACATCACAAATAATGGAACCCCAATTCGTCCAATAGATTGGTAAATATCAACCGTAGTCCAACGGATAATTTCAAACTGGTTCATTTGTTGAATTGTTAAGTCATTTGAAGCATGAAGCAGGATAACTATTACAATAGCTACCGTCCGAATTAGGTCAACGGGAACAGCGCGCCCTCTTAGCTGATTCAGCTTCTCCACCTAAACCAAATCACATTCTAAGAGCATTTTATGCTAATAAAAGTTGACTTCAACGTAGGAAAAAGGGAGCTTTCTTTCAATGTGCAGCACTCGCTAAGCGCGTGGCAAATTCTGCTAATCTGAAAACCAGTTGGATAAGGCTCTATTGCTGCATGAAGCAAAATAACTAAAACTTTGGCAACCGTGAGGTAGGGTCAACGGGGAAGAGTGATACCCTCATTTTTCGGGTACAATTTCGGTCCTTAATCTCATTTTTCTTCCTCTAAGTGCCGTTTGTTAATGATACTTTGCAATATACTCCAAAATGCCGTCAAACTATCGAATGGTTAGTTTTTGGGAAACGTCTTTGAAATACTCAAAATTAAGGAGTTAATGTTGTTAATACAAAAAAGCTACGGCGCTATGCTAGGTGTGTTTTTGTTAGATTATAGCCTTGTATATCTCGTTAGCGATTAGTTTTGAGCCTTCACTATTGGGATGGACTCCGTCAGGAAAACAATCAGAATAGTTAGCCAAAACCGAATACACATTAATTACTGGCAAATGAGTCTCGTTTGCCGCCTGTTCGATGCCGGGAATTACGGTGAGCCTGAAATATTGGGGGCTTATGCCAGATTCATTGTTGAAAACTGGCGGTGGCAGCACAATCCATATCTTTGGCTTGCTTACAAGCGCTTGGAACGCGGCAACCAGCTTCACGTAGTCGTCCACAAAGCTTCCATTGTATTGCTCAAGGACTGGGTGAGCGTCATTGGTTCCCAGCATAATGATTACTATGTTAGGCTGGAATTCCGTAGCGTTTTGGAATGCGCTCGTGTTCATATACGGTGACTGAGAATTAAGAGAGACCGTGGTTCCGCCAACACCAAAGTTACCAACCGTATAGTTTGCACCAAGCAACATCGAAAGGTCAGCTGGATACTCGGTTCCCTCCGTGATGCTATCGCCGACGCATGCAACACGGATTTTATCTGCTGAGGGGTTTTTGTTTCCGACAGCTAAAATGAAGAATGTTGCTATTCCTGACGACACAAGCAAGATGACTAATCCAATCGCCAGTAATCTTAATTTCTTTTTATTCATTTTACGGTCTCGCTATACGCTAAATTCTATTTTAATCGCTTTATTCTGTTATGTGCTCACTTGAAATAAATGCAAATAAATGCTCATTAACTTAACGGGAAAATTCAAATTTTTGATTGCACAAAACAGCCTTTTTAAGTCCTAAACAATGTTAGCATCACAATTCAATTGATATATAAGTGGACCGGGGGGGATTTGAACCCCCGACCTCTTGAGTGCAAGTCAAGCGTTCATACCAGCTGAACTACCGGCCCTAGCTTTCCAATTGATTAACCATTCAATGATATTTAGCTTTTGTTCGGGCAAAAACAGGGCTAACGCAGAAAAATAATGAAAAATGTAAAAAAAAATAATGAATAAATTTAGAGATTTAATGGGTTAAGCGGTAAGCTTAATATCGTCTTGGCCTTGCTGGTCGTTTCTTAGCCCAGCATTCTCGGCAATAAACTGGTCTGCTTGGGTCTGGTTTGAATGGGACTTCACATTCCTGACCGCATTCAGAGCAAGTTGCCTTGAACATTTCTTTTCCGGACACTACTTTTCAACTCCTTATATCTGTTTATTGTGCAAAAACTGCTTCTTGCACGACGCATCTATGCAACGCATTGAAACATATAAAATTTATCGTTAAAAAAAGAGCCACAATGTACATTGTTAAACGCTTGCTTTAGCACGGATTTATCAAAAAAATCAACTTACCGATTGTTTTAAAAAAGTTATATGCTAAAAGCGCTGATAAGTCATTAGCTGAGGAGGCTTAAGGTTTGGAGTTTAAAACAGTTAAAATTGACCCGCCGAAAGACTGCAACATCATCTTAGGCATGGCTCACTTCATAAAAACAGCTGAAGACCTCTATGAAGCCATGGTTAACGCTGTCCCAAACATTAAATTTGGCCTAGGTTTCTGCGAGAGTTCAGGACCTTGTTTGGTTAGGCACGAGGGAAACGACGAGGAATTGCGCCGACTGGCAGCCGCGAAAGCCTTTGAAATTGCCTGTGGGCATAGTTTTCTCATTTATATAAAAAATGCTTATCCATTAAACGTTCTTGATAAAATCAAGAAGGTGCCTGAGGTATGCACTGTTTACGCTGCTACAGCTAACCCGCTAGAAGTAATAATCGCTGAAACCGCCCAGGGAAGAGGCATTATTGGTGTTGTTGACGGCTTAAAAAGTAACGGCATAGAAACCGACGCTGACATTAAGGAGCGGCGGCAGTTCCTGCGGAAAATCGGCTACAAACTAGGCTAACACCGATTATTCTTCTGAAGCTATTATGCTCTTCAACAGGGAGTCGTCGATGTTTCCGCCAGTTACAACTATAGCCACGGTTTGCTTAGTGAATGAGTCGTTGTTTTCCAGCAGCATTGCGACTCCCGCCACGCCGGAACCTTCCACCACTTGCTTTTCATTTTTCCAAAGTAGATAAACAGCATGCCTAATTGACTCTTCTCTAACCAGCATTACTTCGTCAACGTATTGTTGGGCTATGGTGAATGTGATGGAGCCTTTTTCGATCCCTCCAGATAAGCCTTCAGCAATGGTGTTGGGTTCATGTCTATGTGGAGGAACGATTTTGCCAGCCTTCAAAGACTCGTACATGATGGGTACAGCTTTGGATTGTACGCCGATAACTTGCACATTGGGTCTTTGGCTTTTAATAGCTACGCTTATGCCTGCAATCAAGCCTCCTCCGCCAACCGGCACAACGACGACGTCAACGTTTGGAAGTTCTTTGAGGATTTCTAATCCGACGGTTCCGTGTCCAGACACGATTAACTCGTCATTGTAAGGGGAAATGTAGAGGCGCCCTTTTTGTGTTGCAATTTCTTTAGCTTTCTTTTCAGCCTCAGTGTAAGTTTCACCGAACAACAAGAGGTCGGCACCGTACTGTTTTATGCTATCCACTTTAATTTTCGGCGTGTTAGTAGGCACTACGATTTGCGCTGAGAAACCCAATTTTTTGGCACCATAAGCTACTGCTTGACCATGATTGCCAGCTGAAGCTGTCACCACCCCTCTAGCTTTTTCTTCGGGCGACAGGTTGAGTAGTTTGTTTATTACTCCGCGAATTTTGAAGGAGTGCGTTACCTGCTGGTTTTCAAGTTTCAAAAAGACCTCGCCGCTGCATAGTTCGCTTAGAAACTTTGAACGCGTCAGCAGAGTTGGAATAGCGTATGGTTTTATGGTTTTTTGTGCTTGCTCTATATCTCGAAGTGTGACCATCTTTTTCATCGCCTAAAAGACCGTTAACTTACCTGTTAAGTACCATAAACTATTTTAGCTTATTTTAGAATCAAACTTTAACAGCATTTCAGAACTGGTGTTTTTATGAGTTTAGAGAGAAATATGGCTCAAATTGAAGCTTACAGGCAGCAACAATCAGAGGAGCAGCGGAGACTAAAAGATAGAATGGGAAAAATTAAACATAAAATCGCCGTCATAAGCGGTAAAGGCGGAGTTGGAAAAAGCACCATAACCGTTAACCTTGCCGCCGCATTTGCACAAAAGGGAATCAAAGTTGGCATTTTGGATGCGGATATTCATGGACCAAGCGTTCCAAGGCTTCTCGGGTTAGAAGGGCAACGTGTCAAGTATGGTCCGCCAGGTGCTTTCCCGGTTGATGGACTATTCGGGATAAAGGTTATGTCGATTGATTTCTTTTTGCCTGAACAGGCACCGACTATTTGGCGCGGACCATTAAAAATGAGAGCGATCCGCCAGTTTTTATCAGATATTGTTTGGGGTGAGCTTGATTTTCTCTTTATTGATTTGCCGCCTGGAACGGGCGATGAACCACTCAGTATTGCCCAGCTTTTGCCTGACCTAGACGGCGTGGTAATCGTTACAATGCCTTCCCAATTGTCAAGTTCAGTTGTTAAGAAAGCAATTACTTTCGCTGAAAGATTAAACATGCCTATAATTGGCGTTGTGGAAAACATGAGCGGTTTTGTTTGTCCACATTGCGGAGAAAAAACTGAAATTTTCCAATCTGGCGGCGGAAAAAAGATGGCGGAAGAAGCTGGAGTTCCCTTTCTCGGAAGCATTCCCATTGACCCCAAGGTAAGTGTGGATTCCGATAAGGGGCATCCTTTTGTTGTTGCGGATAAGGATTCTACTGCGGCTAAGGCCTTCATGGAAATTGTCAAGAAAGTTGAGGCTTACCTGAAAAAATAATACTAAAACATTTTGATATTGTAAAAAGTTTGGAGAGCTTAAAACTCCCAGGTTAATTGTCCGTCAAGCTACTCTTTTGTAAGAGTTATTTCTATCGTTGAAACCATTCTTGACCTGTTTTCGCCTTCTCTTGGTGGCATCTCTACTGTTCCGATTGCGATTTTTGTCACTTTAAGATCTTTTAGGAACCGACTTCTTGTTATTTCTGCAACGTCAACAGCGGTAGTTATTGCTTGCCCTCTTGCTTTTAGGGTTATTTCTTTTTCTACGCCTGAAGAGAATGCCGTTATGATAGCGAGCACATAGCTCATTGGTGGTTTGTTTCCAACGAAGATTACATCTTGTGGTTTTTCTGCCATATCTATCACTCCTTTTTTTTATTGTTCATTGCGCTAGTAACGTTCTTTTTGTCTTTTCATGTAGACGGGAACGTTACTGCATTACTACGTAAAGCTTCCTTATAAACTCAGTTCAGCACCTGATATATGCACTAGCGCTAACTCAAAACGATAACGCACATGTATCTTTGATGACAAGCTTATCAATGCATTATCCAGCAAATCCTTAAGTTTAAAACATAATATTCACGAAAAAGCGCTATAGTTTTATACCTCAACCTTGAAGGAAGAGTACAAGCCGGAGCATTATTTCATGTCAGTGTCGCCTAGCCTCAGAGAAGTTTTAGCAAGAAGGATTGCTGGAGAAATAATTCTTTCAGGCAAACCAGGCGCTACCATGCGGAAGTGGCGTGAGCTTTTTGCTGTTTCTCAATTGACCCTTTCCGAGATGATGGGGTTGTCATCTTCAGTGATAAGTGATTATGAAAGTGGGCGGCGAAAAAGTCCGGGCGCCAAATTCATCCGAAGGTTCGTGCTCTCACTCTTACTAATTGACGAGGGAAAAGGCAGTCGCTTCATTAGAGAATTCGCTAAGCTGACCAGTTCGCCAAGCATGGCTGTTGAGGATTTACGTGAGTTTCCCATTCCGGTACGGATTGAATACTTGTGCAGGGCTATTGGCGGCGAAGTAGTAGCTTGCAAGGACAAATACGTCAAAGAAGTCAACGGATACACAGTCATCGATAGCACAAAAGCGGTTGAAGCGTATTCTGGCTCGGAGTACGCGCAGCTGTTTGGGGCAACCACTGACCGGGCGCTGATTTTCACAAACGTGGAAGCAGGATGCTTGCCCATGATGATTGTACGGGTCAGCAGCCTAAAACCGAGGATTGTAGTTTTTCACAAAACCCAACCTGACGCCGAAGCCATACGCATAGCTGAGTACGAGCAGATACCCCTCATCTACTCAACTGCACCCAGCGTCGAGCAGTTGGTGAAGTCTCTGCGGAAACTGTACCGAATAGCATTGCGCATAAAGCTTGGTAGACGTGTGCGTCCACCGCCAAAAATAAGCGCATAAAAAGTTAATGGCGTTCGTATGCCCGCGTCTCATCCAATAATTCCTTTGAGGTTTTTCCGTCAGCATTCCCTTTTAATGAGCCAAATTCTTCTTTTGGGGAAAGAAGAGGTTTTATTATTATGCCTCTTTCATCCTCTTCGATCATAATTTTATCTTTGATTCCGTATTTTTCCCTCAGTGCCTTAGGGATTGTGAATTGACCCTTTTTTGTAACGCTGCTAACCTTCAAATCAGTCATTTCAATAACCGTTCTGATTTATTTGACCTTATATGGGCGTGGTATATATTTAAGAGTGTGGGATTAATAATATTAGTGGGAATAAAATGAGTGGAACCACCATTAAAATGGACGAGAAAGGCAGAATAATCATTCCGAAGCGCATAAGGAAGGCAGCCCAGCTTAAGGAAGGCAGCTATATCACCATTAGATCAAAAGGAAAAACAGTCATTATTGAACCAATTGAGCCGGTTGCGGACAAATATTTTGGTGCTTTCAAAGTAACTAACTGGCCTGAAGATTTAGATGAATTCGTAGTGGAGGTCAAAAAGGAATGGTGGCAGAAGAAAAGCGGTATATAGATGTCAATGTTTTTGTATATTGGCTTGGTAGCCATCCAAAATTCGGTGAAACAGCCTGCAAATGGATAAAAAACATAGAAAGCGCTCCTCCAGGAGAGTACATTACCTCTAGCTTGTCTCTTTATGAGACACTTGTAATTGTCGCAGGGTTAACTGGCAAAAAATTAAAAGACCAAGTTTTCACAGAACAAGTTATTAAAGCTATAACAGGTATCAAAGGCCTAATAATTGAACCGCTTAATCCTGAAGATTTTGTCAGAGCCGTAGACATAATGAACGACTATAAGCTTGACTATGAGGACTCTATACAATTAGCTGTAGCCATAAGAACAGGAGCACAAGAAATAATCTCAAATGACAAAGACTTCAAGACAGCACCAATAAAAAGAATCTTCTGAAAAATCATGGTTATTTGTGGTTGTTTTCGTTGTTGTAGTCTGTTGTTAGCACGTTCATAGCGCTAAGCACAGCTTCCATGCTGGCTTTAACTATGTCTTCGCGTACTCCCATGGCTGTTACTGCTCTGTCTCCTTTGCGCATGCGCACGACAACTTCAACCATTGCGTCTGTTCCGCCCGTTATCGCTTTAACATTGTATTGTTCCAGCGTGATGGGTTCAACTTCCGCAATGGCGTTTTTGACTGCGTTTATGGCTGCGTCAACGGGTCCTACGCCGACTGCTGCACCCCAAACGTCTTTGCCGTTTAACCTAAGCCGCACTGAAGCGGTTGCCGTGACTTTGTCACCGCTGACAACCGTCATCTCCTCAAGCAGTATTGGTTTGGCTTTGCTTAAGCCCATAACGTTCTCGGCGATTGCCAGCACATCGGCATCCATGACTGTTTTGCCTTTGTCACCTAACTCTTTGATTCGCTTGAATATTTCTTTAAACTGTTCCTCAGTTGGTTTCAAACCCATCTTCTCCAGTGCAGCTTGTATGCCATGAGTTCCAGAGTGCTTTCCAGGCGATATTCGTCGTGTGCCACCGACCAGTTCAGGAGCAATCGGCTCATAAGTCAACGGGTGAGCAAGCAAACCCTGCGTGTGGATGCCTGATTCATGCGTGAAAGCGTTCTCGCCTACGATTGCCTTGTTAGGCTGCACGTTGATGCCAGTTAATCTTGAAACCAGCTGTGAAGTGCTGTACAAAAGCTCGGTTTTGATGTTTAAGTCCAAATTGTACAGTTGCTTTAACGAAACCACAATTTCCTCCAGTGAAGCGTTTCCAGCACGTTCTCCTAAGCCGTTTATGGTTGCGTGAACCTGCGTTGCACCAGCCCTTAATGCTGCAATAGAGTTTGCTACTGCCATTCCGAAATCGTTGTGGCAGTGAACGCTGATTGGAACCTTGACCGAATCGTAAAGCGCTGAGAATAGCTCGTAGGATTTTTCAGGAGTTAACACACCAACTGTATCGCATGCGACAACCCTGTCTGCTCCAGCGGCGATGCCAACTTCATAGAATTTCTTGAGAAAATCAAGCTCTGTGCGTGTTGCATCTTCAGCTGAAAGCTCAACTATCAAGCCGCAGCTCTTGGCAAGTTGGACGTTGTCTTCGGTGATTTTGAGCAGTTGCTCTCGTGTCTTGTTCAGTTTATATTTTAAGTGTATATCAGATGTTGGGATGACAAGATGTATACTGTCTGCTCCGCTTTTCGCTACGGCTTCAATGTCGCCTCTTGTGCCTCTGGCGCAACTGGAAATTTCAGCCCTCAAACCTTGCTTGGCGATTAGGGTTACGGCTTCCATTTCGCCTTCGGAAGAAGCGGCGAACCCAGCCTCAATGACATCTACGCCAAGTTCGTCTAAGCGTTGAGCAATCCTTAGTTTATTTTCAGGAACAAGCGATACTCCAGGCGTTTGTTCACCATCACGAAGGGTGGTGTCTAAAATTCTTACACGTTTAGGGAAGCGGTTGAATAAAGCAATACCCCACTTAAATCACATCTCTTTTCAAGGCGTCACCCTTAAATATAAAATTATTGGTGTCTTAATGCAGCACAGAGGCCTTTAAGATGAGAAGCGACGAGATAAAACTCGGAACAGAGCGGGCACCACACAGAGCCCTGCTAAAAAGTTTAGGTTTAACAGACCAAGACATAGCTAAACCATTCATTGGGATAGCTAACAGTTACACGTCAATAGTTCCCGGGCACATTCATCTTAGAGCTTTAGGTGAAGCAGTAAAAGAAGGTATTCTTGAAGCCGGCGGAACACCCTTCGAATTTAACACCATAGCCGTATGCGACGGCCTAGCCATGGGTCACGAAGGCATGCGGTATTCACTTCCAAGCCGCGAATTAATTGCTGACTCAGTAGAAATCATGATGCAAGCCCACCGCTTAGACGGCATGGTGATGATTTCAAACTGCGACAAAGTCACGCCAGGCATGCTTATGGCAGCAGCACGGCTAAACGTGCCCGCCATATCAGTCACAGGCGGACCAATGGAGTCAGGCATACTAAACGGACAAAAAGTCGGCGTAAACAACGTTTTCGAAGCAGTCGGCAGAGTCTTCGCTGGCAAAATGACCGCGGAGGAATCAGCAATGCTGGAAAACGTGGCTTGTCCAGGCTGTGGCTCCTGCAACGGTATGTTCACAGCGAACACCATGGCTTGCATGACTGAAGCGTTAGGCATGTCTCTTCCTTACTGCGCTACAGCATTAGCGAATGGTGCATTGAAGCAGAGAATTGCCAAAGAGACAGGACAAAAAATCGTTGAACTCACAAAGAAAGACATCAAGCCCTCACAGATAATGACTCAGAGCGCCTTTGAAAACGCTGCTGCAGTTGACATGGCGCTTGGAGGCTCCACAAATACAGTTTTGCACCTCTCAGCCATCGCAAATGAAGCCGGAGCTAAACTTAACCTCTCAACTTATGATGAGATCGGACGGAAAGTGCCTCATTTGTGCAACATGGTTCCAACTGGCTCTTTCGATATGGAAGATTTAGGCAACGCGGGCGGTTTACCTGCGTTGATAAAGCAGCTTAAGCCATTTGTGCATTTTGATGCGTTAACAGTTACGGGTAAAACCATTGGCGAAAATGTTGCAGACGCCAAAGTAATAAACGCTGAAGTAATCCGCCCATTGGATAATCCAGTTCACAAAGAAGGCGGCATCGCTATACTCAAAGGCAATTTGGCTCCTCAAGGAGCAGTCGTGAAAATGGCGGCGGTCTCGCCTAAGATGATGAAGCATCAAGGTCCAGCGAAAGTTTACGATTCAGAACACGAAGCGGAAGAAGCCATGAAGCGTCACGAGGTTGTAGCTGGCGACGTCGTAGTTATTCGTTATGAAGGACCAAAAGGTGGGCCTGGAATGCCGGAAATGCTAATTCCCACAGCTACCATTGCAGGCATGGGCTTAAGCGAAAGCGTAGCCCTGATAACTGACGGCAGGTTTTCTGGTGCGACGCGTGGACCATGCATTGGACACGTTGCCCCTGAAGCCTTCGAAGGCGGACCTATTGCGGTTTTAAAAAACGGTGACAAGATAACCATTGACATTCCCAACAGGGTTCTGAAAGTTGAGTTGTCAGAGCAGGAGCTTAAAGAACGGTTAGCCGCGTGGAAGCCTAGGAAACCTAAAATCTCTAAGGGTTATCTAAGCAGGTATTCGCCGACTCCATCGGAATAAGCTATCCACGAAGCTTAGGAAGAAAAAGCAAACGAGAAGGGCTGAAACAGCAAAATAGCGTCAATAGTATAATGCATAATCTTAGCCTCCGTTTTTAAGCAAGGCTCAGGTCGGATGGTGGTGGGATGGTTGTGGTAGTAGTGTAACTACTGCAAATGTTTTTACGGCAAAAGTCGTTAATTTTTGTTATCGGCTTGTTTTACTCAAGCATGTTGTTGTTCTGGCGCGCAAAGCATGAATATCGGTTGGAAGTGTTCTTTATGGTTTTAGTTGAAGGAATCAAAATGAATGCCAAGCCTATACGTAAAAAGCAGCTCGTCAAAGCATGGAAAACTCTATCGTGCAAGCCATTGCCTAAAGTTAAAGCGCTTGAATTAAACGATGAGGATTTTAACTATGCTATTCAGCACAGGCACTGCTTTGAAGATGAACTGTGCGAGATTGAGGAATGGGGCAGGGTTCTTTCAACCAAGGGCACTGATGCGTGTGTGTTTAACGCTGAAGAAACCGACAACGCCGAATACATCATACTTGTCAGGGAAAACCCATACCACAGCTTAGATGAAATTATTCTTCACGAATTATCGCACATTGCCAGAGGAGACCTTTAACCGCTCATTTTACCTATAACGTTTTCAGCAAACAGCCTCAATCCATCCAAGCTTGGTAAATCAGCAAAAAACAACATAAAATAAGTCACACCCAAATCCACATAAACCTGCAACTGCTCAATGCATTCATCCGGAGTGCCCATCAAAGTAGTTTTCTTAAAATCCTCTAAGCTAACATTTGCTGGTTTTCGTTGAGAAATCTTTTTGCTCAGCTCTCTTTGATTCTGTCCGATCAGCACTTGGCCGCCGGGCCAGCAGGACTTTTCAATTTCACTAAAGTTTCTGCCAATTGCTTTGCATTGATTCTCTAAAAACGCAAGTTTATGCTTGTATGCTTCAATGGATGGCAAGAAGCCCCAATCAAACCTGTCTGCATACGGTGCGGTCACTTTCCCCATCAGTAGTTCGCTGCTGCCGCCTACGGTTATGGGTGGGTGTGGTTTTTGCGAGGGTTTAGGTTCACAAACAGCATTTTTCAGCGTGTAGTGTTTTCCTTGGTAGTTTGCCTTCTCCTCCGTCCAAAGTCGCCTTATTACTTCCAAAGCCTCACTTAAACGCTCTATTCTGACGCTTGGCGGGGGAAAACCGAAACCATAAGCGATATGCTCGGTCTCTTGCGTGCCTACTCCTATGCCAAGCTCTAACCTGCCATTCGATAGGACATCTAGCGTAGCAGCCATTTTGGCGAGCAAAGCTGGGTTTCTATGAGTATTGCAGGAGACCATTGTCCCAAGCCGTATCCTGCTGGTTAATGCGGAGAGCACGGAGAGTGTCGTCCAGCATTCAAGTATAGGCCAGTCATTGTACATTAGATGGTCGTCTAGCCAAACTGCATGGTAGCCTAAGTGTTCACATTCTAAGACAATATCTCGAATGAGGCTGAAGTTTTCTTTGGGCTCTTTCGCTTGGAACGCGTAGAATGGAAGGAAGACTCCGAATTTTAGTTTGCCCAAGCCATGCCACCAGCCTGCTAAGCCATAATTTAAAGGTTAATGTGGCAGTGGAGTAATTAGCCTTTAGTATAGTTAGCTGTCATTTAGCGGGTGCTTCTTTTCTTATGTCTCGTCCCCTAATAAACGACAACACGCCCGCAATCGCCAGTATAGCCACTGAAGCATAAAACGCGTGATCTATGCCAGATACGAACGCTTGGCTTACGCCGCCAGATAGGCTTTTGGTTCCAATAAACACTTCGAAAGCCACTTGCCTAGGTATTGAGGCTGCCGCAACCGAGATTGCTAAAACATAGCTTCCGACTAATCCAATATTTTGCACCGTTCGCAACAAGCCGGAGATGCTGCCGTAGGAACCTGTTCTTGCATTTGCCATTACAGCACTATTGTTGGCTGGGAAAAACATGGAGGTGCCTAAGCCAGATACTGCTGAAGCGAAAAGCACAATGTAGAGTGGCGAGGTTGCGTTCATCGTTAAATAAATCACTATAGCAACTGCTAAGAAGAATATTCCCATTGTCGCAATTTCTCTTGAACCGTACTTGTCGGAAAGTCTGCCCATTATGGGGCCTAGAAAACTGCCGGCGACGTATCCAGGAACCAACAGTAAAGAAGCATTCAACGGTGTCAAGGCTCTTATTCCCTGCAAGTACATTATTACTAGAAATACCACGGAGAAGTAGCCAATACTCACAAATAACGCTGAAAAGATCGCATTCCGCAGAACCCTGCTTTTGAAGGCTTCAAAGTCAATAATGGGATTTTTAATCCTACGATCATACAATAAGAAAATGGGTATCAGTACCGCTCCAATCACTGCTAAAATAATGTTTAATGCACTGATTCCTTCTGAGGCGAAATTTACCAATCCCAAAGAGAGCAATACCAATGCTGAGGCAAGCAACCCCATTCCAGCAAGGTCTAGCTTGGCAGATGTTTTTTCGAAATCCTTAATGTATTTTAATCCTACTATTACTGCGATTATGCCGATTGGAATGTTTATGAAAAAGATGTATTGCCAGCTTATGAAGGTGGTGATTATTCCGCCTAAAACGATGCCTAGCATTGCTCCAGCCGTAAAGCCAAGTGAATTGTAACCGTAAGCTCTGCCGCGTCTTTCTCTTGGGAAATAGTCAGCTATTATGGCTCCGCTGGTCGCTTGCAGGATGGCTCCACCTAACGCTTGAACTGTTCTGAAGCCTATGAGAAGATAGATGTGAGTTGAGAAACCGCATAAAGCTGAGCCAACAGTGAAAATTACGAAGCCTAAGTTGAATATTCTGCATCTACCGTAGATGTCTCCTATTCTTCCCATCTGCGTAGTTGCAACGGCGAGGACAAGAAGGTAAGCAAGAATTATCCACAATGATGTCGATAGGTCTGAGTGGAGGCTGTCATTTATAACTGGAAAAGCCAGAAGAACGATAGTGCTGTCAAGCGCACCCATGAGAGTCCCAAGCATCACGATGGCTAACACTATACTACTGTGCCTTCCAGAACTGGAAATCGGTTTGCTGGGCGCTTCATTCACCACTTAGTTACCTTTTTCCTTTAGAATTGTTATTGTAAAATTTAAAATTACTTGAGTCTTTTAAAAATATTAACTAATTTTATCAAGGTAGATAACTAAAAACATAGAATTTCTTAAGTTAAAATGTGTATTGATTGACGGCAGTAAACTGCAAAAACCAGAGGATAAGTAATTATAATTCATAAAACGTATTTTTAGATTAAACCAGTTTCAGTTGTGGTTCCCTAAATGCCCGAGAAAAACGCTTCTGCTGTCGACATATTCGGCTTGTTATCAGAAGACAGCCCTGAGCAGGCAAAAAAGAAGCGCAGACAAGAGCTTTTGGAGCCAACAGGCGTAAAAGAACTATTCAAGGGAGGAAACATAAGCGTAAACAAGTACACATGCGATGGCGTGCAATGCAAGTTATGCGTTAAAGCTTGCCCAACTAACGCTTTGTACTGGAAAGCCGGTGAAGTAGGAATCATCGAGGACTTATGCGTTTACTGCGGCGCTTGCGTGTTAAACTGCATGGTTGATGACTGCATAAAAATCGAGCGGAAACGTGAGGACGGCAAAGTTGAACGCTTCAGCAAGCCACAAGACGTTATAATGCTTGAAGAGAAAGTTAACGGAAAAAAGCGTTTTGACCGTGTGAAAGCAATTTTCCCAACCGCTGACGCCTACTGCGAAAAATACACCGTCAAGCCAGAAGACATTAACTTATTTTTAGGAAAAACTGCAGGCAACAGGAATACTGATAAGCAAAAACATTATTTTACAAAACCCAGAAAAAGAAGAAGGCAACCTAAACATGAGTAAAACTTACAATATAGCCGTGCTTAAAGGCGATGGCATAGGACCAGAAGTCACAGAAGCATCTATAAAAGTTCTCCAAGTCATCCAAGAAGAATCAAACTTTAAACTTAACTTTCTTTACGGCGAAGCAGGATACCACTGCATAGCCCAATACGGCACAAACCTGCCCAAAGAAACAATAGAGTTAATAAAACAAACCAGCGCTTGCCTGAAAGGACCAATGACTACGCCTGAAGAGCCAGGTGCACCAGTAAGCGTAGCCGTAACACTCCGCAAAATCTTCAACCTTTATGCAAACGTGCGTCCATGCCGAAGCTTCCCAAGTGTTGAAGCCTTAAAACCAAACATAGACTTAGTCGTCGTACGAGAGAATACTGAAGGCTTGTACTCTGGCGCTGAATCTCTGCTTGCTCCAGGCGTCGGCATAGCTCTAAGAATAATCACAAGGGAAGCATCGCTTAAAATAGCTAATTTCGCGTTCAAGCTTGCTTCTCAGCGCAGAAAACACTTAACTTACGTGCACAAAGGCAACATTCTAAGATTAACCGACGGCATATTCAAAGACGCCGTTAAAGAAGCCCAGCAAAAGTACCCTGACGTAACCGTTGACGACTTGCACGTTGACGCGGCAACTATGCAACTAATCAAAAAACCGGAAGCCTACGATGTAATAGTTACAACTAACCTTTTCGGCGACATACTCTCTGACGAAGCAGCACAAGTAACTGGAAGCTTAGGCTTAGCAGCAGGAGCAAACATCGGCGAAACATACGGAATGTTCGAACCAGTACACGGTTCAGCACCAAAATACACAGGCATGAACAGGGTTAACCCCATAGCTACCATAATGGCGGGTTCCATGATGCTCGATTATCTCGGCGAAAAAGAAGCCGCAGCCAAAATCGAAAACGCAGTAATAAGCGTGCTCAACGAGGGCAAGGTGAGAACAGCTGATTTAGGCGGTTCCGCATCCACAGACGAAATGGCAAATGCCGTAGTAGCAAAACTTAAGGCGGCCTGATTGAGACAGCCGTTGCACTTCGAGTAGATAACTCCATTTTATCTCCAAAACCCTTTTTCACATAAGCATTTTCCAAGAACAACTTGTCACCAATCTTTAATCCACTAAGGGCTTCTGCGTGTTGACGCCAAGCCGAAACCCGAACAGCACCAGACTCGTCTTTTAGCTCAAAAACCGTCAGCTTCACGGTTTCGCCTTTTGCTGTGGTTACTTCTTTGCTTTCAGGAACCGTTGAAACTACACCTTCAACGTTGGCGATTTGGTTCTCAGTTAGGCTGGCTATTTTCGTCAACTGCGGTGCAGCAACTTGAACATTAACGAAACTGGTGAAGTCAACGTGAACTTCTATGGCGCCGTTTTGGGTTTCTTTCACTTTAGCGTTACCCAATTGCAAACACGCGTTCGCTTTGAGGTTTTTTTCTAATTCTTGGGCTTTTTCATTCCAAGCAACCACTGTCACTTCTCCCGACTCATCCGCTAAAGTGAATCGCATGACTGTTCCGTCGCTTTGATCACTTCGGGTGAACTTGGTTAAGCCTAAAACCGCTTTTACAGTGCCAGAAAGATGCACATTCCCAGATGTTTTATTTAGGCATCCTATTTTGGTAGTAAACCTGTCGATGGCGGGGTATTCGCTGGCTTTTTCTTGAGGCTCCACTTCAATTTGGCTTTTGACGCCAAGATGCAACTCTACTTTGCCATACAGATCTTGCCGCGTGTACCCGTGAAGAAGCCGAACTGCCTGTCCAACTTTCAACTCGCCCTTCTCAACCAAATCAGCCTTATCATTCCACAACACTACACGCATAATGCCGTCGTTATCAGCAACCATTAACGTTGCGTATTTCCCTGATTTTTCTCCTTCGAAGGTTCGAGCTGGAAAAACCGCAATTAACCGACCTGCCACTGTAACATCGTTTAAACCAGCGAACAAGCGGCTTGTCGATAGGGTTCCATTGTTGTGAATTGTGTTTTGTTGCACTTCAACGCCGTATCTGGCGGCGATTAACCTCAGAAGCGTTTCGTCACCAAGCAGACCGCCAGTTCTGGATTTTTCAGCCTGCATTTTTTCGAGAATTTGCTCTTCATTGACTTCTGGATTTTTTTCTAGGATTTTTTGAATTATGTCTTGTGTGGTCATTTTGCGCCGACACGATTAAGATATAATGGTGCTTTTAATTTTTTGCATTTCTCATTTCTCTTAAGTGTTGTATGTTTATTAAAAGCGTAGTTTCATCTTTAGTTTGGGACATCGGAGGAAAAACGGGTGGATCTTGCAGTTTTTTACGCGCTTGGCATAGCCTTGGTTGCTGTGGGAATCATCATTATTGTTATAGCGATTATTTTAGTCTCGATGGGTGGCGCTGGAAAGGGCAAGGTGAAGGGTGCGGGCGTAATTATGATTGGTCCTATTCCGATAATTTTTGGGACAGATAAGAAATCAGTTAAATCTGTTTTGGCGCTTGCTTTAGCGCTCACCATAGCGCTTGTGATAGCTATGGTAATATATTACTGGATGTTGAGGTAAACTGGTATGTTAAGCGAGCAGGAAACTGAGGACGAAGGCATCACTGTATCAAGTAGGCTTTTTGGTTTTTTGATTTTAGGAATTGCCTTAGTTTTCGTTGGCATAGTGGTTTTGGTGGTTGCATCTCTGGTTTTAGGCAGTTCAGGAAGTGTTGGGGTTGTTATTTTTATTGGTCCATTTCCAATTGTTTTTGGGTCGGGGCAAAATGCTGATTGGCTTATCTTGATTGGTATAATTCTTGCTGTTTTGAGTATAGTGCTCTTTTGGGTTATGAACAGAAGATTCGATTGGGTTTAACAGTTAAGAAGAAGGGGTTTTACTCGTTTACTATCTCTTCATCCTTACCGTAATACACGTAGAGGAAGATTAGGATTAGAGCAACAAACACTGAGCCCATTGAGACATATTGTAGAGTTTGGAAGTATGCGCTTACATCCATAGAGATTCTCCCTGCATTTTATCTTATTCTTGTAACGTCTTAATATTTAAGGAGTAGCTTTTTTCCACTCATTCATCAACATGTCATAGCCTTCGTCGTTTTCCTCTATGGTTTCAAACCAGCCTAGATTCTGCGCGATCTTCTGCGTTAACAGGTGATAACACATGTGAACCTTCTTGTCTAACACTCGAAAATAGAAATCATCGCACATGCAAAATTCAGCTTCCGGCATGATGAGGTAATCTCGCTCTCTGCCGATAACTATCCAGACGGTTTTTCCGCTCGGCTTGAAAATGTACTTTTTCACCCGGTTCTCTTTTAACGCATCAAGGGCTTTTGTGAATCTTGACCCAAAAAGTTCATAGAGCTCAGTTAGGCTGCTGCCTGACAGTTTGCCTGCTGATTTTGCGTCTCTACAAATAGCATTTAACGTGTCTATTTCTGAGTTATCATTCATTCATTTATACACTAGCCACTGGAAAGATTAGGTGGAAAGTGGATTTTAGCTTTAGATTATGTCGATTGGTTCTCCCTTAGGCTTGGTTTCCGCCTCAGCTTTGGGAAGCACCACTTCTAAGACGCCGTTTTTGTAGCTTGAGTTTGCTTCTTTAACCTTCACTTTTACTGGCAACTCAACTTCCTTATAGTACTTGTACTGCGCAGTATCAACCGAAATCGTCAGCGAATCTTCGGTGCCGTGAAGTTTAATGTCGCCTTTTTCTACGCCTGGAAGCTCCACAACCACATGGACTTCACCGTTTGTTTCAACAATGTCAACGAGTGGTTCGCGTTCGTCTTTAACCTGCGGTGCCCCTTTGAGGCCTTTTTTGATGTTTCCAAACTCTTGAATTTCAGGCTTGCCGTCTGGACCAATCTTCATGCTGTAACCGTAAACGAAGGGTCCAAGCTCCTTAACTGTGCTGCCGTCAGGCAGTTTGCGCTCCTTAACATACTCTTTAGGCACTTTTTCAGTGAAATTTTTTAGTTCTTCATCCATCATTTTTTCCATTTCACGGAACATGTCATCTATGTCACCGAAAAACGGTTCTTTAGCCCGTTTCTTCCTTGACCATTCAGGGTAATCCTCATTATCAGAAGACATATAGCACTCACCACACTACCTTGCGTTTTCCACTCCAATAAATTTTATGTTACAAAAAATGCTTATTTTATGGTGCTGACAGGCACTTTTCAAGTGGCTGCTCTGTTGAATGTGACACAACCAAATCGTATTGGTACCTTTAAAAGTTTAAATGATGGAAAACAAACTAAATGGAATCAGCCAGCAAAAAAAGTGGCAATTTGCCGGGGTAGCCTAGCCTGGCTAGGGCGCCAGACTCATAATCTGGTTTTCGAGGGTTCAAATCCCTCTCTCGGCACTAAACAACCGCAATTCGCAAAAGAAACCCAAATTAAGCCGCTAATTCAACATGGTAAACAATTAACAGCAACAGCAAACGCTTTATTCTATGCCATATTAAATGAAGGTGTTCAAGCATGACCGAAAATGAAGACGTATTTGCTAACTTATTCACCGATTGGATGTTAAACGAAAAAGACCCAAAAAGAAAAGTTAATGCTAAAGTTGCTCATGAGTATGCAAGAATAGCACACAAATTTACTTCATATGCTAAATTATCTGGGCTATTCAGTAGTGACCCAGAACAGCGAAAAGCTATGATTCAAGGTAAAGTTAAGGAATTCTTAGACATCGAGAACCCTCATAGCTACAGAAACAACTTAGCCGCACTAAAAAAACTGTTTCAGTTTATCGGTGAAGACGAAGTTATGGCAGATTTCAAGTACAAGGCAATCATGCCAACATTCAGCATTAAAACCCCAGACCTAAAAGATATGGTAACATTCGGAAAAGCAATACAGAACGAAAGAATCCAAGTTTACTATTATCTTGGAGTCGTTAGCGCAATCAGACCTGAACACCTTTTGAGATTGACCGTTAAACTCTTTGACACAAAAAACAACATGATAAACACCTTCATGAAGACTTTCGGCAAAAAGAATTTCTTCTTTAGCTTCTATACCCCAGAGATTAAGCCATTGATTGAGCAATACATAAGCACAATTCCAGATAACGAATTGCTGTTTCCAATTGGCTCACGATACATAATTAAGGAATTTGAAAAAACAAGTAAACAATGCGGAATAAAGATAACTCCAAAAATGATGCGTAAATTCTCAACAAATTGGTTAAGAAGACATGGCATGATAAGCGAAGACGTTGACGTTATAACCTCTCATGTGCCTAAATCTGTAGTTGCAAAAAACTATCTTGATGTCTCACGCATACATGAAGAATATGACCGAGCAATGACCGACTTAAAACTCGGTCTCTAAAACCCCTTCTTTTATTAAGTTTTTTTTTAAGATTCATCCATTTCCTTTCTTCTTTTGACAAACTTATCTTTGTAAATAAAACCATATGCTATGAAAAACACAGCCGCACCATATAATAAGTAGCTATATGGTGCGTAGATAAAACGTAATTGCGCTCCAGCTATAAGAAACGCTCCACCTAAAGCAATGCAACCCAGAAACAGACCAAGCCATATCTGAACGTCAGTTTGAATCCTTGCAAATCTCTTTTCTTCATCATTCATAATTGCATCATATACATAAGTTACTTATCAATTTTTTTGAGTAGCTTCTACACAACACTAACATAATCAGTTAAATATACCCATAAAATACAGTCTTTTATCTATTATACATGTTACATAACGAAGACGCTTAATTATATTGGTTAATAATTGGTAAACAATCACCTGACTAATTGTCTGTCGAGTGTTTACCATTAACTTAAATGTGCGGGAGCGGCTAAAGCATGGACAAATTAGTTGTGTTTTTGACTCAAAGACACATTTTACAACTACTCCCCTACCTGTTACTGTACAACACAACTACAATTGGCAAGCTCCCCATCAAAAAAATAGACATATAGAATTAAGCGTCTTATTGGTTAAGTTATTGCTTAACTATTGTTTTGCCTATTGTGGCGAACTTTAACCCATGATTTGCCACAACTACGACATCGCCACTGTTCGCCTTTACTTATTACTGTGTCACAACCGCACTCTATACATAATGGTCTTTGTGGCTTAATTGTTGGTTGGCTTGTCTCCATGACACATGCCGACTTTTCACTTTCAAAACCTTCATATTGTAATGGATATGCTTGATTCCATAATTGCTTTAAAAATTGGTAATTGGCTAATAGTGCACTATATGATTCTGTGTTGTTCAAGTTATTTTGTTCGTAAACATAGCCTATGTGACACAAAAGGCTTAGATAAGTTTCATAGCCTAAACTGTCACTAATAAATGAAGTGATAAAATCCCGTATGCTTTCTTTTTGGGGTTCGTCTAAAATTAAATATTGTTCTGGAATTGTTAGTTGACTCCAATCGTATCCATAAATTGTTTTCTTGCGTTGTTTTTCGTGCAATTCAAAAAATCTCTCTTCATTAATATGGGTTTTATCTATCGTTACCATATCGTAAAGTTTATCCCTTAACCAATAAACTAAATTATTTTGGTACATTTAATCATCACCTTTTAGTATTTGCTTTCTTCTAACTTTGTTGCGTTTCTTTTGGCTTTTAAAGCACATAAAGTATAAACGCATTTACACCAAATCCTTACAATTTTCGTTTTGGTTTGGGCTAACTTTAATCAATGCAGAGTCAAGCAATTTTTGCCTACGTTCACTAAAACGCTGCAAATCGAAATTTAAAGCGCATGTTTCATTGCAAAAGCGTGAGCCTCTATTTTTTGTTAATTCTGCCTTGCAAAACAAGCAAAAAAAGTTATTTTTATTTCGCTTCCTCAAACTGCTTCTACAAGTTTCACAGTAAAAAAAAGGGTGACACTGCTTATGGCAAGTTTGCTTAAACAATTCACCGCATTTTTTGCACGTTTTTTCAACTGTTTTTGACATTTTGTACCTCACTTATTGGTTTAGCGATTAATGTTGATTCGACTTTTGCAAACCGTTGTTGTTTCCAAATTAAGTAATATTCACGTCGATGTGCTTTATTATGTTCAAAATAATTCCTTTCCTGACAATGGTAGGTGCAAAACTTTTGGAAATTGCATTTAGGCATAAACCATTTGCCACAGTTTTTGCAAACTTTGTTTTTCATTTTAAGTCACCTTATGTAAGTATGTAATTTGACCCAGAGATTGCAAGGGAAAACATGGGTAAACCCTTGCATATTGGTGAGATTCTCTGGGTTTTTTTGACGCATATATAGAGTTGGTTTTTGTAAGCATAATTAACCACTTATGAAACGTTAAACGTGTTGCTGTTTGATGGGATACCGCCGCCTCTGCATTGAATGTGTGTCGAACTTGTTGCGGCATGAACCACGACTTCACCAGTCCAAACGCCATGCATAAATTGGATAAAGGGAGGGTCGGTTAACCGTTGATTTGGGATTGTTCCAGCAATCGTTATCAAAGTCGAAACTATGCCACACATCGCATTAAAATCATCTCTCCCATCTTTTCCATTAAGCACATTGCCGTTTGAATCACACGCTGAAATTGAAACGGGAAAAGACACTTCGTGAGTTTGGTCGCTAATATTTGTAAACGTGAAGTGGTCAACGTTGTAGAAATCGTTAGCGGCGACTCCACTTCTAATTTGAATGGCAAAAAGCATCGAATCGTAAAATACGTCTGAACACACAGTATAAGTTATTGGTGGGATTTGTCCACTGTATAAAATAAATGTTAAGTTGTCAGGGTTTAAAATGTATGCATTGGCAATTACATTAAAGCTTAAAATGCTGTCAGCGATGACATCATAAACGATAAATTTCGTGTGACCCTCAATTTCGCTTGGTTGCACATTAACAGTTAAGTAAGTAGCCATTTTTTAATCGCCTTTTATGATGGATTATTAATGAATTTTGACACGTTTGTTCTGAAAACATCGCCTTCTATAGCATCGGTTTCAACAGCATCATAGAAATAACCCGTTTGCTTCGATAGTTCGTTTGCTTCTTGTGCGGTTATCAATTCAGGTTCAAATTTTTCAACTATGCAATAGTCGCAATCGTTTAGTGGCAGACTTGTGATAAAGCCTTTATTTATGTCTCGCAAATAATATTTGTTAATTGCAACTAATTCGCCTTGAATGTTCATTTTACTGTCGTTGAATGTTATGTAAAGAAAAGCGTTATCAGGATTATCTTTTATTGTTGCTGTAACCTTTTGCTTAAAGAATAACTTTTCAATTAAACCACGTTTCTTTAATGAAGGCACAGTGTCGTATGTGAGAATGTAGAATGTTGCTGTTTTAGTTAATCCTCTTTGTTCTGGAGATTCCCATGTAGTTATAGGCTCACTTTTTATCCATATACCTTTAGCCTTATTGAATTTGCTTGTGGTTGTCACTGTTCGCATGTCAATTTTTGTTTTACCTTCGACTAAATGAACTGCCCAAAACGATGATGATTCGATTTTATCGTAAATTTTACTCATTTTAATCTTTCACCTTAATTTTCATTTCTAATTTCTTTTGCAACTTACGCTTTTGAAATGCTTCTTGCGTTTCGCCTTGTGGGTTTTCTGTACCTATGCGTTTAGGTGAACGCCACGCTGATAAAAGACTCATTTTACCCGTTTGTGGGTTTAAAGTAGGTTCAAACTCTATATCAAATTTATCGCTTTTCAAACTCTTTTTAGCGACTTTACCCAATTGATTTTTAAGTTCTGGGTCATTTTTAGCCATTTCGTTAATTGCCAAAATTGCTTGCTCTGCCGTGTCATATTCCCCTTCTTTATTTTGTTCGTTATTTTGGCTAAAAATTGACGCTTTGTTATGTTCAAGTTCATAATCCCGAACAGCTTCTAAAGTTGACGCACATCCATATTTTGCTGACTTTTCTTTAAGTCTCTGTTCAGCAATTATGTTTAAGTCGCCTTTCAATTCTTCGACTTCACTCTGCAAATTATCTCTCTCACTTTTTAGGTCTTCGTTGGCTAATTTGGTGTCTTCGCTCTCACTAAGCATTTTCTTTAATTTGCCAATTGCTTCTTTATCACCCGTTATTTTTACCTTTACATTTTCAATATTTTGTTTAACCTCAATTTCGTCATCACTCATTTTTTAACCTTCTATTTTTATGTTTTTGTTAGGGTTTTTTGAACAAACAGTGACATCCCCTAACGAAATGCCATTATTTTCTTTTTTAACTTCGACTTTCCAACAGACCAACTGCTTATCATAACTAAGGCACACGCATGATTTTTTATTGCATTCTGGGTTTTGCGGTCTAAGAGATGTGCCTTTTGGTATCGGAATAGCAATATCTTTACCGTTGACATTCACGATTATTTTTGGCATTTATGCGCCTCTGTGACCGTCACGTATGTCTTCTTTACCTACACTTTTTGGCAAACCACTGCTTTTTTGACCCGTCACGACAGAACTTGATATTACTTCGTGTTCCTTGCAAAAACGACTCATTTCACTAAATTTAATACTGTCTGAATTTCCAGCTTTAAGTTGTGGTGCAATTTTGCCTTCACTTTCAACTGTGTAAACGTCTGGATTTGCTGGGTCATTTGATAATTCACGGACATCAACGTCATTAACCGATGATTTTAAAGTTTCTTTATCGCCTATCAACGCAATATTTGCATCCATATAGCCCTTTAATCCAGACTTATTATGTGCCGCATTATCGCCTTGATTTTGTTTTTGTTCATCAACCATATTTATTTTTCATCTCCTTTTTTACTTAATTTTTGCGCTTCGTGGTTGAAATCGCCAATCGGTTCTTCTATGCGATTAGCCATTTTTTGATTAATTGTAACCGTTTGCGAATAACTGATTTCTTGACTCATTAAATCCCTAAGTAAATCTGATTGGTCTTTGTTGGTTGCAACTGCCAATTCCCTAAAACTTTCGGCTACATTCTCTTCTATATGCAACATTTTACGTTTAGTCATTAATTATCACAGTGTTATAGTCTAACAAACTACTATATAAATGTTTTTATTACAATTAACAATATTAATTAATGTTAAAATTACATAATTACTTAAGTAAAGTTGTAAAAACTACAATAAAACCATAACATTTAAATATAACGCTGTTATAATTATTATTGTTAACTACTGCCATTGTTAACGCCTTTGTTTCGGGTGTGGTTCTGGGTTACCCACATAAGCAAAAAACCCTTTTCGCTAATATGTCTTTTAGCGTACATATATCTTTTTTAGATATGTACGTTTTTCGACCCTTACAACTTTTTTGTTATTAAACAACAAGTGTTAAAGTGCAACCAAAAGATTTAAAAAGGCTAAACTACACTTTATAAGTGTAAGTTTCATTTGAAACAAAGCAGTTAAATAATTGCTTAAATCAAAACAAAGGATATGAAAAAATGGCACAAGAAACATTAACTACACAAATTAAAATTATTGATAATAGACAACGCTCTGCACGATACGCTAAACGAAACAAATTAAAGATAAAGTGCCGAATAGAAGCACGAAAATATCCGTTAAATGAATGTTGCGAATTTTGTGGTTCAACCGAACACTTAGAGAGGGCGCATTTTAACTACAATATCCCAGAACTGTTCATTACTGCTTGCAAACAATGCCATAAGTGGTGTGACCGCAAACACGCAAGCACCTACAAAGGCGACAGACGACTCACATTAAAACAAGCCCGACAGTTCGCATATCATTTAGGCACATATGACAAGTATTTTGACATGCAAGGTCAACCATTAGACAAATCCATGTATAAACAACTTAAACCCATAAGAGTTTACGAAGGCGATAAATTAGTGGAAGTGAGATATGAGTAAGTTTAGTTAAGTAATTGTTTAATTGGTTAACTTGGCGAAAAGCGCAAAAATTGAGCTTATCCCTGAACTTACTATGGTCTGAGTTCCGTGTATTCTGCCATGTGCGTCACACGGCAAACCTATCAACCATATCACGCATTCACGCCTAAGCAATCAATCCAAGCACTAACTAACCAACAAACAGATTAACCAACTAATAACAAACAACTTAACTAAACTTAACCATAATAATAATAACAAAATAACTAACAAAACTATACTTTATTTTTTTATTTATTAGGTTGACACACTAAAATAGGAAGGCAATTAAGTTATTGTTTAAATAAACTAACTACCGCTATATTATAATATTTTAACTCATGTAATAACAAATAAATAGCTGTATGGATATAAGGGGTAAAGTATATATATAAGTTTTAGGTGTCGTAATTCTTGATATATGTATGCCGATGCCAAAATATAAAAAGAAATCGTTAATTCAAATACCAATTATTCAACAGTTTATTAAGAATTATGACATAGTTAGCATTAGGCAAATATTTTATCATTTAGTTATAAATCAAATTATCAAAAATGAACTTAAAAGTTATGAAATGGTTGATATGTTAGTAAATAATATGCGCTATGATAAGTTAATACCCTTCGATTCAATTAGCGATATTACTAATAAATATGGTTCACCAACCTATAAAAATATTAATGAAGAAATAGAAGTAGTTTTAGAAAATTATCGTAGTAAATGGAATAATTATTTTGATGATTATGTCGAAGTTTGGCTTGAAAAAGAAGCTTTATCAAATACAGTTTATCCCATAACTAACTTTTATGGAATTTATTTAAGAGTTAGCGGCGGCAGAACGAAAGTTAGTCAGGTTCACAGTTTTATTAATGATGCTAATTATTATGATGCGCCGACTACGATACTTTATTTAGGTGATTTTGACCCGACAGGCTTAAACATAGATGAAAATTTAGAAAAGCAAATCCTCAAGCAAAAAGAATATATCCACTTTCCAGAACCCGTAAAGATAATCAGGTTAGCATTAACAGAATCACAAACTAAGTTTTTGCCTAATAAATACCAACTTGCAAAACCCAAAGATGCCAATTCTAAAAAGTATATTGCGAAATACGGCAATAAAGTTTGGGAGTTAGATGCTTTAGACCCCAAAGAGTTACAACAAATCGTTAAGGATGTTCTTGAAAGTTACCGTCCAACAACAGACATTAATGACCTAATAGCTGACGATAAAGACGAAGTTAAAAATATACGGGATAAAATAGGTTATAGTATTCCCCGTTAAATATACCTCTACCCTTATGCGTTTTTGACTTTTAATAATTTAGCCAATTTTAAACAAGGCTTGAGTTAAACGGTTATTAATGTTATTTGGAATTCTGCAAGAATCTTGCTGAAAACCAATCAAAAAACCCTAATAATTGCCGTTAATTGCCAATAAATAAAACCCTAAACTAAACGAATTATCCAATACTGGACAATTAGCCAGATTAAATTTAGGTTTAGGTTAAGTCAAAAAATGCCTATGTGCAAAAGTGCCAAAAATTGACTAAAACGGGGCTTAAAACGGGCTTATTTTACCATTTAACTGTACAACAAGTCGCCGTTTCGCAAAATAGTTAAGGAAAAACGCTTAAATACCCTTTCGCCTTCTAATCTGCCACCTATTACAGGTTTAAAAACAAAAAAAAACAAAAAAGGTGATAAAACAAAAAATGACAGAAAAACAAAACACAAACAATGTATCTATCCAAAGCAGTTTCACAGTGCAAAACCTAATTGACGATATGAAAAAATGTTTAGGCTTTATAGTGTCGGCAGAGAGCGGAAGCGGTAAAAGCTATTTGGGATTCACGATTTGCAGAGAAGCAATGAAGGCAGAGAACAAAACAAGGATAATTATATTTTCGCCCAGCACAATCTATAACCGCAAATTCGGCAGTTGTGACAATCTAAAGCTAATCAAGGTTGGCACGGCAGACTTTAGCCCCGTTGTTGACTACGATAAAGAAATGTTGGAAAGAGTAGCCAATGTTAGAGACACATTCTTTTTGAACACAGACAAGAAATACATGTTCAAGCGTTCATTATGGCTTGAGCAGTTGTTAGCCAATGACTCATTAAACCTCTGTTTTGAAATACATTACCTTAACTCACGGAAAGCTAAAACCTTCATTACCGAATGCTTAAAGCTGATTTTTGAGAGAGAACGAAAGAAACTTGAGCGAAACCCCGATTACGACTTTCACACTTTAGCTGTATTAGAAGAATGCCAAAATTCTTATGGCACGTATAATCTCAATGACGACTCAAGCCTTGAGGCTCTCGGAATCCTATCTATGGCTCGGACAGACTGCAACTTGCACTTTTTAGCTATAACTCAGAGATTGGCAGAGACAAGCGTTAAGGTGACTGAGCGGTTAAGGCTAATTTCGGGTCTCCAAATCGGCTATAATAATTTGAATCGTGTTAGGGCGCAAATAACCCCAGAACTGAGAGAATTAGTGCAGAGATTGCCACAAAAAACTTTCCTATACATCAACGGCAAAGATAACCCTATTTTCCAGATTCCGCAATACAGCTTTAAAGGCAAAATGACACAGATTAGACCAATGACACAACCGACAGAACAACCAAAAAAGAAAGATGGTTTTATTAAACAAATGAAACAATTGTTAAAGGCAATGTTTAGCGTGCCACAGCAATATCAACCACAAACACAGCAAAACAATAATGAAGAGCAAAATAATGATGATATAGAGCAATCACAAGCCGATGGATTAATGACCGATGATTCCGACATAATGTTTCCAGAGGATGAATACTAAATGATGGCAAACGATAATATTCTCTCAGTTAAAACGGGTTCTGAGAGTGAAATGAACGGACAAAAACCCAACAAAAATAAAAGGATGCGATAAAAAAAATGATGGTAAAATGTCCAACATGCGGTATTAATGGTTCGGCACAAATTAGAGGTAATAGCGTAAGAGTCGGTCACTATGTCGGTTACAAAGGCGACACAAGAATAGTTAATTGGCATTGCACAACCTTAGAAGATTTGAGCAAATTAAACAACTGCTTAAAAATCAATATGGTAAACAATAACGGTCACAAAATGGTAAACAATGAACAGTTATCCATTGATTACCATGCGCCTCAGACTCATAATCTGGAGAACATAAATGGTGGCCAAACGCTCCTGTCCAGAAGTCGCGGGCTCGAAGCTAGAAAAAAGCGAGAATCCCGCTCCCGGCACCACTTATTTTTGATGCTTATGCCTAATTTTTGTGGCGAATTCCGTCAACAAATAGTAGGGTACCCCTCTGGGTAATGCTGGAAAACTCTGTTTTGGGTTGCTTTTTTGATTTGAAGCTTGAATCAGGCTTAGTCACCACTGACTTCCTTAAGCTGTATATAAAGCGCCGTGGAAAGGGAATAGAGTGACTAAACATGCAGGCAAAATTGCTGAGCGAATTAATTACCATTTGATCTCTTGCTGGAGTTTGACTGGTTATTTTGAAAGGCTGGCGTTTAGGCTTACTTTAATTTTGGAAACTGAAAGAAATTTAAGTGCGTTTAGTAGCTCACTAATTAGGTGTAATTTATTGGTAGCAAAGGTTAAGGTTACTAAAGAAGGAATTCTTGTTCCAGAGCAGCTTTTCAGAGAAATGATTGGTACTTACGTTAAGATGGAGCAGATTTTAGCAACTTTAGAAGAGCTTGCAGACCCTGAGGCGTTAAAAGCGATTGAAAAAAGCAAGAAGCAGGTTGCTGAAGGCGAATACGTTGAATGCTCCATAAACGACTTGGAGAAAGTCCTGAAGTAATATGCCTTACACTGCTAGGTTCTCAAAGGCATTTCTCAAAAAGTACCAAAGATTGCCGAGCGACATAAAGTCAAGAATAACTGAAAGTCTGAGAGAAATTCTTATCAAACCTGACAATGGCATAATGTTGGTTGGTCCTTTGAGAGGCTTATGGAAGGTGAGGGTTGGAAAATACAGAATAATTTACGAGATTGATGAGAAACAAAACACTGTCGTTTTTCATGATGTTGAGCTTAGGAAAAATGTTTACAAACAGTTTCTGGGTTAATTAGGGTCATAATGACAGTTCTGTGCCGCTGACGGCAAGCTATGGGCTTTAGTTTTGCTTTAGGCGCGTTTGTGTTTGCTCGTAATTGAAGCTGAGCTTTCTGGTCAAGAGTTCTGATTTGTTTCGAAAAACGATTGGTCAGCTCACCTGTGAACTTGTGTTTCAAGGTGTAAATCCCGCACTAGCTCATCTAGCGTCATGGTTTTTCCCTGTTTAGCTTCGCGCAAAGAAGCCCGCAGGTCTTTTACCAATTTCTTGTCCTGCATGACTTCCAGCGTCTCAAGCAGTTCTTCCATCAGGCATGCTGCTTTCGTAAGCAGTTCTTTTTCGTCGGCTGTTAAGAGAGTCATAATTGTATGCGCAGTTGTTAAAATATGAGCGATATGGTTCTTACCTTTTGCTTTCCCTTAAGGAAAAATTGTGAAAAGTTTTAAGCGTCTTAATCTGGAGCCTTAAGCGGGTTTGTGTTTGCTCGTACAACCTACCCCTCGGTCTACTATATGCTTCAAATAACTCTGTAAAAAGCCTATGCGCTTTTGGTTATCTTAATTAAGATAATAGCCACCTAAAGAAGTGATAAATATGGAAGCAATCAAAGAGTACAGTTTCACAATAGTACTCCTTTACATTATAATCGGTGTTATACTGTTTTTTTCTGATGTAGTATGGCATGTTATTTTTTCGGGGCTAGCTTATTTTTCGCTATCGGTTTTTTGGATTGACTTGGCAATTGAAATTTCGGTTTACACTGTGCTGTACGTCGCAATAGTGATAATTTTATCAGTTTTATCACAAAAAAGGCACAAGAAAAGAAGGCTTTAATATGCAAACTTGTTCGTTTAGAAAAGGTGATTTAAACGGCTGCAGATGACCCTATGAAAGCTACCCTTCGTGTAAAAGGGTCGTGATTTTTTATGATTGACCAAAGTGCGGTTCTTTTATTTATTACAGTAGCACTGGCTAGCGCGGTTGAAGCGACTGAGGCTCTAACCATTATTCTGGCATCAGGCATTACTAGGGGCTGGCGTTCCACATTTGAAGGCGCATTACTTGCCATAGCTTGTTTGGCTGTAATTGCGGGGGTAGCTGGTACTGCACTAATTCAATACGTCCCCCTTTATGCCTTGCGAATCGTAGTTGGAACACTGCTGCTTATCTTTGGGTTGCAGTGGCTCACAAAAGCTATACTGCGCCAAACAGGGTTTAAGGCGCCGCATGATGAACGCGACATATACGACAAACAGGTAGCGGCTCATGAGAGAGGAATTCTTCGGGGCCAACGAGATTCTTTAGCGTTTGCAATCAGCTTCAAAGGCGTGCTTTTGGAAGGTATGGAAGTCGTCATGATTGTTATCAGCTTTGGTTTAGCTAACGGAAGTCAGGATCAACTGGAAACTGCCGCGCTCGCTGCTCTTGCCGCGGTAGCAGTTATGACGGCAATAGGCGCTGTAGTCGCGAAGCCTCTGACTAAAGTACCTGAGAATTATATGAAGCTGGGAGTAGGTAACTTGCTAACCGTTTTTGGCCTCTTCTGGATGGGCGAAGGCGTTGGCGTCCAGTGGCCTCTGGGAGATATATTCCTGTTAGTGCTCCTAGCGATAATCGTCTTGGCAACATTGGGATTGATTGCTTATTTCAAACGAGTTCACGAAAGCCAAACGGAGGTTGAGCTATAATGCCCTCCGATAAAACGCTAAGCGCAGTCTGGAAAGGAGTTAAAAGCTTTTTCACATTCTGGAAGGACTTTCTAGTTGGTGATTCTCCAATATTGGCATTAGGCGCAGTAATCATCCTAAGTGTCGCTTATCTTTTACGCGACTCCGCCATCTTAGCCTCAGTATCCACCATTATTCTGGTGTTGGTCTTGATAACATTTGCTGTCTGGCAAAAAACCAAGGCACGACGCCGGTACGCCCACAATTAACACGGACAAAGGAGACAAAACAAGAGCACAAAACTCCGCGGGTAATTTCACAACAAACATGCGTGCATCAGTTAAAAATCGGTCTTTTGTCAAATCTTATTAACCTCTTGCTACAGAACTCACAACTCGAGCTGAAACTAATGAAAGATTACGATAATTTTTTCCTGCCCAGTAGCGACTTAAAGAAAGGCAAAGAATTCTACCAAGACATTTTAGGTTTATCGGTTAAATTTGACTTCTCAGGCATGGGTATGATAGCGTTTAAAGTTGGCGACAATGAACCTGCAATCATCTTAAAAGACACCAGCAAGTTCCCAGAGGCTAAACCGACCATTTGGTTTGTTGTAGACAACGTGCAAGAAGAGTACAAACGATTGAAAGCTAAAGGGCTAAGTTTTCTGTCCGAGCCTTTTGCGATTCATACCGGGATGGCTGTTGAGTTTGAAGACCCCTTCGGCAATAGACTAGGCCTAACAGATTATTCTAAGCGTTGAATTTTTCTGTAGCCTAAAATGTTTGTTTAGGTGTTACTCAAATTTTTATTAAGTCTATGTTTAGTTGAGCGCAAAATTTATATCGATAAGCGAATCGTTGTACTATTCGATGAACGATGGAAACGGTTACAGTTTCAAAGAAGTACCAGGTTGTGATTCCAGAAAAGTTGCGCAAGAGCGCAGGAATCAAACCCGGCGACAAAATGGTTGCAATAACCAAACATGGAATCATCCAGTATATTCCAGTGCGCCCAATAAAAGAAACTGAAGGATTTATCCCTGGACTTGACACAGAAAACCTACGCGATGAGTCTGACAGAAATTGATTAGTGTTGACAGTTCCGGTTGGATTGAATGGTTCACCAAAGGACCCAAGGCGCCACAGTACAAACAGGTAATTGAGTCAAGTCAGCCTAAAGAGATAGTCACTTCGGTTGTAGTACTTTATGAGGTTTACAAGAAGATAAAAAAGCTGAAGGGAGAGGAAGAAGCGCTACTGGCAGTTGCCGCCCTTAGTCAGACGACGATTGTGCCCATTGACCAAACAATATCACTTGAGGCTGCAGATTTCAGTCTCGAAAATAATCTGCACTTCTCAGACGCTATCGTTTACGCTACTGCTCGCCACTGGAAAGCTAAACTTTACACTAGCGATAACAATTTGCGACCACTAAAGACGGTATGCTTTATCTAGAATATGACTTGCTTAATTCAAAATGTTCAGGCGATTTGGGAGGGCACGATACGAGTATTAAAAAGACGGGTAAATGGAAAAGAAAACAAGTCAAAAAATAGTAAGAAAAGCTAAAGGACGAACATGGGCTTACAGGACAATAAAAGGAACCTTTAATCGCTAAACGCAACTTCAATCACAAAATAGAAAAGATAAGTGCTAAATAATTGATGTTAAAAACCGCGTTAGGATAAGCTTTTTACATATTCCCTCATATGGTAACGCGAGCATACCTTGAACAATAAGATTAAGCCTTGGACTGCCGAAGCACCCAAAAACATAAAATACCCTCGGCTTCCTCTCCAAAACATCCTTCACAAAAGCGCTAAGAATTTTCCGCAAAAAGTTGCCCTTGTCTACGAAGGGCGAGAAATCACCTATTTGCAACTGGAATCGTTTTCAAACCAGTTTGCCAACGCCCTTGCATCTTTGAGCGTCGAGAAGGGCGACCGAGTGGCGCTTTTTCTGCCCAACATTCCCCAGTTCATAATCGCTTATTTCGGAATCCTTAAAGCAGGCGCGGTTGTAACGGCGATAAGTCCTTTGCATCGGGAGCGTGAAGTTGAGTATCAACTGTGCGATTCAGAGGCTGAAACCATAATCGTTTTGGGTTCTCTTTATGCCGTTGTGGAGGATGTTTGGGCTAAAACTAAGCTGAAAAACGTTATAGTTACAAGCTTAGATGAAGCATCCGAAACAGCATTTATCCCGAGCAAACCGAACCTGTTGGATTTTCAGAAACTTCTAAAAGAAGCCCCAGAAACCCCTCTCAAGGTCGAAATAAATCCAGAGAGGGATTTAGCGGCATTGCAGTACACGGGCGGCACCACAGGAACAGCCAAAGGCGCAATGCTAACCCACACCAACTTGGTTTCAAACGCGCTCGCTTTCGCCGCTTGGATAAAAGGCACAACAGCAAAAGAAACCTTCCTAACAGCACTGCCCCTATTCCATATTTACGGCATGACAACCAGCATGACTGTGCCCATCAGTTTAGCGGCGAAAATGGTTCTTATGCCCAGATTCGAGCCCGTAAAAGCCTTAGAAGCCATCCAGAAGCATGGAGTTACGGTTTTTTGCGGCGTCCCAACCATGTACTCTGCCTTGTTAGCTAACCCGGAGCTTGGCAAATATGACTTAACCTCGATTCGCGTCTGCATCTCTGGCGCGTCATCTCTGCCGCCGCAAATTCAAAAGAAATTCATGCAAATCACAGGCGGATTCCTAGCTGAAGGCTACGGGTTAACTGAGGCATCTCCAGTCACCCACTGCAACCCCGTCGACAGGACAATGAAGACGGTGAAGGTTGGTTCAATCGGTTTGCCCCTGCCCGATACTGAAGCGCGAATAGTCGATTTAGCTACAGGTGAAAAAACGCTTACGCAAGGCGAGACGGGTGAACTGGCGGTGAAGGGACCACAAATCATGAAGGGTTACTGGCGCAAGCCTGAGGAAACCGCTTTGGTCCTGCGTGATGGGTGGCTTTTCACAGGCGACATCGCACACATGGATGAGGATGGCTACTTTTACATTACTGACCGCAAAAAAGACCTCATAAAATACAAGGACTACAGCGTTTACCCACGCGAAATCGAAGATGTCCTCTATGAGCACCCAGCCGTGAAGCTCTGCGCGGTCGTCGGCAAACCAGACACTGCGGCGGGAGAAGTTCCGAAGGCTTTCATAGTGCTCAAAGAAGGCATGGCTGCGTCGGCAAAGGAAATCATGGCTTTCGTTAACGACAAAGTCGCGCCCTACAAGGCAATCCGCGAGATAGAATTCAGAAAAGAATTGCCTATAAGCTCTGCTGGAAAAGTCTTAAGGCGACTGCTTCAAGAAGAAGAAAAAGGAAAAGCCGCTTGGGGCAGAAATTAGAAAATTGGGCAATTTTTAAATTTAAAGGATTACTATTGTTGTAATCTGTCAGTGAATTATTATGTCTGTGGTAGAAATCGACGCGAGAGGCAGAATGACTATCCCCAAAAAAATAGGCATCAAAAAATCCAGAGCAATAGTCATATCAGCAGGCTCCTTTTTCATAACCATCCCTCTTCCGAAAAATCCCCAAAAAGAAGCAGAAGGCTGGTTACCTACCACCAAAGAAAGAAAAGAACTAAAATTTGAAGCTGAAAAACTTGCCAAAGAAGATGCTGTTAGTAGGGCAAAAAGGCGACATTATGTCGTGGATCCCGTCTAAGACTCTGCTTTTCGAGTAAGATAGTTTTGGTGTCAGCTATGCATATATATGCATATGCACATAGTATTTGGCATGACCAAAGTAATATCCCTCTCAAACGAAGCGTACAAAACATTGAAAGACCTCAAGAAGTCTGGAGAATCATTTTCAGATGTTGTTTTGCGAGTTGCAAGTAAGGAACATAAGATGTCCATTCTCGAATTCGCTGGAACTTGGAAAGGCGATGACATAGATGAAGTTTTTTCAATTGTCTTGAAGGATAGAGAGCAATCAAAATCAAGAGAGATTGAAATATAATTGACGATTATTGACACCACCGTTATGATTGCTTTATTGAAAGGAAAGCCAGATACCGTCAAGAAAATTAACGAGCTACTAGACAAGAATGACACAATCGCCATTACAGTCATCACAGTTTACGAACTGCTAAAAGGCGCGTATCTTTCATCCAGACGCCAAGAGAACCTATTGGATGTGAAAAAAGCGATTTCCAACATTCAAATATTAGATTTGTCACCTGAAGCATGCGCAGAAGCTGCTGGAATTTACTGTGAACTAAAAAACGCAGGAAAATTAATCAGCGAATTTGACATTCTTATTGCAGCGATTGCTAAAACTAACGGTGAACCTATCCTTACACATGATCAACATTTTAAAGCTATACAGGGATTGCGGCTAATCTGATGGTAATCAACTTCAACCATTTTTGTAAGCCAATCTTAAGAGGATTCAAACCCGCCCGAAACTCCAATTAACTCTGCTATTTAGTCTTTGGCTTGTCGAAATGTATAAGAGAAAATCTCTATTCTGAAATAGCTAAGGCTCATGTCTTTGCGCGTAAAAATAAACGTCACCGGCATTGTTCAAGGCGTCGGTTTCCGCCCATTCATCTACCGCTTAGCCACAAAAAACGGTTTGGCAGGTTACGTTCGCAACCGAGGCGATGCGGGAGTAGAAATTCTCTTGGAAGGCGACGCACAAAGTGTCAAGAGTTTTATGCGTGATTTGACTGAGAAGAAGCCGCCTTTAGCGCAAATTGACGCGGTTAAATCCACTGAGCTTTCAGGCAAAAATCAATATGACAAATTTACGATTTACAAGAGCTCTGAGGAAGCGGAGCTTTCAGGCTCAATAATACCGCCAGACATCGCCATATGCAACGAGTGCCTCGCTGAACTGCGAGACCCAAAAAACCCACGTTACGAATACTTCTTTATCACCTGCACCAATTGTGGTCCACGCTTCACAATTATCGAGCGATTGCCATACGACCGAGAAAACACCACCATGCGTGAGTTTCCCCTCTGCAGCTTCTGCCAAAAAGAATACAATGATCCAGCAAACAGGCGGTTTCACGCGCAAACCGTGGCTTGCCCAGAATGCGGTCCAAAAGCCTACTTAACAACACAAACGGGCGAACCAATCAAAGCTAAAGACCCAGTGCGTGAAGCGGGAAAACTGTTATCCGCAGGCAACGTGCTTGCAATAAAAGGCTATGGCGGCTTCCACATTGCAGCATCCACCATACAAGAGACGCCTCTGAAAGCACTTCGAACAACGAAGCATAGGCGCGAAAAACCCTTCGCCATCATGGCAAAAAGCCTAGAGGCAGTAAAAAGCTTCGCCGAAGTAAGTTCGAAGGAGCAAAAACTGTTATCTTCCCCAGCACGCCCAATAGTACTGCTAAACAAAAAACGCAGTTACAATCTTTCACCTTTGGTTGCGCCGAACCTGCATAACGTCGGTGTCATGTTGCCCTACACTGGCTTGCACTACATGCTTTTTGACCAAGTTGATGACTCGGCATTTGTGATGACCAGCGCCAACCCGCCAAATCAGCCTATCGTGAAAGATAACGATGAAGCACTCAAAACATTAGGCGGCACAGTGGATTATTTTTTGTTTCACAACCGCAAAATTGCCCACCGATGCGACGACTCAGTCATGCGCCTTCATGGAAATCGCCAAGTTTTTCTTAGGCGAAGCCGAGGTTACGCTCCAGCACCAATCAGGCTCAAAGCTAAATCAAAACGGTGCGTCGTCGGTTTAGGCGGCGAACTAAACAACACAGCCTGTGTTTTGCTTGATGATAAAGCATTCATCAGCCAACACATCGGCGATGTAGAAAACGTAGAAACCCGCGTTTTTCTTCAAGAAGCCACAAATCACCTCTACCAGTTAACTAACTGTCATGCGGAAACCGTGGTTTGCGATTTGCACCCGAAATTCACAACGACCATCCTTGCCAAAGAGATGGCGGAAGCGGACGGTTCACCGCTGATTCAGGTGCAACATCACCATGCTCACGCCGCCGGTTTAATGGCTGAACACAACTTGGAAGAGGCTGTTACTGTTGTTTGCGACGGGTACGGCTACGGAACTGACGGCGGGGCTTGGGGTGGCGAAATCTTGTTTTGCACGCGTGAGTCGGCGAAGTTTAAGCGGCTGGGGCATCTGGAACCGCAACCGTTGCTTGGTGGAGATGTGGCTAGCCGTTACCCCTTGCGTGTAGCCGCTGGAATGCTCGCTAAAGCTGGCGTAGAGGTTGAGCCTTGGCTGATGCAGAACAGTGGGCATTTGCCTTTCGGCGAAACTGAAGCCAACCTGATTATTGGCCAACTTTCAAGAGGCTTTGGAACGGTTGAAACTACGAGTTGCGGCAGAGTTTTAGACGCTGTTGCCGCCGTTTTAGGCGTATGTTACGAGCGCAGTTATGAGGGTGAACCAGCCATGAAACTGGAATCAGCGGCGGTAAATGGCAAGGTCGCTTTAAGCCTAAAGCCCATTGTGCATGGAGACACGCTGGATACTACAACTTTGCTGAGGTCAATATTCGAAAACAAAGAAAAATTATCCATAGGCGATTTAGCTTATTCTGCTCATGCTTACTTAGCAAAAGGTTTAGCTTCTTTAGCGGTAGAGAAAGCTTTGGTGCTAGGCGTTAGAGACGTTGGATTTTCGGGTGGCGCTGCTTGCAATCAGATACTTGCTAAAGTCATGCGTGAGACTGTTGAGGAAGCTGGATTGAGGTTTCTGGTTCATGAAGCTGTTCCAGCTGGAGATGGGGGGGTTTCGTTCGGTCAGGCAGTTGTAGGTGGATTTTCACGGTTTTAGACCAATTTCTTTTTATCGCCGTTTAATGCGTGCTTAATAATTGATAAGTATGTGTTTAGCAATTCCCGCCAAAGTAATGAACATTGATGGCAGCAAAGCCAACGTGGATTTCGGTCAAGGCGTTTTAAGAGAAGTTAACGTGTCGCTTGTTGAGGCTAAAGTGGGCGATTACGTTCTGGTTCACGCTGGCTATGCTATTCAAGTTATTGAAGAAAAAGAAGCCTTAGAAACCCTGAGCTTATGGAATAGCATTCTTGAAGCTAGCTCAGAATAAAGCGGCGGGTGAGCGATAGGCATGGCTGAAAACCTAAAGTTCAGAAACCCCGAACTGGCGCAAAATATAGCGGCAAAAATCAAAAGTTTGTCACCGAAAGCTGGAAAAACAAAAATCTGTCATGTCTGCGGAACCCACGAGTGGACTATAACTCATTATGGCTTGCGTAGTCTTTTGCCTGAGGACGTTGAGGTTATTGCTGGTCCAGGATGCCCCGTTTGCATTGTGCCAGCGGCTGAAATTGATGAAGCTGTACAGTTAGCGCAGATGGGCATCGTGGTCACATGTTTCGGTGACGTGTTGCGAGTGCCAGGCAGCAAAATGTCGCTTTTAGAAGCTAAAGCAGGTGGCGCTGACGTCAGAATTGTATATGCGGTTTCTGACGCGGTTGAAATGGCAAAACATGAGCCCCAGAAGCAGTTCGTGTTTTTCGCGGTCGGTTTCGAAACCACTGCTCCGTCAACGGCGGTTGAAGCGCTCGGCAACCCGCCGAAAAACCTTAGTTTTCTAGTTTCTCACCGTTTGATTCCTCCAGCCATGGAGTTGCTGCTCGGTGTGGGCGATTTGCAGATTGACGGTTTCATTGCGCCAGGGCATGTGAGCGCGATTATTGGTTTGAAGCCTTATGAGTTGTTTCCAAGGGTTTATCGGATGCCTACGGTTGTGGCTGGTTTTGAGCCCATTGACGTGTTGATGGCTATTTATATGATTGTAAAGCAGCAGAGCGAAGGGACAGCTAAGCTGGAGAATGAGTATCCGCGTGTGGTTAAGCCTGAAGGCAACATTCGGGCGCTGGAAATGATGAATAAAGCATTCACTGTTACAGGCGGCAACTGGCGTGGCATCGGTAGACTTCCAGACTCAGCATTGCAGTTGCGTGAATCGCTTGCAGATTACGATGCAAGGTTAAAATATGGTGTCCATGTAGAGCAGGGCAAAGATATCCTGCTTGGCTGCGAATGCCACCTTGTAATCATCGGAAAAATCAAACCGAACCAGTGTCCCATGTTCATGAAAGCCTGCACGCCTGAGAAACCTGTTGGCGCATGCATGGTGAGCAGTGAAGGCACCTGCAGGGTTTGGTCGAAAAACGTGGCTACCGAGGCTTAGCAGATTCTTGGCACTGGGTCGCCTATGGGTCTTGCGATTATTCTTTTGCCGCCTACCAGTGTTTGCATGGCGGCGCCTTTGAATTGTGTTGTGGCTTCGCCGATTATCTGCGCGTTTTTTCCCTCTTCCGTCTGCTTTAAAAATTCTAGGGCTTGCTGAGCCTTCTGAGGAACGATGCCAATTATGATTTTTCCCTCATTCCCAACTTCCAGTGGGTCTAAACCAAGCATATCGCATGCCGCCTGTACGTCCTCTCTGATGGGCACTTTGTCTTCGTTGATTAATATGCCAACTTTCGATTTCTCAGTCCACTCATTAAGCGCATCAGCTAAGCCACCTCTGGTCGGGTCCTTCATAGCGACAACTCCGCCAACCTCGCCCAAAAGCCGTTGAATCATGCGGTTAAGCGGTTTCACATCAGATTTAATTCCGCTCCCAAAAGTCAATCCCTGCTGCGCCGAAAGCACTGCTAATCCGTGGTCGCCGATGGTTCCTGACAGGATTATTTTGTCGCCCGCCACAAGGTTCGAGTCAAGTGTCCAGCGCGAAGCGACGTTTCGGTATTGCCTCGCCACTTTTATGTCGCTGTCTAAGGCTGGGGTTCTTTTGCCGATTCCTGAAACGTTCATGACAAGGCCGCCTAAACTGCCCTTCTCAACCACTTTAGTGTCGCCCGTGACGATGCCAACGCCTGCTTCGATGCAGGTTTCTCGCATACTCACCAAAATCCGCTCCAAATCCGAGAGTAGCAAGCCTTCTTCCAAAATAAACCCGCAAGCCAACGCATAAGGTTGTGCGCCCATTGCTGAAATATCGTTAACGGTGCCTGAAATTGCCAAGCGTCCAATGTCGCCGCCTGGGAAAAAAATTGGCTTAACTGCGTGAGAATCACTCTTAAACACGACGTCGCCGATGACTGCGGCGTCATCCATCGCTTCCAGCGGCACCTCAGCATCGTTACCTAAGCCGCCAAAATATTTTACTATGTAGTTTTTGACTAAGTTGTGCATGACTGTGCCTCCAGCGCCATGCAGCATCGTGATTTTCTCGTTTTTAGTTGCCATTCAATTGCTTCCTATTATTCAAGTGCAGTAGCAAATATCGCGTAGGTAAACATAAACGTTTTAGAAATATGAACTATTCAAAACGAAAAAACCCCCAAATAGGCGGCTGATGCTTTATGTGTGCTGAGCATTAAGATAGAGCGCTTGCTGCAATTTAGGAAAATTTTTATGGTGTGTTTGCCGATATGTGGATTCTTATGAAAAAAGAAGATATCTCAAGTTTCAACGGCTTGTCTTAACAATTGAGACCACGTTATGGAACAAACATTTGAAGTTGAGTCAATCGAAGAGCTTATAGGGGAAGTGATGGTAATGGCATATGGTGATTCCATTTGGAAGTCGCTATTGACAAGCAAGGACGCATAGTCATACCAAAAGAAATCAGAGAGAAATACGGTCTTTCGCAGGAAGGTAAATTAGAACTGGTAGCCCGCGAAGACGCTATCGAGCTGATTCCGTTAACTGAAGAAGACGATTTGGCAATTCGTTCTCTAAGAGAGCCTTGTAAGACGGGTAGCCCAGAAGCATGTGACAAGCTTTTCTCGCGGGAGAAGGCTTGGAAACGATGAGAATTATCGACGCAGATATCCTTTCCTACGCTCTCTTCCAGAAACATGATGCTCACCCATACTGTTGGTCGCTACTGCAGAATGCAATTCACGGTAAGACAAATGCAGCAATCGCTACTGCGAATCTGTTGGAAGCATATCATGCACTAGTAGAAGATTATGGTGTGGAAAGGGAAGAAGCATCGTATAAACTTGATGCGCTGACTAGAAGCAAAAGAATACGACTTTTACCCTTAACGGTTGATATCGCCCGAAAAGCCCTAGAAATAGCCAAACTTCACAAGGTCAGGTCTTTTGACGCGAACCTGATAGCTTCTGCAGAAATAAATGGGATATCCGTGATCGTAAGCAACGACGCCCATATCGCTAGACTATGCAAGGAGCGAGGTCTTATCATCGAAAATCCGATACCTAAAGAAGCGGCAAAGAAAATGAGGCTTTAGAGCGCATTACTGCTTTTGACACAAATGCAACGCTAGTCTGAAAGCAAAGTGTTTTGCTGAAACGAGCAAGACATAGGACCAAAATTAAGTACTGTGGCGGGCGGGGAGGGATTTGAACCCGCATGGTACAGGCGCGAACTTTTTCTAACATTTAGAAAATTGCCATTTTTAGTTAGTGAAGAGATAGCTTTTTTAGGTAAGAAAGTAAGATTACGTTAGGTAATGTAAATGGCTCAGAATGAAAAAGCCGACCTTACGATTCTTAGTGAAAAAGGCCAAGTTGTTATACCTGCAAAAATAAGGTTACGAATGGGCTTGAAACCTAAAACAAAATTCCTCGTCTATGCGTACAATGACTCAGTTATACTGAAAAAATTTGAAGAGCCTGACTTATCAAAAGAGCTTGAAGCCATGTACAAAAGAGTCGATGAAAGAATCGCAAAATACGGCGAGCTTTCAAACGACGAGATAAACCAGATAATCCATGAGCATAGGCAAAAGAAAAAACGTTCAAAGTGACAACCACAGAATGAAAATGGTCCTTGACACAAACGTCTTAGTTTCAGCTTAACCACGTAAACCTCGAAATCCAGCAAACCTCGCCTCAAAAAGTCGCAACTTTCACACAGGCAAAAGTCGCAACATAATTATTTTCACAATCAGCTAATTTGTTAAACATTTTTTTTACTCAGATTTCAACCGTAAACATCAGAGCCAACAACACAAAAAACGCCACTATATAGAACTAATACCTTTTTTTGGCAAAACTATAAAAGCTTAAACGCAATCCCAAAATTGTACACCTCGCGAAACGAAATTCATCCCTCTATTCGGGGAACTTTACTAGTCGGTTTAGACTAAAATCTTAGTTGTGATACGGAAAGCCATATAAATTGCTTTTACGTGTTTGATTGCGCATCGGAGATGTAATAATGCCAAAATGGGGATACTCAATAATCGAAGAAATGCTTGATCCAGAAAAAACAGCGAAAGCAAGCGGTAGAGAACTCAAAGTATCCCATAAAGCGGCAAGAGAAGTCTGCAAAGCAATCAAAGGCATGATGCTAAACGATGCGAAACAGTATTTGCGGGATGTCGCAGCCAAAAAGAAAGCTGTTCCCTACACAAGATACAATAAAAAACTGCCCCATCGCCATGGGCTCGTAAATAGCTTTTGTGGACGATACCCAATTAAAGCTTCACAACAAATCCTCGACGTTCTAGGATCGGCCCAGTCTAATGCTGAAAATAAAGGTTTAGACGTAGACAGGTTGCGCATAATTCACGCAGCAGCCTATCAAGGCATGAAATTGAAGCGTTATGCGCGAAGAGCGCACGGTAGATCTTCACCAAAATTTGACACTACAACGCATGTCGAAATAGTTCTAGACGAGAAACCCACCGCCCAAGGAGAACAATAAATGAGCATAGTCAAACGTTTTATAACAGAATCAATCAAAAGAACAGAAATAGATGAATTTTTACAAAAAAAACTTGACCGAGCCGGATACGGCGGAGTAAACATTTCCAAAACTCCGCTTGGAACACATGTTGTAATTTACGCTATGCGTCCAGGTTTAGTCATCGGCAGAGGCGGAGAAACAATAAAAGAACTCGCTTCAGCCCTAGAGCAAAACTTCAAAGTTTCCAATCCTCAGATTTCAGTTTCAGAAATCGAAGTTCCAGAATTCAACGCTTACGTGGTCGCGTCACGAGTTGCCTCAGCGCTTCAGCGAGGCGTTCACTTTAGGCGCGCAGGTTTTTGGGCATTAAATCAAGTTATGGATGCAGGTGCCCTTGGCGCTGAAATAGTTATAAGCGGAAAACTTAGCACAGAACGAGCACGTTTTGAAAAGTTCAGAGCTGGCTACTTCCCACGATGCGGAGAACCAGCTTTAGTAGCTATGAGAAAGGCTGAAGCTCATGTACAATTAAAACCAGGCATTATCGGCGTAAGAGTAAAAATCATGCCGCCGGACGCGTATTTCCCTGATAGAATCAAAATTCTCGAGGTAGCGCCCGAGGAAGAAAAAATAGCTGTTCCAGAGCAAGCACCACCTCAAACTAAAGAAGAGTCTCAGGCAGAGCCAGAAGCAGAAGTGCAAGCAACAGAAATCGCAGAGGAACCAAAAGAGGAGGCAAAAAAGTAAATGGCAAAAATGCGAATCAAAGAAATCGTCGACATGTCCTCTGAAGATAGAACAAAGCAACTTGTTGATTTACGCGTAGAACTATCCCGTATCAGAACCATGATTAACGCAGGCGGAGCAGTTGAAAACCCAACAAGAGTAAGGGAACTGCGAAAAACAATCGCTCAAATATTAACAGTGGAAAACGAGAATAAATTGGGCATTAGGAAAGTCTTCCAGGAACCTGAGAAGAAACAAAAGAAAAAAGCGGATAAGCCAGCAAAGAAGCCTGAGGCTGAAAAAGAAACTGAGGAGACTTCCCAATGAAAGTAACCCCCGATATTATTCGTTATGAGTTTATTGGCACTGAAGGCAAAGTCGCCAGAAGCCCTCATGAATGCTACGTTGGCTTAAGCGGCAAAGTCATTGGCGAAACAAAAAACACTTTCACTTTCCTACGGGAAGGGCAAACGAAGAGTGTAATTAAAGAATCAGCCGTCTTCAACTTTAAGTTTGATGATGGCACAGTTGTAGAGATTGACGGTAAACTTTTAGTCGGCAGATCTGAGGATCGACTTAAAAAAAGCATCAAGAGGTTATGGTAATGTCATTATCTTTTAAGCAACCTAAAAAAACATGTGATGACCGAAACTGTCCATTCCATGGGACTCTTGCAATAAGAGGGCGTGTGCTCGACGGCATAGTCCACACGGCTAAAATGGATAAAACCGTTATAGTTGACAGAGAATTCTTACAGTTCTCATCGAAATTCCAACGGTACGAACGAAGGCACGGTCACATTGCATCTCATAACCCACCTTGTATCGATGTTAAAGAAGGCGACAGAGTAAGAATCGCCGAGTGCAGACCAGTCAGCAAAACCGTATCTTTTGTTGTGGTTGAAAAATTAGGAGAGGAAAAGTAGATGGCGGCAAAGGCAAAACAGAGAGCACTTGTAGCAAAAGGAATGCTTTCACACGGACAAAAAATTAGCCGTGGTCTTTTATCAGGTTCAGAATTAAAGTGCGCCGATAACACGGGTGCACGAGTACTGCGCTTGATTCAAGCCATGGGTTATAAAGGTCGTCTGCGACGTTACCCATCTGCCACTGTAGGCGATAAAGTAACGGTTTCTGTTAGGCAAGGGTCGCCTGACATGAGGAAAAAGATTTTCCAAGCAGTAATTGTTCGTCAAAGAAAAACTTTCAGACGCGTGGATGGTGTTTGGGTTCAGTTTGAAGATAACGCGGCAGTAATCATTACTCCTGATGGTGAAATGAAAGGTTCAGAAATAAGAGGTCCAGTAGCTAGAGAGGCAGCCGAAAGATGGCCAAGAATTGCAAGTGCCTCAAGCATAATAGTGTAGGTGCAAAGATGATGCAAGATACTAAACGAGTAAAAAATCCTGGTAAACAACGAAAAAAACTTTTTAACGCTCCTGCTCACCTGCGTCACAAGCTTATGGCGGCTCCCCTATCAAACGAGCTTGCTGCTTCAAGAGGCGCAAAAACTCTTCCAGTAAGAAAGGGCGACACAGTTCGCATTCAACGCGGAGACAACAAGGGCTTTGAAGGCAAAGTTTCACGCGTTGACACGAAAAAATACCGAATCTATATTGAAGGGTTCACACGTGAAAAGGTTGATGGAACAAACATTTTCCTCCCAGTTCACCCGTCCAAAGTTGAAATAAGAAATCTCAACCTTGACGATAAATGGCGAAAAGACATTCTTGACAGAAAGAAGGAAATAGAAAAGCCTGAGAAAAAAGAAAAAGAAAAAGCAAAGCCATCAAAGAAAGCTGAAAAGGCTCCAAAGCAGCCGCAAGCAAAGGTTGAAGAGATAAAAGAAGAAAAACCTGTAGAAGCACCACCTGTTGAAGCACCGCCTGTTGAAGAAAAGGCAGTAGCGCCTGAAATTGCAAAAGAAGAAGCACCAGCAAAACAAGTTCCTGAGAAAGTAGCAGAGAAGGCAGTGGAAAAAACTCCAGCAGCAAAGAAAGCACCAGCCAAGAAACCTGCCGCCAAGAAGCCTGCCGCCAAGAAACCTACCGCTAAAAAAGTAGCTCCAGCGAAAAAGAAACCTGCCGAGGAAAAAGCTCCGGTGGAAGAAGAAAAGGCGCCTGCTAAAAAAGCAGCAAAGCCAAGGACAGCAGCAAAAAAAGCAGCTGCATCGAAAGAAGCACCAGCAAAAGAGGCGGCAGCCAAGAAAACGGCGCCTAAGCCGCGTGCTAAACGTAAAGCCTCTAAAGAAACTGAGGGAGGACAATAATTTTGGGTAAAAAAGGAAAAACAGCAAGGCTGAAACGTAAGCCAGCTCCAAGGTTCTGGCCAATTCACAGAAAAGAACTGCCTTGGATAGTGAAGCCCTCATCTGGTTCTCACTCGCTCCAGAACTGTCTACCGTTAGCGCTAGTTCTTCGAGACATTCTTGGCATTGCGCAAACAAGGAAAGAAGGCAAATTGATACTTGCTCAAGGCAAAGTACAGGTTGACGGAAAAGTCAGGAAAAAAGATGATTTTCCAGTCGGTTTGATGGATGTTATCTCCATGCCTGATGCAAACAAGTATTACCGTGTGATGCCGTCCAATAAGGGACTGGTTTTAAATCCAATAAGCAAAGAAGAAGCAAACTTCAAACTAGTCCGCGTTGAAGATAAAACCACTGTTAAAAACGGCATGCAAATCGCACTTCATGACGGCTCAAACATGCTCATAAAAGTTGCAGACCCGAAAAAACCGGCAGAAGTCACCTACGACACTTTTGGCATTCTAAAAATCGCTTATCCAGAAAAACAAGTAGTTCTTAGCTTGAAAACCAAGGAAGGAAACTTAGCAGTGATTACTGGCGGAAAAAACATTGGCAAACAAGGCAAAATAGTTGAAATAGAAAAGACTGAGGCTAAAAAACGACGGCAAGCCCTAGTAGTTATAGAAGACGCGAGTGGGGTTCGTTATCAAACAATCTTAGACTTCATCTTTTCCATAGGTGAAGCTGAACCACTAATAGGTGTACCGGAGGCATCTGCGGTTGTCTGAGGAAGCTGCTTTAGTTAAGAGTTGGGAAGAGCATCCAATGCTTAAGCCCCGAATTGAAAAAGTTGTGGTGAACCTTAACGTTGGAAAATCAGGTGAGCCACTTGAAAAAGCTAATAAAGTGCTCAAAGAAATAACGGGTCAGACGCCGATAAAGAAAAAAGCCAAAAAAACTATCCGTGAGTTTGGCATACGTGAAGGAGAATCAATCGCTGTTGTCGTAACTCTGCGAAAGCAAAAGGCAATTGACTTCCTAAAGAAAGTGTTAACTGTCGTTGATAACAAGATTTCAAAGTCTTCCTTTGATGTGCATGGTAACTTTGCTTTCGGTCTTAAAGAGCACATTGAAATTCCAGGTGTAAAATATGACCCTGACATAGGCATCTTTGGAATGGATATTTGTGTTTCTGTTAATCGTCCAGGGCAACGAGTGAAAATTCGACGCAGAGAGAAGCAAGCCATTGGTCGTAAACACATGTTAACACCTGAAGAATCAATTATCTTCGTCAAACAAACGTTAGGAGTCGAAATCGTTTAAACAGAGGCTGAATGTATGGGAAAACAACAATTGAAGAAAGAAAGAAAATACGGCAAAGGTTCACGGCCATGCGTCAGATGCGGCTCTTATGGGCCAGTTATTCGACGGTACAATTTATATTTATGCAGGCACTGTTTCAGAGAAGCAGCCCCAAAACTTGGGTTCAAAAAATATGAGTAGGAGCTAAAAAACATGGACACTTTAACAAATGGGTTGATCACCATCGTAAACAATGAAATGCGAAACAAGCGTGAATGCATAATTAGTCCTGCCTCTAAACTTTTGGGGCGAGTCCTACGCATAATGCAACTTAACGGTTACATAGGCGAATTCGAGTTTATCGACGATGGACGCTCTGGAAAATTCAAAGTTCAACTATTAGGCAGAATAAACAAGTGTGGACCAATTAAACCACGCTACCCAGCTAAAGTGGGTGAATTTGAAGATTGGGAAAAGAAGTACTTGCCCTCCAGAGACTTAGGGATAATGGTTGTTTCCACTTCAAAAGGCGTAATAGCACACAAGGATGCGGAAGAAAAGAATCTTGGAGGAAGGCTGTTAGCCTTCGTGTATTAGGGTGTAATTTATGCGGCTTCCAGAAGTATCTAAAACTATTCAGGTTCCTGATAACGTAGACGTCAGCCTAGAAGGCAAAAAAATCAACGTTAAGGGTGCCAAAGGGTCTTTAACACGCGACTTTTCCTTTGCTCCAATCGCAATAGAAGGCGAGGGCAAAAATATTCGCGTTTGGGCAAAGTGGCCACGCAAAAAGGAAGCCGCTCTTGTAGGAACAATATACTCGCACATTCAAAACATGATTACTGGAGTAACAAAAGGCTATTCGTATAAACTAAAAATCGTGTTCTCGCACTTCCCAATTTCAGTAAAGATTCAAGACAAATCTATTTTGATTGAAAACTTTACTGGTGAACGCAGGGCACGCAGAGTAAAAATAATCGGCGATGTCAAAGTGAAAATTGAACCTGAAGACATCATTGTTGAAGGCGTAAACTTAGAAGATGTAAGCCAAACCGCTGCTAACATTGAACAAGCTACAAGAGTAAGGCGCAAAGACCCACGTGTTTTCCTTGACGGCATATACGTGTATGAAAGAAATGAGGGAGTTGCCTAATGACCGAAAAGACTGAAAAGAAACCATCATTATCACAAAAAGCACTTAAAGTTAGAGCACGCGCTAAAAACAAGAAACCTAAATTCGTGAGAGCTGAAAGCTGGAAGTATGATAGGTTCAGCTTAAGTTGGCGGAGACCCAGAGGATTAGATAATAAGATTAGACGAAAAATCAAGGGTTGGCCAGCCGGCGTAAGCGTTGGTTATAAGGGACCAAAAATCGCCAGAGGCTTGCATCCATCAGGATACAGGGAAGTTTTAGTTTACAATGTAAAAGACCTATCCACTGTTGACCCTAATACTCAAGCCGCACGCATAGCGCACACAGTCGGCAAAAGAAAGCGCGCCCTAATTATTGCCGAAGCCAAAAAACTTAACATTAAAATCTTAAATTTCAAAGCTTCACCAGAAACTGAAAAGAAAGAAGAGGAAGCAGCTGAAGGCGAGGAAAAAGAGCAGGAGCAAACAGAAGAAGCGACCGAAGAGAAAGAAGTCGAGGAAGAAGAGGAGAAGCCAAAGAAAGAAAAAGCACCAAAGAAAGAAAAAGCACCAAAGAAAGAAAAAGCACCAAAGAAAGAAAAAGCACCAAAGAAAGAAAAAGCACCAAAGAAAACCAAGCCTGAACCTGAGGAAGGAGAAGAGGAACAATGACGAACCTAAGCAGTCAGAGACGGTTAGCGGCTCAAATCTTAAAGATTGGGCAAAACCGCGTGTGGATTGATCCTGAACGGATGGATGATGTTGAAGGCGCAATTACACGCGAAGAAGTTAGAAAGCTAATTCACGAGAAAATCATTGATTCTCTGCCTGAGAAAGGCGTAAGCAGATCCAGAGCAAAAATTATCCGAGAGAAAAAGCGTAAGGGCAGGCGTAGCGGTCCCGGCAGCATCACTGGCGCTGGCTACGCTAAGGTAACTAAGAAAGAGGCATGGATGAAAAAGATCAGGTCTCTGAGGCGTAAGCTTCGCGAGTTGAAGGCTAGCAGAATCATAACTGAAGCCACATACAGCCAGTATTACAGGATGGCTGGCAGCGGAAGGTTCCAGTCTATAGCTGAACTGGAGCGCAATTTAAAAGCTAATGATTTATGGAGGAAACGTTAAGATGGCAAAAAGCGGCAATTACCGTGTGCAATTAAGACGCAGGCGGGAAGGAAAAACTGATTACCAAGCGCGGAAGGCTCTGGTTATTTCTGGAAAGCCTCGGCTTGTTACTCGAGCATCATTAAAGAATGTTACAGTACAAATAACGGTTGCTAAACCGCATGGTGATGAGATTTTAGCTTCAGCCAACAGCCGTGAACTCGTCAAAAATTACGGTTGGAAGGCTCCAACTGGCAATGTTCCCGCAGCCTATCTTACAGGTTTGCTTTGCGGTTTAAAGGCGAAAGCTAAAGGCGTTGAACAAGCAATCTTAGATATTGGCTTGATTTCTCCCACCAAGGGCTCAAAAATTTTTGCTATACTGAGCGGGGTTTTGGATGCTGGTGTGGATGTTCCTCACAGCGAAGAGAAGATTGTTAAGGAACGCATGAAAGGCGAACACATAGTCAAGTACGCTAAAAGCTTAGGCGCTGGGTCTGAAGAGTATACTGCCAAATTCTCAAAGTACACAGCGCAGGGTATTGCGCCTGAAAAAATCTCTGAGCACTTCACTAAAGTGAAGGCTGAAATCACAGGCTCATTTAAGGCTGCCAAACCAGCAACTGAAGAGAAAAAGGCACCTGCTGTGGAAGAAGCTTCCGTCGAGGAAAAAAAGGCGTCCATTAAGAAAGCAGCAGCAAAGCCAAAGACTGCAGCAAAGGAACCAGCGGCACCAAAAGAAAAGGCAAGTAAGCAAGGTGGTAAGAAAGCATGAGTCGAATGGAAAAGGAAAGACGAACTAACTTAGAAACATGGATTCCTAAAACCCGTTTGGGCAAAATGATTCAGGAAGGCAAAATTACCACCATTGAAGATGTCTTTCTCAGCGGCATAAAAATTTCTGAACCTCAAATCGTTGATTCGTTGATTCCTGATCTTCAAGAAGAAGTCATAAACGTTAACCTAGTGCAGAAGCAAACTGACGCTGGCGAAAAATCCCGTTTCAAAGCCATAGTTGCCGTTGGGAACAGAGACGGCTACATCGGCTTAGGCTCAGGGAAAGCCAGTCAAGTGCGAAACGCTATTGAGAAGGCTGCTGTCAACGCCCGCTTAAACATTATTCCAGTAAAACGCGGATGCGGAAGTTGGGAATGCGGTTGCGGTAAACCTCATTCAGTGCCGTTCCAGGTTGAAGGGAAATGCGGCGGCGTACGAGTGATTATTGTTCCAGGACCCAGAGGCTTAGGCTTAGTTTCAAGCGAAGTAGCCAAAGTCATCTTTGGCTTAGCTGGCGTGAAAGACTTGTGGATGAGAAGTTACGGTTCAACACGGACAGTGCCGTCTTACGCTTACGCGATCTTTGATGGTTTACGGAAGACCTATAATTTGATTACTCAAGTGGACTGGGTGAAATAAGATGGCGCAGAAAACTGAAGAGTGCAAGTGCCTTGTCGTCGTTAAAGTTCGTGGTACAATTAGTGCCCAGCGGGAAACAAGAGAAACCCTTGACTTCTTGCATTTACTGCATACTAACCATGCAGTACTCATAGATAGCCGACCTGCCTATAAGGGAATGCTGCAACGCGTAAACAGCTATGTCACATATGGCGAACCCTCAAAAGAAACCGTTGCCATGATGCTTCAGAAACGCGCAAGGCTAGCGGGCGACAAAAAACTAACAGATGAATACATCCAGAAAGCAGGATACAAATCCATCGATGACCTTGCAGAAGCCATAGTGAGTTGCAAAGTGCAATTCCAGAAACTGCCAGATGTGCAGCCACTATTCAGGCTGCATCCGCCAAGCAAAGGCTACAAGGGCAAAACCAAGAAAGGCTTTAAGGCAGGCGGCGAAGCAGGCTACCGCGGAGAAGCAATAAACGAACTAGTAAAACGCATGATTTAATCTCCCGTTTAACATAGTTTTTTTATTTAGCTTAATCTTTTCTTGTTTTTTTTGATAGTGATAAACTCCGAGCGCTCGAGTTTCCTGACCCAGAATAGCATGCAATCATCATTTTCATGGGTAAACTGCTTTAGGGCTAATGCGTGTTTTCTCACTGTTTCTGTGCGATACGTTTTATAGTGTCGATGAAGAAATTCGTTAGTTAATTGGAGGGGGAAAGACACGAGCGCAAAATGGCGTAGAAGCACAAAAAACCGTAAATGGCTAGATTTTAACAACCAAGTGGCAAAAAGCAAAAAACAACGAATAATTCAACCTGAGCATGCTTACCGTCTAAAATCAATAGCTGTTCACTCAAGCTTTCGGCCATCTAAAAGCTTTGCTGAACGCAATTTCCAGGAGCCACAACCGTTAATCGATATATTCCAAGAAAATAATTATATAACGATTGTAGCGGAGATCGCAGGCTTTAATAAAGAAACCCTCAAAATTCATGTAAAGAATCAAAAAATTATCCTCTCGGCGAAATCGAAAGATCGCAGATACTATAAAAGTTTAAATCTGCCGAAGGAAGTGATTCCAGACGTCATGTACACCAAATTCAAGAACGGTGTGCTAGAAATCAAACTTAAAAAAGCTGAAACAGCCATAAATAAAGAAGCTGATCAAAATGCCGCATAAATTAAGAAAAATACGGAAATTTAGAGGCTCAAGAACAGTAGGCTACGGAAGGGTAGGTCAACACCGAGACTCAGGCTCCAAAGGGCACAGGAAAGTTGGACGACACAAACACTTATGGAGTTATGTCGTAACCAAAGAACCTGATTATTTCGGTAAAAATGGCTTCACCTCACCCCAAAGTCTTCATCGCCACGAAAACACGATTAACCTCAAAAAGGTAGAAGAAATAGCACAAACAAGTCAAGGGGAAAAACCTCAAATCGACCTAACAGCCTTAGGCTACACAAAACTTTTAGGCACAGGTAAAGTCACGAAACCTCTAACCGTACAAGTGTCATCATACTCAAAATCGGCGGCTGAAAAAATCAAGAAGGCAGGCGGAGAAATCCTAGGCTCCCCAGTCAACGGAGAGTAAAGTTACTAAATGCCCGGAAGATTCCTTGGACTCTTCAAACCAATAGGAAGAGTTTTACCTGAAATTAAAAAGCCTGAGCGAAAGGTAAGTTTTAACGAGAAAATCTTCTGGACTGGGCTTGTCTTAATTATTTATCTTGTTATGGCTGAAATCCCGCTTTACGGTATTTCAGCATCAGCTCAAAGCTCGTTTAGTTCATTGAGAGTTATTTTTGCTTCGAATAATGGAACGTTGATGCAGTTGGGTATTGGGCCTATTGTTACGGCTGGTTTGATTTTGCAGTTGCTTGCTGGTTCCTCTATTATTGAATGTGACATGTCGAATGCTGAGGATAGAGGATTATTCACTTCTGCAAGTAAAGTGTTCACTATTCTTCTCACAGGCATTCAGACTTCTGCGTACCTTATAAGCGGCATGTTCGGTACGATTACTGGATCTGCAACGCTAGTTATTTTCTTTGAGCTTCTTAGCACTGGCGTAATTGTTATGTTAATGGATGAACTTGTTCAGAAGGGCTGGGGACTAGGCAGCGGAATCAGCTTGTTTATCATGGCTGGCGTTGCTCAGAGTGTTATTTGGGATACATTTTCGCCGACTACTGGTCTGTTTGTGGGTTCTCTTTCAGCTTACCTTAGCCATGGGCAGACGTTTTTGTCTTGGGTAGTTGGGACTGCTTCTGGAGTTTATCCGTCTTTGATTGGGCTCTTTGCTACTATTGGGGCCTTTTTGGTGGTTATTTATTTGAATGGAGTTAGAATTGAGCTTCCTATGAGTTATGCAGGGTACAAAGGCTTCAGAAGTAGATATCCAATTAAACTGCTGTACGTTTCTAACCTTCCAGTTATATTTGCGTCAGCATTGTTTGCAAACGTTTACTTCTTCTCAGAATTACTATGGAGCTCTCAGGGTCGTCCTGCTCCCGGAACGAATCTTTTATTCCGGATAATAGGTGACTTTAACGTCACAACTTCAGGTACTGGTACTAGTGCTAGTACTAATATCGTGCCTGTAGGCGGGCTTGCTTTCTTTACGACTGCGCCAGCGAATATTGAACAAGTTTTGCTGAACCCGTTAAGGGCTGCTGCTTACTTGGGTATTCTTGTGGCTTTCTGCGCTGTTTTCTCGTTGATTTGGCTTGAGGTTGGCGGTTTGGGTCCCGCAAAAGTTGCGAAGCAGCTTATGGATTCGGGCATGCAGATTCCTGGTTACCGCAGGTCAGGAAGACCCATAGAAGCTGTCCTTAAACGTTACATTCCTGTAGTCACGGTTCTCGGCGGAATCATCGTTGGGTGTGTAGCTGCGTCTGCAAATTTCTTTGGCGCCTTCGGTACGGGCACAGGCATACTGCTGTCGGTGGGTATCATTTACCAGTATTATGAATTGTTAATGCAAGAAAGAGCAGCCGAGATGTATCCTGCTTTCAGGAGAATCCTTGGAGAATAGGCTAAAGCAGGTTTGCTTTAAAAATCTCCTCTTTTTGAGTTAATTTTATTTTAGTCTAAATTCAAATTTTTCTTTATTTTGCTTTATTAAAAAGAGCTTTTTTGGATTTTTGTTGCCATCGGCATAATGCCTCATAAATAAATGATGTCTTTCTTGGTTCTGTTAAGTTCTTATGGGACGGGCTTTTCTGTTAAGTTTCGTGGGATACGAATTACTAAGAGAACACAACTGTTAACTTTCGTGGGATAAACTTTTTCTACTCGGTAAACTTTACGTTTTAAGGAGCTATTTCCGACCGCATGAAGGCTTAGACGGCAAAACCCCAGCCGAAGCATGCGGAATATAAATAGAAGGAAAAAACAAGTGGAAAACACTAATACAGAATGCCAAACACCATGAAATTTGAGAAAAGTGATTTCTGCTTGTGTAGAACAATATTGTTGTATACCCGCGCTAGGCACAAAGCTTTTAAAGTGTTTAGTATTACACTACAATCATATTATAAGGCATCAGGCGATAACCCTAATTCAAGGGTTGCCTGTATTTAGTACCTATGAAAGTTTTATTTGGTGAATATAATCATCTAGAAACCACTTTGTTAAAGCCGCTTCTTTCAGTTCTTTGCTTAAGGATTTCCTAAAAGATGCTACTTCCACATTTTTACCTTTACTCATGACCTTTCCAACTGCACCTGCATAATCTGCATCACCAGACACTATTATGGCGACATCATATGCATTTTCCCAAGCCATGCCAATTAAATCAGTTGCCAGTGCCACATCCACACCTTTTTCAACATAACGAACTGCTCCTGTGGTACTGTCCGACCTTGTTTTGAGTGGTTTGTCAAGAACTTGTATCCCGATTGACCGTAAGTAGTCAAAAAACCTAACTTGTGAGGGTAATGTAGGGGGTATAGGTTTGCTACAGTAATATAATGTTCGAACTACTATTCTGTCTTTTGCTAAGAGGGAAATGAATTTAGTATAATCTATTTTCAGATTTACTTTATTATCTTCGTTGTAACTTTTTATTCCCCAATGAAGGTTTGAACCATCTATGAAAATCATAACCCTGATATTATTCAACTAATTCATTCCTCTTACTATAAATTATTGTTAGCAGTTTTAAGCGTTTGCACATTTGCATACTTGGATGTACTCGCTAAAACTCTAAGATGGTCGTAGTAAAATGAGTTATCCCACGAAAGTTAACACGGAGAA